>NZ_LLZI01000202.1 GCF_001509485.1 Streptomyces sp. NRRL F-4489
GCCACGCCGGTGCGGCGGGGGAGGGAGGGGCGGGGGACCTGGACGGCGCAGCGAGAGGACGGGAGCCTAGGTGCGCAGCAAGAGCACGGAAGGCGCGCAGCTGACCGTCTCGTGCCGCGACCGTCCCCTCTCGTGCCGCCACCGCCCCCATGCCGCCCTGCCGTATCGGCACCGCCTGCGCATTCGTACCGCCTGGTGCCGCGGCGCATCCGTACGGCGCCCTCGCGGCGCCACGCCGGCTTGCCTCTCGCGCCCCGGCGTCAGCCCCGTACGCCCCTGAGGGCCATGGCCACCGCTGCTTCGGTGATTTCTTCCGGGTTTTCGGCGGCGCCCAGTTCGATGCGGCGGACGGCCGCGTCGACAACGCCCTGGAGGAGCATCGCGGCGAGCCGGGGCTGCGCGTGGCCGAGGTCGGCCAGCGCCTCGACGATCATGGCGATCAGGCCGCCGTGGGCCGCGCGGATCTTCTCCCTGGCGCCGGCGTCCAGTTCGCCCGCGGAGATGGCCACGACGGCGCGGTGCCTACGGTCGCCGACCAGGGCGAGCTGGCGGCGCACATACGCCTCGATCTTGGCCTCCGGCGTTTCGGCGCCCTCCATCGCCGCCTCGACCTCCGCGGCCCAGACGGGGAAGTCAACGGCACACAGTTCTTCGACGACGGCCGCGCGGGAGCGGAAGTACTCGTACACGGAGGAGCGCGCGAGTCCCGTGCGCTCGGCGAGGGCAGGGAAGGTCAGGGCCTCCGTTCCGCCCTCGGACAGCAAGGAGCGGGCGGCGTCCAAAAGGGCGCCGCGTTGCATCGTCCGGTGCTCGGCCACCGAGGCCGCTCGAATCCTGGGCACGTCACCACTTTACGGATGGCGTCCTCGCCGCGGCACTCCGCATCGCGACATGAGTGGGGCGTTGGGTCACTCAGCGGGGCCGGGCAGCGGGGCTGCCGCGGATGTCGCCGCTCGCCCGGAAGGAGACTTCGGTCCGGGCCGGCCGCATCCGCGCCGGCCCGGTCAGCGGCGCCGATCCCCTCAGACGCCCATCCACCGCTCCCCTCCCCCGCGACGGCCGCACCCCAAGCACCGCCCAGGGCCCCGTAGCCCCGACCGCGGCACCGCCCCCGCAAGCCGCCCACCTCACCGTCCGACGTCTGCCAGCTTGGCGCGGAGCTGGAGGACCGACTTGGTGTGGATCTGGCTGACCCGGCTCTCGGTGACGCCGAGTACGTTGCCGATCTCGGCGAGGGTGAGGCCCTCGTAGTAGTAGAGGGTGACCACGGTCTTCTCGCGGTCGGGCAGGGTGTTGATGGCGCGGGCCAGCAGGCGCCGCAGCTCGCGGTCCTCGGCGATCTCGACGGGGTTCTCCGCGGCGGTGTCCTCCAGGGTGTCCATCAGGCTGAGGCGTTCACCGCCCTCGCCGCCGACGTGCAGGAGTTCCTCCAGGGCGACGACATTCGCCAGGGACAGCTGGCTGAAGACGCCGTGGAGTTCTTCCAGCGGGATGCCCATTTCGCCGGCGACCTCGGCCTCGGTCGGGGTGCGGCGGAGTTGCGCTTCGAGGGTGGCGTAGGCGCGTTCCACGGCGCGGGCCTTCTGGCGTACGGAGCGCGGGATCCAGTCCAGGGCGCGCAGTTCGTCGATCATCGCGCCCCGGATACGGGTGATGGCGTAGGTCTCGAATTTGATGGAGCGTTCGGGTTCGAACTTCTCGATGGCGTCGATCAGTCCGAAGACTCCGGAGGAGACGAAGTCGGCCTGCTCCACGTTGGGCGGCAGTCCGACGCTGACGCGGCCGGCGACGTATTTGACCAGCGGTGAGTAGTGCAGGATCAGCTGTTCCCGCAGGCGTCCGTCGCCTGACGCCTTGTAGGAGCGCCACAGCTCGTCGAGCGAGGTGGGCGGGGCGGGGCGCACGCTGCCGCGCGCGGCGGGTGGTACTGCCGCGCGGTCAGACCCGGAGGTGTGCTGGGGCATTCGTCGCCTTGAGCCGTTCTGCCGAGACGGGGGTGGGTGGACGGGGAGGTGTGAACTGTCGTGAGCGTAGCGTGACCGGGGCGTCGCGGTGTGCGAGGAAAGGGGGGTTGATGGTACGCAGATACGTTCCGCTGCCCGCACCCCAGGGTTATCCGGCGCGACACACCAGCACCTGGAACGGGTGGCGCCGGGGGCGCGTGCGCCGCGCGTGCGCCCCCGGGGGGCTGTGCGGGCGGACGCCGTGACGCGGCGGGCGGCAAGCGGTGCGGACGCCGCGCCGCGCCTCCGGTGCCCCGTGGGCCGGCCGCCCGCACCGAAGCACGGCAAACCTGGATTCTGCGGTCATTCCCCTCACCCTTTCACCCGTTCGCGCCAGGTCAAGTACCGCCTCGCCGGGAACCTTCGGTCGAGTGGACACGTCGCACCAACTCCCAGCGCTCACCGCACCTTTGAACGAATCCGAGGGTCTGCAGCTCGATGAGTTTGCTCTGGGTGAGGTCGCGGGGCGTGCCCGACTCCCTGGCCAGTTGGGCGGTGTCCGCGCCGCCGCGGGCGGGCAGCGCTTCGAGTACGCGCAGGGCGACCGGGTCGAGCAGATCGCGGGCGAGGGTGGGGCCGCGGCGCTCGGGGGCGAGGTCGCCGATACTGCCGACGAGTTCGATGACCTCGTCGGCGTCGGTGACCACCGTGGCCTCGCCGCGCAGGAGTTGGTGCACTCCGGCGGAGAGTCCGCTGGTGACGGGTCCGGGGGTGCCCATGGTGAAGCGCCCGAGGGTCAGTGCGCGGCGGGCGGTGACGAGGGAGCCGCTGCGGAGTTCGGCCTCCACGACGACGGTGCCCCGGGTGAGGGCGGCGATGACGCGGTTGCGCTGGATGAAGCGGCTCCGGGTGGGGTGGTCGTCCGGGGGCAACTCGGCCACGACCAGGCCCTGTTCGGCGATGCGGTCGATCAACTCGGTGTGGCCGCGCGGGTAGGGGTGGTTGACGCCGGAGGCGAGCACCGCGATGGTCGGGCCGTGCGCGGCGAGCGCTCCTCTGTGGGCCGCGCCGTCGACGCCGTAGGCGGCGCCGGAGACGACCGTCCAGCCGCGTTCGGCGAGGCCGGCGCCGAGGGTGGTGGCGAGGTGGGCGCCGTAGTCGGTGCAGGCGCGGGCGCCGACCACCGCGACCGAGCGGAGTGCCCAGATCCGCAGGTTGGCCGCGCCGCGTACCCACAGGCCGATGGGGCGCGCGTCGCCGAGGTCGTCCAGTTGGCCCGGCCATTCCTCGTCGCCGGGGCAGATGAAGCGGCCACCGAGTGCGGCGACGGCGGCGAGGTCGGCGCCGGGGCGAGCCCGTCCGGCGCGCAGCCGGAGCCCGGCGACTTTGGCCAAGCCGGCGCCGGGAGGTGGCGGTGCCTCGTCGTCGGCGAGGGCGTGCCACAGGGCTACCGGGCCCATCTCGCGGAGCCAGCGGCCCGCCGTTTCGTCTCCTGGTTCCAGGATGCGGGTGAGGGCGGCGCGGGCGGCGCGCTGGGGGTCGTAGGGTCCGGGCGTCGTGGGTGACGGGCGGGGCAGGCGTGACAGGCGGGGAGGCGGGGCAGTTCCGTCCGGTTGGGCGGCAGGTGTGCCGCGGGCGGCGGAAGGGCCTCCGGTTCCGGCCGTCCGGGGCGCAGGTGCGTCTTCCGGCGTGGATTGCGGTGTCGTACCCGGTGGCGGGTCGGGCGTCGGTTCGGTGAGGAAGCCCCATTCGTCGAGGGTGTTCATCGGTCGCCTCGGTGGTCTGCGGGGTGGGCGGGGGGCGTGGGCGGGTGGGGTTCCGGGGATTTCAGTGGTCCCGGTGGCTTGTGGAGGCGGTCGCCCGGGGCCGGTACTCCGTGCGTACCGTCGTCGGCGGGCGGTAGTCCCGGTTCGGCTCCCGGCCGTGTCGGCGCTCCGCCTTCGGTCGTGCGGGTGCGTTCCGTAGGTGCCGTGGACGGGGTGCCGGACTTCGGGCGGCGGCTTCGGGCCCCGGGGAGCGCGATCAGGCGCGCTCCGGTCGCAGCTCCGGTGTCGGCCCCGGCCCCGGGCCCCGGTCCGGCGCCGGTCCCAGGCGCAAGCGCCGATCCCGTTCCGGCCCCGGCTCCCGTCCCAGTCGCGGACGTCACCGTTCCGCGCCGTACTCCGGTGCGGAGTTCGAGGGCCCAGTTGACGTCCTCCCGGGTCGGGCGGTCGCGGCCGGCGAGGTCGGCGGCGGTCCAGGCGACGCGGAGGACGCGGTCCAGGCCGCGGGCGGTGAGCAGGCCGCATTCCAGGTCGCGTTCGGCCCGGTCCAGGGCGCCGGGGTGGACGGGCCAGCGGGTGCGGAGTTCGTGGCCCGGTACTTCGCTGTTGGTCTGCCAGGGGGTGCCGGCGAAGCGTGCCGCGGCGCGTTCGCGGGCGGCGCGGACCCGTTCGGCGACGGTGGCGGTGGATTCGGCACCGTGGCCGTGGGCGAGGAGTTCGGAGCGGGCGACCGGTTCGACGGCGATCCGCAGGTCGACCCGGTCCATCAGGGGTCCGGAGAGGCGGGCGCGGTAGCGGCGGATCGAGGAGGGCCGGCATTCGCAGCCGCCGGCGGTGGTGCCGTGGCGTCCGCAGGGGCAGGGGTTGGCCGCGAGGGCGAGCAGGAAGCGGGCGGGCATCCGCAGCATGCCGCCGGCGCGGGCGACGACGACATGGCCGGATTCGAGCGGCTGGCGGAGGGCGTCCAGGACACGCGGGCTGCATTCGGCGGCCTCGTCGACGAAAAGGACGCCGTGGTGCGCCAGGGACACGGCTCCGGGCCGCGGCAGTCCGGTGCCGCCGCCGACGAGGGAGGCCATGGTCGCGGAGTGGTGCGGTGCGCAGTAGGGCGGGCGGTGGACGAGCGGCTGTCCCGGTGGGAGGGTGCCGGCGACCGAGTGGACGGCGGTGACCTCCAGGGATTCCTTCGGTGTGAGCGGTGGCAGCAGTCCGGGGAGGCGTTCGGCGAGCATGGTCTTGCCGGCGCCGGGCGGGCCCTTGAAGAAGATGTGGTGGCGGCCGGCGGCGGCCACTTCAAGGGCGCGGCGGGCGGTGTACTGGCCCGCGACGTCGGCGAGGTCGGGGACGTGGTCGCCGGGTGGGAGGCCCGCGGTGACGCCGGTGCCGGGCATGGCGAGTCCGGAGAGCAGCGGGTCGGGGCGGCCTTCTTCGCCCGGGACCTCTTCATCGGGGACCGGTTCGTCGGCGAGGACGGCGATGAGCTGCCGCAGGCTGCGGACGCCGAGGACGGAGACGCCGGGGACGAGGGAGGCTTCGGCGACGGTCTGTTCCGGCACGACGACCTGGCGGTATCCGGCGTCCGCGGCGGCGAGGACGGCGGGGAGCACACCGCGGACGGGCCGGACGCGGCCGTCGAGACCCAGCTCGCCGATCATCATCAGGTCGGTGAGTTCTCGGGGGTCGAGCCGTTCGGCGGCGCCGAGGACCGCGCAGGCCACGGCGAGGTCGAATCCGCTGCCGCTCTTGGGGACGGAGGCGGGGCTGAGGCCGACGGTGAGCTTCTTCTGCGGCCATTCGGCGCCTGAGTTGACCACGGCGGCGCGGACCCGGTCCCTGGATTCGACCAGGCTCTTGTCGGGCAGTCCGACGAGGGTGAAGGCGGCGACGCCTGGTTCGAGGTCGGCCTGGACCTCGACGACGACGCCTTCGACGCCTACCAGGGCGACGGAGCAGGTGCGGGCGAATCCCATCACGCCACCCCCCGGACGTGTTCGACCACGGGGGCGCCGCGGGCCGGGAGCAGGACGCCGATCACGTCGATGCGGACGCCGCCGGGCGGTGGGCCGCCGTGCCGTTCCAGCCAGCGCTCGGCGAGCAGCCGCAGCCGGGCGGTCTTCCCGGGCCGGACGGCGGACATGGGGTGTTCGTACCAGCCGGCGCGCCGGGTCTTGACCTCGCAGACGACCAGGGCGTCTCCGTCCGCGGCGACGATGTCGATCTCTCCGTAGCGGCAGCGCCAGTTGCGGTCGAGGATCCGCATCCCGGCGTCGGTGAGGCACCGGGCCGCGAGGTCCTCGCCGTAGCGGCCGAGGGCGCTGCGGGAGGTACGGGGCGGGGCGGGACGGGCGGGGGCGGGACGAGCCGTGGTGCGACGGGCGGGCGTGGGACGGGCCGGGGTCAGTCGGTCCGGCGCTGCCCGGCGCCCGGTCTTCCCGACCGACCCGGTTCCAGCCGACCCGGTCCCGGCCGATCCGGTCCCGACCGACCCGGTCCCATCCGACCCGGTCCCTGCCGATCCGTGCCCAGCCGATCCGGTCCCGGCCAACCCGGCCCCGACCGACCCGGCCGCAGCCCCTGTACCCACGGCCTGTGCCGCGACCAGCGCCGCGGCCCCTGTCGAGGTCTCCTTGAACTTCCCTGCTGACGCGTGCGTGCTCGTGTGCGCGGCCTGGCGGCCGGTGTGCGTGGCGTTCATGCGGTACCACCTCCGGCACCGACTGTGACGCCTCCGCGCAGAACTATTGGATCTTGGTGGATAACTCCGGGGCTGTGGATAACTCCGTCACCCGCCCGGGTGACACGCCCCGCTCACTCGCAAGACAAAGCACGCCAACCGGGGCGAAACACCCCCGCCACGGCGGCGCGCAGCCGGGGAGAAACGATCCCTCCCCAGCCGGCCCGCCCTCAGCCGTCCCGGTCTCAGCTCCCCGGGAGATCCAGATCGCTCTTGTTGAGCTCTTCGATGTTCACGTCCTTGAACGTCAGGACGCGCACCTGCTTGACGAACCGGGCCGGCCGGTACATGTCCCAGACCCAGGCGTCGGCCATCGAGACCTCGAAGAAGACCTCACCCTGGACGGAGTGCACCTGCATTTCGTAGTCGTTGGTGAGGTAGAAGCGACGCTCGGTCTCGATCACATATTTGAACAGCCCGACGACGTCGCGGTACTCCCGGTAGAGCTTCAGCTCCATCTCGGTCTCGTACTTTTCGAGGTCCTCGGCGCTCATGGCAGATCCCCTTCAGCCGTGCGTCTCCCCATTGTGCGTCAGACCCGCTCGGTCTCCAGGAGCACCGGCGCACTCGGGGGCCCTTCGTCGAGCAGTGTGCGCAGCAGCTCGGCGAGTCTGGTCGGATACACCGTCTCATGCGCCGCCGACAGTTCCTCCGATGTCCACCACCTCAGTCCCGAGACGCTGCGTCGTTCCAGGTCGGTGTGGCCGGCGGTGTCGGTGGTGGTCCGGTCGGTCCGGGCCAGGAAGTACCACTCGTCCTGTTCCCAGCGTCGCCCGTCGAACGGGAAGGCGCACCGGCGTTTCCACAGGACGGGGCCGAGGGTGGCCCCGGTGATCCCGGTCTCCTCGGCGAGCTCGCGCAGGGCCGCCTGCTCGCGGGTCTCGCTGCCCTCCAGGCCGCCACCGGGGGTGAACCACCAGGTCTCGGACGGGCGGGCCGGTTCGTAGCCGTGCAGCAGCAGAATCCGGTCGTCCGGATCGAGCAGCACCACCCGGGACACCTGCCGCACCGGAGCCGAAGCCGGATCCGCGCCGGAAACCAGCCCCGCCTGCCCCTCCTGGCCGGCCGCACCGGAAGCCGGCCGCGCCCCGGCCCCCCGCTCCCCGTCACCCACGCCCGCGCCCCTTCCTCCGCGCCAGCGGCCCGTACGCCGCTCCCCCCAGGATGAGCACCGCCCCGGCCACGATGGCCAGGACGATCGGCTGGAGCGGTCCGGGCCGCGAGACGCCGCCGGGGAAGGCCGCGAAGCTCTGCGGGCGCTCCATCATGCCGGCGCTGCCGAGCGGCCAGGCGCGGGCGTCGACCCGGGCGTCGACGGCGCTGCGCGGCACCGCGCCGTGGTCGCCGTCGGTGAGGTGGACGCGGGAGTCCATGGAGTCGTTGCGGTGGTCGCCGAGGAGGAAGAGCTGGCCGGTGGGGACAACGGCCCGGAAGCCGATGGGCGAGGCGGGGCCGCCACCCTGGAGATACGGTTCCTCGACCGGGGTGCCGTTGACGGTCAGCAGCCCCTTCTTGGTGCAGCAGGCGACGTGGTCGCCGCCGACGCCGACGACCCGCTTGACCATCGGGAGGTCGCCCCAGGTGCTGTCCTTGAAGACGACGATGTCGCCGCGGTGTATCTCGGAACCGTTCACCTTCTCGGCCAGGACCCGGGCGCCGGGGGCGATGGTGGGTGACATGGAGTCGGTCGGCACGGTGTACGGGCGGTAGATCAGCGCTCCCCAGACGAAGCCGCCGAGGAAGAGCACACAGCCGACGGCCACGGCCAGACCGGACAGCACACCGCCCGTGGTCCGGCCGCGGCCGTCCGTCATACCTTGCGCACCGCTGTGCGTTCCGGTGCCCCTGCTGCTCATCCCAGCGCTCCCGCCCCGCGGGACGGGCCCGCGTCGAAGATCCGGGACGGCACCTTACCTGGGGTTACGCTTCCCGGTCAGCCTCCGGCGCCAGATCACCAGCGGCACCGCGCCGACCAGGCCCAGTGCGGCCGGAGCCACGCCCATTGCCTTGTTGATCCCGGGCTGGTCGAAGGTGTCCGGTACGGGCAGCGTCGACCAGCGGTTGATGGGCCAGGCGATGGTGAAGGCGCGGCCGACAACCTCGTCCTCGGAGACCGTGCCGTTGCCGGGGAGGTTCTGGTGGTAGCGGGAGTCCAGGGAGTCGTCGCGGTGGTCGCCCATCACCCAGATCCGGCCCTTGGGGACGTGGATCGGGCCGAACGGGCGGTCGCCGCACGGGGTGGCGCCCGGGTAGACGTAGGAGTCTTCCTTCAGGGCCTTGCCGTTGACCTTGACCGGGCCGGTGCCCTGGCATTCGACGGTGTCCCCGCCGACCGCGATGACCCGCTTGATCAGGTCCTTCTCCTCCGCCGAGGGCATCAGGCCGATGAAGCTGAGGACCTTCTGGACGGGGTTGGGCTGCGGGGTGGGCGTTTCGTTGAGCCAGCCGCCCGGGTCGTGGAAGACGACGACCTCGCCGCGCTCCGGCTTGGCGCCGAACCACGGCGTGAGCTTGTCCACCAGGACGCGGTCCCCACGCTGGAGGGTGTCCTGCATGGAGTCGGACGGGATGGAGAACGCCTGCACCAGGAACGTCTTGATCAGCAGGGCGAGGAGCAGGGCGATGCCGATGAGGATCGGCAGCTCCTTCCAGAAGGCGCGCGGCTTCTTGCCTTTGGTCACGCTGCCGCTCGCCTCCTCGTCGGCCGCTGCGTCCGACTGCTCCGATGGACCGGTGCGCGGCCGGTCCGCGGCGGACCGGCCTGGCTGTGCCTGTGGCTGATGCGCGGAGTTCGCCGCCCGCGGCGCGGACTCACCGCTTCCCGCCGGCTCTTCGGGCTCTTCGGTTCCGGACCGTGCGCCGACCGCCAAGTCCCCCACATCTGCTCCTCACTCCGCGCTCTCGCCCGCCCGTCAACCGGTGCAGGCCCACCACTCCCATAACGAGCGGGAGTTCCGCAGGGGTCGGGAGTACGGCCAAACTCTCGGGTGACACCCTATGCGCTGCCCCCGCCGCCGACGCCCTGGCGCCCGGCGCGTCGTGCACCGCGGCGAAGGTGTCGGGCTCCTCCAGGAAGCGCCAGTGGCCCAGCGGCCAGGCGATGACCACGGCCCGGCCGACGACGCTGTCCTCCGAGACCGTGCCACGGTACGGCTGGTCGAGGTGGTAGCGCGAGTCCGCCGAGTTGGACCGGTGGTCGCCCATCACGAAGAGCCGCCCGGTGGGCACGTTCACCGTGAACGCCAGCTGCGAGGGCGGGTTGCCGGGGTGGACGTACGGCTCGGTGAGCGGGGTGCCGTTGACGGTGATCCGGCCCTGCTTGTCGCAGCAGCGGACGGTGTCGCCGCCGACCGCGACCACGCGCTTGATCAGGTCCTGCTCGTCGGCGGACGGCAGCAGCCCGATGAAGGTCATGAAGTCCTTGAACGGCCCGGGGTCGCCGGTGGACTGCTTCTGCTCTCCCTTGAGCCAGCCGCCGGGGTCCTTGAAGACGACCACGTCGCCGCGGTGCGGGGTGGCGCCGAACCACGGGGTGAGCTTGTCGACCAGCACGCGGTCGCCGATCCTGATCGTCTGCTCCATGGAGCCGGACGGGATGACGAACGCCTGCACCAGGAACGTCTTCAGGACCAGCGCGATGGCCAGCGCCACCCCGATGAGGATCGGGATCTCCTTGAGGTAGGAGCGGCGTCTGCGGCTCTTGACGCGCTTGGCCTGGCGGCGCCGCTCGGCCCGGCCGCCGGTCGCCGCGCCGGGCTCCGGCGGGCCCTCGGAGCCGGCCGTTCCGCCCGTCCCGCCGCCGTGGTGCGTACCGCCGTGGTAGCTCCCGTCTCCCGCCGGGGCCGGTTCCGGGGTGTTCTCGTACCCGTGCCGGGGACGTCCGCGGCTACCCATGGGGGCCTGCCGGGGCCGGTATACGGGCGAAGGCCCCGGGGGTGGGAACGGTGCTCCAGCGGCTGAACGGCCAGGTGATCAGGTCCGCGCGGCCGATGACCTTGTCCACGGGGACGGTGCCGCCGCCCGGTTCGCCGAGGTGGTCGCGGGAGTCGCTGGACCGGGCCCGGTGGTCGCCCATGACCCACAGGCGGTCCGGCGGCACCACGATGTCGAAGGGCACGTCGGAGGGGGCGTCGCCCGGATGGAGATAGCCCTCGGTCACCGGCTCACCGTTCACGTCGATCCGCCCCCGTTTGTCGCAGCAGGTCACATGGTCCCCGCCGACGCCGATGACGCGCTTGACGTAGTCGGTGTCGTCGGACCGGGCCAGGCCCAGCGCCGCGCCGGCCTTGCGCAGCAGTCCCGTGACGGGATTCTCCCCCTGCTCCCTGTGAACGAACGACCCGGTGCCGTCGAAGACGATGACGTCACCGCGGTGCGGGGTGCCGCCGAAGCGGTACGCGAGCTTGTTCACCAGGATCCGGTCGCCGACCCGCAGGGTGTTCTCCATGGAGGTGCTGGGGATCAGGAACGGCTGCGCGACGAAGGTGCTGAGCAGGAAGAGGAACGCCAGGCACAGGGCGAGGAGAGCGACCGGCCGGTGGCGCAGCCGCCCGGCCAGGGTCCGGAAACGCGCGGAGCGCGACCGCCGCTCCGGTCCCCGGTCGGGGTCGGGAGTGGGGTCGCGCTCCGTGAGAGTTGCGTCGGTGTCCATCGGGCCCAGAGCCTATCCGGCCGGGCCCGGACGCCTGGCGCGAGCGTGGCCTCGCGGTGCACCGGGGCGGGACGGCCCGGCCCGGTGCGGCGCGGCTCAGCGCTCGCGCTTCTCCTTGATCTTGGCGGCCTTGCCGCGCAGCTCGCGGAGGTAGTACAGCTTGGCGCGGCGGACGTCACCGCGGGTGACGACCTCGATCTTCTCGACGATCGGGGTGTGCACCGGGAAGGTGCGCTCGACGCCGACCGAGAAGCTGACCTTGCGGACCGTGAAGGTCTCGCGGACGCCGGAACCCTGGCGGCGGATCACCACGCCCTTGAACTGCTGCACACGGGAGCGGTTGCCCTCGATGACGCGCACGTGGACGTTGATGGTGTCACCGGGGCGGAAGGCCGGGATGTCGCTGCGCAGCGACGCGGAGTCGACGGTGTCGAGAAGGTGCATGACCTACTGCTTTCTTCGCTGATGCCACAGGTCATCAGCGGAATCATCGGGAAGAGGATGGTCCGGCTGCCGCTCCGCCGGGCGGGCGTCGTTCCCCCTGTGGCAGGGGCGCACGCGGGGGCGCGGACAGCAGCGGCCTATTCTTCCACGTCCCCGCTCGTCCGCCCAAATCGGCCGTCCTCGCCCGGTGCCCAGCCCAGGATGGACAGCGTCTCCCGGTCCTTCTTGTCGAAGGCCGCGGGGTTGGCGCGTTCGAGCAGGTCGGGGCGGTTGCGGGCGGTGCGGGCGAACGCCTGGTCGCGGCGCCAGCGGGCGATTTTGCCGTGGTGGCCGCTGAGCAGCACCTCGGGGATGGTGCGGCCGCGCCACTCCGGGGGCTTGGTGTAGACGGGGCCCTCCAGGAGGTCCGCCATCGGGCCGGGGGCGAAGGAGTCGTCCTGGTGGGAGGCGGCGTTGCCGAGGACGCCGGGCAGGAGCCGGGCGATCGCCTCGACCATGACGAGGACCGGGGCCTCGCCGCCGGCCAGGACGTAGTCGCCGATGGAGACCTCGCGGACGTCCAGGCGGTCGCCGTACTCCTCGATGACGCGGCGGTCGATGCCCTCGTAGCGGGCCGGGGTGAAGACCAGCCAGGGCTTGGCGGAGAGTTCCACGGCGAGCTGCTGGGTGAACGGGACGCCGCTGGGGGTGGGGACGACGAGGACCGGCGCGCCCTCGCCGGACGCCAGGACGTCGTCCAGCGCCTCGCCCCACGGCTCGGGCTTCATGACCATGCCGGGGCCGCCGCCGTAGGGGGTGTCGTCGACCGTGTGGTGCTTGTCGTGGGTCCATTCCCGCAGGTCGTGGACGCGTACGTCGAGCTGTCCGCGGGCCCGGGCCTTGCCGACGAGGGAGACGTTGAGCGGTTCGAGGTACTCGGGGAAGATCGTGACGATGTCGAGCCGCATCAGCTGTCCTCGCGGCCGGAGGCGATCTCGGCCTCGCTGTCGTCCAGGAGGCCGGGCGGCGGCACGATGATCGCGCGCTGCTCGGCCAGGTCGATCTCCGGGACGATCTCGCTGACGAACGGGATCAGCACCTCGCCGCCGCCGGGCCGGGCGACGACCAGGAGGTCCTGGTAGGGCAGGTGGGAGATCTCGGTGACGCGGCCCACGGCCGTGCCGTCGCGGGTGACCACCTCGAGGTCGATCAGCTGGTGGTCGTAGAACTCCTCGGGGTCCTCGGGGAGTTCCTCGGGGTCGACCTCGGCGATCAGGAGGGTGTTGCGCAGCGCCTCGGCGGCGGTGCGGTCCGTGACGCCGTCGAAGCGCAGCAGCAGCCGGCCGCTGTGGACCCGGCCGGTGGCGATGGTCAGCGGGCCGGCGGACGGCGGGTCGGTGGCGAGGACGGCGCCCGGGGCGAGCCGGAGTTCCGGTTCGTCGGTGCGCACCTCGACGGTGACCTCGCCCTTGATGCCGTGGGCGCGGCCGATCCGGGCGACTACCAGCTGCACGTTGTGCTCCCCTTTTTGCGGCTAAGCCGCCGCCGCTTTCGCGGAGGTGGTTGCGGAACGCGGGGGTTCCTCAATTGATGGTGGCGGTGGGTGGTGGGTCGGGTGGTGGTGGGTCCCATGGACGGTGAGGGTGGGACCCGGGCCGGGTGGTGGTGTGCTGCTTCCAGGCTCACATACGAGCTCGGGCCGGGGACGGCCCGAAGGCCCTCCCCGGCCCGAGCCGGTGTTCAACGTGGATCAGCGCACTTGGTCGACGTCGACGAGGTCGACGCGGATCCCCCGGCCGCCGATCGCGCCGACGACGGTCCGCAGGGCGCGGGCGGTGCGGCCGTTGCGGCCGATCACCTTGCCGAGGTCTTCGGGGTGGACCCGGACCTCCAGCACGCGCCCGCGGCGCAGGGTGCGCGAGGCTACCTGCACGTCGTCGGGGTTGTCGACGATGCCCTTGACGAGGTGCTCAAGGGCCTCCTCAAGCACGCTCAGTCCTCGGAGGGCTCAGAGGCCGGCTTGTCGGCCGCGGCCTCGTCCGCCTTCTTGTCGGCCTTCTTCGCCTTCGGGGTGATGGCCTCACCCTTCGGCTCGTCGCCGGAAGCCTTGGCGGCGGCCTCGAAGAGGGCGCGCTTGTCGGCCTTCGGCTCGGCGACCTTCATCGGCGCCGGGGCGGGCAGACCCTTGAACTTCTGCCAGTCGCCGGTGACCTTGAGGATGGCCAGCACCGGCTCGGTCGGCTGGGCGCCGACACCGAGCCAGTAGGCGACGCGCTCGGCGTCGACCTCGATGCGGGAGGGGTTCTGCACCGGGTGGTACAGGCCGATCTCCTCGATGGCGCGGCCGTCCCGGCGGGTGCGGGAGTCGGCGACGACGATGCGGTAGTGAGGCGAGCGGATCTTGCCCAGACGCTTCAGCTTGATCTTGACTGCCACTGGAGTGGTGTCTCCTGGTCTTGACGTGGTGGGGCACAACGAGATGCCACGTGGGGTTGCGGTACTCGGGGCCCCGATGGACGCGTCAGTCGGAGGAGAGAGGGGTCCTGTGCGACTGTCGAGTACAGCTGGCAATTGTGCCACACGCTCGGGGGTCAGCCGACCGCGGCCACCTCGGGGATGCGGAAGGGCTTCCCGCACCCGCCGCAGACGATCGGCGCCTGCGCGAGGACGGACGGAACGACCCGGACATTGCGCCCGCAGTCACAGACGGCCTTGACGCGGACGCCGCCTCCGGAGGAGCCGTGCCGGGCGGCCGGTCCGCGGAAGCTGCGGGCGGTGTCGGTGGCGGTGGCGGCGCTGTGGGCCTTGAGGGCCCGGGTGAGCCGCTCGATGGTGGGGCGGTAGCGCCGTCTGGCCTCGGGGTTGAGCGTGACCAGCGAGAAGCCGCTGCTGGGGTGCGGCTCCTCGGTGTGGTCCAGGCCCAGCTCCTCGGCGATCGCCAGGAACCGGCGGTTGTGGTAGCGGCCTGCCCGGGAGGTGTCGCGGATGCCGCGGGCGGCGGCGATGCCGTGGACTGCCTCGTGGAGCAGCCGTTCGAAGGAGAGCTCCGCGCCACAGGCGGACGAGGACTCCCCGATCAGGGATTCGGGCGCGGCCAGATCCGGCAGCTCGGGGTGGTGCCGTTGAATGTCGGCCCACGCGAGCGCCAGCTCGGCGGCGAGAACAGGCGGTGTCGTGCTCACGTCGTGACAACGAGCCGGAGTCGCCCGGTGTTCCGATTCCGGGGCATCCCAAATAATTTGCACGTACCGGTCAGTTTCCGGGCAGGGGGCGTGCGCCGGGCGCGGTGGGCCGATCTGCACAGAAGGCGCCCGCGGACGGCAAGTCCGTACGGACCGCCGCGTACCCCCGCGTACGCCGCATGGCGTAACCGGACCGGACGGCCGGGAGCGGGGTCCGGGCGATGTTACCGGCGGTAGGAAAGCGTGCGGACAGCGGGTCCCGCCCCTCCACCGTAGGGGAACGGCCCCGGCCGGAGCCGCGCCGGTCCGGCGGACCCGGGGGCGGGCGGCCGGCGCTGCCGTGGCGGGACGCGCCGGGCCGGGGCACCCTGGAACGGCGCTCGGGGACCGCACGGACCGGCGCACACAGGGGCGCGCGGGAGCCAACCCCGGCGCACCCTCTGGACGGCCGGTCGGATGCGGAGTTGTCTGGTTCGCGGGGGCGCACAACGCTCGGAAACACGGGGGCGGACGGTACTGATCAGCTTCGGGTTCTCGGCGAATAGGGGCGCTATCGATGTCACCCACGCTCGTGCGGCACCAGCTTCCGAACACCGGGGCCATGCGCGGTGACGGGCCGGCGGCACCGGCCGGCGCGCGCGAGCGCGCCCGCGACTGGGCGGAGATCCAGGAGCGGATGCTGGTCCCCCTCTACGAGGCCGCCTACGACCGGCTGGGCGTCGGGCCCGGCACCCGGCTGCTGGCGCTGGGCTGCGGGTCCGGGCTGGCGCTGCTGCTCGCGGCGGCGCGCGGGGCGCAGGTCAGCGGGGTGGACGCGGACGAGTGCCGGCTGGAGCTGGCGCGCGAGCGGCTCACCCCGGAAGGGATGCCGGACGCCACCCGGCTGGTCAGCGGCGGGCTGGCGGACGCGGCCCCCGAGGACACCGCGTTCACGGTGGTGACCGCGTTCCATCCGGTGGGCTGCGGCGGCGGCCCCGAGGAGCTGGCCGGGTCGCTGACCGCGGCGGCGGCGCTGGCCGAGCGCGGCAGCGCGGTGGTGCTGGGCGGCTGGGGCCCGGTGGAGCGGTGCGCGACGACCGGCGTGCTCCGGGTGGCGCAGCGGCTGGCCGAGCCCGCGGCCGCCTTCGGCGCCGGCTGGCGGCTGGCCGGCCGGGACGATCTGGAGGAGCTGGCGGACCGGGCGGGGCTGCGGCCCGACGGGTCGGGGCGGGTGTCCTGCCCGTTCGGCTACGCGGACCTGGCGAGCGCGGTGCGCGGGATGCTGTCGACCGGCCTGTTCGACGCGGCGCTGGAGGTGGCCGGGGCGCGGCTCGTGGAGAAGGAGCTGACGGAGGCGCTGCATCCGTACCGGCGGCCGGACGGGACGGTGTGGATGCCGAATGTGTTCCGGTATCTGATCGCGCGGACCCGGTAGCGGGGTCCGGCAGCGGCGACCCGGTAGCGCGACCCCTCGCGCAACGGACGAGCCCCCGGCCACGGGGAGGTGGCCGGGGGCTCGTCCGTCGTTGCGGGTACGGGTCAGCCCATGAACTTCTTGAACTCGTCGGGGAGTTCGAAGTTCTGCGGGTCCTGGCCGCCCTGCGGGAGGCCGAAGGCGCTGCCGGCCGCGGCCTCGCGGCGCGCCGCGGCGGCCTCCTCCTCGGCCTTGCGCTTCATGGGGTTGCCGCTCTTGCGCTTGCCCTTGGCCTGCTTGATCTGCTTCTTCTTCCGGCCGGGGCCGCCGCCCATCCCGGGGATGCCGGGCATCCCGGGCAGGCCGCCGCCCTGGGCCATCCGCGACATCATCTTGCGGGCGTCGAAGAACCGCTCGACCAGATTCTTGACCATGCTGACGTCGACACCGGAACCGCGGGCGATACGGGCCCGGCGGGAGCCGTTGATGATCGTGGGGTCCTGGCGCTCGGCCGGGGTCATCGACTTGATGATGGCGGCGGTGCGGTCGACCTCGCGCTCGTCGAGGTTGTTGATCTGGTCCTTCATCTGCGCCATACCGGGCAGCATGCCGAGGAGCTTGGAGATCGAGCCCATCTTCCGGACCTGCTCCATCTGAGCCAGGAAGTCGTCGAGGGTGAACTCCTTCGGCCCCTTCGCCAGCTTGGCGGCCATCTTCTCGGCCTCTTGCTGGCTGAAGGTCTGCTCGGCCTTCTCGATGAGCGAGAGCATGTCGCCCATGCCGAGGATGCGGGACGCCATGCGGTCCGGGTGGAACGCGTCGAAGTCGTCCAGCTTCTCGCCGTTGGAGGCGAACATGATCTGCTTGCCGGTGACGTGCGCGACGGAGAGCGCGGCGCCGCCGCGGGCGTCGCCGTCCAGCTTGGAGAGGACCACGCCGTCGAAGCCGACGCCGTCGCGGAACGCCTCGGCGGTGTTGACCGCGTCCTGGCCGATCATCGCGTCGACGACGAAGAGGACCTCGTCCGGGCCGACCGCGTCGCGGATGTCGGCGGCCTGCTGCATCATCTCGGCGTCGATGCCGAGGCGGCCGGCGGTGTCGACGATCACGACGTCGTACTGCTTGGTGCGGGCGTACTCGACGGAGTCCTTGGCGACCTGGACGGGGTCGCCGACGCCGTTGCCGGGCTCGGGGCCGTAGAAGGCGACGCCGGCGCGCTCAGAGACGACCTGGAGCTGGTTGACGGCGTTCGGGCGCTGGAGGTCGCAGGCGACCAGCAGCGGGGCGTGGCCCTGGCTCTTGAGCCAGCGGCCGAGCTTGCCGGCGAGGGTGGTCTTGCCGGCGCCCTGGAGGCCGGCGAGCATGATCACCGTCGGCGGCTGCTTGGCGAAGCGGAGGCGGCGGGTCTCACCGCCGAGGATGCCGATCAGCTCGTCGTTGACGATCTTGATGACCTGCTGGGCGGGGTTCAGCGCCTGGCTGACCTCCGAGCCCAGGGCGCGCTCCTTGACCTGCTTGATGAAGGCCCGGACGACCGGCAGCGCGACATCGGCTTCCAGCAGGGCGATGCGGATCTCGCGCGCGGTGGCGTCGATGTCCGCCTCGCTCAGGCGGCCCTTGCCCCGGAGGTTTTTGAAAGTACTCGCCAAGCGGTCGGAAAGCGTATCGAACACGGCGGTCGTCGATCCTCGGGGTCGGGGGCTTACGGTCCAGTCGGCTTCTAGGGTATCCGGCCACGCAAGCGGACCCGCCGTGGGCCGCTACGCCAGCGCGGCTTCGACCATCGCGGCGGTCTTGCGGGCCACCGGTTCGGGGAGCGGCGCGCCGTCCGCGCCGGTGACGTAGAAGGCGTCCACCGCGCTGGCGCCCAGGGTGCTGATGTGGGCGCTGCGGACCCGGACCCCGGCGGCCTCCAGGGCGCGTCCGATCCGGTGCAGCAGGCCGTGCGCGTCCTGGGCGCGGACCTCGATGACGGTGGCGGTGCGGGAGCCGCCGGGGGCCACGGTGACGCGGGGCGGCGGGGGCGGCGCGGCCCGGGAGCGGTGGGCGTAGGCGCGTTCCCGTTCGGCGAGGCGGGCCGGGACGTCCAGGGTGCCGTCGAGGGTGCGGACCAGGTCGGCGCGGAGCCGCGCGGCCTCGGGCAGCGACCCGTACTGGGCCGCCACCCGCCAGCTGAGCAGCAGCACCGGGCCGCGGCCGGGCGCGTCGAGGGTGCGCAGGTCGGCGGAGCGGACGGTGAGGCGGTGCAGGGCGAGTACGCCGGCGGTGGCGGGCAGGACGCCGGGGCGGTCGGGGACGGCGAGGAGGAGTTCCACGCCGACCGGTTCGGGGGCGGTGGGGTCGGCGGCGTCCGGGGCGGTGCCGTGCGGGTGGGCGGCGCCGGGCGGGGCGCTCTCGGGGCGGGCGCGCAGGGCCAGGGCCGGGCCGCCGGTGCGGGCGGCCTCCTCCGCCAGGCGCCGCTCCTCGGGGGTGGGCTCGGCGGTCTCGCGCGGGTCGGGCGCCGGCGCGCCGGCGAGGCGGTCGGCGACCCGCCGGACCAGGCCGGCCACCAGCCCGGCGCGCCAGGCGCTCCAGGCGGCCGGCCCGGTGGCGAGCGCGTCGGCCTCGGTGAGCGCGTGCAGGAGTTCCAGGGTGCCGGTGTCGCGGACGGCGGCGGCGACCGCGCCGGTGGTCTCCGGGTCGTCCAGGTCGCGGCGGGTGGCGGTCTCCACGAGCAGCAGGTGGTGCCGGACGAGGGTGGCGATCACCTCGGTGTCGGCGGGGCCGAAGCCGAGCCGGGCGGCGGTCTCGCGGGCCAGGGCCGCGCCGGTCGCGCAGTGGTCGCCGGGGCCGCCCTTGCCGAGGTCGTGCAGCAGCGCGGCGGTCAGCAGCAGGTCGGGCCGGTGGACGCGGCGGGCCAGCGCGGCGGCCCGGACGGCGGTCTCGACCAGGTGCCGGTCGACGGTCCAGGTGTGGACGGGGTTGCGCTGCGGGCGGCAGCGGACCCGTTCCCACTCGGGCAGCAGCCGGGTCAGGACGCCCTCGGCCTCCAGGGCCTCCCATACGGGCACGGTGGACGGGCCCGCGCCGAGCAGGGTGATCAGCTGGTCGCGGGCCTCGGCCGGCCAGGGCACCGGCAGCGGGTGGGCGGTGAGCGCGGCGGCGCAGCGGCGGACGGCGGCGGGGGCCAGCGGCAGTCCGGCCTGGGCGGCGGCGGCCGCGGCGCGCAGCAGCAGGGCGGGGTCGCGTTCGGGGCGGGCGGTGCGGGCCAGCACCGCCTCGCCGTCGAGTTCGACGACGCCGTCGGCCAGCGGGGAGCGTTCGGCGCGGCCGGCGGTGCGGCCGGGCAGCAGGCCGCGCAGCACCGGCCGGACGGAGCGGGCCCGCAGCACCCGGCCGACCTCGCGCCAGGTGACGTCGGCGGCGTAGGCGAGGGTGCGGGCGGCTTCGTAGGTGCGGCGGAGCAGGGCGTCCGCGTCGGGCAGGCCGAGGGCGGCGGCGACCTGGTCCTGCTCCTGGAGGGAGAGCCGGTCGGTGGCGCGCCCGGTGGTGAGGTGCAGGGCGTCCCGGGTGTCCAGGAGGGCGGTGCGGGCGGCCTCCAGTCCGCCGCGGGGGGCGTCGGCGAGCCAGGAGGCGGCGACGGCGCGCAGGGCGGTGGCGTCGCGCAGACCGCCGTGCGCCTCCTTGAGGTCGGGTTCGAGGAGGTGGCGGAGTTCGCCGTGGCGTTCGGCGCGCTCCCGGCACAGCTCGCGGAGTTCGGGCAGCCGCCGGGGGGCGCTCTCGCGCCAGTCGGCGTACGCGGCGGTGCGGACCTGTTCGGTCAGCGCGGGGTCGCCGGCCAGGTGGCGGGCGTCGAGCAGGCCGAGCTGGACCCGGAGGTCGCCGCGGGCGGCGCGGCGGGCCTCGGCGGGGGTGCGGACGGCGTGGTCGAGGTCCAGGCCGAGGTCCCAGACCGGGTACCAGAGGCGGTCGGCGAGCGCGGCCAGTTCGGCGGGGGCGGCCCGGCCGTCGTGGAGCAGGAGGAGGTCGAGGTCGCTGCGGGGGGAGAGTTCACCGCGGCCGTAGCCGCCGACCGCGGCCAGCGCGACGCCGCCGGCCGGCCCGGCCGCCCCGGCCAGCAGGGCGGCGAGCCAGTCGTCGGTGAGCCGGGCGAGGGCCGTCCGGCGGTCACTGCCGGTGGGGTGCGCGGATTCGAGGAGGCGTACCCGGGCGGCGGCGAAGCCGTCCGGGGAAGCGGAGGGGCCCTTCCCCGCAGCGGGATGCCCCTCCGGACCCCCCGCGCTCCCCCGCCCCGGCCCGCCGCTCACAGCGCGTCCGGGCCGCGTTCCCCGGTGCGCACCCGTACGGCCTCCTCCACGGGGACGCTCCACACCTTCCCGTCGCCGATCTTGCCGGTGCGGGCGGCGTTGACGACGACGTCCAGCAGTTCGGCGGCGTCGGCGTCCTCGACGAGGACCTCGATGCGGATCTTGGGTACCAGGTCGACGGTGTACTCGGCGCCCCGGTAGACCTCGGTGTGGCCGCGCTGCCGGCCGTAGCCGCTGGCCTCGGTGACGGTCAGGCCGTGCACGCCGAACGCCTGGAGGGCCTCCTTCACCTCGTCGAGCCGGTGCGGCTTGATGACTGCCGTGATGAGCTTCACGCGTCCACCTTCCTGGTCAGGGTCTCGCCGGGGGCGGGGGTGCGGCGGGCCGCGGTGCCGCCGCCCGCGCCGGCGAAGTCGTACGCGGTCTCGGCGTGCGCGGCCTGGTCGACGCCGGTGATCTCCTCGTCCTCGCCGATCCGGAAGCCCATCACCAGGTCGATGGCCTTGGCAAGGACGTAGGAGACGACCAGCGAGTAGAGCAGGACGCAGACCACGCCGACGGCCTGTTTGCCGAGCTGGGCGAAGCCGCCCCCGTAGAGCAGGCCCTTGGCGCCGCTCTGCACGCCGCCGGTGGCGAACAGGCCGACCAGCAGCGATCCGGCGATCCCGCCGACCAGGTGGACGCCGATGACGTCGAGGGAGTCGTCGTAGCCGAAGCGGTACTTCAGGCCGACCGCCATGGCGCACAGCACGCCGGCGATCGCGCCGATGGCGAGCGCGCCGAGCGGGCTGACCGCGCCGCAGGCGGGGGTGATGGCGACCAGTCCGGCGACCGCGCCGGAGGCCGCGCCGAGGGTGGTGAACGAGCCGTGCCGGAGCTTCTCGTAGGCGAGCCAGCCGAGCATCGCGGCGGCGGTGGCGACCTGGGTGTTGACGAAGGCGACCGCGGCGACGCCGTCGTCGTTGTTCAGCCAGGAGCCGGCGTTGAAGCCGAACCAGCCGAACCACAGCAGTCCGGCGCCGAGCATCACCAGCGGCAGGCTGTGCGGCCGCATCGGGTCCTTCTTGAAGCCGATCCGCTTGCCGGCGACGAGGAGCACGCCGAGCGCCGCGGCGCCGGCGTTGATGTGGACGGCGGTGCCGCCGGCGAAGTCGATCACGCCGAGCCGGTAGAGCCAGCCGCCGTCGGCCCACACCCAGTGCGCGACCGGGAAGTAGACGACGCTGACCCACAGGGCGGTGAAGAGCGCCCAGGCGGTGAATTTCACCCGGTCGGCGAGGGCGCCGCTGATCAGCGCGGGGGTGATCACCGCGAACATCAGCTGGAAGACGGCGAAGACGTAGACCGGGACGGTGGAGGTGCCCCACAGCTGGGTCAGGCCGATGTGGCCGAGGCCGGCGAAGTCGCCGTTCCAGCCGATGACGCCGCCGTTGTCGGTGCCGAAGGCGAGCCCGAAGCCGTAGAGCACCCACAGGACGGTGACGATGCCCAGGCTGATGAAGCTCATCATCAGCATGTTCAGGACGCTCTTGACCCGGACCATACCGCCGTAGAAGAACGCCAGGCCGGGCGTCATGAGCATCACCAGGGCGGAGCAGATCAGCATGAACCCGGTGTTGGCGGGGCTGAGGGTGGCTTTCGCCGCGAGGCCGTCTGCGAGCGGAAGGATGCCTGGGGGCATCGGCGTCTCCTCGTCGTCGATGCGGCCCGTGCGGGTGCGGGGTGGGCCGGCTACGCGAAGAGGGTGTCGCGGCGCCGTTTCGGCCAAACCTTGCGGGTGTTTCACGGGGGTGACGAAGCGGTCGCCCCTGTTACACCCGGGTGAACTGCGCGCCCCGGGGCGAGCGCCGCCCCCGGGGGGCTCAGCCCGCCGCCACGGTCTCCGGGAGCTGGCGGGACAGCTCGTCCCCGAGCTCGATCACCTCACTGACCGTCCCGTACTCCCGGACCGCGGTGTCCACCGTCTTCCGCAGGCGGTTGTGGACCCGTTCGGAGCGGACCTGGCGGGCGAACGGGATCGCCTGCCGGGCCATCACCGCGCACGCCTCGGGCTGCTTCTGCAGGAGGTGGACGGTGGCCATCCCGATGAGGTTGAGGGCGTAGGAGCGCTGGTGCTCGGGGTCCTCGCGGAACAGCTCGACGGCGCGCCGCATGGCCGGCTCGGCGAGCGAGGTGTACGTGGGGCTGCGGCCGGCCACGTAGGCGAGGTCGCGGTAGGAGTGGGCGTTCTCGGCGTTCAGCTCGGCCTCGGAGAAGAAGCGGATCCAGTCCGGCTCCGGCTCGCCGGGGGTGATGTCGGAGAAGGTGTCCTCGGCCATCCGCACCGCCCGCTTGACCTTGCTGGGCTGCCCCATGCCGGCGTACGCGCGGGCCTCCATCGCGTACAGCATCGCCTGAGTGCGGGGGGTGGCGGTCTCCCGGCTGCCGTACTGGGCGAGGTGGATCAGCTCCAGCGCGTCGTCGGGCCGGCCGAGGTGGATCATCTGCCGGCTCATGCTGGAGAGGATGTACGAGCCGAGCGGGCGGTCGCCGGCCTCCTTGGCGGCGTGCAGGGCGAGCACGAAGTACTTCTGGGCGGTGGGCTGGAGGCCGATGTCGTAGCTCATCCAGCCCGCCAGCTCGGCGAGTTCGGCGGCGACCTTGAACAGCCGGGTGGCGACCTCCGGCGGCTGCGGCTCCTGGAGGAGGTCGGTGACCTCGTGGAGCTGGCCGACCACCGCCTTGCGCCGCAGCCCGCCGCCGCACTGCGCGTCCCACATCCGGAACATCGCGGTGGTCGCCTCCAGCAGCTCCAGCTCGGGGCGGGAGAGGCGGGCCGGGCGGGTGCGGTCGGGCCGCGCCCCGGGGTCGGCGGGGGCGGCCGGCACCGGCACCAGCCAGCGCTGCATCGGCTCGATGAGGCTCGGTCCGGCGGCCAGGGCGAGCGAGGTGCCGAGGAAGCCGCGGCGCGCCAGCATCAGGTCGCTGCGGGTGAACTCGCTGATCAGGCCGACCGTCTGGGGTCCGGCCCAGGGGAGGTCGACGCCGGAGACGGACGGGGAGCGGTGGGCCGTGCGCAGGCCCAGCTCCTCGACGCCGACCACGCAGCCGAAGCGCTCGGAGAACAGCTCGGAGAGGATCCGGGGGATCGGCTCCCGGGGCTGCTCGCCGTCCAGCCAGCGGCGCACCCGGGAGGTGTCGGTGCTGATGTGGTGGGCGCCCATCTGGCGGGCGCGGCGGTTGACCTGCCGCGCCAGCTCGCCCTTGGACCAGCCGCTGCGCAGGAACCACGAGCCCAGCTGCGCGTTGGGCCGCTTGGCGGCCTCGCTGCCGCCCGTGCCGCCCGCGCCGGCGGTGCCGCCAGTGCCGCCCACAGGAATGCCCCCATTCCGATCGCGCTTGTCCGCGAAACACCCACAGGATGCCGCCTGTTGCGGCGCCCGTGCCGCCGTACCTCTACCCGACCGCGGAATCCGGCCACACCTCCGCCGGTGCGATCGGGCGCCTTGCCACCGGCATACCCGGGCGCGAGGTGCCCCTCCGCGGTGGGTGCACCGAAAGTAATCCTACGATCACTCCCGGCGCGACGCCGATCGCGGAAACGCCACCATTCGCCACCCCTCCGCGTGAACTACCCGGGCTTCTCCCGCGATTGACTTGACACAGGTCATCCGGGGCCGGGCGGAGCGAAGCACGCCAGGGCGCGCGCCCGCCGCCGCACCACCCGGTGCACGACCGCACACCAACGGCATCGCGGACCGCCGACGGAGCGTGAACACCAGCGTGAAGAACCGTCTCCTCGTCAATGCGCCGACTCGTAACCACTCACACGCACCACCCGTTGGAGGGGGCATGGGTTTCACGATCGGCGGCATCCGGGACCGGCGTACGGGTCCTGGCCGCCGCCTCCGCTCGGCCGAGGGCACCGCGGTCGCGGAGTACACCGGACTGTGGGGCTGGGACGTGGTCCCCGGGGCCCGCGCGGTGCGGACCGGCGGCCGCACGGAGTGCTCGTGCGGCGCGGCGGACTGCCCCGCGCCGGGCGCGCATCCGCTGTCCTTCGGCCGCGAGCTGGCGGCCGGCGCGACGCTGGAGGAGGCGCTGGCCGCCTGGGCGGAGACGCCGGGCGCGGCGGTGCTGCTCCCGGTGGGCCGCTCCTTCGACGTCCTGGACGTCCCGGAGGAGGCCGGGCGGGGCGCGCTGGCGCGGCTGGAGCGGATGGGGGTGCCGCTGGGGCCGGTGGCGGTCACGCCCACCGGGCGCGCGCTCTTCCTCGTCGCCCCCGGGGCGGCCGCCGCGCTCCCCGACCTCCTCTACCGCATGGGCTGGGACGACGCGGAGCTGGACCTGCGGCCGCTGGGCCCGGGCGCGTACGTCACCGCGCCGCCGTCCGACCTCGGCGGGCGCGGCCCGGTGCGCTGGCTCCGCCCGCCGTCCCTGGAGACCGCCGGCCGGCCGCCGCAGGCCCGGCTGCTGCTGGGCACGCTGGCGTACGCGTGCAACCGCGCGGCGGGCGGGCGGGCCGCGCCGGACGGGCCGCGGGGTTTCTGAACGGGGCGCGGGCCCCGGGTGGTGATCGCGGCCCGTGTTGGCCGGATCCCTGTGCCCCGGACGGCGGCGGCCCCCGCCACCCGTCGTACGCGGGTGGCGGGGGCCGCCGCCGTCAGACCGTGGCGCCGGGTCAGCTGATCAGCGCGTCCACGAACGCCTCGGGCTCGAACGGCGCCAGGTCGTCCGGGCCCTCGCCCAGGCCGACCAGCTTGACCGGGACGCCCAGTTCGCGCTGGACGGCGATGATGATGCCGCCCTTGGCGGTGCCGTCGAGCTTGGTGAGCACCACGCCGGTGATGTCCACGACCTCGGCGAAGACCCGCGCCTGGACCAGGCCGTTCTGGCCGGTGGTGGCGTCCAGGACGAGCAGCACCTCGCCCACCGGGCCGTGCTTCTCCACGACCCGCTTGACCTTGCCCAGCTCGTCCATCAGGCCGGTCTTGGTGTGCAGCCGGCCCGCGGTGTCGATCAGCACGACATCGGCGGACTCGGCGATGCCCTCCTTCACCGCGTCGTAGGCGACCGACGCCGGGTCGCCGGCCTCCGGGCCGCGGACCGTACGGGCGCCGACCCGCTCGCCCCAGGTCTGGAGCTGGTCGGCGGCGGCGGCGCGGAAGGTGTCGGCGGCGCCGAGGACGACGGACTTGCCGTCGGCGACCAGGACGCGGGCGAGCTTGCCGGTGGTGGTGGTCTTGCCGGTGCCGTTGACGCCGACGACCATCACCACGCCGGGGATCTCGCCGCCGCCGTTGCCGATGCCGTTGGCGGTGTGCACGGTGCGGTCGGCGTCGGTGCCGATGAGGGCGAGCAGCTCCTCGCGGAGCAGCGTGCGCAGGTCCTCGGGGGTGCGGGTGCCGAGCACCCTGACCCGCTCGCGCAGCCGCTCGACCAGCTCCTGGGTGGGGGCGACGCCGACGTCGGCGGTCAGCAGGGTGTCCTCGATCTCCTCCCAGGTCTCCTCGTCGAGGTGCTCGCGGGAGAGCAGGGTCAGCAGACCCTTGCCGAGGGTGTTCTGGGAGCGGGCGAGCCGGGCGCGCAGCCGCACCAGGCGGCCGGCGGTCGGCTCGGGGACCTCGACGGCGGGCGCGGCGGGCGCCTCCGGCTCGGCGGCCGGTGCCTCGGGCTCGGCCACGGGGGCCTCGGCCGCGGGCAGCTCGACCTCTTCGATCGTGCGGCGTTCTTCGTCGCGCGGGGTCTCGGCCTCCTCGCCGACCTGCGGTTCGGCGGGGGGCGCGGTGACGGAGGGGGTGGGCGGCGGGGGCGGCGGCAGCTGCTTCTTCCTGCGGCCGGTGACGACGAGCCCGCTGATCGCGCCGAGCACGACCACGGCGATGACTACGGCAAGGATGACGGTTTCCATAACCCCTCCAGTATCAGCCACACCCCGCCGCCGGCCGCGGCACGCGCCCGGGGATCCGCCCCGGGTGCCGGAGGGCGTACGACCCCGGCCCGGCCCGGTCTACGACTCGCGGCGCTCCTGGGTACGCCAGCGCTCCAGAGTGGGGTCGCGGTCCGCGTCGTACGTCCCGGTGCCCTGGCAGTGGCGGCACTCGCCGGCCCGCTGGACGGTCTCGCAGGGCCCTCGGAACGGATCGGCGCCGGGTCCGTAGGCGAGGGCCTGGGACACATATCCGGTGCCCTGGCACCACTGGCACGTCTTGTCCGGCACATCGGCCTCCCACGGGTCCGCGCTGTCGTTCATCCGGTCACCTTGCACCAAGGACGCTCCGCCATGCCCAGGGGGGCGTTTTCCCGCCGCCGGCGGTCTCACGCGCACCGCGCTCAGACGAGAGATGCGTCTCTCCGAAGGGCTCCAGGGAACCGCCGGAAACCCGGAAGAGGGGCCTCCGATTCCTCTTTCGGCCGTCCACTGCGCCCATGTATGTCCTGATCACGGGGGTGTGACTGGATTCATCGACAAGATGGCCTGACCTGTGTCATCGTCAGGGGGTCCAAGGGGGCGGACCGGTAGAAGTTGGACCTAAGTACGATGGTGGTCGGCCGCGCAACGCGCGTAGAGTCCTGGCAATCGCAATCTGGCCGGGCATCACTGCCGCTGCCTGCACCTCCCTCCCGGAGGTGCCCCAGACCCCCGCACGGAGACAGCTGCACCCATGGGCACCAGCACTACGTCCTCATCCATATCCGCCCCCGCGGCCGAAGGCGCCGTCGAGACCCGGGGCATCGAGCCGGTCCCGGATCACGAGCGCCGGGGACGGGTCCGCGAGCTCTTCCCCACCTGGGTGGCGGCGAACATCAGCGTGCTGCTGCTCACCATGGGCGCGTCCCTGGTGATCAACAACGCGCTGAACTTCTGGCAGGTGCTGGTCGTCGCCGCGATCGCCTCGACGATCTCGTTCGGCATCGTCGGCCTGCTGTCGGTCTCCGGTAAGTGGGGCGGCGCGCCGGGCGCGATGCTCTCCCGGGCCGCCTTCGGCGTGCGCGGCAACTACTTCCCGGGCGCGATCCTGTGGGTCGCCCGCTTCGGCTGGGAGACCATCAACGCGGTCAGCGGCGCGTACGCGATCCTGACCGTGCTCCGCCTCGTCTTCGGCATCAAGACCAACAACGTGCTGGTCGTGGTGACGCTGCTGGGCTTCGTCGCCTGCACCTTCCTGGTCAGCGGCCTGGGCCGCAAGGCGCTCAACGTCTGCAACAAGTACTCCACGTACCTCTTCAGCCTCATCAGCGTCGTGGTGCTGGTCTACCTGATCGTCGAGATGCCGTGGGGCGCCATCTTCGCCAAGGCGCCGGGCAGCGGCGCGATGATGATCGCGGGCATCGGCACCATCGCGGCCGGCGGCCTCAGCTGGGTGCCCACCGGCCCGGACTTCGCGCGCTACCTCCCGCACTCCGCGTCCGGCAAGAAGATCGTCGGCACCACCGTCTCCGGCGCCGCGCTGGTGCTCGTCCCGATGGTGGTCATGGGCGGTGTGATGGCCGTGTCCAACCCGGAGCTGGCCAACCAGAACACCGACCCGATGTCCTTCCTCGGCCAGGTGCTGCCGTCCGCCATCGCGATCCCGTACCTGATCACCGCGCTGATCGGCATGATGCTGATCAACAGCCTGTCGATGTACTCCGCCGGCTTCACCGCGCAGACCATGGGCGTCAAGCTGCCGCGCGCCCTGGCGGTCAGCATCAACGCCGCCATCAGCCTCATCGGCGGCCTGTTCATGATGCTGGTGGCCAAGGACTTCGTGGGCCAGTTCATCGCCTTCCTGACCCTGCTCGCGGTCTCGTTCTCCGCCTGGATCGGCGTCTACGGGGTGGACATGTTCCGCCGCCGCAAGATGGCCGTGCGCTACCACGCGGAGAGCCTGATGACCATCGGCCGCACCAGCCGGTACTGGTACCGCGGCGGCTTCTGCTGGCAGGCGCTGACCGCCTGGGGCGTGGCGCTGCTGGCCGGGCTGTCCTTCACCAAGGTGCAGTGGTTCTCCGGCCCGCTGGCCGGCACCTGGATCGGCGAGAACGGCCTGGGCTGGGCGGCCACCGTCCTGATCGCCGCGGTGGTCTTCGCGGTCCTGCCGGCCGCCCCGGAGAACGCGGCCCCGGCGCCGGCGGCCGAGGCCGAGCCGAAGGCCGTCGAGACCGTCTGATCCCGACGGGTTGCCCTCCCCTCCACGGCATAACTGACGTATCGTCAGCTACGGTCCCCTTCGCCACCTGCTCTGGCGGAGGGGACCCGCCATGTCCGCGGCCCCCGCGAGCGGCGGCGCGCGGCCGATTGTCAGTGGTGGGTGCCACGATCGGTGCATGAGCTTCTTCGACGGTCTGACCGCGGCCGAACCACCGCCCGAAGTCCCCGACGAGACCCTGGAGTTGGGTTCCTACGTCCCCGCCGGGGACGAGGAGTTCGCGCCCTCCCACTGGTTCGTCCCGGCCCAGCTCCCGCAGCTCGCCGAGGCCGGCGCGGGCCCGGCGGCGCGGATCCTGCTGACCGGCTGGGACGTCTGGCCGCGGTCGGTGACGATGCGGCTGTCGGTCTTCCTGCGCCGGATCCGCCCCGGCGGCCGGACGTCGCCGTTCGGGCACCCGGGCGGCGGGGCTCTGCGCTGCGGGCTGCTGCTGGCCGACGGGCGGAAGGTCACCACCCTGGACGGCGCCTCCTGGCCGGCGTCCGGGCGGTCCGGCCCGACGCTGCGGCTGAGCGGCGGCACCGGCGGCGCGTTCCACTACGCGCTCGAACTCCACCTCTCGCAGCTGCCGCCGGCCGGGCCCACCCAGCTGGTGGTGGAGTGGCCGGACGAGCAGGTGCCCGAGACGGTCACGGTCTTCGACGCCGGACCGCTGCGGGCGGCGGCCCGGGAGGCGCGGGAGATCTGGCCGGACGCGGCGGTGACGGAGGCCGTGGCGCCGGGCGCGGCGGGGCCGGACGCCGCCGGGCTTGACACCCCGGTGCCGGACGCCGCGGCTCCGGACGCTCCGGCGGACGGCGGGGAATCGCGGGGGTTCCTCGCCGTCAGCGCCGGGCCGGCCGAGATCCTGGCCCGGCCGGCCGAGCCGGAGGCCGCGGTGTGGCGCCCGCCCGCCCCCGATCCGGCCCGCGCCGACTGGGAGGGGATGGTCAACGCGCACTGGCAGGACGCCGCCGTGGTGCGGGCCCGGCTGGCCCGCGGCGCCGATCCGGCCGGCCGCGCGCCCGGCTCCCGGGAGGCGCCGCTGCACCGCGCCGCCGCGTACGGCTCGCCGGAGGCGGTCGCCGCCCTGCTGGAGGCCGGCGCGCCCGTGGACGAGCCGGACGACCAGGGCTGCTCCCCCCTGTGGCACGCCGTCTGCCACGGCGCGCGGGAGACCGCCGCGCTGCTGCTGCGGGCCGGCGCCGACGCCTGGCGCCCGCGGGTCGCCGGCCGCTCCCCCGGCCGGCTGGCGCTGACCACGGAGCTGGCCCCGCTGTTCGCCGGGCTGCCGGGCGCGGTGCCGCTCACTCCCGGGGAGCGCGCCGCCCAGCGGGAGGCGGACGAGCGGGCGGCGGTGTTCGAGGGGGTGGACACCGACGGCCTCTCGGTGGCGTTCGTGGCGGGCGTCGGCGAGGAGGAGGCGATCCGCCGGCTGGGCCTGGACCCCCGGGACGTCCCGGTGCTCCCGCCGGAGGCCGCGGCGGATCCGGACCGCGCCGCCTCGTACGGCCCCGATGAGTGCGATGTCGAGGAGGCGCACCGCTGGGTCGGCGTCACCGGCGTGCCCGGCGGCTGCGTACTGGTCCAGCCGCTGTCGTATCTGCTGAGCACCGAGCCGCCGCTGGACGCCCTCTCCCCCGGCACCACCGCGTACGGGCTGTACTTCAACCCCAAGGGCGGCACCTTCGGCACGCTCTCCCGGGACGGCCGCACCGAGCGGATGGAGGAGATCGGCCTCCCGCCGTACGGCGACGAGCCCGAGGGCCACTGGCTGTACCGCTTCTGGAGCTGGTCCCTGCCGGCCGCCATGTACGGCGCGCACGAGCTGGCGTACGCCTCGGCGGAGGCCGGCCTGCGCCTGGCGGACGCCGAGCCGGTGGCCGGTGCGCCGCGCCGCTGGCTGCTCATACCCGAGGACAGCCCGCTCCTGTAGGACAGCCGGTCCCGTCCGTCCCCGCACAGCACCGCTGCCCCGGCTCGGGTGAGCCGGGGCAGCGGTGAGGACTGAGGAGAGGGCTGGCGGGGGGGTTAGCCCATCTCCTCCAACGCCTTGCCCTTGGTCTCCTTCACGAACTTGAGCACGAAGGGGATCGAAAGCACGGCGAAGATCATGTAGATCACGTAGGTGCCGGAGAGGTTCCAGTCGGACAGGCTCGGGAAGCTCGCCGTGATCGCCCAGTTGGCGATCCACTGCGCGCAGGCGGCGACGCCCAGCGCGGCGGCCCGGATCTTGTTCGGGAACATCTCGCCCAGGAAGACCCAGACCACGACACCCCAGGAGAGGGCGAAGAAGAGCACGAAGCAGTGCGCGGCGATCAGGGCCACGGTGCCCTCGGTGGCCGGCAGGGTGCCGGCCGCGGTCTTGGCGGAGAAGGCCCACGCCTCCAGGGCGAGCGCGACGGCCATGCCGGCCGAGCCGATGAGGGCCAGCGGGCGGCGGCCGATCCGGTCGACGAGCAGCATCGCGATCACGGTGCCGACGATGTTGATGATCGAGGTGGTGAAGCTGTAGAAGAACGAGCTCTCCGGGTTGATGCCGACCGACTGCCACAGCGTCGAGGAGTAGTAGAAGGCGACGTTGATGCCGACGAGCTGCTGGAAGACCGACAGGCCGATACCGACCCAGACGATCGGCAGGAAGCCGCCCCTGCCGCCGAGCAGGTCCTTGAAGGTGGACTTGTGCTCACGGCGCATCGCGTCCTGGATCTCGGTGACCCGGGCGTCGAGGTCCACCGCGCTGCCCTCGACCTCGGCGAGCACCTCCTTGGCGCGGTCGGTCCGGCCGGCCGAGATCAGGAAGCGCGGCGACTCGGGGATCGCGAAGGAGAGCAGCCCGTAGAGGATGGCCGGGACGACCATCACGCCGAGCATCCACTGCCAGGCTTCCAGGCCGGCGATCTTGCCGCGCTGCTGGCCGTCGGCGAGGTTGAGGATGCCCCAGTTGACGAGCTGGGAGACGGCGATGCCGACGACGATGGCCGCCTGCTGGAAGGAGCCGAGCCGGCCGCGGTAGGCGGGCGGCGAGACCTCGGCGATGTAGGCCGGGCCGATGACCGAGGCCATACCGATGGCGATACCGCCCAGGACGCGCCACACGGCCAGGTCCCAGAGGGCGAACGGCAGCGCGGAGCCGATGGCGCTGATGGTGAAGAGCGCCGCGGCGATCTGCATGACCCGGATGCGGCCGATCCGGTCGGCGATCCGGCCGGCGGTGGCGGCGCCGATGGCGCAGCCGATCAGGGCGATGGCGATCACCTGCGCGAGGACGGCGGACCCGACGTCGTAGCGGCTGCGGATCGCCTCGACGGCGCCGTTGATCACGGAGCTGTCGTAGCCGAAGAGAAAGCCGCCCATCGCGGCAGCCGCGGTGATGAAGATGACATGGCCGAGGTGGTCGGGCTGGGCCTTGTGGCCTTCCGGGACCGTCGGCTGCGCGGTGCTGGTCAACGTGAACTCCAGTGGCCCGGCTGCGCTGCCGGGCGTAGGGGGCTGGCCCTTACAAGTGGGGCACACGGTGGGGGCACCCACCACTTGAAGGTAAAAGCAACGTTGCAGAGACTATGCCTTTAAGTTTCGAAGTCAATAGGCCGAACCTGACGGATTTCTCACCCGCCTAACGCAGCCTTCATTCAAGTCCTGAATTGATCTTGGATGGCTTCACGGCCCGACGACACACCGTTCCGGACCGGGTGCGGACGGTCCCGCCCCGCGCCCCTCAGCGCAGCCGCTGACTGATCACCTTCGAGACGCCGTCGCCCTGCATCGAGACGCCGTAGAGCGCGTCGGCGACCTCCATCGTCCGCTTCTGGTGCGTGATCACGATCAGCTGGGAGCTCTCCTGGAGCTCCGCCATGATCCCGATCAGCCGCTGGAGGTTGGTGTCGTCCAGCGCCGCCTCGACCTCGTCCATCACATAGAACGGGCTCGGCCGCGCCTTGAAGATCGACACCAGCAGCGCCACCGCGGTCAGCGACCGCTCGCCGCCGGAGAGCAGCGAGAGCCGCTTGACCTTCTTCCCCGGCGGGCGCGCCTCCACGTCCACCCCGGTGGCCAGCATGTCGTCCGGGTTCGTCAGCACCAGCCGCCCCTCGCCGCCCGGGAAGAGCCGGGCGAAGACGCCCTCGAACTCCCGGGCGGTGTCGCGGTACGCCTCGGTGAAGACCTGCTCGACCCGTTCGTCGACCTCCTTGACCACCCGCAGCAGATCCGACCGGGTCTTCTTCAAGTCTTCAAGCTGCTCGCTGAGGAAGCGGTGGCGCTCCTCCAGCGCCGCGAACTCCTCCAGCGCGAGCGGGTTCACCTTCCCGAGCTGCTGGTACGCCCGCTCGGCGGCCCGCAGTCGCTTCTCCTGCTCGGCCCGGACGAACGGCACCGGCTGGTTGCGGGGGTGGTCCGGGTCGTCGGGCAGCTCCTCGCCCTCGGCCGGCGGGGACGGCGGCACCGGCTGGTCGGGCCCGTACTCGGCCACCAGCACATCCGGTTCGGTGCCCAGCTCCTCCAGCGCCCGGGCCTCCAGCTGCTCGATCCGCAGCCGCTTCTCGGCACCGAGCACCTCCCCGCGGTGCACCGAGTCGGTCAGCTTGTCCAGCTCGGCCGCCAGCTCCCGGCCCTGCTCGCGCTCGGCCGCCAGCGCCCGTTCGCGCTCCGCCTTGGCCGCCTCGGCGGCGGCCCGCTCCTCCTCGGCCCGGACCAGCGACACCTCGATATGCGCCAGCAGCTGCGCCGCGCCGGAGGCCACCGCCTGGGCCACCGCCGCCTCGTGGCGCAGCCGGGCCCGCCGCCGCTCGGCCCGCGCCCGGGCCTCCCGTTCGGCGCGTGCGGCCCGGTCCAGCGCGTCGGCCCGCCCGGCCAGCGCCTTGACCCGCTCCTCGTGCGTACGCGCCTGGAGCCGGGCCTCCATCTCGGTCTGCCGGGCGTTGGCCCCGTCGGCGGCCAGCCGGTCGCGGACGGAGGTGTCGGGCTCCTCGTCGGACGCGGCCGGGTCCTCCTGCGCCGCGGCGAGCCGGGCGGCCAGCTCCTCGGCCTCCTCGGTGGCCGCTGCGAGCGCCTCCTCGGCGCGGGCGGCGGCCGCGGCGGCCCGCTCGGCCTCCCCGGCGGCGGCCCGCGCCTGCCCGGCCAGCCGCCCCAGGTCCCCGGCGACCTCGGACTTCTTCCGGTCGGCCGCGCGCCGCCGCCCGTCCAGCTCCTCGACCAGCGCGGCGCACTCGGTACGGCGCCGCTCCGCGTCCCGGCGGGCCCCGGCCAGCTCTTCGCAGCGGGCGGCCAGCGCGGTCAGCTCGGCCGCCGCCTCGTCGACCGACGCCTGGACCTCCAGCAGGCTCGGCGCCCCCGCCGAACCGCCCTGCGCGAAATGCGCCCCGAGCAGATCGCCGTCCGCGGTGACGGCGGTCAGCTCCGGCCGCGCGGCCACCAGCTCCTCGGCCTCCTCCAGCGTGCCGACCACCACCACATCGCGCAGCAGCCGGGCCACCGACGCGGTCAACTCCCGCGGCCCGCCGACCAGTTCACCCGCCGGTACAAGCCTCCCGGCGGCCCCGGGCGCCCGGCCCGGACCGGTCCCGTACGCACCGGTGGCTTCCCCGGCCCCACCGGGCCCGGCTGCCTCACCGCCTTCACCAGCCCCACCGAACTCACCGGAACCACCGGCCCCACAGGCACCCCCGCCCCCGGCCACCGCCTCCGCCGCGGGCCGCCCGGCGACCTCCGCCGCCACCGGCGAGGCCACCGCCTCCCGGGCCTCCGCGCCCGCCGAGGAGGCCACCGCCTCCCGGACCTCCGCCCCCGCCGGTGCCGGCACCACCGGCCCGGCCTGCCCGGTCCCCACCTGCGCCGGCCCGGCCTGCACCGGCCCCGCCGGCGCCGGCACCCGGGCCGGCCGGCCGCCGCCCAGCACCATCGCCGCCCGCCCCGCGTCCTCCTTCCGCAGCAGCCGTAGCGCCTCGGCCGCGGCGGCCGGTCCGGTGACCGCCACCGCGTCCGCCGCCGCCCCCAGCGCGGCCGCCACCGGCACCTCGTACCCCGGCGCCACGGTCAGCAGCTCGGCGGCCGGCCCGAGCAGCCCGCCGAGCCGGTCCCCGGCGGCCAGCAGCGCGCCGGTGCCGTCCTTGCGGCGCAGCCCGAGGGCGAGCGCGTCGTGCCGGGCGGCGGTCGCCGCGCGCTCCCGCTCGGCGGCGGCCAGCGCCTCCCGCGCCGCGGTCAGCGCGGACTCCGCCGCCGCCAGCTCCGCCCGCGCCGCCTCGTACCGCCCGGTCAGCTCCGCGTCGTCCACGTCCAGCCCGCCGACCTCGGCGCTGCGCCGCTCGTACGCCTCCTGGGCCTCGGCCGCCCGGCTCCGCGCCGCGTCCCGGGCCTCGGCCAGCCGCTCGATCTCCGCCCGCGCCGAGGCGGCCCGGCCGCGCGCGGCGGTCACCCGGCCGCTGAGCCGGGCCAGCCCCTCGCGCCGGTCGGCCAGCGCCCGGGCCGCGTCCCGCAGCCGCCGCTCCTCGTCGGCCAACTGCCGCTCCAGCTCGGCCCGGTGCTCGACGGTGTCGGACAGCGCCCGGCTCGCCGCCTCCAGCGCGGCGGTCAACTCCGCCTCCTGCTCGCGGATCCGGGCCGCCTCCCGCTCCAGGTCCTCCGGGTCCCGGCCGCGCCGCTCCTCCGGCGGCGCCGCGGTGGCGCTGCGCACCCGGGCCTCGGCCAGCGACACCGTGCCGCGCACCCGCTCGGCCAGCCGGGAGAGTTCGTACCAGGTCCGCTGGGCCCGCTCCAGCCGCGGGGCGAGGGCGCGCACCTCCTCCTCGAGCGCCGCCTCGCGCTGCCGGGCGCCGCGCAGCCGCGCCTCCACGGCCTCCTTGCGCTCCTTCAGCGCCGCCTCGTCGGCGATCTCGGCGGCCAGCGCCCGGCGCAGCGCGACGAGGTCGTCGGCGAGCAGCCGCAGCCGGGCGTCGCGCAGATCGGCCTGGATGACGGCGGCCCGCCGGGCGACCGCGGCCTGCCGCCCGAGCGGTTTGAGCTGCCGCCGCAGTTCGTCGGTGAGGTCCTGGACGCGGGCGAGATTGGCCTTCATCGCGTCCAGCTTCCGCAGCGCCTTCTCCTTGCGCTTGCGGTGCTTGAGCACCCCGGCCGCCTCCTCGATGAACGCCCGGCGGCCCATCGGATCGGCGTGCAGGACGGAATCGAGCTGGCCCTGGCCGACGATCACATGCATCTCCCGGCCGATACCGGAATCGGAGAGCAGTTCCTGGATATCCAGCAGCCGGCAGGTGTCGCCATTGATCTGGTACTCGCTGCCGCCGTTGCGGAACATGGTCCGGGTCAGGGTGACTTCGGCGTATTCGATGGGCAGCGCACCGTCGGAATTGTCGATCGTCAGCGAGACCTCGGCCCGGCCGAGCGGCGGCCGCCCGGTGGTCCCGGCGAAGATGACGTCCTCCATCTTCCCGCCGCGCAGCGATTTCGCGCCCTGCTCCCCCATCACCCAGGACAGCGCGTCCACGACGTTGGACTTGCCGGAACCATTGGGGCCGACGACGCAGGTGATGCCCGGTTCGAAGCGGAGCGTCGTGGCGGAGGCGAAGGACTTGAAGCCTCGCAGGGTCAGACTCTTCAGGTGCACGCCATTGGACTCTACCGGCCGCCCCGGCGGCCCCTTCCGCGCCATTCCGGCGGCCGGGGCGCGGGCGTGCGCCCGCCGGGTATCCGCCGCCGTTTCCCTTTCCGGTTTCGCCGGGGAAAGGGAGGGGCACATCATGCGGTAAGGGCGTCACCGAGGGGCTGGGGAATCGCCTGGTACGGAAGTGACCGGAGAGCATCCAGGTGCCCGGCCGGCGAAAGAGACCACGACGGGAAAGACCGCACGCGACGGCAAAGGCGGGGAAGATCCTCAAAGCGGGGAAGATCCGCACGGAATTGCCGGGGACGGGGAGAACGACGAAGGGACGCCGAAGCGTCCCTTGCAGATCTTGCGGTGCTGACCGTGAAGCGTGCGGTGCCTCATACGGCTGGCGGACAGCCCGTCCGGCCCCGGAAGGGGTCAGGTGAGCGCGGGCTCCGCCTGGGATACGTCGATGTCGAGCACCGAGTCGTCGCGACGCGCGGCAGCGGAGAGCATGTCGTTCTCGGCCTGCATCCGAATGAGTTCGGATTCGAGGTCCTGGACGCGCTGCTGAAGCCGTCGCATCTCGGCGAGGACTCGGGGGTCGGAGCCGCCGACGTAACCGAGAAGCGCCTTTGCCATGATGGATGGTCCTCCACAATGAGTGACCGACCGAAGCGGTTGGGTCGTGAGGGATTCGCACCCGCGGTGCTTGCCATTATCCCGGTGTATTCAATGCCAAACACCTAGGGTGCGCGGGGATTCCAGCGTCTCACCAAACGGATGGAGGGTCAACACGATCACAGCCCGTATCCTCGGGCGCCTGAGAGTGCGCGGCCGCCAGGGCATGGCGCCAACTCTCCAGAAAGGGCCCGCCGGGCGTGGAGATCATCCGTACAGCGGCAGCCTTGCACGGGTCGGCCGAGTTGGCAACCACCTGGGCTTATCTCCCGTAAGCAGCTCACGAACCCGCACCGCCGCGGTGGCCGGACAGGGCCGTCCGGGCGGCTCCGCCCGGCCCGGTCAGCGGATCGCGAAGCCGTCGTAGCCGCCCCGCGGCGTGGCCCAAATCTCAGTGACACCCTCGACGTTCCCGGGCGTGTCCCCGGTCCGCAGCCACTCCAGCAGCGCCTCGCAGCGGTCCTTGGGGCCCTCGGCGACGACCTGGACGCGGCCGTCGCCGAGATTGACCGCGAATCCGGCGAGCCCGCCGATCCGCAGCGCGTTCGCACGGGTGAACCAGCGGAAACCGACACCCTGGACCCGGCCGCGCACCCAGGCGGTCATCCGCACCTCGTCTTCCATGGGGGCACGGTAACCGGCCAATTGCCCGGCAAGCACATCCGCCCCATCCGTCATGCCGTACAGTCCCCCGACAGCGAAGGATCACCCTTTCGGGTGAAGCATCGTGACGCTGGACGGAAGGAACGACCGCGGATGGGCCGCCATCGACGCTCTGCTTCCCACGCCCCGGAACCCGTGCGGACGGGGCCTGCTGACGGACCGGCGGGAATTCCCGCGCCCGCCGGGCACCGCGGCCACCGGGCCACGCGGCGGGCCGCGCCGGTGCGCACCGGACTGCTCGGCGCGTCCGCCGCGGTGGCGATGGGCGCGGTGGCGGTGGTCTCCGGACTCGTGCCCGGCGGCGGCCGGTTCGAGGTGGCCGGCGGCGACGGCGCCGGCCGGGTCCGCGCCGGGACGCTGCCGGACGCCGAACCGCAGGAGAGCTTCACCGCGCCGGAACCCGGGACGACGGCCCCGGCCGGCCGGGACGCCGGGCGCGCCCCCTCCCGGGGCGCGGACCGCACCACCGCGCCCGCCTCCCCCGCCGCCTCCCCGTCGTCGCCCCACCCGTCCGCGTCCCCGACCCGTACGCCCGGCGGCCGGCCCTCCGCACCGCCCACCGGCGGAACGGCCACCACCGCGCCCCGCCCCTCCGCGACCCCGACCGCCGGCCCCGTCACCGGCGGCGGCGCCGAGTCCGCGGCCGAGGCCGAGGTGGTCACGCTGGTCAACCAGGAACGCGCCCGCGCGGGCTGCTCGCCGGTGACCGCGAGCGGTGAACTGGCCGGTCTGGCCCAGCACTTCAGCGACGACATGGCGCGCCGCGGCTTTTTCAGCCATACCGACCCGGACGGCCGCACCCCCTGGGACCGCGCCCGCGCCGCGGGCATACCGGACCTCGGCGGCGAGAACATCGCCCGCGGCCAGGCCGACGCCCGCTCGGTGATGGACTCCTGGATGAACAGCCCCGGCCACCGCGCCAACATCCTCAACTGCGAGTACCGCACCCTCGGCGTCGGCGCCCACTTCGGCCCGGGCGGGCCGTGGTGGACGCAGGACTTCGGCTTCTGACGAGGCCCCCGGCCCCGGTCAGCCGGACCGCGGCGGGCGCTGGCAGCGGGGGCAGAAGTAGCTGGAGCGGTTCATCCAGGGGCGGCGGCGGATGGGGGTGCCGCAGCGGCGGCAGGGTTCGTCCTCGCGGCCGTAGGCGTCCAGGGAGCGTTCGAAGTAGCCGGATTCGCCGTTGACGTTGACGTAGAGGCTGTCGAAGCTGGTGCCGCCGACGGCCAGCGCGGCGGTCATCACGTCCCGGACGTGGCCGAGGAGTTCGGCGGTGCGGGGGCGGGTGAGGGTGGCGGTCGGCCGGTCGTAGTGGAGCCGGGAGCGCCACAGCGCCTCGTCGGCGTAGATGTTGCCGACGCCGCTGATCAGCGTCTGGTCCAGCAGGGCCCGCTTGATCGTGGTGCGGCGGCGGCGCAGCGCGTCGTGGAAGGCGGCGTCGTCGAAGGCCGGGTCGAGGGGGTCGCGGGCGATGTGCGCGATCACGTCGGGCAGCAGGTCGGGGTCGCCGGGCACGGTGTCGTGCAGCGAGAGGCCGCCGAAGGTGCGCTGGTCGACGAAGCGGAGTTCGGTGCCGTCGGTGTCGGCGAAGCGGATCCGGATGCGCAGGTGCTTCTCGTCGGGCGCGTCGTGCGGCTGGACGAGGAGCTGGCCGCTCATGCCGAGGTGGGCCAGGACCGCCAGGCCGTGGGTGACGTCGGGGGTGACGACGGGGGCGATGCCCTCGGCGGCGCTCTGCGCGGCCGGGCCGCCGCCGGTCACCGGGAGCCAGAGGTACTTGCCGCGCCGGCGGGCCGGGCCGATCCGCAGCCCGGTGAGCCGGTCGGCGAAGTCCGCGGCGCCCGCGGTGTGGCGGCGGATGGCGCGCGGATGGCGGACCTCGACGGTGTCGACGGTCCGGCCGCTGACCCAGCGCGCGAGCCCGCGGCGGACGACCTCGACCTCGGGCAGCTCGGGCACGGGCGCTCCTGTACGTCCTGGGGAACGGTGGGGAATACGCCGCTGACCCCGCCCGGAGCGGCACGAGCCGTCCGGAGGGGGTCAGTGGCGGTGGATCAGTGGGCCGGCGACGGGGCGCCGCCGGAAGCCTGAGCCGGATCGCCGCCCTCGGGCGCCGTCCCGGCCGCCTCGTCCGCCGCGGCGCGGATCGCGCGCCACGCGGATTCGGCCGCCTGCTGCTCGGCTTCCTTCTTGCTGCGGCCGGTGCCGGTGCCGTACGAGACACCACCGACGCGGGCGGCAGCAGTAAAGGTCTTCTCGTGGTCCGGGCCGGTCTCGGTGACCAGGTATTCCGGGACGCCGAGGCCCTCGGTCGCGGTGAGCTCCTGGAGGCTGGTCTTCCAGTCCAGGCCGGCGCCCAGGCTGGAGGACTTCTCGATGAGCGGGTCGAAGAGCCGGTGCACCAGCTCGCCAGCCGCGTCGAGGCCCTGGTCGAGATAGACCGCGCCGATCACCGCTTCCAGGGTGTCGGCGAGGATGCTGGCCTTGTCCCGGCCGCCCGTGCCCTCTTCGCCCCGTCCGAGGCGGATGAAAGCGCCGAGGTCGAGGCCGCGGCCCACCTCGGCGAGCGCCCGCGAGTTGACCACCGCGGCCCGCAGCTTGGCCAGCTGGCCTTCCGGCAGGTCGGGGTGGATGCGGTACAGCGTGTCGGTGACCACCAGGCCGAGCACCGAATCCCCGAGGAATTCGAGCCGCTCGTTGGTGGGCAGACCGCCGTTCTCGTAGGCGTACGAGCGATGCGTCAGCGCACGCACCAGAAGGGCGGACTCAAGTGTGTACCCGAGCCGCCCTTCCAGAAGCGAGAGGGACGAGGCCGTGTCCGCCGGTGCCGCTCCGTCTGCCCGCCTGCGCGGTGACGAGGGGCCGTCTTCTGCCTTCTTGGGGCTAGACACAGTGCCTGTCACCAGCCGCTCAGACCGCGATGACCTGGCGCTTGTTGTAGGTGCCGCAGCTCGGGCACGCGATGTGCTGCTGCTTCGGCTCCTGGCAGCGCTCGCACGCAACCAGGGTGGGGACCGCAGCCTTCCACTGCGACCGGCGGTGGCGCGTGTTGCTGCGCGACATCTTCCGCTTCGGAACAGCCACGGCTACTTCTCCTGAGGTTCATCCCCGGCGGGGCGGGGTTCGTTGTCCTTCTCGCGGTCCTGGTTGGACCCGGCGAGTTCCTGCAGTGCCGCCCAGCGCATGTCGACGGCGTCGTGGTGGTGGTCCGGGTCGTCCGCCAGCCGCGCCCCGCAATCGGGGCACAGGCCCGGGCAGTCCTCCCGGCACACCGGCTGCAGCGGCAGTGCGAGCACCACCGCGTCGCGCAGCACGGGTTCGAGGTCGATCAGATCGTCCTCGAGGTAGTAGGTGTCCTCCTCGTCCTCGGCGTCGTCGCCGGACTCGGTCCGGGCGTCGGCGTCGGGGTAGGCGAACATCTCCTGGAAGTCCGCTGCGAGCTGTCGCTCCAGCGGCTCCAGACACCTTACGCACTCGCCCTTGACGGCCGCACGGGCGGTACCGGTGACCAGCACCCCGTCCATGACCGCTTCGAGGCGGAGGTCGAGCTCGACCGGCTCGCCCTCGGGCGCTCCGATGACCTCGTTGCCGAGGTCCGCGGGGGCCTCGACGGTGCGGGAGAGCCGCTTGAGCGTGCCGGGACGACGGCCCAGCTCGCGTGTGTCGAACACGAGCGGGGAACGGTGGTCGAGGCGGGCGCCCAAGGCTTTCCTGCTTTCTGTACTGCGGTTGCGGCCGTCCACCGCCGGGAGTCCGGCGTACGGGCAGCGGTGATCGCGGTCATACACGCGACCGAACAGCCAGAATACTGGACGGGCCCCGATAGGCCCAATCCGCCCCCGTCCGGCACGGGCCGGGCGGCCGCCGTCAGTGGCGGCCCTCCTCGTACTGGCGGAGCTGGTCGAGGTTGATCAGGCTGGTGTCGAAGAGGCTGGTCTCGTCCAGGGCGCCGGGCTGCGCGGCCGGGGCGTGGGCGGGCTGCGGGGGCGCGGCGGGGTAGCCGGCCGGGTCGTAGCCCTGCTGCGGGAGCCCGGCGGCCGGCTGCTGCTGGGGCTGCTGCCAGCCGTAGCCGTAGGCGTCCTGGTGCGGGGTGTACGGGACCTGCTCGGGCTGCTGGTAGGAGTAGCCGTCCCCGGGCTGCTGGTAGGCGGCGGCCTGGCCGGCGTAGTAGTCCTGCTGCGGCTCGTAGCCCGGCTGCGGGTCGTACTCCGGCTGCGGCTCGGGGGCCGGGACCGGGGCCGGCGCGGCGGGGTGGCCGGCGGTGGCGCCCGCCAGGCCGGCGAGGTAGTCGGCGTCGGCCTGCGGCGGGGCGCCGGTCAGCGGGTCGGCCTGGGTGGCGAGGTGCTCGGCGAGCTCGTCGATCGGGCGGGCGCCCTGGAGCTTGTCGCGGCCGCGGCCGACCGCCTCCAGGGTCTTGGTGAGGACGGCCTGGAAGGCGCCGAACTTGGCGTCCACGTACGCGTCCGCGCGGCGGCGCAGGGTCTCGGGGTCGGCGCTGCGCTCGGGGGCCTCGGTGTCCTCGTAGCCCTGCTCGTCCAGGCCGGGGCCTCGGCCGAGCAGCTTCTCGCGGCCGCGGTCGACGGAGCCGATGGTCTTGGTGAGGACCACCTCGAAGTTGGCGAGTTTGCTGTCGACGTAGTCGTCGGCCTGGGCGCGGATCTCCTCGGCCTCCTGGCGGGCCTCGGCCAGGATGCGGTCCGCCTCCTCCTGGGCCTGCCGGACCACCTCGGTGTCGGAGATCAGCGAGCCGCGCCGGCTGTGCGCGGACTCGATGATCCGCTCGGCCTCGGCGCGGGCCTCCTCCACCATCTGCTCGCGGCCGCCGAGGAGTTCCTGGGCCTGGGCCAGCGATCCGGGCAGGGCGGTGCGCACGTCCTCCAGCATGGCGAGCAGCTCGGCGCGGTTGACCACGCACGAGGCCGACATGGGCACGGACCGGGCGCTGCCGACGGCTGCGACGATCTCGTCGAGCTTCTTCTGGACGTCCACCTTGGACTCGCCACTCTCTGGGGTTGGAGGGAGGGAACGGGACGACTGTACGGCCAGGAGCCCCCGCCCCGACACCTGCTGACGGACCGTCAGGCAGGTGCCGGTCCCACCGCACCGCGGGCCCGGTCAGGGCTGCTTGCGGAGCCGTTCGGTCAGCGCGTCCAGGACGAACGGCGGGACGAGGTGGGAGACGTCGCCGCCCCAGGCCGCGACCTCCTTGACCAGGCTGGAGGAGAGGAAGCTGTAGGTGGGGTTGGTGGGGACGAAGAGGGTCTCCACGCCGGAGAGGCCGTTGTTCATCTGGGCCATCTGGAGTTCGTAGTCGAAGTCGCTGACCGCGCGCAGGCCCTTGACGATGGCGGGGATGTCGCGCTGCTTGCAGAAGTCGACGAGCAGGCCGTGGAAGGACTCGACCTCGACGTTGCCGTACTCGGCGGTGGCGCGGCGGATCAGGTCGATCCGCTCCTCGACGGTGAACAGGCCCTGCTTGGACTTGTTGATCATGACGGCGACATGGACGACGTCGTACAGCTTGGAGGCCCGGGCGATGATGTCCAGATGCCCGTTGGTGATGGGGTCGAAGGACCCCGGACAGACGGCGCGGCGCAACTTCGTCTCCTCGCTCTCCGGTCCGTTCATGACACGGTCGCTGACGTCGGTTCGGCGGACGCCGAAGCGGCGCGACCGTACCAAAGCGTCCCCTCGCCGTAGCGACGGGCCTTGATCGCTTCGAAACCGTCCGGCCAGGCGAAGGCGCCGCCCCGGGTGCTCCGCTCCACGGTGACGAGTGCCCCGTCGGCAAACCAGCCCTGACCACGGAGTGTGAGCAGGATCTCGCGCAGCTCGTCGTCGCCGACGGCGTACGGGGGATCCAGGAAGACGATGTCGTAGGGGTCGCCGGGGGGCGGGCCGGCGGCGGTCTGCTCGGCCTTGCCGGGGCGGACCTCGGCGCCGGGCAGGCCGACCGTGCGGACGTTCTCCCGGATGGTGCGGACGGCGCGGGTGTCGGCCTCGACCAGCAGGACGTGCGCGGCGCCGCGGGAGAGCGCTTCCAGGCCGACCGCGCCGGAACCGCCGTAGAGGTCCAGGACGCGGGCGCCGGTGAGCGGGCCGTCCAGCGCCTCCCAGGTGGAGAACATGCCCTCGCGCGCCCGGTCGGAGGTGGGGCGGGTGCCGGTGCCCGGGGGTACGGCGAGGCGGCGGCCGCCGGCCGTGCCGGCGATCACGCGGGTCATGGGCCCGTCCTTACGTCGATCGGGGTCGGGGAGGGGCGGCCGCCCCGGCGGGCTCCGCCCTCCCACGATATGTCCGGCCCCGGGGGCGGGCGCCCGGCCGCGGGCCCGGCCGGCCGTGATCGTTCTCACTGCGCGGGCCGGGCGGCCGGGCCCGCGCCCGCCGTCAGCCCTTGTCCAGATACTGCTCCCGTTCGTCGTCGAGCAGGGCGGAGAGCGCGGTGCGCAGCTCGGGGCAGCCCTCCAGGGCCGGATCGGCGGCCACCAGGGCGGTGGCCTCCTCGCGGGCCGCCGCGATGACCTCCTCGTCCTCGATGACCGCGAGCATCCGCAGCGAGGAGCGGACGCCGGACTGGGCCTGGCCCAGGACGTCGCCCTCGCGGCGCTGTTCGAGGTCGATACGGGAGAGTTCGAAGCCGTCGAGGGTGGCGGCGACCGCGGCGAGCCGGGCGCGGGCCGGGCTGGCCTCGGGCATCTCGCTGACCAGCAGGCACAGGCCGGGCGCGGAGCCGCGGCCGACCCGGCCGCGGAGCTGGTGCAGCTGGGAGACGCCGAAGCGGTCCGCGTCCATGATCACCATGACGGTGGCGTTGGGGACGTTGACCCCGACCTCGATGACGGTGGTGGCGACCAGGACGTCCAGCTCGCCGGCGGCGAACCGGCGCATGGTGTCGTCCTTGTCGTCGGGCGCCATCCGGCCGTGCAGCACCGCCACCCGCAGGCCGGCGAGCGGGCCGGTGCGCAGCTGCTCGGCGACCTCCAGCACCGCCAGCGGCGGGCGCTTCTCGGCGGCGTCCTCCGGTGAATCGGCCGCCGCCTCCGCGCCCTTGGCCTTCTTGCCCTTGGCGGCCGGGGCGTCCTCGTCGTCGCCGATCCGCGGGCAGACCACGTACGCCTGGTGGCCGGCGCCGACCTCCTCGCGGACCCGCTCCCAGGCGCGGGCGAGGAAGTGCGGTTTGTCCTTGGCGGGCACCACATGGCTGGCGATCGGGGAGCGGCCGGCCGGGAGCTGGTCCAGGACGGAGGTCTCCAGATCGCCGAAGACGGTCATGGCGACCGTGCGCGGGATCGGGGTGGCGGTCATGACGAGGAGGTGCGGGGGCTGCTTGCCCTTGGAGCGCAGGGCGTCGCGCTGCTCGACGCCGAAGCGGTGCTGTTCGTCGACGACGACCAGGCCGAGGTCGTGGAACTGCACCACGTCCTCGATCAGGGCGTGGGTGCCGATGACGATGCCGGCCTCGCCGGTGGCCAGGTCCAGCAGCGCCCGGCGGCGGGCGGCGGCGCCCATCGAGCCCGTGAGCAGCACGACTTTGGTGCCCTGCTCGGCGCCGCCGAGCATGCCGCCCTCGGCCAGCTCGCCCATCATCTCGGTGATCGAGCGGTGGTGCTGCTGGGCCAGCACCTCGGTGGGCGCGAGCATCGCGGCCTGGCCGCCGGTGTCGACCACGCCGAGCATGGCGCGCAGCGCGACCATGGTGTTGTGGGTGACGGTGAAGTGGTCGGTGACGTAGGCGCGGGAGGGGTGCGCGACGCTGATGCACTGGACGGGGCGGCGGCCGGCGGGCTCGATGGCCGTGACGGCGCGGTGGAAGGCGGCGTCTCCGGTGGTGTCCGCGCCGGGGAGCGCGACGGCGACCTCCTGGCCGCCGCCGGGCGCGGGGGCCGTACGGGCCGTGCCGCCCAGGGAGCGGGCCAGCCAGGCGGCGTCGGCTGCCAGCGGGGCGTGATCGGTGCGCAGCACACCGCGCCCGCCGGCGGACCCGTCGCCGTCACCCTCCGACCCGTCGCCGGGCGTGAATGCGCCGCCGGCCGCCAGCAGGCCCAGCAGCAGCGCCCGGCGGTCCTTGACCGGGGCGTTGCGGTAGGCGGCGGGCACGGTGCGGCCGGCCGGGCCGCTGCCGCCCGCGCCGAGCGCGCGGCCCAGCGCGGCGGCGTCCACCGGGCGCGGGCCGCCGTCGTCGAGGTCCGCGGGGACGGCCGGGGCGATCGACCAGCGGGGCAGGCCATCCTCGTCCAGCAGCCCGGCCCGCAGCTCCCGGGTGGTCAGCACCCGCTCCCCCGTGGCGCGGGAGGTGGCGATCCACAGGTGCTCGTCGTCGGCCTCGACGGTGCTGCCGTCGGAGAGGACCAGCCGCCACACCTCCCGCTCGCCCTGCGGGAAGACGCCGTCCACCGGGGCCGTGGTGCCGCCGGGGACCACCACCTCGGTGCCCACCGCCATCTCCCCCATCGGGCGGAAGCCGCGCGGGGTGAGCACCAGGGCGTCCAGCGGCTGGGCCTTGCCGGAGCCGACCTCGCCCTGGAGGAGGCGGTGCATGGGGTGCTCGGTCGCCAGGTCGTCGAAGATCTCCTGGCTGACCTTGCGCTGGCCCTCGGTGAGGGTGAACGGCAGCCGGGCGTCGAACGCGTCGAGGATCCCGTCCTTGACCAACTGGCGCGGGACGGCGGGGAGTTGGGCCTCGGCGAAGCGGCGGCGGGCCAGCGCGACCTGGAGGACGAACGCCTCGTCCCACTTCAGCCGGGCGCGGGCGTCGGCGATATCGGCCTTGGTGGCGGGGCGGTGGACCTTCAGCAGCGCCTCGGTGAGCGGGACCAGGCCGCGGCCCTCGCGCAGCGCCGGCGGCAGCGGGTCCGCGGCGTCCTGGGCGCGCGGCAGCACCGCGTCGACGGCCTTGGCGATCTTCCAGGACGGCATCTGCTGGCAGGCCGGGTAGATCGGCAGGAGCCTGCCGGCGAAGGCGTCCACCACGCCGCTGTCGGCGTCCTCGTCGAGGAGCTGGTATTCGGGGTGGGCGAGCTGGAGCTTGCGGTTGAAGACCGAGACCTTGCCCGCGAACATCGCGCTGCGGCCGGGCAGCAGGTCCTTGTGCGGCTTGTGGATGCCCTTGCCGAAGAAGACCAGCTGGAGCCGGCCGCTGCCGTCGGTGAGGGTCACCTCCAGCCGCTGCCCGCGGCCTTGGTTGAACTTCAGCACGCGGGCGTCGGCGACCCGCGCGACGACCGTGACGTGCTCGTCCAGCGGCAGGTCGGCGAGGCGGGTCAGCTCACCGCGCTCGGCGTAGCGCCGCGGGTAGTGGTGCAGCAGATCGCCGGCCGTCTCCAGGCCGAGGTGCTCGGCGAGCACCTTCGCGGTGGTGCCGCCGAGGATCTTCTTCAGGGGTTCGTCGAGCGCTGCCACGCGTTCCATTGCACACCACGCCACTGACAACGGGCCACCGCCGCCGCGCCCGCGTGCCGGAACGCGCTATTCCACGCCGATCAGCAGCGGCGCCGCGTGGCCGCCGCCCTCGTAGACGACGGTGTCCACCGCGAGGTGGCGCTCGCGGACGTGGGCGGTGAGCCGTTCGCCGAGGGCGGCGGGGGCGCCGGCGCCGAGGACGAGGGTGACCAGTTCGCCGCCCGCGGAGAGCATCCGGTCCAGGACCGCGGTCGCGGCGCCGGCCAGGTCCGGGGCGATCACCGCGACATCGCCCTCGATCAGGCCGAGCACGTCGCCGGCCTGGCAGACCCCGGCCATCGTCCACGACCGGTGCTCGGCGACGGCGAGTTCGGCGTAGCGGGTGGCGCCGGCCGCGGCGGTCATGGCCACCACGTCCTCGTCGAAGCTGCGGCCCGGCTCGTGCACGGCGAGCGCCGCCAGGCCCTGGACGGCGGAGCGGGTGGGGATCAGGGCGACCCGTACGCCCTCGGCACGGGCCTGTTCGGCGGCGGCCGCCGCGGTGTGCCGCAGCTCCGGATCGTTGGGCAGCAGCATCACCTCGCGGGCGCGGGCCTGCCGGACCGCCTGGACCAGTTCGCCGCTGGCGGGCGGCTCCCCGGGGCGCACGGTCACCGGGACCGCGCCGGCCCGGGCGCACAGTCCGGCGAGCCCGGCGCCGGGGACCACCGCGACCACGGCCCGGGCGGCCGGCGCGGGCTCCTTGGCGCGCGGCCCGGCGCCGAAGTGGGTGATCCGGATCCGGTACGGCCGGCCGGCCTCGATCCCGGCCTCCACCGCGGCCCCGGCGTCATCGGCGTGGACGTGGACGTGCCACAGCCCGTCGCCGCCGACCACCACCAGCGAGTCCCCGAGCCGGTCGAGCCGGTCCCGCAGCCGGGCCACCGCCTCGTCCCCGGCCTCCAGCAGGTAGATCACCTCGAACGCCGGGCCGCCGGCGTCCACCGCCTCGTACACCGCCGCCGGGCAGCCCGCCGCCTCCTCCGGGAGCGCCCCGCCGGCCCGTACGGCGACGGGGGCGGCGGTGGCGGTCTCCCCGGACAGCGCGTCGGCGAGCGCCCCCAGCAGCGCGACCAGCCCGCAGCCCCCGGCGTCCACCACCCCGGCCCGCCGCAGCACGGCCAGTTGCCCGGGCGTCGCCGCCAGCGCCCGGCGCGCGCCGTCGTGGGCGGCCCGGGCGACGCCGGCGGCCTCCTTCGCGTCCGCGGTCTCGGCGGCGCCGGCCGCGGCGGCCGCCACGGTGAGCACGGTGCCCTCCACCGGGTGCGCGACCGCCTCGTACGCCGCGGTGGCGGCCCGCCGCAGGGCGGTGCGGAGCGCGTCCGCGGCGCCGCTGCCGCCGGGCGGGGCGGCCGCCAGCACCTGGGACATCCCGCGCAGCAGCTGGGCCAGGATGGTGCCGGAGTTGCCGCGCGCCCCGATGAGGGCGCCGTGCGCCATGGCGCCCACGGCGTCGGCGAGGGCGGGCGCGGTACCGGCCGAGGCGTGCCCGTCGAAGGCCGCCTCGACGGCGCGGGCGGCCGATTCCAGGGTCAGGTAGAGATTGGTGCCGGTGTCCCCGTCGGCGACCGGGTAGACGTTGATCGCGTCGATCCGCTCCCGTTCCCGTCCGAGCGCCTCCAGGGCCAGGCCGCACCAGGTGCGGACGGCGGTGGCGTCGAGCGGGTGGGGCACATCGTCCTCCTGGGTCGCGGGGGTGCACCGCACAGTAGCCGCGGCCGGCGGGGGTGGGCGGGGCGGGGGCCGGGAGGTGCGTGGTAGTTTCGTCCTGCGGGAGTGGCCGTTGTATGCTGCTCCGGTTGCCCGATGAGAATCGGGCCATTCCTCTCCTGTCGGCGCCGGCACGGCTATGCACTCGGCCCGAACAGGTTCTCACCGTAAGTGCATCTGAAGTCTTTGGAGTGACCCGTGGCTGCCAACTGCGACGTCTGCGGCAAGGGGCCGGGCTTCGGCAAGAGTGTCTCGCACTCGCACCGCCGTACCAACCGTCGTTGGAACCCCAACATCCAGACGGTGCGTGCAGTGGTCGGGCGCACGCCGAAGAAGCTGAACGCCTGCACCTCGTGCATCAAGGCCGGCAAGGTTTCGCGCTGACGCCTTAGCCGTAGCGCCGCCCCGCCGGTTGCTTGGGAAGCCGGTCCACCCTCATTGGGTGGACCGGCTTCTGCCGTTGTCCAGGAAGGGCCGGGGGTCGGGGCCGGCCCGTGGGCAGCGGGCGCCCCGGGGCCGGACCCGGCCGCTCGTGCTCAGCGCCCGCCGCGCAGCCGCCACCCGTGATCCACCGGGCCGATGCCCGCCCCCAGCCGGAAGCCCGCCGCGATCGCACCGGTGACGTACTCCTTCGCGGCCGCCGCGGCCTGCGGGACGGTGTCCCCGTGCGCGAGGCGGGCGGCGAGCGCGGCGGCGAGCGTGCAGCCGGTGCCGTGGGTGTGCCGGTTGTCGTGGCGGGGGGCGCGCAGCCAGTGCCGCTCGCTGCCGTCGGTGAGCAGGTCCACCGCGTCGCCGGCGGGCAGATGGCCGCCCTTGACCAGCACCCAGCGCGGCCCGAACGCCAGGATCGCCTCGGCCGCCTTCGGCATCTCGTCCGCCGCCGCCACCCGTACGCCCGTGAGCTGGGCCACTTCGTCGAGGTTGGGGGTGGCGACCGTCGCGGTGGGCAGCAGCTCGGCGCGTACCGCGTCCAGGGCGGAGGCAGCGAGCAGGGTGTCCCCGTGCTTGGAGACGCCGACCGGGTCGACCACGACCGGGGTGCCGGGGCCGAGGCCGGCGAGGAGTTCCGCGACGGCCCGGACCAGCTCCGGCGAGGCCAGCATGCCGGTCTTCACGGCCTGGACGCCGATGTCGTCGGCGACGCTGCGGAACTGGGCACGGACCGCCTCGGCGGGCAGTTCCCAGGCGCCCTGCACGCCCAGGGAGTTCTGCGCGGTGACCGCGGTGAGCACGCTCATGCCGTGGGTGCCCAGCGCCAGCATCGTCTTCAGATCGGCCTGGATGCCGGCGCCGCCGCCGGAGTCGGAGCCGGCGACGGTCAGCACGCGGGGAGGTATCTGCATGCCGCGAATCTACTCGGCGTACCACCGGTGCCCGTTCGGCGTCCCCGGCGTACGAACCGCGGCGTCCCCTTCTCCGCCCCTATTCCGCGTCCCCGTTGTCGCCGAAGTGGTCCCAGCCGGCCTTCGCCCACGGGGCGCCGTCCACCGTGACCTGGGGCAGCGCCGAGGGGTTGAGGACCTCGCCGATCACCTTCCAGCGGGCCGGCAGCTTCACGTCGGGCGGGAAGGTGGCCACGATGGCGTGGTCCTCACCGCCGTTGAGCACCCACTGCATCGGGTCCACGCCGACCGCGGTGCCGATGTCGGACATCTGCGAGGGGATGTCGATACTCGCCGACCGCAGGTCGATACGGACCTTGCTGGCCTCGGCGATGTGCCCGAGGTCGGCGACCAGGCCGTCGCTGACGTCGGTCATCGCGGTGGCGCCGAGGCCCGCGGCGGCCGGTCCCGCGTGGTACGGCGGTTCGGGCCGGCGGTGCGCCTCCACGAAGGCGCGCGGGGAGCGGAAACCGCGGGAGAGCACCGCGTGGCCGGCCGCGGACCAGCCGAGCCAGCCGGTCACCGCGACCACGTCGCCGGGCTGCGCGCCGGCCCGGGTGACCGGCTCCTGGTTGCGCAGGTCGCCGAGGGCGGTGATGGCGACGGTGATGGTGTCGCCGCGGACGACGTCGCCGCCGACCACCGCGGCGCCGGCCACCTGGCACTCGTCGCGCAGCCCGTCCATCAGCTCGGTCGCCCAGGTCGCGGGGAGGTCGGCGGGGACGACCAGGCCGAGCAGGATCGCGGTGGGGACCGCGCCCATCGCCGCGATATCGGCGAGGTTCTGCGCGGCGGCCTTGCGGCCCACGTCGTACGCGGTGGACCAGTCGCGGCGGAAATGCCGCCCTTCGAGGAGAATGTCCGTACTGGCGACGACCCTGCGGTCCGGCGCGGTGACCACCGCGGCGTCGTCCCCCGGTCCGATCCGGACGGCGGGAGTGGAGGTGAGCCGGGCGGTGAGCTCTCTGATAAGCCCGAACTCCCCCAGCTCGCCCACGGTGCCCTTCATGCTGTTGCCCTTCCCATGTGTACGGACGGTCCGTACGTGGCTGACGACTGGGCCGCACTCGCCGCGTTCACCGCGCGGGTCTCCCCGCTCCGCTCGGTGACGCGGTACCGTGGCGTCCCTTCTTCCCACATGATCCTCGTAGCCGCCTGGAGGTTCCGTGGTACAGGCTTACATCCTGATCCAGACCGAGGTCGGCAGGGCCTCGGCGGTGGCCGATGTGATCTCCAAGATCCCCGGTGTCCTGACGGCCGAGGACGTGACCGGTCCCTACGACGTGATCGTGCGCGCGCAGGCCGACACCGTCGACGAGCTGGGCCGCATGGTGGTCGCCAAGGTCCAGCAAGTGGAAGGCATCACGCGGACGCTCACCTGCCCGGTGGTCCATCTCTAGCTCCCCCGTATGCTCGGCCGGGTGAGACGCGTACGACGCCGGTTCCCGGCCGCCCTGACCCTGCTCGCCGCGGTGTCGGCGGCGGCGGGCTGCTCCTCGGCCCCGCGGGTGGCGGTGCCCTCGCCCACGGGGGAGGCCGCGCGCCAGTGCCGGGCGCTCCACCGGGATCTGCCGAGGGCCGTGGACGGGCTCGGGCGGGGTACCGCCGAGCCGGTCTCGGACTTCACTGCCATATGGGGCGATCCTGCCGTGGAGCTGCGCTGCGGGGTGCCGAAGCCGGAGGTGCTCAGGCACGGGAGTGAACATTACAACCCCAACCCCGACTCGGCGGAAGTCAACGGCGTCCAGTGGCTCTTCGAGAAGCAGGACGACGGCTACCGCTTCACGACGGTCCTGCGGAAGGTCTACGTCGAGGTCACCGTCCCCGCGAAGTACGCCCCGGAGGTCAACGTCCTCCCCGACCTCGCCCCGTCGATCCGGGCGACGATCCCGGCGGGGATCTGACCCAACGGACCTCGCGGGCCGGCCCGGGCTCGTACGGGCGGGGCGGGCTGAGCGGCGGTACGGCCGGCCGACTTTCCACCGGCTGCGAAGCACCGCCCCGGGGCCGACTCCCGCTCGGTCGCGAACGCCGTACCGACGCTCGGTCGCGAACGCCGTACCGACGCTCGGTCGCGAACGCCGTACCGACTGCCGTCCCGGAACGCCGTACCGGCTGCCGTCCCGGAACGCCGCCCCGACTGCCGCCACGGGAACGTCACCCCGGCCCTCAGCCAACGCCGCCCCGGACGCCGCCTTGGAACGCCCTTACGCGCCCCAAGTCCCGCCGCCCGGTCCCCCGTCCCGCCGCCGGAATACCGCTCCCCCCCACCGGCGTTGAGGCCCGCAAGGGGGGCGCCGACCCCCTAGGGGATCCGTTCGCCCACCCCCCAAGGGCCGCTCAGCGCACCCCCCAAGGGGCCCGCTCAGCCCGCGCCCCCAACAGCCGCTACCGCAGCCCCGTGGAGCGGCGCAGCGCCGCCTGGAGGAGGCGGTCGACCAGTTCCGCGTAGCTGACGCCGCTCTCCTGCCACATCCGCGGGTACATGGAGATCGGCGTGAAGCCGGGCAGCGTGTTGATCTCGTTGATCACGAACTCGCCGTTGTCCTGGAGGAAGAAGTCCGCGCGCACCAGGCCCTCGCAGGACGCCGCCTCGAAGGCCGCGACCGCCAGTTCCTGGACCTTCGCGGTCTGCTCCGGGGTCAGCGGCGCGGGCACGATGCCGGCGGCCGAGTCGATGTACTTGGCCTCGAAGTCGTAGAAGTCGTGCGCGGTGACCGGCGGGATCTCGGCCGGCACGCTGGCCCGCGGGCCGTCCTCGAACTCCAGCACCCCGCACTCGATCTCGCGGCCGCGCAGCAGCGACTCCACGATGATCTTCGGGTCGTGGCGCCGGGCCTCCTCGATCGCCGCGTCCAGCCCGGCCAGGTCGTCGACCTTGCTGATGCCCATGGACGAGCCGGCCCGGGCGGGCTTCACGAACAGCGGCCAGCCGTGCTCGCCGGCGAAGTCCACGATCTTCTTGCGGGCCGCGGCGGGGTCCTTCTCCCACTCGCGGGGGCGGATGACCTCGTACGGGCCGACCGGCAGCCCGAAGGAGGCGAACACCCGCTTCATGTAGTCCTTGTCCTGGCCGACGGCCGAGGCGAGCACGCCGGAGCCGACGTAGGGGACGCCGGCCAGCTCCAGCAGCCCCTGGAGGGTGCCGTCCTCGCCGTACGGGCCGTGCAGGACGGGGAAGACGACGTCCACCTCGCCGAGCACCTTCGGGACGGAACCCGGCTCGCTGTAGACGACCTCGCGGCTGGTGGGGTCCGCGGAGAGCACCACCGCGCCCTCCCCGCCCTCGGTCAGCTCGGCGACGCTGGGCAGCTTCCGGTCCGCGATCGCCATCCGCGCGGGATCGTCGGCGGTCAGCGCCCAGCGGCCGTCGGTCGTGATGCCGATGGGCAGCACGTCGTACTTGTCGCGGTCGATGGCGGCCAGCACGGCTCCGGCGGTGACCACGGAGATGGCGTGCTCGGAGCTGCGGCCGCCGAACACGACGGCGACGCGGGGCTTGTGGGAGGAGGTCTCGCTGCTCATATCGGGTCGAGGGTACCTGCTGGTAGGGGCCGCGTCAGCGCCGCCGCGGCCGTTGGCGGCGTGGCGGCGCGCCCGGCGGGTCAGTGCCGTTCGGGCTTGGCGGTGCGCGACATCAGCTCCTTGAGGGCCACCAGCGGCGGCTTGCCCTCGTGGACGATCTCCACCACGGTCTCGGTGAGCGGCATGTCGACACCGTGCCGGCGGGCCAGATCCAGCACGGACTCGCAGGACTTGACGCCCTCGGCGGTCTGCTTGGTGACGGCGATGGTCTCGGCCAGCGACATGCCCCGGCCGAGGTTGGTGCCGAAGGTGTTGTTGCGGGACAGCGGCGAGGAGCAGGTGGCGACGAGGTCGCCCATGCCGGCCAGGCCCGCGAAGGTGTGCGCGTCGGCGCCCATGGCCAGGCCGAGCCGGGTGGTCTCGGCCAGTCCGCGGGTGATCAGCGACGCCTTGGCGTTGTCGCCCAGGCCCATGCCGGTGGCGATGCCGACCGCGAGCGCGATGACGTTCTTGACCGCGCCGCCCAGTTCGCAGCCGACCACGTCGGTGTTGGTGTACGGGCGGAAGTACGCGGTGTGGCAGGCGGTCTGGAGGCGCCGGGCGACGTCCTCGTCCACGCAGGCCACGACGGCGGCGGCGGGCTGCCGGGCGGCGACCTCCTTGGCGAGGTTGGGGCCGGTCAGCACCGCGACGCGCTCCGCGGGGACCTTGGCGACCTCCTCGATGACCTCGCTCATCCGCTTGGCCGTGCCCAGTTCGACGCCCTTCATCAGGGAGACCAGGACGGTGTCGGCGGGCAGCAGCGGCGCCCATTCGGCGAGGTTGGCGCGGAGCGTCTGGGACGGTACGGCGAGGACGGTGAAGTCGGCGCCGCGGGCGGCCTCGGCCGGGTCGGTGGTGGCGCGTACGCCCTCGGGCAGCTCGACGCCCGGGAGGTAGTCGGGGTTGGTGCGGCCGGTGTTGACGGCCTCGACGAGGGCGGCTCTGCGCCCCCACAGGGTCACCTCGCAGCCCGCGTCGGCGAGCACCATCGCGAATGCGGTGCCCCAGGACCCCGTGCCGAAGACGGCGCAGCGCGTCACTTGCCTTCATCCTCCTGTGCCTGCGGGGTGCTCCGGGCCTGCGGCGCGGGCGCGGCCGGGGCGGCGGATCCGGCCGCTTCCCGGGCCGGTCCGGCGGTCCGCGCGGCCGCGGCGGCGCGGGCGGCCTCGCGGGCGGCGCGGCGCTCCCGGGCGATTTCCTTGCGGTAGTCGAACGGTTCGGCCGGCGCGGTCTCGCCGCGCAGGCCGGCCAGCTCGGCGGTGATGGCCGCCATGATCTTCTCGGTGACGGCGCGCAGCACCTCGGCCGTGGGCTCCTGCCCGTAGAACTCGCTGAGGTCGACCGGCGGTCCGGCCTTCACCCGCAGCGTCTTGCGCGGCAGCAGCCGGAGCTTCTTCTCCTTGGCGTACGGCGGCATCGCCTCGTGGGCGCCCCACTGCGCGACGGGGATGACCGGCGCCTTGGTGAGCAGCGCGACGCGGGCGGCGCCGGTCTTGCCCTGCATGGGCCACAGCTCGGGGTCGCGGGTCAGGGTGCCCTCGGGGTAGAAGGCGACGCATTCGCCCTTCTCGATGGCGGTGACGGCGGCGCGGAACGCGGTGGCGGCGTCGGTGGTTTCGCGGTACACCGGGATCTGTCCCGTTCCGCGCATCACCATGCCGACAAAGCCGCTCTTGAAGAGTCCGGCCTTGGCGAGGAATCGGGGGACCCGCCCGGTGTTGTACTGATAGTGCGCATAGGCGAGCGGATCGAGATACGAGTTGTGGTTGACCGCGGTGATAAAACCGCCGCCGGCCGGAATGTGCTCCATTCCCTGCCAGTCCCGCTTGAACAGAACCAGGAGCGGCGGTTTGCAGATGACCGCGGCCAAGCGGTACCAGAAGCCGATTCTGCGGCGGGACACTGGGACACCCTCCTTGTGGGACCTGCGAAGCTGCTGCGAGCCGGCAGCCGCACAAGTGTCGCCCCGGGTACCCGCTATGTCGAGAACACCGTAACCCCGCCACTCCGGAAAGACTCCGGCGGCGGGTGAGAATGGTGCCGACGCGAAGAGACGGAGGGGATGTGGGCTGGAGCCTGGTGGTGCCGCTGAAACCGCTGGTGCGGGCCAAGAGCAGGCTCTCCCCGGCGGCCGGTGAGGAGTTCCGGCCGCGGTTGGCGCTGGCATTCGCGCTGGACACCGTGGCGGCCGCGCTGGCCTGCGATGACGTGCGGGATGTGGCGGTTGTCACGGACGATCCGGTGGCCGGGGAGCATGTCGCGGCGCTGGGGGCGCGCATTGTGCCGGACGCTCCGGCCAACGGGCTGAATGCGGCGCTGGCCCATGGCGCGGCCGTGGTAAGGGCGGATCGCCCCGGTGCTCCGGTGGCCGCGCTGAACGCCGATCTGCCGGCGCTGCGCCCGGCCGAGCTGGCCGCGGTGCTCCATTCCGCGTCGCTATTTCCCCGCGCATTTCTCGCGGATGCGGCGTATATCGGGACAACACTTCTGTCCGCGACTTCCGGTGCGGAATTGGACCCGGCTTTCGGCGGCGCCTCACGGGCCCGGCACCTGGCGTCCGGGGCATACGAGATCACGGTGCCCGAGGTGCCGTCGGTGCGGCGGGACGTGGACACCGGCGCGGATCTGCGGGCGGCGCTGGCGCTGGGGGTGGGCCCGCACACCGCGCGGGAGGCCGGCCGGCTGCCCGGGTGGGCGGATCTCGGGCCGGAGCCCGGTGCGCCGGGCGGTGTACGGGGCGGCGCGCTCGCGCCGCGGGTCAGAGCGTCTGGAGCGTGACGAGGGTGATCCGGCGGGCCTCGCCCTCGCCGGCCACCTCGATGCGGACCCGCTGGCCGGGCCGCAGCAGGAGCAGGCCGCCGGCGTCGAAGGCCGCCGCGTCGAACGGCAGCGGAGTCCCGTCGTCCAGCAGCACGCTGCCGGCGCGGGTGGTCTCGTCGTAGGTGTACGCGGTGGCCTGCATGGGGCCAGCCTAGACGGCGCCCCGGGGCGGGACGCACCGCGGGCCGGGCTCCCCGGAGGGAGACCGGCCCGGCGCGTGGCTGGCGTCGCCGCCTGTGGACCTACCGCTTGCGGGCGGTGGTCTTCTTGGCGGTGGTCTTGCGCGCCGTGGCCTTCTTGGCGGGAGCCTTCTTCGCCGTGGTCTTCTTGGCGGGGGCGGTCTTCTTCGCCGTGGCCTTCTTCGCGGTGGTGGTCTTCTTCGCGGGCGCGGCCTTCTTGGCGGTGGCCTTGGCCGTGGTCTTCTTCGCGGGCGCGGCCTTCTTCGCCGCCGCCGTGGTCTTCTTCGCCGGTGCGGCCTTCTTCGCCGCGGTGGTCTTCTTGGCGGGCGCGGCCTTCTTGGCGGCGGCCTTCTTGGCGGTGGCCTTCTTCGCGGCGGCCTTCTTGATGGCGGTGCCGCCGGTCAGGCTGCCCTTGGGGGCCTTCTTGACGGCGACCTCGCCGCCCTTGGGGAGCTTCTTCGAACCGCTCACCAGGTCCTTGAAGCCCTGACCGGCGCGGAAACGGGGCACCGAGGTCTTCTTGACCCGCACCCGCTCACCCGTCTGCGGGTTGCGGGCGTAGCGGGCCGGGCGGTCCACCTTCTCGAACGAGCCGAATCCGGTGACCGAAACCCGGTCCCCGCCGACAACTGCACGGACGATTGCGTCCAGTACGGCGTCCACCGCGTCCGCGGCGTTCTGGCGGCCGCCGAGCTTGTCGGCAATGGCTTCTACGAGCTGCGCCTTGTTCACGTCTTCCCCTTCGGAGACATTGCTGGAACGAAAGTTTCCAAGCTTTTTCGCACGTTAGGCAGATATATACCGCAAATCAAACACGAAACGGGCTAATCACCCTTGTGCCGCAACGGACTCGACCTTCACGGACTTCCGTCGGCATGCACATCTTCGGGATAACGACCTTCGTCAAGGTCGTGCAGGAACCTCTCCAGGCGCCTTGCCGCGCCTGCAAGATCGTGCTTAGCCGCGGCCGTGATGACGAGCAGCTTCCGGGTCAGCGCCATCCGTACGCCCTCCGGGACTTGCAGTGTCCGCACTCTTGCGTGTGCGTCCTTGAGTCGGTCGGCGACGGAACCGTAGAGCTCGAGTTGGTCGTCGCGTCCCATGCGCTAATTGTGCCATCTGCGGCGAGTTGTCGCTTCACGGGGCCTCAACACCGGCCTCGACACGGCGATGCGCCCCCTGCCAACTGCACAGGGGGCGCATCGTACGCAATAAGCCTTTGAGCCATAAAACCCGAGGTCAGACCTCGATGGTACGCGGTTTGAACGACGGCCTGTTCGCCTCGTACGCGGCGATGGCGGACTCCTCCCGAAGGGTGAGGCTGATGTCGTCCAGCCCTTCCAGCAGCCGCCAACGGGCGTTCTCGTCCAGCTCGAAGCCGGCGGTGACGCCTTCGGCGCGGACCTCGCGGGCGACCAGGTCCACCGTCACCTCGGCGGTCGGGTCGGCCTCGGCCAGCTTCTGCAGCCGGTCCACGGTCTCCTGCGGCAGGACCACCGTCAGCAGGCCGTTCTTGAGGGAGTTGCCGCGGAAGATGTCCGCGAAGCGGGAGGAGATGACGGCCTTGAAGCCGTAGTTCTGCAGCGCCCAGACGGCGTGTTCGCGCGAGGATCCGGTGCCGAAGTCGGGGCCGGCCACCAGGACCGTCGCGCCGCGGTACGCCTCCTGGTTGAGGACGAACTCCGGGTCCTTGCGCCACGCCTCGAACAGCCCGTCCTCGAAGCCGTCGCGGGTGACCTTCTTCAGCCAGTGGGCCGGGATGATCTGGTCGGTGTCGACGTTGCTGCGGCGCAGCGGAACGGCCCGGCCGGTGTGGGTGGTGAAAGCTTCCATGGTTCTCAGACTCCCGCGGGCTCGGCGGTGACGGCGTCGGACAGATCGGCCGGTGCGGCCAGATGGCCGAGAACCGCCGTTGCGGCGGCGACCTGGGGCGAGACCAGGTGGGTGCGGCCGCCCTTGCCCTGCCGGCCCTCGAAGTTGCGGTTGGAGGTGGACGCGGAGCGCTCACCGGGCGCCAGCTGGTCGGGGTTCATGCCCAGGCACATCGAGCAGCCCGCGTGCCGCCATTCGGCGCCGGCCGCGGTGAAGACCTTGTCCAGCCCCTCCTCGACGGCCTGCAGCGCGACCCGGACCGACCCGGGGACGACCAGCATCCGCACCCCGTCGGCGACCTTGCGGCCCTTGAGGATCGAGGCCGCCGAGCGCAGGTCCTCGATCCGGCCGTTGGTGCACGAACCTACGAAGACGGTGTCCACGGAGATCTCGCGCAGCGGCTGACCCGCCGTCAACCCCATGTATTCGAGGGCCTTTTCGGCGGCGAACCGCTCCGAGGGGTCCTCGTACGAAGCCGGGTCGGGGACGCTGGCCGAAAGCGGCGCGCCCTGGCCGGGGTTGGTGCCCCAGGTGACGAACGGCGCCAGCCGCGCGGCGTCGATGACGACCTCGGCGTCGAAGACCGCGTCGTCGTCGGTGCGCAGCGTCTGCCAGTACGCCACCGCGGCGTCCCAGTCCGCGCCCTTGGGGGCGTGGTCGCGGCCCTTGAGGTAGTCGAAGGTGGTCTCGTCCGGGGCGATCATGCCGGCCCGGGCGCCCGCCTCGATGGACATGTTGCAGATGGTCATCCGGGCTTCCATCGACAGCTTCTCGATGGCCGGGCCGCGGTACTCGATGACATAGCCCTGGCCGCCGCCGGTGCCGATCTTGGCGATGATCGCCAGGATCAGGTCCTTGGCGGTGACGCCGTCGGGCAGCTCGCCCTCGACGGTGATCGCCATGGTCTTGAACGGCGCCATCGGCAGCGTCTGGGTCGCCAGGACGTGCTCGACCTGGCTGGTGCCGATGCCGAACGCCAGCGCGCCGAACGCGCCGTGCGTGGAGGTGTGGGAGTCACCGCAGACCACGGTGGTGCCCGGCTGGGTCAGTCCCAGCTGCGGTCCCACGACGTGGACGACGCCCTGCTCGACGTCGCCGAGCGGGTGCAGCCGGACACCGAACTCCGCGCAGTTCTTCCGCAGCGTCTCCAGCTGCGTGCGGGAGACCGGGTCGGCGATCGGCTTGTCGATGTCGAGGGTCGGGGTGTTGTGGTCCTCGGTGGCGATGGTCAGGTCCGTGCGCCGCACCCGCCGGCCGGCCTTGCGCAGGCCGTCGAACGCCTGCGGGCTGGTGACCTCGTGCAGCAGGTGCAGATCGATGAAGAGGAGGTCGGGCTCGCCTTCCGCGCGCCGGACGACGTGGTCGTCCCAGACCTTCTCCGCAAGTGTCCGTCCCATCGCATTCCCTCCGGCCGGCCGCTGTGCCGGCCTTGCTCGTCTGTGCGCGGTGACCCGCGCATGTCCCCTGGCGGGCCTGACGCCGGGCCCTGGTCGAGGGCCGCAACTACAGAGTGACGACTTCGCTGGAAAATTGAACTTGCGTTTCACAGTGTGAGACGCGAGTATCGTTGCATGGACAACTCTAGCGGCGTCGGCGTTCTCGACAAGGCGGCTCTGGTTCTGAGTGCTCTGGAGTCCGGTCCGGCCACCCTCGCCGGGCTGGTCGCGGCGACCGGGCTCGCACGACCCACGGCCCACCGGCTGGCCGTGGCACTGGAACACCACCGGATGGTGGCGAGGGACATGCAGGGCCGGTTCATCCTCGGCCCGCGGCTGTCCGAGCTGGCCGCTGCGGCCGGCGAGGACCGCCTCCTGGCGACGGCCGGACCGGTACTCACGCACCTGCGCGATGTGACGGGCGAGAGCGCCCAGCTCTATCGCCGCCAGGGCGATATGCGGATCTGCGTGGCGGCGGCGGAACGGCTGTCCGGATTGCGGGACACCGTTCCGGTCGGCTCCACGCTGACCATGAAGGCGGGCTCCTCCGCCCAGATCCTGATGGCCTGGGAGGAGCCGGAGCGGCTGCACCGCGGCCTCCAGGGCGCCCGTTTCACCGCCACCGCGCTCTCCGGCGTACGGCGCCGCGGCTGGGCCCAGTCGATCGGCGAGCGGGAGCCGGGCGTGGCATCGGTCTCCGCGCCCGTCCGCGGCCCCTCCAACCGCGTGGTGGCCGCCGTCTCGGTCTCCGGACCCATCGAGCGGCTGACCCGCCACCCGGGCCGGATGCACGCCCAGGCGGTCATCGACGCCGCCGCCCGCCTCTCCGAGGGCCTGCGCCGCAACGGCGGCTGAGCCCCGCCGGCCGGCCCCGCTCCCCCGCGGCGGCCGGCCGGCTCACATCCCGTACGACCGCGCCCCGGCGCCTCAAGCGCCCGCCCGCACCGGCCCGTTGCCCGCCGCACCGCGCCAACTCCCGCCGCCAGCCGCTTCGTTGAACCCGTCGGTGCTCCAACACAGCGAAAAGGCCCCCCGCTTGACGCGGAGGGCCTTTCCTGAACGTACCCCCGACCGGATTCGAACCGGCGCTACCGCCTTGAGAGGGCGGCGTGCTAGGCCGCTACACAACGGGGGCCTTGCAGATGAGCTCTGCGAGCTGGCCTACCTGGACTCGAACCAAGACTAACTGAACCAGAATCAGTCGTGCTGCCAATTACACCATAGGCCATGGTGGTGTAGACCAGTACCCCCGACCGGATTCGAACCGGCGCTACCGCCTTGAGAGGGCGGCGTGCTAGGCCGCTACACAACGGGGGCCCTAGCGATCCTGCGTGAGTGGCAGCGGGTGCGACCCTGACTGCCTCCCCGGAAAGGATCTGTACCCCCGACCGGATTCGAACCGGCGCTACCGCCTTGAGAGGGCGGCGTGCTAGGCCGCTACACAACGGGGGCTTTGCAGATGAGCTCTGCGAGCTGGCCTACCTGGACTCGAACCAAGACTAACTGAACCAGAATCAGTCGTGCTGCCAATTACACCATAGGCCATCAAAGTGCAACCCCGGTGAGGGGGTCTTTCCTTGATCGGCGCCTTCCGGTCCGGGCCTCTCGGCCCCTCTCGGGCGGCGCAGGAAGAACATTACCTGATCGTGGGGGGTGCTCCAAAACCGATTGCCCCGCGCACCAGCTCCGGGAGCCCGGCCAGCCCCCGGATCCGCCGCACGCCCGGCGGCAGCGGCTCCCCGCCGGTGCCGGCCCGGTCCAGCCAGACGGCCGCCAGACCGGCGTCCCGGGCGCCCAGGGCGTCGATGTCGAGCCGGTCGCCCACGTACAGCACCTCGGCCGGCGGGAGGCCCAGCGCCGCGCAGGCCGCGCCGAACGCCTCGGGGGCCGGTTTGGCGTGGCCCAGGCCGTCGGCGCACAGGACCGCCTCGAAGCGGTCGCGGATGCCCAGGGCGGCGAGCTTGCGCTCCTGGTTGGCGGTGGAGGAGTTCGAGAGGATCGCCTGGCGGACCAGGGGGGCCAGGGCCGCGAGGGCCGGTACGGCGTCCGGGAAGAGCCGCCAGGCGGCCTCGTAGTGGGCGACGTAGCGGCCGAACCAGGCGTCCGCCTCGGCGTCGCTCAGCGGGGTGCCGAGGAAGGTGCGGGCGCGGGCCCTGCGGTGCTCCAGGAAGCCCAGCTCGCCGGCGAGGAAGCGGGCGAACTGGGTCTCCATGGCCGTCCGCCAGCGGGCCAGCGCGGCGTCCTCGCCGCCGTACGCCGCCAGCAGGCCCTCGGCGCGCAGATGGCGCAGGACGCCGGCGCGGTCGGAGCCGGTGTAGTCGAAGAGGGTGTCGTCGAGGTCCCAGAGGACGGCGCGCAGGGGCATATCCGCGAATCCAAGGGGCTTGCGGGCAGGGAAAAAGGGGCGGGCCCGGAAGCGCGGGGCTTCCGGGCCCGTGGGGGTCCCGAGGGTGCGGGGGCGGTCAGGCGGTGAGCCGGGCCAGGGCCGCGTCGATGCGGTGGAGGGTGCGCTCCTTGCCGAGGATCTCCAGGGACTCGAAGAGCGGCAGGCCGACGGTGCGGCCGGTGACGGCCACCCGGACCGGGGCCTGGGCCTTGCCGAGCTTGAGTCCGTGCTGCTCGCCGGCGGCGAGGACTGCCTGCTTGAGGACCTCGGGGCCGGCGGTCCAGTCGGCGGCGGCGAGGTTGGCGCGGGCGGTGGTGAGCAGGGCCACCGGGTCGCCCTTCATCGCCTTGGCCCAGGAGACCTCGTCCTCGACCGGCTCCTTGAGGAAGAGGAAGTCGACGTTGGCGGTGATCTCGGAGAGGACCGTGAGGCGGGTCTGGGCGTGCGGGGCGATGGCCTCCCAGGCGGCGCGGTCGAAGTCCGCCGGGTCCCAGGTGGCGAACGGGGCCTTCAGCCACGGCTCGCAGGCCGCGGTGAAGTCCTTCACGTCCAGCCGGCGGATGTGCTCGGCGTTGATCGCCTCGGCCTTCTTGAGGTCGAAGCGGGCCGGGTTGGCGTTGACGTCCGCGATGTCGAACTTCTCGATCATCTCGGGGATGGTGAAGATGTCCTGGTCGGCGGAGAACGACCAGCCCAGCAGGGAGAGGTAGTTCAGCAGGCCCTCGGGGAGGAAGCCGCGGTCGCGGTAGAGGTTGAGGCTGGCCTGCGGGTCGCGCTTGGAGAGCTTCTTGTTGCCCTCGCCCATGACGTAGGGCAGGTGGCCGAAGTGCGGGACGGCCTGGGCCACGCCCAGCTCGATCAGCGCGCCGTAGAGGGCGATCTGGCGGGGGGTGGAGGAGAGCAGGTCCTCGCCGCGCAGGACGTGGGTGATCCCCATCAGGGCGTCGTCGACGGGGTTGACCAGGGTGTACAGCGGGGCGCCGTTGGCGCGGACGATGCCGTAGTCCGGGACGTTCTCCGGGGTGAAGGTCAGCTCGCCGCGGACCAGGTCGGTGAAGGTGATCGGCTCGTCGGGCATCCGGAAGCGGACGATCGAGGCGCGGCCCTCGGCCTCGTAGGCGGCCTTCTGCTCGGCGGTCAGCTCGCGGCAGGCGCCGTCGTAGCCGGACGGGCGCCCGGCCTTGCGGGCGGCCTCGCGGCGGGCGTCGAGCTCCTCGGTGGTGCAGTAGCAGTGGTACGCGCGGCCGGCCGCGAGCAGCTTCTCGGCGACGTCGCGGTAGATGTCCATCCGCTGGGACTGGCGGTACGGGGTGTGCGGGCCGCCGACCTCCGGGCCCTCGTCCCAGTCGAAACCGAGCCAGTGGAAGGAGTCCAGCAGCTGCTGGTAGGACTCCTCGGAGTCGCGGGCCGCGTCGGTGTCCTCGATGCGGAAGACCAGCTGGCCGCCGGTGTGGCGCGCGTAGGCCCAGTTGAACAGGGCGGTGCGGACCAGGCCGACGTGGGGGTTGCCGGTCGGGGACGGACAGAAACGGACGCGGACGGGGGTCGCGTTAGCCACGCTTGATCACCTTATTGGTGAGAGTGCCGATGCCTTCGATGGTGACGGAGACGGTGTCGCCGTCGTGGAGCGGGCCGACCCCGGCCGGGGTGCCCGTGAGGACGACGTCGCCGGGGAGCAGCGTCATCGCCTCGGTGATGTGGACGATCAGGTCCTCGATCGGGCGGACCATCTCGCTGGTGCGGCCGAGCTGGCGCTGGACGCCGTTGACGGTGCACTGGAGGGTGAGGCCGGCGGCGACGTCCGCCGGGGCGAGGTCCGTCTCGATCCAGGGGCCGAGCGGGCAGGAGCCGTCGAAGCCCTTGGCCCGGGCCCATTGGTTCTCGCGGCGCTGGACGTCACGCGCGGTGATGTCGTTGGCGCAGGTGTAGCCGAGGATGACGTCCTTGACCCGCTCGCGGGGCACCTCGCGGCACATCCGGCCGATGACGACGGCCAGCTCCGCTTCGTGGTGCACCTCCTGGGAGAAGGAGGGGTAGGCGATGGGGTCGCCGGGGCCGGTCACCGCGGTCGAGGGCTTGAAGAAGATGACCGGCGTGTCCGGGACCTCGTTGCCCAGCTCGGCGGCGTGCTCGGCGTAGTTGCGGCCCACCCCCACGACCTTGTTGGGGAGGACCGGCGGCAGGAGCCGGACCTTGTCGAGGGGGACCTTGCGGCCCGAGCGCTCGAAGTCCGCGAACGGATGCCCCTTGATGACGTCGAGTTCGTCTCCTTCGAGGACGCCGAAGCCGACGTTGCCGTCGATGGAGAATCTGGCGATGCGCACGGGTGCCGCTGCCCCTCAATTGATCACTGGCCGGAGTTGACACTCCAGGCTATCGCGGGGGCGCGGCCGGACCGCCGTCCATTCAGGCCGGGATGTCCTGCTTCGGGAGGTCGTTCAGGACGGTGCGGCGGGGGTTGGCGGTCTGGCGGGGCAGTTCGACGGTGTGCTCCTGGGGCTCGGGGGCGCCGAGCTCCTCGGCGTCCTTGAGATGGGCCAGGGTGGTGCGCCGCGGGTTGGCTATGGTGCGGAACATCATCGTCGTCTTCACGGGAGTTATGCCTCGCGTCTGGTCGGGGAGCGCTGTCGAACGGTGGGGTCGCGCGCGTTGTCATCGCGTACGACTGTGTAAAGCGTCAGGCTAAGCGCGCTATTCCCTGCGGATCAGGGGGAAAGTCGTCGATCTTCCTGTGAGTTTCCTCACGGAGGGTGTGACATATGCCGCATTTCCCATGATCAACATCCATGGTCGAAACGGACATTGATGGATTGAAGCGCATGTTCCGCTCCTGATCACCGCACCTGGGACAGGGTGAGGGGCCGGACGACTCGCGGAGAAAAGTCCGGAATCAGGGGCAGCGTCTTCTACCGGGCGTAATACGGGCCGCACGGTGCGTCACCCGGGTCGCGGCGGCCGGCTCCGCTCTTGTTGGAGATCCGGCACTGTGCTGGAATTCCACGGACCGCCGCACGTTTCCGCCGGCGCGCAGGGGGCGCGAAGGAGCGCCGCGCGGTGGTGCCGCTCTCTCGGCCAGAGGGGGCAGCCCGCCGGTCACTCACGACCGCCATGGGGGCTTAACGCGGTCCCCACCGACTCGACACCGTTCCGCCGCTGGCGCGGGGGGACGCCTGGTCCAGAGGTTGCGACGCTAGTGCAGGGACGTTTCAAGAGGGATGGCAACGCTGCGGCGGACCCGGAGGTGCGCGGCGCGGCAGACCGCGACCGGACTCCGGGCGAGGACGCCGCGGACGGCGGCAGGCCCAAGAACAGCCCCGGCGGGCCCGGCAGCCGAATAGCCCTGCGCAACTGGCGCATCAGCACCCGCCTGGTCTCCCTGCTGGCGCTGCCGGTGGTCGCCGCGACGACCCTGGGCGCGCTGCGCGTCAACACCGAGCTGGACAACATGGACCAGCTCGACAAGATGCAGCTGCTGACGCAGATGACCCGCTACGCCACCGAGCTGGCGGACGCGCTGCAGGTCGAGCGGGACAAGTCGGCCGGTCCGCTGGCCGGTTCCGGCAACACCAAGGACGACGCCAACGTCGTCGCGCCGCGCGAGGCGACCAACCGCGCCAAGGTCTCGTTCGACCAGGCCACCGGCGACATCAAGACCGACGACGCCACCATGGCCGGCGTCCGGGCGACCGTCCTGGAGATCGGCCGCCAGCTCAACACCCTCAACGAGATCCGCTCCAACGCCTACAAGGACGACGACAACGCCGCGCGGACCGTCAACGCCTACAACCAGCTGATCACGTCCCTGCTGAACCTCTCGCAGGACATGGCGCAGGCCACCAGCAACCCGGAGATGATCCGCTCCACCCGCGCCCTGGCCGCGTTCTCGTCGGCCAAGGAGTACGCGTCGATGCAGCGCGCCCTGGTCAGCGCCGGCCTGGCGCACTCGGGCGGCCCGCAGCTGTCCGCCAACGACCGGCAGGCCGGCCACAACGCCGAGGAGAACGAGAAGGCCGCCCGGGCCCGCTTCTCCCAGATCTACAGCGGCAACGCCGCCTCCCTGACCAAGGGCCTGGACGGCAACAACGACGAGATCAAGGCCGCCTCGGCGTTCGCCGACCGGACCTTCGCCACCCCCAACGGCATCCGCAGCCAGGAGTACAAGTACCTCGACTGGTACGACTCCGACACCGTCAAGATCGACGAGATGTCGCGGATCGAGACCGCGCTGCTGTCCGAGATGGACCAGAAGTCCCGCGAGCTGCGCAACGCCGCGACCCAGGACGCGATCCTCAACGGCGCGGTGATCCTGCTGGTCCTCGGGGTGTCGCTGGTCGGCGCTTTCGTGGTGGCCCGCTCCATGGTCCGCTCGCTGCGCCGCCTCCAGGACACCGCGCAGAAGGTCGCCCAGGACCGGCTGCCCGAGCTGGTCAAGCAGCTCTCCGAGGCCGACCCGCAGGACGTGGACACCTCCGTGGAGTCGGTCGGTGTGCACAGCCGGGACGAGATCGGCCGGGTGGCCGCGGCGTTCGACGAGGTCCACCGCGAGGCGGTCCGGCTGGCGTCCGAGCAGGCGCTGCTGCGGGGCAACGTCAACGCGATGTTCACCAACCTCTCGCGCCGCTCGCAGGGCCTGATCCAGCGCCAGCTCTCGCTGATCTCCGAACTGGAGTCCCGTGAGGCCGACCCGGACCAGCTCTCCTCGCTCTTCAAGCTCGACCACCTCGCCACCCGTATGCGCCGGAACGGCGAGAACCTCCTCGTCCTCGCCGGTGAGGAGCCGGGCCGCCGGTGGACCCGCCCGGTCCCGCTGGTCGACGTCCTCCGGGCCGCCGCCTCCGAGGTGGAGCAGTACGAGCGGATCGAGCTGAACGCGGTCCCGCAGACCGAGGTCGCCGGCCGGGTCGTCAACGACCTGGTGCACCTGCTCGCCGAGCTGCTGGAGAACGCCACCTCCTTCTCGTCGCCGCAGACCAAGGTCAAGGTGACCGGTCACGCGCTGCCCGACGGCCGGGTGCTGGTGGAGATCCACGACACCGGTATCGGCCTCTCCCCCGAGGACCTCTCGGCGATCAACGAGCGGCTGGCCAGCCCGCCGACCGTGGACGTCTCGGTGTCCCGGCGGATGGGTCTGTTCGTGGTCGGCCGGCTGTCGCTGCGGCACGGCATCCGCATCCAGCTGCGGCCGTCCGACTCCGGCGGCACCACCGCGCTGGTCATGCTGCCGGTGGACGTCGCCCAGGGCGGCAAGAAGCCGGCGCCGGGCGCGGCGGGCAAGGGCCCGGGCAAGCCCGAGGGCGCCGGCGGCCCCGGTGGACCCGGTGGTCCCGGTGGCGCGCCCACCAGCCGGCTGGCCGGGCTCCAGCCGCGCGGCCAGGTCGGCTCCGGTCCCGGCGCGCGGCCCGCGCTGCCCGGGCGCGGCGGACCGGGCGGTGCCGGCGGTCCCGGCGGTTCCCCCCATGCTTTCGGCGCGCCCGCGCCCGGCGGTCGTACCGCCCCGGGTGCCCCGGCCGCACCGGCCCGCGGCGGCGACGCCCCCCGGCCGGGCGCCAGTGGCGGGCGGCCCGCGCTGCCGGTCCGCGGCGCCGGCGACGGCCGCGGCGCGGAATCCGGCCGCGGTGGCGACCGCACCCCGACCGTGGCCCCGCCGACCGGTGTGCCCGGGCGCGACGAGCGGCCGCAGCTGCCGTCGCGGCCCTCCCCGGCCGCCGGCGAGCTGCCGGGCGGCAGCGGCGGGCAGCAGTCGCCGGACGGCGCGCCGCTGGGCGTCCGCCGGGACCGCGGCCGCGACGACGACTGGCCGCTGGCCCCGCGCGCGGCGCAGGACCGGCCGCGCGGCCACGAGGAGCCGGCCCGCCAGGGCGGTTTCGAGCAGCTGGCGCCGGCCGCCGGGCCCGGTGACACCGCCGCGTTCCCCCGGCCCGACTTCGGCGGGCCGCGGCCGGACGCCGGGCGGGACGACGCCGCCGGCGACACCGGGCGCTTCCCGCGCGCCGAGCAGCCCGCGGAGACCACCGGCCGCTTCCCGCGTACCGAGCAGCCGGCGGAGACGACCGGGCAGTTCGAGACGCCCGAACGGTTCGAGAACACCGGGCAGTTCGACACCGGGCGGTCCGAGGCGGGCCGGTCCGGGGGCAACCTGTTCGGCGCCGGGCCGTCGGAGACGACGGGCCGGTTCGACACCGGCCGTCCCGAGGCCGCCCGCCCCGGGGCGAACCTGTTCGGCGCCGGGCAGCCGGAGACCACCGGCCAGTTCGAGGCCCCCGAGCGGTACGAGACCACCGGGCAGGTCCGGCGGCCGGAGGCCGGACGGCCCGCGGCGGAAGCCGGTCAGCCGGTCGGCGATCCGCTCGCCGACCCGCTGGACGCCGCCGAGCGCGGCTCCGGGGACGCCCGTACGCCGATCTTCGACACCATCGAGTCCAACTGGTTCAACACCCCGGCCGCGGCGGCCGCCGGTGTCCCGCCGAAGCCGCAGCGCGGCACCGGCCAGGACGGCGGCGGACCGGCGGGCGGCGGCCGCGAGGCGGCCCCGGCCGACTCCGCCGCGCAGTGGCGGACCTCGCCCAACGACGAGGTGTGGCGGCAGGCCGAGCAGGTCCGCCAGCCCGCCTCGGGCGGTGTCACCACTTCCGGGCTGCCCCGGCGGGTGCCGCGCGCCAATCTCGTCGCCGGCACCGCTCAGCAGCAGACCCCCCAGGGCGGTCCGCAGGTCTCCCGCGCGCCGAGCGACGTGCGGGGCCGGCTGACCAATCTCCGCCGGGGCATTCAGCAGGGCCGGCAGGCCGGGACGTCGTCCACCGGCACCCACGGCATTGTCGATCCCACTCACCAGCAGGAGCGTTAGTTGAGTCCGATGAGCCAGGCGGCGCAGAATCTGAACTGGTTGATCACCAACTTCGTGGAGAACACCCCCGGGGTGTCCCACACGGTCGTGGTCTCCGCGGACGGTGGTTCCCCCGGGACCGCGCCGACCAGTTGGCGGCGGTGGCCTCCGGTCTGACGTCGCTGACCTCCGGCGCGTCCCGCATCTTCGAGGGCGGGACCGTCAACCAGACCGTGGTGGAGATGGAGCGCGGTTTCCTCTTCATCATGTCGATCTCCGACGGATCGTCGCTGGCCGTCCTGGCGCACCCCGAGTGCGACATCGGCCTGGTCGGTTACGAGATGGCCCTGCTGGTCGACCGCGCGGGCACCGTCCTGACGCCCGATCTGCGCGCCGAACTCCAGGGCAGTCTGCTGAACTGAGTGCGCGCGGCGTCCGCAGCGCCGCCCGCACCCGGTAATCCCATCCATCCGTGCCGCACCCCCCACCGGCCCAACCTGACGACAGACAGTTGTCCCGTCCGGAGGACCCATGACCCCGCCGCCCCATACTTCCGGCCCGTACGGCGCCTACAGTCCCGCGCCGTACGGGAGCGAAGGCGACCAGCCGCTGGTGCGGCCGTACGCCATGACCGGAGGCCGGACCCGGCCGCGCTACCAGCTCGCCATCGAGGCGCTGGTCAGCACCACCGCCGACCCGTCCCAGCTGCCCGGGCTGCTGCCCGAGCACCAGCGGATCTGCCACCTGTGCCGCGAGGTGAAGTCGGTCGCGGAGGTCTCCGCGCTGCTGCACATCCCGCTCGGTGTGGCGCGCATCCTGGTGGCGGACCTGGCGGAGGCCGGGATGGTGGCGATCCACCAGCCGGGCGGCGAGGCGGGCGGCACGCCGGACGTGACCCTGCTGGAGAGGGTGCTCAGTGGACTTCGCAAGCTCTGACCCCGGCCGGGCCCCGGGCGGCTCGACCACCTCGGCGAAGATCGTGGTGGCGGGCGGCTTCGGCGTGGGCAAGACCACGTTCGTCGGCGCGGTCTCGGAGATCAACCCGCTGCGTACGGAGGCCGTGATGACCTCCGCGTCGGCCGGGATCGACGATCTGAGCCACGTCCAGGACAAGACGACCACGACCGTGGCGATGGACTTCGGCCGCATCACGCTGGACGAGGACCTGATCCTCTACCTCTTCGGCACGCCGGGCCAGGACCGCTTCTGGTTCATGTGGGACGACCTGGTGCGCGGCGCCATCGGCGCGGTGGTGCTCGTGGACACCCGCCGGCTGGCGGACTGCTTCCCGGCCGTGGACTACTTCGAGAACAGCGGCCTGCCGTTCGTGATCGCGCTGAACGGCTTCGAAGGGCACCAGCCGCACACCCCGGAGGAGGTCCGCGAGGCGCTGCAGATCGGCCCGGGGACGCCGATCATCACCACCGACGCGCGGCACCGCGGCGAGGCCAAGAGCGCGCTCATCACGCTCGTGGAGCACGCGCTGATGGCCCGGCTCCGGTAGCGGCGGTCCGGCCCGTCCGCCAACCGGCGCGGGCCGTCCGGCAGTTGCCGGCCAGGGGGTTTCGGCGGGGGCGTACGGGGGGTGCCGCAGGGGGCGTAACAGGGGGGACGTCACGGGGCGGATGCGGGCTGCCCGGGTCCGGTTCCCGCCGGCGGGGCGGTGTGCTGTGTCCTTCGACACGCCCGCCCCGGGCTTCATAACGTTTCGACAGTGAATCGACCCGGCTTCGCCACGGCACGCGCATGCCCGGCTTCGCTGTGCTCACAGTTCTCCCGCCTTTTGCCGCGCCTCGCCCTTAACGCCCCTTTTATCTTGCGTGCTTCACGGGTCTCCCGGGCTCTGCCCAGTGTTTGGAACGCACCGCCCTGACGTGCTGAAATTCGCTGAACTCCGGAGTAGTAACGCCCAGAAGAAACGGCACTGCAAGACCGTGCCGGCGCCGAGAGGTTGTTGGTCGAGTGAGGCGAAGCACGACGAGCCCCGAGCCGCAGGAACCGCGGCGGGGCAACTTCACGCCGCCACCCCGAGGCGGGAGCGCGCCGGCTTCCGAGGCGCCCGCGGAGCCGGCCGCCGCGCCCCCGGTCAGCGGCGGCAGGTTCGCCCCGCGCAACTGGCGGGTGGCCACCCGGCTGAACGCGATCCTGCTCATCCCCGTGCTCGTCGCCCTGGTCTTCGGCGGCCTGCGGGTGAACACCTCCTTCGGCACCTGGCAGGAGGCGCGGGACGCGGAGAACACCGCCAAGCTCGTGCGCGCCGCGCTTTCCTACAGCAACGCCCTCATCGACGAACGGGACCGCACCGCCGCGCCGCTGCTGAAGGGCGAGAAGGACGACCCGGTCGTCCAGGAGGCCCGGGACGCCACCGACGCGGCCGGGAAGGCGTTCCACGACGCCGCCAGGAACATGCCCGCCAAGCCGGGCCTGGAGCGCCGCATGGCGCTCTTCAGGAAGACCGAGCCGAAGCTGGCGCAGCTGCGCCAGGTGGCCTTCACCCCCAAGCTCACCGGCGTGCAGACCGAAGAGGGCTACGTCGAGATCCAGCACCCGCTGATGGAGTTCGCCAACGAACTCGGCCTGGGCACCGGCAACATCACCTCCTACGGGCGCACCGTCTACGCCGTCGCACTGGCGAAGGCCGCCGAGTCGCTGGAGCGCTCGATCGGCACCCATCTGCTGGTCGCCCCGGCCTCCCCGGAGAACGGCAAGGAGCACAAGGCCCAGCTGACCGCGTTCGCCTCGTACCGCTACCTGGAGGGCATCGCGATCGGCGAGTACACCTCCGGCGGCACGCCGGACGACGTGGAGCGGCTGAAGTCCGACGCCGCCAAGCTCCAGCGGACCGCCGAGCAGCAGATCGCCCGGGCCAAGGAGCAGGCGCAGGCGGCCGGCCGGACGTTCCGCGCCCCGCCGTCGATGGACCAGATGTCCACCCTCATCGGCAGCGGCGCGGACCCGTCGGCGCTGGCGCAGAAGGGCGTCACGCCGGACGTCTACTTCCAGGCGGCCACCGGCAAGTTCGACATGTACCGGTCCATCGAGAAGGACCTGGCGGACAAGGCGGTCGACGAGGCCGCGCAGATCTCCTCGGACGCCCGGACCTCGACGTTCGTGGACTCCGGCATCGTGCTGGCCGCGCTGGTCGCCGCGTTCCTGGTGGCCGGGCTGATGGCGCGCCGGATGAGCCGCAATATGCGCGCGCTGCGCAACGCGGCCTTCGGCGTGGCCGAGCAGCGGCTGCCGATGCTGGTCGACCAGCTCTCCCGTACGGACCCGGGCCGGGTCGACACCCGGGTGCAGCCGATCCCGATCGCCACCACGGACGAGATCGGCGAGGTGGCCCGCGCCTTCGACCAGGTGCACCGCGAGGCGGTCCGGCTCGCCGCCGAGCAGGCGCTGCTGCGCGGCAACGTCAACGCGATCTTCACCAATCTCTCCAGCCGCAACCAGGGCCTGATCGAGCGTCAGCTGGAGCTGATCACCGGCCTGGAGAACAACGAGGCCGACCCGGACCAGCTGGAGAACCTCTTCCGGCTCGACCACCTCGCCACGCGCATGCGCCGCAACGGCGAGAACCTCCTGATCCTCGCCGGCGAGGAGCCCGGCCGCCGCTGGAACCAGCCGGTGCCGCTGATCGACGTGCTGCGGGCGGCGACGTCCGAGGTCGAGTCGTACGAGCGGATCGAGCTCAGCGCGGTACCGGAGAGCGAGATCCACGGCACCGCCGTGACCGACCTGATCCACCTGCTGTCGGAGCTGCTGGAGAACGCCACCACGTTCTCCTCGCCGCAGACCAAGGTGAAGGTGGCCGCGACCCGGCTGCCGGACGGCCGGATCATGATCGAGATCCACGACAAGGGCATCGGGCTGACCCCCGAGGACTTCGCGGACATCAACCACAAGCTGGCCAACCCGCCGAGCGTGGACGCCGCGATCTCCCAGCGGATGGGCCTGTTCGTGGTCGGCCGGCTGGCCGACCGGCACGGGATCCGGGTGCAGCTGCGCCCCTCGGGCGAGCAGGCCGGCACCACCTCGCTGGTCATGCTGCCGGAGGCGATCACCCACGGCGGTGGCGGCGACGAGCAGGTCGACCAGGACTTCACGGTCTCCCGGATCGTCCCCGAGCAGCCGCAGTCGGCGTACGAGGGCGGTACCCGCACCGCCGCCGAGCTGGGCTTCGACGACGGCTTCCAGGCGCGCCCCGCCGGCCCGGACGGGCTGGACCCCGTGGGCCGCTCGCTGCTGCGCGAGGAGCGCCGGGCGGCGCTGGAGGCCCAGGCGGCCGCCGGGCAGCCCGCGGAGGAGCCGGCCGGCGCCCGTCCGCTGTACCGCGACGAGGTGCCCGCCGAGAGCCACCAGGAGCCGCCGGCCGCGCCGTATGCGGAGCCCGGTGCGCCGCTGTACGACGACCGGTCCTTCGGCGGCGAGGCGTTCGGCGAACCGGCCCCGGCGCAGACCACCGGCCAGCACCCCTACGCCCCGCACGACCCGCTCACCGATCCGCTGCCCCCGGACGCCTGGGCCGAACAGCCCGTCTACGACGGCTACTTCGGGACCGAAGCGGAATCTGACCGGAATCAGCCCGCCGCTCCCGCTGATGCGCCCGAGCGCGTACCATTCGAGCGTCCCGGCCCCACCGAGAGCGTGATCCACTCGCTGACCGACGCCGGCCTTCCGCGCCGCGGCGGCGGCTCGCCGCAGGGTCAGCAGCCGAGCGCACCGGAGTCCGGCCGGGACGACGGTTCCGCCTGGCGCAGTGAGAACGACGAGCGCTGGCAGCGGGCGGGCCGACTGCGCCAGCCGACGGCGGGCGGGGTCACCGCTTCCGGCCTTCCCCGGCGGGTGCCCAAGGCCAATCTGGTCGAGGGCACCGCGGAGCAGTCCACGCAGGGCGGCCCCCAGGTCTCCCGCGCCCCGGAGGACGTCCGCGGCAGGCTGAGCAATCTGCGCCGCGGTGTCCAGCAGGGGCGCAGCGCCGGCACCGGCGCGGACCCCTCCCCGGGGGTCCCCCAGAATGACCAACAGGGCTTCGGCCCCGGCAGCACCTACGATCAGGAGCGTTAGTGTGAGCCCGATGAGCCAGGCGGCGCAGAATCTGAACTGGTTGATCACCAACTTCGTGGAGAACACCCCCGGGGTGTCCCACACGGTCGTGGTCTCCGCGGACGGTGGATCAGCTGGCGGCGGTGGCCTCCGGTCTGACGTCGCTGACCTCCGGCGCGTCCCGCATCTTCGAGGGCGGGGACGTCAACCAGACCGTGGTGGAGATGGAGCGCGGCTTCCTCTTCATCATGTCCGTCTCGGACGGATCGTCGCTGGCCGTGCTGGCGCACCCGGAGTGCGACATCGGCCTGGTCGGCTACGAGATGGCCCTGCTGGTCGATCGCGCGGGCACCGTCCTGACGCCCGATCTGCGCGCGGAACTGCAGGGCAGCCTTCTCAACTAGCAGACAGGCAGTGCGTTTCCCGCCACCGCGCCATAGGGTGCGGTGGCGCGACCGGCGTCAGAGCAGGCAAGTTGGAGGAGGAGACGTGGCAACGCCCCCGAGCGGCTACCCGTACGGTCCCGGACCGCAGTCCGGCCCCCAGGGCGAGACCCATCACAACCGCTTCAACTTCCCTTCCGCGCCGAGCCGCAGGCCGCAGCGGCACCTGCCGCCGCAGCCGCAGCAACCCGCCCAGCAGCGGGGCCCGTACGAGCAGCGCCCGTACGAGCCCGCACCGTACGAGCCGCCGCGGCCGCCGCGCATCCAGCCGGTGCAGCCGCCGCGGCCGGCGCCCGAGCCCGCCCCCACGGGCGGGGCGAACAACCCCCTCGTGCGCCCGTACGCCATGACCGGGGGCCGGACCCGGCCGCGCTACCAGCTCGCCATCGAGGCGCTGGTCAGCACGACCGCCGATCCCGCGAAGCTGCAGGGCCAGCTGCCGGAGCACCAGCGCATCTGCCACCTCTGCCGCGAGATCAAATCAGTGGCCGAGATCTCGGCCCTCCTCTCCATCCCCCTCGGCGTCGCCCGGATCCTCGTCGCCGACCTGGCGGAGGCCGGGCTCGTCGCCATCCATCAGCCCGGCGGGGACGAGACCGCCGGCGGACAGCCAGATGTGACACTGCTCGAAAGGGTGCTCAGTGGACTTCGCAAGCTCTAGCGGTGCAGCCCGCTCCACCACCTCGGCGAAGATCGTGGTGGCGGGCGGCTTCGGCGTGGGCAAGACCACGTTCGTCGGGGCCGTCTCAGAGATCAACCCGCTGCGCACCGAAGCCGTGATGACCTCCGCCTCGGCGGGCATCGACGACCTCACGCACGCACCGGACAAGACGACCACGACCGTGGCGATGGACTTCGGCCGGATCACCCTGGACCAGGACCTGATCCTGTACCTCTTCGGTACGCCGGGCCAGGACCGCTTCTGGTTCATGTGGGACGACCTGGTGCGCGGCGCCATCGGCGCGGTGGTCCTGGTGGACACCCGCCGCCTGGCGGACTGCTTCCCGGCCGTGGACTACTTCGAGAACAGCGGCCTGCCGTTCGTGATCGCCCTCAACGGCTTCGACGGACACCAGCCCTACACGCCCGACGAGGTGCGTGAGGCGCTGCAGATCGGCCCGGACGCGCCGATCATCACCACCGACGCGCGGCACCGCAGCGAGGCCAAGAGCGCGCTCATCACGCTCGTGGAGCACGCCCTGATGGCCCGGCTGCGCTGACCGGACGGCCCCGCGCCGCCCCGTACGAAGGCCCCCGCACACCTGCCGGTCGCGGGGGCCTTCGCCGTGCGGTCAGCGGCGGGCCGGGCACTGCTTCCAGGCGAAGTGGTACACCGTGTTGATGCTGCCGTCGGTGGAGTCCATCGCCATGAAGCTGGTGGCGGCCGGGTCGGCGGACTTGGCGTCCACCCGCAGTTCGGTGTTGATGTTGAAGTAGCGCTCCTCACCGCAGGGCGCGTAGACCAGCGCGTCCACGTCGGTCTCGTCGGAGGTCTGCCAGTTGGTCTCGTAGGGGCCGGTGAAGGTGTGGCTGCGGCGGGCCGTCTCGGACTGGCCCTGGAAGTAGTAGCCGGCCTGCTCCAGGCCGGTGGCGCCCTTGGCCAGGGAGGCGTAGCCGCGGTAGTCGGCGCGCGCGACGGCGTAGGTGAAGCCCTGCGGGACGTGCACGCTGAGCGCGATCTGGCAGTTCTTGCGGGCGTCGGTGGGTCTGCTGCCGCCGCCGGCCTGGGCGAGGTACTCGCTGTAGGTGACGGTGAAGGCGGTGTTGTCGGGCGCGATGGCGACGGCGGCGCTGCCGGGGCGGCAGCCGGAGCCGTTGACCGTGGCGACGGTGATGGTGATCTTCCCGGTGGGCGGGTCGTCGCCGTAGCGGGCGGGGGTGGTGGGGGATGCCGGGCCGGCGAGGAGCAGGGCCGCCGCGGTGGCGGCGCCGAGCGTGCTGAGCATGGCTCTTCCTTCCGGTCGTCCTGTTCCCGCGGCGTCGGCGCCGCGGGCGGGGTGACGAGGGCATGCCAGCACGGGGATCTCCGCTTGCCCAGCTCCGCCGACCGGGCTCGGTGCGAACCTACGCCTCGTTCCGGACGCGCCCTGCCGAACCGGAACACCCGCGAGCGCGCCCGGGCACGGCTGACCGGCCGGAGACGGCCTGGGGGACGCGGTGGGACGCCGGCGGACGTACTCCCGTCGCCCCGCGGGGAGTGCGACAATCACCTCTCCCCCATGGAGGGCCGATGGCGTGCGACAGGAATCTGTACGGAACGGGAGCGGTGTGCGAGAAGTGCGGGCAGCACATGACCCGGACCCAGGACGGCTGGTGGATCTGCTACGCGTGCGGGACGAGCAAACCCGCGTGAACGAACCGTGCCCCCGGTGCGGCGAACCCCTCGCCGGCACCGGAGGCGACTGGTGGCGGTGCAGCTCCGACGCCTGCCCGTACGAGCTGCCGGAGCAGGCGTACCGGCTGTACTGCGAGCTGTCGGCGATGATCGACCACGACCCCGACACGTTCTTCAAGGTCGTCAGCGCCTACTGCGCGGAACTCCGGGCCCGCGAACCCGCCTGGACGCAGTGATCCGGACCCCCCCGCCGGACCGCGCCACCGCATGCCGAAGGGCCCCGCACCGGAGTGCGGGGCCCTTCGCTGCGCTCTGCTCAGCGTCTTGCTCAGCGCTGCCAGCTGGTCGCGCCGTGGAAGCCGGTCTGGCGCTCCAGGCGGCGCCAGCGGGCGGCGGTGGCGCGCGGGCCGGCCGGGGCGGCCGGGCGGTGCGCGGCGCGGGCCAGCAGCACGGCGGTCAGCGCGGCCAGCTCTTCCTCGCTGGCCTGGCCCTTCTCGACCCGGATGGGGGCGGCGACGGTGGACTGGGCGGGGTTCACGGCGGTCTCGATTCTCCGTGGAAGCGGTTGCGGACGGGGTTACTGGGGCGGGTTGCCGTGCTTGCGGGCCGGGAGGTCCGCGTGCTTGGTGCGCAGCATCTCCAGCGCCCGGACGAGCACCTGGCGGGTGTCGGTCGGGTCGATGACGTCGTCGACCAGGCCGCGCTCGGCCGCGTAGTACGGGTGCATCAGCTCGGACTTGTACTCCTTGACCATGCGGGTGCGCATGGCCTCGGAGTCGTCGGCCTCGGCGATCTGCTTGCGGAAGATGACGTTGGCCGCGCCCTCGGCGCCCATCACGGCGATCTCGTTGGTGGGCCAGGCGTAGGTCAGGTCGGCGCCGATGGACTGCGAGTCCATGACGATGTACGCGCCGCCGTACGCCTTGCGCAGCACGATCGAGATCCGCGGGACGGTGGCGTTGCAGTACGCGTAGAGCAGCTTGGCGCCGTGCCGGATGATGCCGCCGTGCTCCTGGTCGACGCCGGGCAGGAAGCCGGGGACGTCGAGCAGCGTGACGATCGGGATGTTGAAGGCGTCGCACATCTGGACGAAGCGGGCGGCCTTCTCGGACGCCTCGATGTCCAGGACGCCGGCCAGCGACTGCGGCTGGTTGGCGATGATGCCGACCACCCGGCCGTCGAAGCGGGTCAGCGCGCAGATGATGTTGGTGGCCCAGCGCTCGTGGACCTCGAGGTACTCGCCGTCGTCGACGATCTCCTCGATGACCTTGCGCATGTCGTACGGCCGGTTGCCGTCCGCCGGGACGAGGTCCAGGAGGCTGTCGCAGCTGCGGTCGGCGGGGTCCTCGCAGGGCACGGCCGGCGGGTTCTCCCGGTTGTTGGCCGGCAGCAGCGAGAGGAGGTAGCGGACCTCCTCCAGGCAGGTGACCTCGTCGTCGTAGGCGAAGTGCGCCACACCGGAGGTCTCGGCGTGCACATCGGCGCCGCCCAGGCCGTTCTGCGTGATCTCCTCGCCGGTCACCGCGCGCACCACGTCGGGGCCGGTGATGAACATCTGCGAGGTCTCGCGGACCATGAAGACGAAGTCGGTCAGGGCCGGCGAGTAGGCCGCGCCGCCGGCGCACGGGCCCAGCATGACGCTTATCTGCGGGATGACGCCCGACGCCTTGGTGTTGCGCTGGAAGATGCCGCCGTAGCCGGCCAGCGCGGAGACGCCCTCCTGGATGCGGGCGCCCGCGCCGTCGTTCAGGGACACCAGCGGCGCACCGGCCTGGATGGCCATGTCCATGATCTTGTGGATCTTGGTGGCGTGGGCCTCGCCCAGCGCGCCGCCGAAGATCCGGAAGTCGTGCGCGTACACGAAGACGGTCCGGCCGTGGACCGTGCCCCAGCCGGTGATCACACCGTCGGTGTACGGCTTCTTGGCCTCCAGACCGAATCCGGTGGCGCGGTGCCGGCGCAGCGGCTCGACCTCGTTGAAGGAACCCTCGTCCAGCAGCAGGTCGATCCGCTCGCGGGCGGTCAGCTTGCCCTTGGCGCGCTGCGCCTCGGTGGCTCGCTCGCTGGGGCCTCGCCGGACCTGCTCACGGATCGCGTGCAGTTCGGCGACGCGCCCGCGGGCGTCGCCGGCGCCGGCGGGCGCGTCTTCGACAGTGGTCATGCATCGACGGTACGTGGCGAAGGCCCCGCACACCGATGTCGGTTTCGTACAACGTCGGACGTGATTTCGTGGGCAGGCGGTACAGAACCGCGCTGTACGAGGCGTGACTGCGGGCCTGTGACGGGGTGGACACGGTGTCCAGCGGCTGTACGGTGCCGACAAACGGCAGCCGGGTGATGTCAGCCGGTCAGCACGGTGCAGGTGTGCGTGGCGCAGGCCGTACCGGGCGTCAGCCGCAGCCGCAGGGCGCGACCCGCCTCGATCACCCGGACGGCGGGGTCGTGCCGGAGCACCGCCCGCACCGGCCGCGACCAGGTGATCTCCAGCGCCTCACCGGTGCGCTCGGGCGCGGCGGCACACACCGTGGCCGTCCGCCCCGCCCCCTGCCCGGCGGGCTCGCGCACCAGCACGGCGGCGGGCCCGCCGACCGCGAGCTGCCCGGCCTCCCCCGCCCGCCAGAACACGGCGGCGGTGACCCCGAGGGACCGCACCGCCACCGCCTGCCGCCCGTCGTCGTTGGCCAGGACCCGCAGCCACCGCCGATCGGCGGCCCGCGCGGCGGTGGCGGCGGCCGTCGCCCCGGGCATCAGCAGATAGGCGTAACCGGCACCTTCCGGATCAACCCCATGATCGTGCCACAGCGTCAGATACCGCCGCGTCACCGGATCACTGACCGAGGTGGTGTTGATGTCCGACCACCGCCCCGTCCGGTCCTCGCACCGCGCGTGCAGCGGCGCCCCGCCGGGAAAGACATAGCCCCCGTGCCCGGCCAGATGGGCCCACCGGGCGCGCCGTTCGACACGGGACCAGCCCGGCCGCACCGCCCGCCGCACCCCGTCCACCGTGAACGCACCGCTCCCCCGCTCCCCCAGATTGCGGTTGTCGACCACGGTCTCCGCCGGAACACCGTCGCGCGAGCCGATCCCCGCCCCCAGGCAGACCACGCAATCGTCCAGCGCGAACCAGGACTTGTGTGCCACAAGGGTGGAATCCAGACCGCGCACGTCCTGCCCGATCGCGGCGAACTCCCCGTCCGTGGTGCCGCCGACCCACCGCGCGGCCGGTTTCGGCGCGCCCCAGCCGCCGCCCGCGTCATCGGCCAGCCGCTTGGTGGACACGGTCGTCCCCGGCAGGCGGTACGGGTCGACGGTGGGCCAGAAGGCATCCGTGTACTGGTCGCCGGCCGCGCCCGCGGGCCACCAGTAGAGCATTCCGGCGCCGGTGTGCCAGCCGCGCCGGTTCTCGCCGTTGCCGTTCTCGTAGTACGTGATGCGGTCCGAGCACATCGCCAGGCCCGCGGTCCAGCCGGGCCGGCGGTGCACGGCCCGGTCCATGGCGGGGAACAGCCGGTGGCCCACGGGCTCCGGGGCGGCCGGCACCGGCCCGCGCGCGACGGCGGCCAGCCGGGCCAGCTCGGCGACGCCGAACTGCGGATCGGTCAGCACCGGCAGCGTGCGGTCCCGCGCGATCCAGCCCTTGATCATGCCGTGCCAGCGGTCCCGTTCGGCCCCGCTCGCGGACTCGGCGAGCAGCGCGATGGCCGCGATCACCGCATGCCCGTGGAAGTGATCGCTGCGCATCACCCGCCGCTCGTCACCGCGCAGCCAACCCCGGCTGATGGCCCGCCCGTTGACGCTGTCCATCATCAACCCGTCGTGCAGCAGCGGGGCGAACGCGCCGTCCACGCTGTCCAGTACGACCTGCCGCCCGGGATCGCTCACCTCCCACGCGGACCCCCGCAGCAGCGCGAAGAGCCGCCCGAGGCCGTCGAGCAGCACCGCGCCATACGTCCCGGTGTACGGCACCCAGGTGTGCTGGATGAACGAGCCGTCGGCGTAGAGGCCGTCGCCCTTGGTCACGTACGGAAAGACCGGGGACAGCGCGTCCCGGGCGAGGGCGATCCGTCCGGGATCGCGGCCGAGGATGCCGTGGAGGGCGGCGACCCGGCACAGATCGACGCGATTGGCACCGGTACTGGTGCCGGTGTACGACCCCAGCGCCTCGTCGGGCACGAAGTGGCGAACGGCGGCCAGGCACCGAGCCGCGATCTCCTCCCCCACCCGCTCGCCCAGCACGGCCAGCGTGTCCAGCAGCAGCCGCGGGCTGCCGATCTGCCACTCCCACCAGTTGCCGTACGGCGCGGTCCCGGCGCCGTAGGCGGCCCGTTCGAGCCGGTCGAGCCCGGCGACCACGGCCGCCGCCAGGTCCGCGTCCCCGGTCAGGCCCGTCCCGGGCTGCGCCCAGGCCATCGCCATGGTGTTCAGCCGCCCGTAGCTCCGGGTGATCCCCGAGGGCGGGTCGTAGGGGCAGTCGGCCCACAGCAGCGGCTCCCCCGGCCGCAGCTGCGCGCGGTACCGGGCCGCGAGCTGTCCGGTCTCGCGCAGCACGCCCGCGTACGGTGCGGCCGCCGGGTCGAAGCCGCTGCCCAGCAGCAGCCCGCACCACCGCTCGCGCAGCGCCCGGAACGGATCCTCCGCCACCCGGCCGGCGCCGAGCGCCCCCGCGGCGGCCACCCCCAGAAACCCCCGGCGACTGAGCTGCCACGCACCCATAGCGGCCTCCCGCACTGACGGATGCCGTGACCGTAGCCCCGAACACCCCGGCAGTCGACCACCCGCGCACGCCCCCGCCCGCCGGGATTCCACCACCCGCGGGAGGGGGCGGGCCGAACGCCCCGCGCGGCGGGGAGATCAGCCCTCCGGCGTGACCCCGGCGCGCAGCAGGCCGTAGGCGTAGGCGTCGTCCAGCGCCTGCCAGGACGCCGCGATGACGTTCTCCGCGACGCCGACGGTGGACCATTCGCCGCGGCCGTCGCTGGTGGAGACCAGCACCCGGGTGATGGAGCCGGTGCCCAGGGCGCCCTCCAGGATGCGGACCTTGTAGTCCACCAGCTCCATGGAAGCCAGCTGCGGGTAGATCCGCTCCAGCGCCACCCGCAGCGCCCGGTCCAGCGCGTTGACCGGGCCGTTGCCCTCCGCGGTGACGACGATCCGCTCGCCCTTGGCCCAGAGCTTGACGGTCGCCTCGTTGGCGTGGGTGCCGTCGGGCCGGTCCTCGACGATGGCGCGCCAGGACTCGACGGTGAAGAACCGCAGCGGCTTGCCGCCCACCTCCTCCCGGAGGAGCAGTTCGAACGACGCGTCGGCGGCCTCGTAGGTGTAGCCGGCCAGTTCGCGTTCCTTGACGCGTTCGACGACCCGGCCGACCAGTTCGCGGTCGCCGCCGAGGTCGATGCCCAGTTCCTTGCCCTTGAGCTCGATGGAGGCCCGGCCGGCCATGTCGGAGACCAGCATCCGCATGGTGTTGCCGACCAGGGCGGGGTCGATGTGCTGGTAGAGGTCGGGGTCCACCTTGATCGCGGAGGCGTGCAGTCCGGCCTTGTGGGCGAACGCGGAGACCCCGACGTAGGGCTGGTGGGTGGAGGGGGTGAGGTTGACGACCTCGGCGATGGCGTGCGAGATCCGGGTGGTCTCGGCGAGCTTGCCGGGCGGCAGGACCGGGCGCCCGTACTTCAGCTCCAGGGCGGCGACGACCGGGAAGAGGTTGGAGTTGCCGACCCGTTCGCCGTAGCCGTTGGCGGTGCACTGGACGTGGGTGGCGCCGGCGTCGACCGCGGCCAGGGTGTTGGCGACCGCGCAGCCGGTGTCGTCCTGGGCGTGGATGCCGAGCCGGGCGCCGGTGTCGGCGAGGACGGTGCGGACCACGGCCGAGACCTGGGCCGGGAGCATCCCGCCGTTGGTGTCGCAGAGGACGACGACGTCGGCGCCGGCCTCGTGCGCGGTGCGGACCACGGACTTGGCGTAGTCGGCGTCCAGCGCGTAGCCCTCGAAGAAGTGCTCGCAGTCGAGGAAGACCCGGCGGCCGTGGGCGCGCAGGTGGGCGATGGTGTCGCGGACCATCGCGAGGTTCTCCTCGGGCGTGGTGCGCAGGGCCAGTTCGACGTGGCGGACGTGGGACTTGGCGACCAGGGTGATGACCGGGGCCTGGGAGTCCAGCAGGGCCGCGACCTGCGGGTCGTCCTCGACGCGGACGCCGGCCTTGCGGGTGGCGCCGAAGGCGACCAGCTGGGCATGGCGGAAGTCGATCTCCGCGCGGGCGCGCTGGAAGAACTCGGTGTCGCGCGGGTTGGCGCCGGGCCAGCCGCCCTCGATGAAGCCGACGCCGTAGTCGTCCAGGTGACGGGCGAGGGTGAGCTTGTCGGCGACGGTGAGGTTGATGCCCTCGCGCTGAGCGCCGTCGCGCAGGGTGGTGTCGAAAACGTGGAAGTCGTCGGGGACGGCGGCTTCGGGTGCGTCCGTCATGCTGGTCTGGCTCCTGTCGGGTCTCGGTCTACCGGAATGCCCGGTTCCACCGTCCCTCCATGGTCCCTCGCGCGGCGCTTCCGGCGGCGGGTGGGTCCGGAAACGAAAAAACCTCTCGCGGGTGCGAGAGGTCTGCGCGCGGGTCTGGGGACGACGGTGGCCGCCGTACTCGGGTCGTACGGGCGGTCACTGCGGACCGGCGCGCCTGCTGCCAATAATGGCGAACGAGAGCACGGGGGCAGTCTGGCACAGGACCGCCCCCGCGTTCCGCCCGTCTCACCATGCGAGCGGGCACCGGCGCTTTGTGGACACGGGCGCCCGCTCGGGGGGCTTCAGGACGCGAGCACCCGCTCGCCGGTCCCCTCGCCGTCCGCGCTCCCCTTGCCGACCCGGTGCAGGTCGATGGTCCGGGTCTCCCGCATCGTGAGGTACACGATCAGCGAGACCGCCGCGCAGCCGGAGACGTACCAGTAGTAGCCGGACTCGATCCCGCCGTTCTTGAACCACAGGGCGACGTACTCGGCGGTGCCGCCGAAGAGCGCGTTGGCGATCGCGTACGGCAGGGCGACGCCCAGCGCGCGGATGCCGGTGGGGAACAGCTCGGCCTTCACACAGGCGTTGATCGAGGTGTAGCCGGTGACCACGACCAGGGCCAGCAGGGACAGGCCGAGCGCCGGCCAGAAGCTGCCGGCGTGCTTGAGCAGCGTCATGATCGGCACGGTCAGGAAGGTGGAGCCGATGGCGAAGGTGATCAGCAGCGGGCGCCGGCCGATCCGGTCGGACAGCTTGCCGGCCAGCGGCTGGAGGCACATGAAGAGGAACAGCGCGCAGAAGCTCACCAGCGAGGCGGTGGGCTTGGCCAGCCCGGCGGTGCCGGAGAGGTACTTGGTGAGGTAGGTGGTGTACGTGTAGTACGCCACGGTGCCGCCCATGGTGAGCGCGATGACCAGGAACGCCTCGCGCCGGTGGGCCCACAGCGCCTTCATGGTGCCGCGGTCGGGGTCGCGGTGGGCGTCGTCGTCCTCGGCGTAGACCTCGGTCTCCAGCATGGAGCGGCGCAGGTAGAAGACGATCCCGGCGCCCAGCGCGCCGACGATGAACGGGATCCGCCAGGCCCAGCTGTGCAGCGCCTGCTCGGACATGGTGCGCTGGAGGATGATCTGGAGGCCGAGGCCGAGCAGCTGGCCGGCGGTCATCGACACGTACTGGAAGCTGGAGGCGAAGCCGCGGCGGCCGGGCGCGGACGCCTCGGTGAGGTAGGTGGCGCTGGCCGCGTACTCACCGCCGACCGAGAGGCCCTGGAGCATACGGGCCACGAGCAGGACGGCGATCCCGCCGTAGCCGGCGGCGGCGTAGGTGGGGGCGATCGCGATCAGGACGGCCGAGGCGGACATCAGGGTCACGGTCAGGGTGAGCGCGGCCTTGCGGCCCCGGCGGTCGCCGACCCGGCCGAGCAGCCAGCCGCCGACCGGGCGCATGAAGAAGCCGACGGCGAAGATCCCCATGGTGTTCATGAGGTTGGCGGTGTCGTTCCCCTTGGGGAAGAACGCGTCGGCGAAGTACACCGCGAAACTGGCGTAGACGAACCAGTCGAACCACTCGACCATGTTGCCGGCCGAGCCGACCCAGATCTTCTTCCATTGCTCTCGTCCCATAGCCGATCACGGTCGCCGAGAGCGGGCCGGCGGGCAAGGGGCTACGCGGCAACGATCCCGCGTACTTGCGTGCGTTGCGGTCACGGCGGGGGCGCGCGGCGGGGCGGCGGGGGCGCCGGGCGGACCCGGCGGACGGGCTCGGCGGACCGGGCGCGGGCCGGCCGTCAGCCGCCGTCCCGCATCAGGGATTCGTCCAGGAACGCCGCGACCTCCCGGCCCACCTGGGCGCGGTCGGTGCCGGGCAGGCCGACGACGAGGTGGGTGCCGAAGCCGTCGAGCAGGGCGCGGGTGCGGCGGGCGAAGCGCTCGGCGTCCACGGGGCGGAACTCGCCGGAGGAGGCGCCCTCGACCAGCAGCGCCACCAGGTCGCGGTGCCAGGCCAGCTCCAGGTCGAGCTGGCGCTCGCGGGTCTCCTCGTCGGCGTTCTGGGAGCGGACCCAGACCTCCAGCCACAGCGTCCAGCGCGGATCGCGGTGGCCTTCGGGGAGGTAGAGGTCGACCAGGGCGTCGAGGCGTTCGCGGGCGGAGACCCGGCGGGCGAGGGCGGCCCGGCGCTCGGCGCCGAGCTGCTCCTCGCTCCACTGGAGGGTCTGCAGCAGCAGCTCGTCCTTCGTACCGAAGTAGTAGAGGATGTGGCCGCTGCTCATGCCGACCTCGCGGCCCAGGCCCGCCATGGTCAGCCGGTCCAGTCCCTCCGCGGCGATGGTGGCCATCGCGGCGGCGAGCACCTGCTCGCGCGGCTGGTTGAGCCGCCGCCGGGGACGGCGTACGGGACCGGACACGGGGACCTCCGGGACGGGACGGGCCTGGTGGGTCAGACCTTGGGCTGCTGCTGGGTGATGCAGTGGATACCGCCACCCGCTGCGAAGATCGTACGGGCGTCCACCAGGGTGACGGTGCGGTCGGGGAACAGCCGGCGGAAGATCGCGGCCGCCTCCTCGTCGCGCGGGTCGTCGAAGGCGCACAGCACGATGCCGCCGTTGCACTGGAGGTGGTTGATGTAGGAGTAGTCGACCAGCTCGCCGTCCTCCTCGATGACGGTGGGAGCCGGGATCTCCACGACCTCCAGCTGGCGGCCGCGGGCGTCGGTGGAGGCGCGCAGCAGCTTGGCGATCTCGGTGCAGATCGCGTGGTCGGGGTGGTCGGGGTTGGGCTGGGTGTGGACCATCACCACGCCGGGGCGGGCGAAGGCGGCGACGATGTCCACGTGGCCGCGGGTGCCGAACTGGCCGTAGTCGGCGTAGAGGCCGCGCGGCAGCCAGATCGCCTTGGTGGTGCCGAGGTGGGCGTGGATCTCCGCCTCGACGTCCTCCTTGGTGCGGCCGGGGTTGCGGCCCGGGTCGAGCTGGACGGTCTCGGTGAGCAGGACGGTGCCCTCGCCGTCGACGTGGATGCCGCCGCCCTCGTTGACCAGCGGGGTGGCGTAGCGGCGGGCGCCGGCGAGCCCGGCGACCTGCTCGGCTATCTTCGCGTCGCGGTCCCAGGCGGCCCACTCCTGGGCACCCCAGCCGTTGAACACCCAGTCCACGGCGGCCAGTTCGCCCTGGCCGTTGGTGACGAAGGTGGGGCCGATATCGCGCATCCAGGCGTCGTCCAGGGGGCGCTCGACCAGGTCGATGCCGTCGCCGAGCAGGGCCCGGGCGCCCTCCAGCTGGCCGGGTCCGGCGACCACGGTCACCGGCTCGTACCGCCGCACCGCGCGGGCGACCGCCGCCCAGGCGCCGCGGGCCTCGGCGAGGGTGTCGCCGCCCTCGGCGCCGAAGGTGAAGTTGGGGCCGGGCCAGGCCATCCAGGTGCGCTCGTGCGGGGCCCACTCGGGGGGCATGCGGAAGCCGTCGGCGGCGGGGGTGTTCATACGGGATCCTCGGGTCCTGGGGTGCGCGGGGCGCGGGAACGGGGGGGTGGGGGCGGCTCCGCGGCCGGAGCGGCCGCGGAGCCGTCAGAGGAAGTAGAGCCTGGACAGCGAGACGGTGTCGGCCGGTTCGGAGCGCATCGGGTCGCCGTCGAGGGTGACCAGTCCGGTGCGCTCGTCCACCTGGACGTCGCCGACCCGGGCGTTGTGGATCAGGTCGCGCGGGCCGATGCCGCGGGTGCCGCGGACGGCGACCCGGCGGCGGCGGGTGGGCATGCCGTCGCCGCCCTGCTCGGCCGCGGCGCGGGCCACGAAGGCGACCGAGATCTCCGCCGGGGTGGCGCCGTGCGCGCCGAACTGCGGGCCGAGCACGAGCGGTTCGCAGGTGTCGGTGGCGGCGTTGGGGTCGCCGGTGACGCCGTACGCGGGGAAGCCGGACTTGAGGACCAGCTGCGGTTTGGCGCCGAAGAACTGCGGCTTCCACAGCACGATGTCCGCCATCTTGCCGACCTCGATCGACCCGATCTCGTGCGAGAGGCCGTGCGCGATGGCGGGGTTGATGGTGAGCTTGGCGATGTAGCGCAGCACCCGGGCGTTGTCGTCGTGGGCGCCGTCGCCCTCCATGGGGCCCAGCTCGGCCTTCATCTTGCCGGCCATCGCGAAGGTGCGGCGGACGGTCTCGCCGGCCCGGCCCATGCCCTGGGCGTCGGACGAGGTGATGCCGATCGCCCCGAGGTCGTGCAGCACGTCCTCGGCGCCCATCGTGCCGGAGCGGATGCGGTCCCGGGCCATCGCGGCGTCGCCGGGCAGGTCGGTCTTCAGGTCGTGGACCGAGACGATCATGCCGTAGTGCTCGGCGACCGCGTCCCGCCCGAAGGGGAGGGTGGGGTTGGTGGAGGAGCCGATGACGTTGGGGACGCCGGCCATCTTCAGGACGTTGGGGACGTGTCCGCCGCCGCAGCCCTCGATGTGGAAGGCGTGGATGGTCCGGCCGTCCAGGACCCGCAGGGTGTCCTCGACGGTGAGGCATTCGTTCAGGCCGTCGCTGTGCAGCGCCACCTGGACGTCGTGCTCCTCGGCGACCCGCAGCGCGGTGTCCAGGGCGCGGGCGTGCGCGCCCATGTCCTCGTGCACCTTGAAGCCCAGGGCGCCGCCCTCGGCCAGCGCCTCGACCAGCGGCGCCTCGCCGGAGGACGAACCGCGGCCCAGGAAGCCGATGTTGACCGGCCAGGCGTCGAACGCGCTGAACGCGTGGCGCAGCGCCCACGGGGAGTTGACACCGACGCCCCACACCGGCCCGAACTCCTGGCCGATGATGGTGGTCACGCCGGAGGCCAGCGAGGCTTCCATCACCCGCGGGGAGAGCAGGTGGACATGGGTGTCCACGGCGCCGGCGGTGGCGATCATGCCCTCGCCGGAGACGATCGAGGTGCCGGTGCCGACCACCACCTCGACCCCGTCGAGGGTGTCGGGGTTGCCGGCCCGCCCGATGGCGTGGATGCGGCCCTCGCGGATGCCGATGGACGTCTTGCGGATGCCCTGGACCGCGTCGATGACCAGCACGTTGCTGATCACCACATCGCAGGTCTCGCGCAGCGACGCGGCCTTGAGGTGCAGGCCGTCGCGGGCGGTCTTGCCGAAGCCGGCCAGGAACTCGTCGCCGGGCTTCTGGGAGTCGGACTCGACCCGGACGACGAGCCCGGAGTCGCCGAGGACGACCCGGTCGCCGGCGCGCGGGCCGTGGGTCGCGGCGTATTCGTGCGCGGTGAGGCGGCGGGCCTCGACGGGGTGGCCTCCGGGGCGGCTCATCGCTCGACCTCCTGGTCCGTGGTGTCCGATACGCCGAGGTAGCCGCAGGCGGCCGCCCGGCGCAGCGCCTCCCGCTTCGCGCCGGGCGCGTCCAGCGGCCCGTCCACCAGGCCGGCGAAGCCGATCGCGACGCGGTCGCCGCCGATCGGCACCAGGCCGACCTCGTGGCTCTCCCCCGGCCCGAAGCGGACCGAGGAGCCGGCCGGGACGGCGAGCCGCATGCCGTAGGCGCGCTCGCGGTCGAAGTCCAGGCGCGGGTTGGCCTCGAAGAAGTGGAAGTGCGAGGTGACGGACACCGGCACGGCGGCGGTGTTGGTGACCGCCAGCCGCACGGCGGGCTCGGGGTCGTCCGCCATGGGGGCCGGCAGCAGGGCGCCGGGCCCGGGGGCGGCGCCGGGCTCCGCGGCGGGCGCGCCGATCGGGTCGGTGACCACCGCGAGGCGGGAGCCGTCGTCGAAGACGGCCTCCACGTGCACCTCGGTGACGACGTCGGCCACGCCGGGCAGTACGTCGTCGGGCCCGAGCACGCTCCGGGCCGCCTCGATGGCCTGAGCGAGGCGGCGCCCGTCCCGCGCCGCCTCGCAGACTGTGTCCGCGATCAACGCGGTCGCCTCGGGCACATTGAGTTTCAGTCCGCGGGCCCGGCGCGCCCGGGCCAGCTCGGCGGCGCCGAACAGCAGCAGCCGGTCGCGTTCTGTGGGGGTGAGCCGCATCCCGTCCCTTCCTCCCGCTTCGGATTGAGCATCACTCTAACTCGGAATTCATCGTTCCGAAAGCATTGACCTAGGCCATCAGCGTGCTTCATATTGAGCGTCGCTCTAGAAAGTGGCTTGAAATGATCGTTTTTAGAGCGCCGCTCAAATGATCTCGGTCTGCCGAGCAACCGTTTCGCGGGCACCGCCCGTGAAGCCCCAGCCCATCGATGGAGCACCGCGCCCAGCACCGCTTCCGAACCATCTGTTCCGGCCTCTCAGGGGAGCCCTCATGCCGATAGAACAACGCGGAGTCGACACCATCCCGGACGAGGAGCGCACCAGCAGCCCTCGCGACCTCGTTTCCATCCTGCTCGGCTCGAACCTCGCACTCGGCGTTGTGATCTTCGGCTGGCTCCCGGTCTCCTTCGGCCTCGGCTTCTGGGGGTCGGTGTCCTCCCTGGCGGCCGGCACCCTGGTCGGCGCCCTGCTGACCGCTCCGCTCGCGCTGGTCTCGCTGCGCAGCGCGACCAACCTCTCGACCTCCAGCGGCGCCTTCTTCGGCGTCCGCGGCCGGCTCATCGGCTCGGTGATCGGCCTGCTGCTCTCGCTCGGCTACACCGCGCTGACCCTCTGGGTCGGCGGCGACGCCATGGTCGGCTGTCTGCACCGCCTCATCGGCCTGCCGGCCGACGGGGCGGCGTACACCATCGTCTACGCGGTCCTGGCGGCCGCCACCGCGGTCGGCGCGGTCTACGGCTACAAGGTCCTGCTGCGGCTGAGCAAGGTGCTCTCCATCGGCCTGACCCTGCTGCTGATCGTCGGCGTCTTCGCCTACGCGCACCACTTCACCACCGCCCCGGTGCCCGGCGTCCACTACGCCATGGGCGGCTACTGGCAGACCTGGCTGCTCTCCGCGGTCTCGGCGGGCCTGAGCGGCCCGATCGCCTTCATCACCCTGCTCGGCGACTACAGCCGCTACATCTCCCCCAACCGCCACCGCTCCAAGGCCGTCTTCGGCGCCACGTACCTGGGCCTGGTCCTCGGTCTGCTGGTGCCGCAGCTGTTCGGCACGTTCAGCGCGCTGGCGGTCGGCGCGGGCACGGACTACGCCGGGCCGCTGGTCGCCGGCGCGCCCCTGTGGTACCTCGTCTTCCTGCTGCTCAACGCCTCGGCCGGCTCGGCCGGCAACTCCGGTCTGATGCTCTACAGCATGGGCCTGGACCTCGACGCGATCCTGCCGCGCGCCACCCGCACCCAGGCCACCTACGTGGTCGCCGGCCTGTCCACCGCGCTGGTCTACGTCGGCCACTTCGCCTGGGACGCGCAGAACGCGATGACCGCCTTCGTCCTGCTGATGACCGCCATCGGCACGCCGTGGGCGGTCATCACCGTGATCGGCTTCGTCCGCTGCCGCGGCACCTACGACGCGGACTCCCTCCAGGTCTACAACCGCGGCACGATCGGCGGCGTGTACTGGTTCAAGGCCGGCTGGAACGTCCAGGCCACCATCGCCTGGGCGCTGGGCTCCGCGGTCGGCCTGCTCTCGGTGGGCTCCCCGTACGAGGGCCCGCTGCTCAAGCTCACCGGCGGGATCGACATGAGCTTCCTGCTCGCCGCGTTCACCGCCGCGGTGGCCTACCTGGCGCTGGTCGCCCGCCAGCCGCGCCCGGTGCCCGCGCTGCGCGCCGCCGCGATGCCCGCGGCCGCGGACGACGCCCCCGCCCGGGTCGGCTGACCGGGCCCGTACGCACCGACGGCGAAGGCCGCCCCGGCATCTGCCGGCGGCGGCCTCGGTCGTTCCCCGGGGAATCGTTCACCCCGGGGACGGGCTTTCAGACGATGGGGTGCATCCAGCCGTGCTCGTCGGGGGTCACCCCGCGCTGGATGTCCAGCAGCGCCTCGCGCAGCTTCAGCGTGACCTTGCCCGGCTCACCGCCGGCCTGCTGCCACTCCGCGCCGTCCCGCTTGACCGTGCCGACCGGGGTGATCACGGCGGCGGTACCGCAGGCGAAGACCTCGGTCAGCGCGCCGCTCGCGCTGTCCCGCTGCCACTGGTCGATGGAGATCCGCCCCTCCTCGGACGCGTAGCCCAGGTCGCGGGCGACCGTGAGCAGCGAGTCGCGGGTGACGCCAGCCAGCAGCGAACCGGTCAGCTTGGGGGTGACGATCCGGTCGCCGTAGACGAAGTAGAGGTTCATCCCGCCCAGCTCCTCGACCCACGTGTGCTCCACGGCGTCGAGGTAGGCGACCTGGTCGCAGCCGCGGGCCGCGGCCTCGGCCTGGGCCAGCAGGGACGCGGCGTAGTTGCCGCCGGTCTTGGCGTCGCCCATGCCGCCGGGGACGGCCCGCACGCGGTCCTCGGACAGCCAGATGGAGACCGGCTTGACGCCGCCGGGGAAGTACGCGCCGGCCGGCGAGGCGATGACGACGAAGAGGTACTCCGAGGCCGGCTTGACGCCCAGCCCCACCTCGGTGGCGATCATGAACGGGCGCAGGTACAGCGACTCCTCGCCGCCGTGCGCCGGCACCCAGTCCTGGTCCTGCCGCACCAGCGCGTCGCACGCCTCGATGAACGTCTCGACCGGCAGCTCGGGCATGGCCAGCCGGCGGGCGGACGCCTGGAAGCGCCGGGCGTTGGCGTCCGGGCGGAAGGTGGCGACGCTGCCGTCGGGCCGGCGGTACGCCTTCAGGCCCTCGAAGATCTCCTGCGCGTAGTGCAGGACGTTGGTCGCCGGGTCCAGGGAGAGCGGACCGTACGGCACGAGCTGCCCGTCGTGCCAGCCGCGGCCCTCGGTCCACTTGATCGTGACCATGTGGTCGGTGAAGTGGCGGCCGAAGCCGGGGGCGGCCAGGATCTGCTCCCGCTCCGCCGCGGGCAGCGGGTGCGAGGAGGGCTTGAGCTCGATCGTGGGCGTCGTCATGTATGCGTGTCCTTCACAGCGTGGTCCGATACCGCAGGTCACCGGCCCAGCCCTCCGGCCGGGTGGCGGGGCGGCGCCCCGCGCGCGGCACCGGTGCGGTTGGCGGCGGCCGCGCGCTCCATCGTTACTCAGTCGTACCGGTCGTTACTGGGACGTCCGAGTTTCGCGGGGCGGCGGCCCCTCGTCCGATTATCGCGCGCGGGTGTCCGGCGCCGGAACCGGTGGGCCGGTACCGAAACCGGGACGGAATGCTGGCGGGGGAAAGAGGCCGGGAAAGCGGAGGGGGAAACGGGGACAGCGCCGGACCGTGACCGGCCCGGCGCTGCGTGGAGATGCGTGGAGTGCGGCGGGCGTCAGCCCGCTACGCGTGCGGCGAGCGCGTCGCCGATCTCGTCGGTGGTGCGCGGCGTGCCGTCCCGGGCCTCCAGGTCGGCGGCGACCTCGGCCTCGATCCGGGCGGCCTGCTCCTCGTAGCCGAGGTGGCGCAGCAGCAGGGCGACCGAGAGGATCGTGGCGGTCGGGTCGGCCTTGCCGGTGCCCGCGATGTCCGGCGCGGAGCCGTGCACCGGCTCGAACATGGACGGGAACTCGCCGGTCGGGTTGATGTTCCCGGAGGCGGCCAGGCCGATACCGCCGGTGACGGCCGCGGCCAGGTCGGTGAGGATGTCGCCGAAGAGGTTGTCGGTGACGATCACGTCGAACCGCTCGGGCTGGGTGACGAGGAAGATCGTCGCCGCGTCGACGTGGAGGTAGTCGGTGGTGACGTCGGGGTACTCCGCGCCGACCTTGTCGAAGATGTTCTTCCACATGTGCCCGGCGTAGACCAGGACGTTGTTCTTGTGGACCAGCGTCAGCTTCTTGCGCGGCCGGGCCTGGGCCCGCTCGTAGGCGTCCCGGACGACCCGCTCGACACCGTAGGCGGTGTTCACGCTGACCTCGGTGGCGACCTCGGCCGGGGTGCCGGTGCGCAGGCTGCCGCCGTTGCCGGTGTACGGGCCCTCGGTGCCCTCGCGGACGACCACGAAGTCGATCTCGGGGCGGCCGGCCAGCGGCGTGGCGGTGTTCGGGAAGAGCTTCGACGGGCGGAGGTTGACGAAGTGGTCGAAGGCGAAGCGGAGTTTCAGCAGCAACCCGCGCTCCAGGACGCCGGACGGCACCGAGGGGTCGCCGATCGCGCCGAGCAGGATCGCGTCGTGGTCCTTCAGCGCGGCCAGTTCCGCGTCCGGCAGGGTCTCGCCGGTGCGGTGCCACCGCCGGGCCCCGAGGTCGTACTCCTTGGTTTCCAGCTTGACGTCCTGCGGGAGGACCGCGGTCAGGACCTTCAGCCCCTGGGCCACGACTTCCTGGCCGATTCCGTCACCGGGGATCACTGCGAGGCGAATGCTGCGAGACATGCCTGGACCCTACTCTTCGTCCCAGTGATTGACACGTGATGTCCGCCATGCGGACAGCGTCACCGGCCGCACGGCCGCGGGACACCCGCCGTTCACCCGGCCGCCCCGCCCCCGTCGGCCGACCCTGCCAGATTCGGCCGCATGACTGCACTTCCCCGGGGGGAGCGCCCCCTGCCCTCGCACACCCCCCGCGTCGGCATACCGGAGCACCTCGCGGCCCGGATGACCATGCCCGAGCAGCACGACTACCTGCGCACCAAGCTGACCCGCCGGGGCCTGCTGCGCACCTCCGCGGCGACCGCCGGGATGGCCGCCGGCGCCGGTCTGCTGTCCGCGCCGGCCGCGCACGCCGCCGGGCCCGTGCTGCTCACCGCGCCCGCCACCACCGCCGTGGACGGGCACCTGGTCGCCCCGTTCGGCCGCCACCTGGCCTTCGGCGCCGATCCGCGGACGCAGATGCGGGTGAGCTGGCAGGTGCCGTTCGCGGTCCGCCGCCCGTATCTGCGGGTCGGCCTGAAGCCCTGGGACCTGGGGCGGAAGATCGCGGCCGAGGTGCGCCACCTGCACACCCCGTCGCTGTCCGCCAAGCTCCCGGCGGTCGACCAGTTCTACCTGCACGCGGCGCTGGACGGGCTGCGCCCGGGGACCACGTACTACTACGGCGTCGGCCACGACGGCTTCGACCCGGCCGACCCGCGCCGCTTCGCGGCCGTCGGCACCTTCCGCACCGCCCCGGCGCGCGCCGAGCGCTTCGTCTTCACCGCCTTCGGCGACCAGGGCGTCAGCTACCACGCGCTCGCCAACGACCAGCTGATCCTGGGCCAGAACCCGGCCTTCCACCTGCACGCCGGGGACATCTGCTACGCCGACCCGGACGGCCAGGGCTCCGAGCACGACACCTACGACGCGCGCGCCTGGGACCAGTTCCTCGCCCAGACCGAGACGGTGGCCAAGTCCGTGCCGTGGATGGTGACGACCGGGAACCACGACATGGAGGCGTGGTACTCCCCCAACGGCTACGGCGGCCAGTCCGCCCGCTGGTCGCTGCCCGGCAACGGCCCGGACCCCGAGCGCGCCCCGGGCGTCTACTCCTTCACCTACGGCAACACCGCGGTGATCGCCCTGGACGCCAACGACGTCTCGTACGAGATCCCGGCCAACGCGGGCTACACCGAAGGCCGGCAGACCCGCTGGCTGGACCGCCGCCTCGGCGAGCTGCGGGCCACCGCGGGCATCGACTTCCTGGTGGTCTTCTTCCACCACTGCGCGTACTCCACCACCACCGCGCACGCCTCGGAGGGCGGGGTCCGCGACGCCTGGCTGCCGCTCTTCGAGAAGCACCAGGTGGACCTCGTGATCAACGGCCACAACCACGTCTACGAGCGGACCGACGCGCTCAGGGGCGGCCGGGTGGCGAAGCGGATGCCGATCGGCGAGACGGTGGACGCGGCGCGCGAGGGCATCGTGTACGTGACGGCCGGCGGCGCCGGGAAGTCCCTTTACGACTTCCCCGTCCCCGACAGCTACGAGGGGCACGTCAAGGACCTCGACAGCGTGGACAGCTACCACTGGGCCAAGGGGCGGGCGAAGGTGAAGGAGGCCGTCGAGTGGTCCCGGGTGCGCTACACCGGCTACTCGTTCCTGGCCGTCGAGGTCACGCCGGGCGCGCGGCCGCGGATGAGGGTCACCGCGCTCGCCGAGTCCGGTGAGCGGATCGACCACTTCGAGGTGACCCGCTCCGGCCGCCGGGGCTGACCGGCCCCAGCCTCACCGACCGCGCCGAGGGGCGCCCGGGATCACGTCCCGGGCGCCCTTTCGCGTTCGGCTCCGCGGCTCAGTGGCCGGTGGAACCGCCGTTGTCGCGGCGGTCGAGGGCGCGCTGGAGGGCCGCCGCGGCGTTGCGGCGGTCGGCGTCGTTGGACTGACGGGAGGAGTGACGGGTCCTGCGGACGATGGTCTCGGCCATGATGCGCGTCTCCCATGCCAGAGCCCCGAGATGGCCCGGGGGCGTTGAAGAAGAGGGGTGGTGGTGCGAGAGGCCGGCAGGGCGGGGGCCGCGGCGCCGCAGGGGTCACCTGCGCACACGCGCCGGGCCGCATCCGCATTCGCTGGATGCAGCGATACGTTCGGCTCCTACAACGCTAGGACAGCCCGGCCGTGATGTCTGCACAATTACTTGGGCTTCCTACTATTTGAGACGCGATCATGACGCCGGAAGGCCCGGCACCCCTTTTTCGGGTGCCGGGCCTTCCGGTCGCGCGGGCGGTGTCAGCCCATGTGCGGGTAGCGGTAGTCGGTCGGCGGGACCAGGGTCTCCTTGATGGACCGGGTCGACGTCCAGCGCATGAGGTTCTGCTTGGCGCCGGCCTTGTCGTTGGTGCCCGACGCCCGGCCGCCGCCGAACGGCTGCTGGCCGACCACGGCGCCGGTGGGCTTGTCGTTGATGTAGAAGTTGCCGGCCGCGAAGCGCAGCTTCTCGCAGGTGGCGGCGGCCGCCGCGCGGTCCTGCGCGATCACCGCGCCGGTCAGGCCGTAGGCCGAGGCGGACTCCATCTGGTCCAGCATCGCCTCGTAGCCGCCCTCGACCGAGTCGTCGTAGACGTGGACGCCGAGGATCGGGCCGAAGAACTCCTCCTTGAAGATCTCGTTCTCCGGGTCGGTGGAGACCAGGACCGTCGGGCGGACGAAGTAGCCGACGCTGTCGTCGTACGTCCCGCCGGCCACCACCTCGACGGTGGGGTCGGCCTTGGCGCGGTCGATGGCGGCCTTGTTCTTGGCGAAGGCCCGCTCGTCGATGACCGCGCCCATGAAGTTCGCCAGGTCGGTGACGTCGCCCATGGTCAGCGCGTCCACCTCGGCGGCGAACTCCTCCTTGAAGCCGGCGTTCCACAGCGAGGCCGGGACGTACGCGCGGGAGGCCGCCGAGCACTTCTGGCCCTGGAACTCGAACGCGCCGCGGGTCAGCGCGGTCTTGAGCACCGCGCGGTCGGCCGACGGGTGGGCGACGACGAAGTCCTTGCCGCCGGTCTCGCCGACCAGCCGCGGGTAGGTCTTGTACGCCTCGATGTTGGTGCCGACCGTCTTCCAGAGGTACTGGAAGGTCTTGGTCGAGCCGGTGAAGTGGATGCCGGCCAGGTCCGGGTGGGTCAGCGCGACCTCGGAGACGTCCTTGCCGTCGCCGGTGACGAGGTTGATGACGCCGGGCGGCAGACCGGCCTCCTCCAGCAGGCGCATCAGCAGCACCGCGGCGAAGGTCTGGGTCGGGGACGGCTTCCAGACCACGACGTTGCCCATCAGGGCCGGGGCGGTGGGGAGGTTGCCGGCGATCGCGGTGAAGTTGAACGGCGTGATCGCGTAGACGAAGCCCTCCAGGGGGCGGTGGTCGGAGCGGTTCCACACGCCGGGGGAGTTCACCGGGGGCTGCTCGGCGAGGATCTGGCGCGCGAAGTGCACATTGAAGCGCCAGAAGTCGACCAGCTCGCAGGGGGTGTCGATCTCGGCCTGCTGGGCGGTCTTGGACTGGCCGAGCATGGTGGCGGCGGCCATCGTCTCGCGCCAGGGGCCGGCCAGCAGGTCGGCGGCCTTGAGGATGATCGCGGCCCGGTCGTCGAACGGCATCGCGCGCCAGGCGGGGGCGGCGGCCAGCGCGGCGTCCACCGCGTCCTGGGCGTCCTGGACGGTGGCGTTGGCGTAGGTGCCCAGGCGGGCGGAGTGGTGGTGCGGCTGGACGACGTCGAAGCGCTCGCCGCCGCCCATCCGCCGCGTGCCGCCGATGGTCATGGGCAGCTCGATGGGGTTGCCGGCCAGCTCCTTGAGCTTGGCCTCCAGGCGGAACCGCTCCGGGCTTCCCGGGGCGTAGCTGTGCACCGGCTCGTTCACCGGCACGGGGACCTGGGTCACAGCGTCCATGGTGGCCGTGTCTCCTTACGCTTGCGATCGTCGTTCGATCGTTGTCGTTGTCGTACGTCGGTGTACGCCGTACGTCGGTGTACGTCGGTCGCGCCGGGGCCGCTGCCACGGCGAGTGGCCCGGGGACGGGGTGGTACCCCGTCCCCAGAATCCCCCCATACGGGCCCAAAGGGCCAGACTGCATACCCCGGGGGCAACCCCCGGACCCCCGGCCGGGTCAGCCCCGGGTGGCCAGCGACCTCAGGAAGAAGGTCAGGTTGGCGGGGCGCTCGGCGAGGCGGCGCATGAAGTAGCCGTACCAGTCGGTGCCGTAGGGCACGTAGACCCGCATCCGGTGGCCCTCCTCCACCAGCCGCCGCTGCTCGGCCTCGCGGATGCCGAACAGCATCTGGAACTCGTAGTCGGCGGGCTTGCGGCCGCTGCGGTGCGCCAGGTCCTGGGCGATGGCGACCATCCGCGGGTCGTGGGACCCGATCATCGGGTAGCCCTGCCCGGCCATCAGGATCTTCAGGCAGCGCACATAGGCCCGGTCGACCTCCCGCTTGTCCTGGAACGCGACCGTCGCGGGCTCCTTGTACGCGCCCTTGACCAGCCGCACCCGGGAGCCTGCCCCGGCCAGCTCGCGGCAGTCGTCCTCGGTGCGGAAGAGGTACGACTGGAGGACCGCGCCCGTCTGGGGGAAGCGCTCGCGCAGGGTCCGCAGGATCGCCAGGGTGGAGTCGACCGTGGTGTGGTCCTCCATGTCCAGCGTGACGGTGGTGCCGGCCTCGGCGGCGGCTTCGACCACCGGGGTGACGTTGCGCAGCGCGAGGTCGTGCCCGCCGGTCAGCGCCTGGCCGAACGCGGAGAGCTTGACCGACATCTCGGTGCGGGTGCCCAGGCCCAGGTCCTTGAGCGACGCGGCGAGCCGGAGGTAGGCGTCACGGGTGCGCAGCGCCTCGGCCGGGTCGGTGATGTCCTCGCCCAGGAAGTCCAGGGTGACGTCCATACCGCGGGCGGCCAGGGCCCGCACCGCCGCCATCGACTCGTCCAGGCGCTCGCCCGCGACGAAGCGGTCCACCACGGGCCGGGTGACCGGGGCGGCCGCGACCACGCGGCGGATGCGGTCGCTGCGCGCGGCGGCGAGAAGCACGGGACCCAGCATGGGGCACCTCCACGGTTCAGGATGACAAACGCCGGACGGCCGCCGATCGGGCGGGCGCGGCGGCGAGATGAGCCACCTGAAATTTAAGGATCTCGCCACTTTCCGGCCATCGACAGCTGTCACGCCTTCGTGGCCGCCATCTCAGACAGATGTATGAGAATGGGGGGCGGGAGACGGCAGTGACGGGAGAGGGGACGGGCCGCGGTGCGGAGCGACTACCAGCAGCTGGTGGACGAGATCTCGGCGGCGCTCGGCGCGCCGGCGACGCTGGAGGACCGGGACTTCGGGCTGATCGCGTTCGGCGCGCACGAGGGCGAGGACGACGAGGTCATGGACCCGGTGCGGACCCGGTCGATCCTCCAGCGGCGGTCCTCGGCGGCGGTCCGCGCGTGGTTCGAGGCGTTCGGGATCGCCCGCGCCACCGCGCCGCTGCGGATCCCCCCGGACCCGGCCGCCGGCGTCTTCAAAGGCCGGATCTGCCTCCCCGTACGCCACCGGGGCGTGGTGCACGGCTATGTCTGGCTGCTGGACGACGGCCATCTGACGGACCTGGAACTGGGCGGCCCCGGCGCCCCGCCCGACCCGCGGATCGCGCAGGCCATGGAGTCCGCCGCGCGGATCGGCGCCCTGCTCGCCGACGAGGCCCGGGCCGGCTCCGAACTGGCCGGAATCCTGCGGGAGTTGCTGACCTGCCGGCCCGCCGGCCGGGCCGCCGCGGCCGCCGCGCTGCGGGACGGTCTGCGCGACACCCTGCGCTTCACCCCCGGGGCGCCGCTGACCGTGGTCGCGGTCCTCCCCTGGAACACCGCCGACGACGACGGGCCCCCGCTGCCGAATCTGCCCGGGCTGCTGGCGGGCTGCCCGATGCCGGCGGCCTGCCCGGCGCCGGGGGCGGACGGCGGGCGGGGGGACCGGGGCGGGAGCGGTGGCCTTGCGGGGGCCGGTCCCGGCGGCGGTACGGGGGCCGGTGGCGGTGCCGACGCCGATGGCGGCGCGCTGGCCGCCCTGGTCCGGCTGCGGGAGCCGGGGTCGCTCGCCCCGGCCCGTACGGCCGCCGGGCATCTGCTGCGCTCCCCCAGGGCCGGCGGCCCGCCCGGACCGGCCGCCCGCGCCGGGGACCGGCCCACCGGGGGCGCCGCCGGTATCGGGGTACCGACCCGGGAACCGGCCGATCTGCCGGGCGTATGGCGGCAGGCCAGGGACGCGGCCCGGGCGGCCCGTGCCGAACCCCGGCTGGGCCCGGTCGCCGAATGGGACGCGCTCGGCGCCCACCGCCTGCTCACCGCGCTCCCGCCGGCCGCGCCCGATCCGGCCGTCGGACCGCTGCTGGCGCCCGCGCACGCCGAACTCGCCCGGACCGCCGAGGCGTTCCTGGACTGCGCGGGCCAGGCCGGCCGCACCGCGCGCCACCTCGGCATCCACCGCCAGACCCTCTACTACCGCCTGGGCCGGGTCGAACAGCTCACCGGCCTCGACCTCGACGAGGGCGCGGACCGCCTGCTGCTCCACATGGGGCTCAAGGCGGCGCGGCTGTGAGGGCGGCCTCCCTGAGAGGGGCGGTCGCTACGATGCGGGAATGCTGTCGATGGTGGTGGCGCCCCGGCGGAGCGAGCCGGTGGTGCTGCACAACGCGGACGTCCCCCATGACGCGGCGAGCACCATGAAGGTGGCCGTGCTGGCGGCTGTGCACCGCAGCGGTCTCGACCTGGACGCGCGGATTCCGGTGGTCAACGACTTCCGGTCGGTGACCGGCGGCGGCTACCGCAACAGCCCCGAGTGGGACAGCGACGCGCTGCCCTGGGAGCGGATCGGCGGCCTGGCCTCCGTACGCTGGCTCGCCGGCCGCATGGTCACCCACTCGTCCAACCTCGCGACGAACCTGTGCCTGGCGCGGGTCGGGCAGGCGGCCGTGGACCGGGTCTGGCGGCGGGCCGGTGCCACGGTGAGCGGCAGCCCGCGCGGCATCGAGGACTACGCGGGCCGCGACGCCGGAGCGCACAACCGGGTGTCGGCCCGGGACCTGGTCCGGCTGCTGGACTCCCTGGAGCCGGAGGTGCTGGCGCTGCTGGAGCACAACGTCCACCGCGTGGACCTCGCGGCCGGGCTGCCGCCGGGCACGCGCCTGGCCGGGAAGAACGGCTGGTTCCCCGGGCTGCGCCACAGCGCCGCCGTGGTCTACCCCGCGGACGCGGCACCGTACGTCCTCGCCGTCTGCTACACCGGGCCGCTGGCGAACGGCCGCGCGGCCGGCGATCCGGCGGCCCGGCTGCTGGCCCGTATCTCAGCCGGGGTGTGGCGCCGGCGGCACGCCCTCGCCGGCGGCGGCCTCTGACGCCGCGGCGCCCTGCGGCGGTCCGGAAGCGCCGCGGTCCGCGACGGTGGCGGCAAGCGCCTCCAGGGCGGTCCGGTTGAGGAGATTGATGCGGACGTAGCCCGGGTGGCCGCCGAGTTCGAAGTACCGCTCGTCGAGCGCCAGGAACCAGCGGTGCGGAACGCGCGGCCGGGCGAAGAGGAAGAAGCCGGTCTCGACCGGCATCCGGGCGGCGAGCGCGCCGCTGGCGAGGAGCCGCGCGTGGTTGCCGCGGATGTGCCCGACCAGGTCGCCGTTGCCGTGCCGCGCCATGAGGTCCGCGGCGCGGTGGGCGAAGAGGCGGTCGGAGACGGCGACGTCACCGTGCAGGTTGAGGTGCAGGTCGGCCAGCTCCTGACGCAGCGCGGCGGGCGCCAGCAGGTGGGCGCAGCGGTACCCGTGGATCGACAGGTACTTGGTGGGGCACACCATGCGCAGGGTCCGCTCGATGGGCAGGCGGGCGCTGGCCTCGCCTTGCTTCCCGTCCCAGGGCAGGTACTGGAACGTGCCGTCCACGAAGACCAGCGAGTCGGTGGCCCGCTGCCACGCCGCGATCTCGTCCAGGACATGGACCGGCACCCGGCGGCCGGCGTACCAGACGGGGTCGGTCAGCACGAGGACGGTCCGCTCACGGGGCAGGCTCAGGTCGAAGTCCGGTTGGTACGCGTGGCCCGAGGCCACCGGTACCGGCTCGATCCCGAACTCCCGTAAGAGATAGGCGAGTTTGTAGTAGACGGGCGCCACGTAGTGGACGCGGCGGTGGCCGTTGACGGCGAGCCAGGTGGCGAAGGTCCCGAGCGCGCTGCTGGAACCGCCGGCCGGGACGACGTTCCGCTCGCTGCAGGCCACCCGGTCGTACCGCTCGTGCATCGCGGCGATCTTGGACCGCAGCGCCAGGTCCTCGTCCAGACCGGCGTACCGGGTGATGTCCGCCAGGCGGTGGGGCGCCGTATCGGCGAGTTCCCCCAGATACTTCTCCACATAGGGGTGGCCGCCGTTGTAGTCGGACAGGAACACCCGAGCGCCCGGGAGCTGCCGCTCCGCCTCGATGTGTTCGTGCCACTCCAGCATGCGGAACAGCGAGGGGCTCGCCGGCGGTCCTGGTCTGGTGCGCACTCTTCTCCCTGGCATGGCCGAGGCCCTGCCCGGCTCACGCCCGGGCACGGGGCGGGGGGCCGGACCCGCCCGCCGCGTGCCCGGCCGGCAGCACGCCGTTCCTACCCGCGCCGCCCCCGCGGAATGCGCCCCCGCGGACGATGGCGCGGGACCTGCGCTCCGGTCCCGGCGCGGGGTCAGCCGGTGAGGTCGGCCACCCGGGCGGCGACCGGGCCGAACAGGTCGCCGATGGTGGTCAGCGCCGCGGCCTGGAGGTCGGCCGCGGAGACCACGGTGCCGCCGGGGCCGGGCAGTGCGCGGGTGGCGGTGGCCTCGGCGACGACCGTGGGCCGGTAGCCGCGGCCGAACGCCGCCTGGGCGGTGTACGACACGCACATATGCGTCATGAATCCGGCCAGCACCAGCTCGGGACCGGCGTCCCGCTCCCGCAGGAGCTGCTCCAGGCCGGTGCGGTGGAAGGCGTCCGGGAAGTTCTTGACCACCACCGGCTCGCCGTCCGCGGGGGCGACCGCGTCGGCGATGGCGCCGATCTCGGCCCGGATGTCGTACGGGGTGCCCTCGCCGGCGTCGTTGACGATGTGCACCACCGGCGTGCCCGCGGCCCGCGCGGCGGCCAGCAGCCGGGCCCCGGCGGCCAGCGCCTCCTCGGCCCCCTCCAGCGCCATCACGCCCCGGAGGTAGGTGTTCTGGAAGTCGATCATCAGCAGCGTGGTATCGGCCAGCGCGGGCAGCCGGTCGTCCAGCCCGCTCACCTGGCGCAGGGTCGGGGAGGGGGTGGTCGGGGAGGTGGGCATGGGAACTTCCTTCGGGGGATGGGGAGTTGGATGGTGCGAGTGGTGGGGCGGCGGCGCGGCTGAGGAGCACCGCGGCCCCGGCAGGCCCGGCGAGGAGGTGTGATCGGTGCGGCGACCGCCGCTCGGGTGGCGACCGCTCAGACCGCCGTGCGGAAGCGGCGCCGGTACGCGGCCGGGCTGGTGCCCAGCTGCCGGCGGAAGGCCCGTTGCAGGGTCTCCACCGACCGCAGCCCGGTGTCCCGGGCGACCGCGTCCAGCGGCCGGTCGGTGGTCTCCAGCAGCCGGCGCGCCGCCTCCACCCGGGCCGCCTCCACATAGGCGGCCGGTGTGCTGCCGGTCTCCTGGGTGAAGACCCGGGCGAAGTGGCGTTCGCTCAGGCACATCCGCGCCGCCAGCGCGGCGGCCGACAGGTCCTCGGCCAGGTGCTCGCCGATGTGGACGCGGAGCGCGTCGATGTCCCGGCGGGCGGCGGGCGGCCGGCTCAGCGGCACGCTGAACTGGCTCTGGCCGCCCTGGCGTTTGAGGTAGACCACCAGCTGCCGGGCCACCGCCAGCGCGGTCTCCTCGCCCAGGTCCTCGGCCACCAGGGCCAGGGAGAGGTCGAGGCAGGCGCTGATCCCGGCGCCGGTCCACACCCGCCCGGAGCGGACGAAGATCGGGTCGGGGTCGACGGTCACCCGCGGGTGGTCGGCGGCCAGTTGGGCGGCGGTCGACCAGTGGGTGGTGGCCGTCCTGCCGTCGAGCAGACCGGCCGCCGCCAGCAGATGCGCGCCGACGCACACCGACGCGATCCGCCGCACCCCGGGAGCCAGGGCGGTGATCCAGTCCACCACGTCCTGGTCGGTACGGGCCCGGGGGCCCTCGGGCCCCGGCTCGACGGCGCCCGGTACCAGCAGGGTGTCCACGCCCGGGCCGACCTCGTCGAAGGACACGTCGGTCACCAGGCGGACGCCCGCCGAGGTCGCCACCGCCCCGCCCGCCGGGCCGGGGCCGGCGAGCCGCACCTCGTAGCCGGCGCGGCCCCCGGTCTCGCGGTTGGCGAGCGCGAAGACCTCGGCCGGCCCCGTGACGTCGAGCAGGTCGACGTCGGGGAAGACCGCGATCACGACCCGGCGGGTGTTCGTTGGCATGCGTCCATCCTCCGGGCCGCCGCCGGTGGCCGCAATGACGGGCTTGCGTCACATCCGGACACGGACCGGGCCCCGCCCCGCTGCCCCGGTGTGCCCCAGGACGCCACCTGATGTCCACAACGGCGTTGTCCACAGGCCCTGTTGCGAGTCACTACCGGCGAGTAGCGTGTCCGCCGACCGACAGCGACCGGCCGCCGCGCCGGGCCGCCGGGCGCCGCTGCCCGCCGACCACCGCCCCAGGGAGACTCCGATGCAGGGGATGAACCGCCGCCAGTTCGTCGCGAGAATGTCCGCCGCGGCGGCCGGTGCCGCGCTGTGGACGGCCGGCTCGTACGACCAGGCGCTCGCGGTCACCGCGGCGCGGGCCGTGCGCACCCGGGGCACGACCCTGGAGCAGGCCGCCCGCCCGGTCGGCAGCGGGGCGTACCGCAAGCTGGCGGCCGGGCCCGGCTGGCCGCTGGTGGTGCGCGGCGAGCTGGCCGCCGGGGCCGCCGGGCGGGACGACCGCCGCACCGGCCTCGCCTCGTTCGTGCAGTTCACCGACCTGCATCTGGCGGACGTCGAATCGCCGGTGCGGTTCGAGTATCTGGCGCGGTTCAACGACGGCGCGCACCGCCCGCAGGAGGCGCTGACCGTGCGCGGCGCCTCCTCCCTGGTGGAGCGGGTCAACGCGGTGCGCAAGGGCCCGTACACCGGCCTGCCGTTCGGCCTGGTGATGACCACCGGCGACAACACCGACAACCACGAGCGGATCGAGCTGGACTGGTACCTCACGGTCATGAGCGGCGGCCGGGTCACCCCCAGCAGCGGCGACCCCCGGCGCTACGAAGGCGTCCAGAACAGCGGCAACGCCGCGTACTGGAATCCCGAACTCCCCCTGCGCGACGCCTACAAGGCCAAGGGCCTGCCGGAGATCCCGGGCTTCCTCGCCGGCGCCGCCCGCCCGTTCACCGCCCCCGGTCTGTCCGTGCCCTGGTACACCACGGTCGGCAACCACGACGACAGCATCGAGGGCACCCTCCCCGACCTCGGCCTGCTCAACGAGCTCTACACCGGCGACCGCAAGCTGGAGGGCTGCGACGACGCCACCGCCGCCCGCCTGGCGGACGCCCTGCGGCACGACCCGGGGCACGCGGCGTCCCTGCTCGGCACACTGCTGACCAAGGGCGGCGCGGTCCGCCGGATCACCCCGGACGAGCGGCGGCGCCCGTTCACCCCGGCCGAGTTCGCCCGCGCCCACCTCGATCCGGCGTACACCGGCGCCGGCCCGGTGGGGCACGGCTTCACCTCCGACGCGGCGGCCAGCGGCCGGCTCTACTACACCTTCCCGCTCTCCGCCGGCGTCCTCGGCGTCAGCCTGGACACCACCAACAGGGCGGGCTGGGCGGACGGTTCGCTCGGCACGGCCCAGCTGCGCTGGCTGGAGTCGGTGCTCCAGCAGCACAGCAGCCGCTGGTACGACGCCGACGGCCGCATCGTGCGCGGCAGCGGCGGCGATTCCCTGATCGTGCTGTTCAGCCACCACACCAGCACCAGCATGGGCAATCTGCTGCCCGACCCGTACCGCCCGTTCGAGGGCCGGCACGACGGCAAGGCCCTGGTGGCCCTGCTCCAGCGCTATCCGAACGTCGTCGCCTGGGTGAACGGCCACACCCACGAGAACCGCATCACCCCGCACGGCCACGCCATACCCGAGCGCGCCTTCTGGGAGATCAACACCGCCTCGCACGTGGACTATCCGCAGCACGCCCGGATCATCGAGCTGGCCGACAACGGCGACGGCACGCTGTCCCTGTTCACCACCCTGATCGAGTCCGCCGCCCCGTACGCCGCCGATGCCTCCGACACCTCCGACGCCGGACTCGCCGCGCTCTACCGCGAGCTGTCCTACAACGACCCGTACGCCACCCCGGACGCCCTGCTCGGCACGTCCGCCGACCACAACACCGAACTCCTGCTGGCCCGGCCGGGGTCATGACCCGGGCCGGGCGGGGCGAGCGCGCGGGCGCCGGCCGGACGGCGGCCGGCGGGCACCGCGCGGGAGCCCGCCGGCCGGGCCGTTCAGCGCGGCCGCTCCGGTCCCGGTCCGCCGCGCCCGAAGCGCCCGGTCCCGCCGGTCCCCCGGCCGTCGTCGAACTCCACCGTCTCCTTGCGGATCTCGGCGTCCACCTCGCGCTGCTCGGTGACCCGCTCGGTCTCCAGCCGGACCCGCTCGACGGGGACGGTCCGCTTGCCGACCACCGGCTCCTCGGCGTGCAGGACGACCTCGACCTCGCCGTCGCCGAGTTGCGTGCCGGTGCGGCCGCGCGCGCGGTCGTCCTCGGTGATCCGCTCCCGGACGACCCGGACCTCCTCGTGGCTGACCGGCACGGTGCGGTGCACGTCCTCGGTGACGACGTGCTTGCGCAGCCGGGCCCGGCCGGCCTCGTGCTCCTCGGTGCCGACCTCCAGCCGCTCCTCGGACAGCACGATCTCGGTGGCCCCGTCGCCGGTCCTGCCGGTGTCCGGCCCGCCGCGGCCGCGGGAGACCGCCATCGGGCGGGTGGCGTCCTCGGTCCGCTCGCCGACCAGCTTGTTGCGCTCGCCGCCGGCCCGGGTGCGGCGGTCGTCGGCGGTGTCCCCGGTGCCGGCCGTCCGGCCCCGGATCGCGGCCGAACCGCCCGCGCCGCCGGCGCCGCTGGTCACGGTCGGCCGGTGCGAGGCCACGCCGGGATCGCCGGTCCGCCCGGCCGGTCCCGCCGGCTCGCCACCGGCCGTCCCTTCGGCCCCGCCGGTGCCCGTCGTCCCGGGGATCGCGGTCGTGCCGCCGGTCCCCTCGGCCCCGGCCCGCCCGGTCGTCCCCGCCGGTCCCGCCGGTCCCGCCGTCCCCCGTGTCCCGGTCGTCCCGCCGGTCCCGGGGGCCGGAGCCGTTCCGGGGCGGTGGATCCCGTAGTGCTGGTACAGCCGCTGCTCCTCGGACGGGTCGAGATGCCCGTCGGCGTCGATCCGCGGCGCCTCCTTGATCGCCTCCTTGGCGTGCGGGACGTGCAGTTCGTCGCCCGCCCGCCGCGACCCGGCCAGCGGCACGAAGGTCTCCTTCATCCCGAAGAGCCCGGTCCGCACGGTGATCCACTCCGGCTCGTTGGTGGCGTCGTCCCGGTAGACCTGCTGGACGATGCCCACCTTCGCGCCCTCCGCGTCCACCACGTGCAGACCGGTCAGGCTCTGCGGAGTGCCACCCAGGGGTGCGTTCATGGCGTTCTGCCCTCCTTCCGCGCGCCGGCGCGGCACGCACAGTTCCCATTGCGCGCCGCGAAGCCCTCCCCAGCGACTCGGGCGACCGGGCGGACACCGGCCCCGGCGCCTCCTCGGCGCTCCCCACGCGCCCGGTGCCCGGGGATGTCATTACGCCATCCGGGTGATTGGTTGACCGGTCAGCCATCCCGCGCGCCGCGGCCGCTCCCCCGCTACGATCCCCGGACGCGGCCGGGCCCGGCCCCCGCAAAAGCGGAGACCGGGCCCGTTGACCTGCGGAAAAGCGATAGCTCAGTCGGTGAGGTTCACCGCGCGCACGGACGTCGCGCCGATCTCGTCGGCGATCTCGGTCAGCACGTTCGCCGGAATGGTGTCGTCCACGGTCAGGACGACCAGCGCCTCACCGCCGACGTCGGCCCGGGAGACCTGCATCCCGCCGATGTTGATGCCCGCCTCGCCCAGGATCCGGCCGACCGTGCCGACGACGCCGGGGCGGTCGGTGTAGCGCAGGAAGGCCATGTGGTCGGCGAGCGCCAGGTCGATCGAGTGGTCGCCGACCGCCACGATCTTCTGGACGTTCTTGTGGCCGGCCAGCGTGCCGGAGATCGACACCTCCTCGCCGCCCGCGAGCGTGCCGCGCACGGTCACCACGTTGCGGTGCTCGGGCGACTCGCTGCTGGTGGTCAGCCGCACCTCGACCCCGCGCTCCTGCGCGAACAGCGGCGCGTTGACGTAGGACACCGTCTCGTCCACGACGTCCTCGAAGACGCCCTTGAGCGCGGAGAGTTCGAGCACCTTGACGTCGTGCTGGGTGATCTCGCCGTAGACCTCGACGTCGAGCCGGAGCGCGACCTCGCCGGCCAGCGCGGTGAAGATCCGGCCCAGCCGCTCGGCCAGCGGCAGCCCCGGCTTGACGTCCTCGGCGATGACGCCGCCCTGGACGTTGACCGCGTCCGGCACCAGCTCGCCGGCGAGCGCCAGCCGCACCGACTTGGCGACCGCGATACCGGCCTTCTCCTGCGCCTCACCCGTCGAGGCCCCCAGGTGCGGGGTGCACACGACCTGGTCGAAGGCGAAGAGCGGCGAGTCGGTGCAGGGCTCGACGGCGTAGACGTCCAGGCCCGCGCCGGCCACCCGGCCCTCCTTGAGGGCGGCGGCCAGCGCCTCCTCGTCGACGATCCCGCCGCGCGCGGCGTTGACGATCCGCACCGACGGCTTGACCTTGCGCAGCGCCTCGTCGCCGATCAGACCGAGGGTCTCGGGCGTCTTGGGGAGGTGGACGGTGATGAAGTCCGAGACCTCCAGCAGCTCGTCCAGGGTCAGCAGCTTGACGCCCATCTGCGCGGCGCGGGCCGGCTGGACGTACGGGTCGTAGGCGACGACCTTCATGCCGAACGCCGACATCCGCTGGGCGACCAGCACGCCGATCCGGCCCAGGCCGACCACGCCGAGGGTCTTCTCGCTCAGCTCGACGCCGGTGTACTTGCTGCGCTTCCACTCGCCGTTCTTCAGCGCGGTGTTGGCCTGCGGGATGTTGCGCGCGGTGGCGACGAGCAGACCGCAGGCCAGCTCGGCGGCGGTGACGATGTTGGAGGTCGGGGCGTTGACGACCATCACACCGGCCTTGGTGGCGGCGGAGACGTCGACGTTGTCCAGGCCCACCCCGGCCCGGGCGACGACCTTCAGCTTCCGGGCGGCGGCGATCGCCTCGGCGTCGACCTTGGTCGCGCTGCGCACGAGGATCGCGTCGACGTCGGCGATGGCGGGCAGCAGCTCGGCGCGGTCGGCGCCGTTGCAGTGCCGGATCTCGAAGTCGGGGCCGAGCGCGTCGACGGTGGCCGGCGACAGCTCCTCGGCGATCAGTACGACGGGCTTACCGGGGTTGGCAGTGCTCACGTGGTCTTCAGTCCTCATCTAGTCCGCTGCGGGTGCCTCCCACGCCCTGACGGCAGTGGGGGAGGACGGCCGTCCCGACGGCCGAAGGCGGTGTGGGGGAAAGCCGCGTGGAAGACGCACGACGCTGTGAGCCTGACGCGCTTGTGACGAGCAGTGTAGTGGCGGGGCGCGGCACGGTATGTGCCGTTGCGTAAGGATCACCCATGCGTGGTTCTACGCGGTGGACAAGCGGCTGTGGCGGCATACGGACGAGGGGGCCGCGGGCAGTGCCGCGGCCCCCTGGTCCCGGGGCTTACGCCTCGTCGTCCACCCAGCTCATCAGCTGGCGCAGCTTCTTGCCGGTGGTCTCCAGCAGGTGGTCCTCGTCGGCCTTCTTGTACTCGTTGTACTTCGGCAGGCCGGCGTTGTACTCCGCCATCCAGTTGTTGGCGAAGGTACCGTCCTGGATCTCGGTGAGGACCTTCTTCATCTCGGCCTTGGTGGCGTCGGTGATGATCCGCGGGCCGGTGACGTAGTCGCCCCACTCGGCGGTCTCGGAGACCGACCAGCGCATCTTCTCCAGGCCGCCCTCGTACATGAGGTCCACGATCAGCTTCAGCTCGTGGAGGCACTCGAAGTAGGCGATCTCGGGCTGGTAGCCCGCCTCGACCAGGGTCTCGAAGCCGGCCTTGACCAGGGCGGCGGTACCGCCGCAGAGCACGGCCTGCTCGCCGAAGAGGTCGGTCTCGGTCTCCTCGGTGAAGGTGGTCTTGATGACGCCGGCGCGGGTGCCGCCGATGCCCTTGGCGTAGGAGAGCGCCAGCTCGAACGCCTTGCCGGTGGCGTCCTGCTCGACGGCCGCGATGCACGGCACGCCGCGGCCCTCCTCGTACTGGCGGCGGACCAGGTGGCCCGGGCCCTTGGGGGCGACCATGCAGACGTCCACGCCGGCCGGGGCCTTGATGAAGCCGTAGCGGATGTTCAGGCCGTGGCCGAAGAACAGCGCGTCGCCGTCCTTGAGGTTGTCCTTGATGGACTCCTCGTAGACCTTGGCCTGGATCGGGTCCGGCACCAGGATCATGATGACGTCGGCCTCGGCCGCGGCCTCGGCCGGGGTCACCACGCGCAGGCCCTGCTCCTCGGCCTTGGCCTTGGACTTCGAGCCCTCGTGCAGACCGACGCGCACGTCGACGCCCGAGTCGCGCAGGGACAGCGCGTGCGCGTGGCCCTGGCTTCCGTAGCCGATGACCGCCACCTTGCGGTTCTGGATGATGGACAGGTCGGCATCGTCGTCGTAGAACAGCTCGGCCACTTCGGGTTTCTCCTTGGATCTAGCGGGGTGCCCACACAGTACGTCGGGCGGGGAAGGGAAAGTCGGGGGGTCTCGCCATCCGGTCCGCGCGGACCGGCGGAATCAAGCCGAGCGGTCCAGCGCGCGCAGCGAGCGGTCGGTGATGGACCGGGCGCCGCGGCCTATCGCGATCGTGCCGGACTGCACCAGCTCCTTGATGCCGAACGGCTCCAGCATCCGCAGCATCGCCTCCAGCTTGTCGCTGGAACCGGTGGCCTCGATGGTGACGGCGTCCGGCGAGACGTCCACGGTCTTGGCGCGGAACAGCTGCACGATCTCGACGATCTGGGAGCGGGTCTCGTTGTCGGCGCGGACCTTCACCAGGACCAGCTCGCGCTGGATGGCCGAGCCCGGCTCCAGCTCGACGATCTTCAGGACGTTGACGAGCTTGTTGAGCTGCTTGGTCACCTGCTCCAGCGGCAGCGACTCGACGCTGACCACGATGGTGATGCGGGAGATGTCCGGGTGCTCGGTGACACCGACGGCCAGCGAGTCGATGTTGAAGCCGCGGCGGGAGAACAGCGCGGCGATCCGGGCGAGGATGCCGGGCGTGTTCTCCACCAGGACGGAGAGCGTGTGCTTGGACATGTCGTCTTCTCTCTTCTTCCGGTCGTCCGTGACGTCGGCGGTATCGGGCTTCAGTCGTCTTCGCCGTCGCCGAAGTCGGGACGCACGCCCCGGGCGGCCATCACCTCGTCGTTGGAGGTGCCGGCGGCGACCATCGGCCACACCTGGGCGTCCTCGTGGACGATGAAGTCCACCACGACCGGGCGGTCGTTGATGGCGTTGGCCTCCTCGATGACCTTGTCCAGCTCGGCGGGGTCCTCGCAGCGCAGCGCGGCGCAGCCCATCGCCTCGGCGAGCTTGACGAAGTCGGGGACGCGGGTGCCGCGGGCCTCGGGGTTGACGTCGTCGGGGCCGGAGTGCAGCACGGTGTTGGAGTAGCGCTGGTTGTAGAAGAGGGTCTGCCACTGGCGGACCATGCCCAGCGCGCCGTTGTTGATGATCGCGACCTTGATCGGGATGTTGTTCAGCGCGCAGGTGACCAGTTCCTGATTGGTCATCTGGAAGCAGCCGTCGCCGTCGATCGCCCAGACCGTGCGGTCCGGCTTGCCGGCCTTGGCGCCCATGGCGGCCGGCACGGCGTAGCCCATGGTGCCCGCGCCGCCGGAGTTCAGCCAGGTGGCGGGCTGCTCGTAGTCGATGAAGTGGGCGGCCCACATCTGGTGCTGGCCGACGCCGGCGGCGAAGATCGTGCCCTCCGGGGCGAGCTTGCCGATCCGCTGGATGACCTGCTGCGGGGAGAGGCTGCCGTCCTCCGGCAGGTCGTAGCCCAGCGGGTAGGTCTCGCGCCAGCGGTTGAGGTCCTTCCACCAGGCGGTGTAGTCGCCCTTGTGCCCGGCCTCGTGCTCGGCCTGGACCGCGACGATCAGGTCGGCGATGACCTCGCGGGCGTCCCCGACGATCGGCACGTCCGCGGTGCGGTTCTTGCCGATCTCGGCGGGGTCGATATCGGCGTGCACGACCTTGGCGTACGGGGCGAACGAGTCGAGCTTGCCGGTGACCCGGTCGTCGAAGCGGGCGCCCAGGGTGATCAGCAGGTCGGACTTCTGGAGCGCGGCGACGGCGGTGACCGAGCCGTGCATACCGGGCATGCCCAGGTGCTGCGGGTGGGAGTCGGGGAAGGCGCCCAGCGCCATCAGGGTGGTGACGACCGGCGCGCCGGTCAGCTCGGCGAGGACCTTCAGCTCGGCGGTGGCGCCGGCCTTCAGCACGCCGCCGCCGACGTAGAGCACCGGGCGCCTGGACTCGGCGATCAGGCGGGCGGCCTCGCGGATCTGCTTGGCGTGCGGCTTGGTGACCGGGCGGTAGCCGGGCAGGTCGGTGTGCGGCGGCCAGACGAAGGTGGTCCGCGCCTGGAGGGCGTCCTTGGCGATGTCGACCAGGACCGGTCCGGGGCGGCCGCTGGAGGCGACGTGGAACGCCTCGGCGATCGTCTTGGGGATGTCGGCCGGGTCGGTGACCAGCCAGTTGTGCTTGGTGATCGGCATCGTGATGCCGCAGATGTCCGCCTCCTGGAAGGCGTCGGTGCCGATCGCCTTGGACGCGACCTGGCCGGTGATCGCGACCAGCGGCACGGAGTCCATGTGCGCGTCGGCGATCGGGGTGACGAGGTTGGTGGCGCCCGGTCCGGACGTCGCCATGCAGACGCCGACCTTGCCGGTGGCCTGGGCGTAACCGGTGGCGGCGTGTCCCGCGCCCTGCTCGTGCCGCACCAGCACGTGCCGGACCTTCGAGGAGTCCATCATCGGGTCGTACGCCGGGAGGATGGCGCCGCCGGGGATGCCGAACACGGTGTCGGCCCCGACCTCCTCCAGCGAACGGATGAGGGACTGCGCGCCCGTGACGTGCTCGACGATCGCGGGCTGCTGCGATCCGCCGGAGTTACGGGCCCGCGGCTGCGGATGGTGGGCCCCGGTGGCCTGCTCGGTCATCTGCGTCTCTTCTCGAAGCTGAGGGTTTTGACGGGATTTGTGAGGTTGCTGTGCAACAAAAAACCCCTCGTGCCGTGAGGCAAGCGAGGGGAGCGCGCCGGTGTGGTCAGCTGGGTTCGTCAGGGGCCCAGCTTCAGCCGACGCGCTGTCCAAGTACGAGAATTCGGGTGCGCATGGCACTGACCCTCCCCCTCCCGCGCACCGAGTGTCAAGTGGGTGGGACGGAGGTCTCACTATTTGGGCGCAACGGGGGACCGACCAGCGTCTCCGGACCGGCCACCGCCGCGTGCCCGACCGGGCGGCTGCCGCTGAGCACCACCGCCCGGCCCTGGCCCGCCAGATCGGGCACCGGATAGCTGCCGCGGGTCAGCGCCCGGCGCAGCCGCGGTTCGTCCAGCGGACCGGAGAACGCCAGACCCATCCCATGGGTGCACCCCATCGAGCGCAGCGCGAGCACCTGTTCGGGCAGATCGACGCCCTCGGCGACGGAGTGCATGCCGAGGTCGGAGGCGATCCGCAGCAGCCCCGCGGTGATCTTGTGGACCCGCGGCGACTCGACCACACCGTCGATCAGCCCGCGGTCCAGCCGCAGGATGTCGATGGGCAGCCGGCGCAGCGCGGTCATCGCGGCGGACCCGCTGCCGAAGCCGTCCAGCGCGGTCCGTACGCCCAGCCGGCGCAGCGCCACCAGGCGGCGCTCCAGGTCGTCCAGCGGGACGCGGGGGTCGCTCTCGGACAGCTCCAGGACCAGGGACCGGGAGGGCAGGCCGTGGCGGGCCAGCAGCGCCTCGATGGCCTTGGGGGTCAGCGCGCGGTCCAGCAGCCGGCGGGCGGAGAGCCGGACCGCCACCGGGGCCTTGTGGCCGGCGCGGTGCCGGGCGGCGGCCTGCGCCACCGCCTCCTCCAGCTGCCAGCGGCCCAGCTCCGCGGCGCGCTCACCGCCCTCGTCGGTGAGCCGCCCGCGGTCGCCGACCCGCAGGAACTCGGCCGGGGTGAACAGGATGCCCTCCGCGGACCGCCAGCGGGCGTGCGCGGCGACCGCGGTGATCCGGCCGCTGGCCAGCTCGACGACGGGCTGGTGCAGCAGGGTGAACTCGCCGTCCTGGAGGGCGGTGCGGAGCTTTCCGGCCAGCTCGGCGCGGTGCGCGACCTCGTCCTGCATCTGCGGGGCGTAGAGCTCGACCCGGCCCTTGCCGGCCTGCTTGGCGCGGTACATGGCGAGGTCGGCGTTGCGCAGCAGCCCGGCGGGGCTGACGCCGGGCTCGGCGAAGGCGACGCCGATACTGGCCGCGACCCGGACGTCGCGGCCGTCGATGCGGTACGGCTCGGACAGGCGCACCCGCAGCCGGTCCGCGATCTCCAGGATGCGGAACTCCCGGGCCGCGCGGTCGCGGGTGCCGTCGCCGGTGATCAGCGCGGCGAACTCGTCGCCGCCGAGGCGGGCGGCTATGTCCCCGGCCCGCACCGACTCGGCCAGCCGGCGGGCCGCCTGGATCAGCAGTTCGTCGCCCGCCTGGTGGCCGATGGTGTCGTTGACCTGCTTGAAGCCGTCGAGGTCGATGTAGAGCACGGCGGTGTCGAGGTCGCTGGCCCGGCGGCCGGTGACGGCCTTGGTGACCCGCTCGGTGAACAGCGCGCGGTTGGGCAGGTCGGTGAGCGCGTCGTGCGAGGCGTTGTGCTGGAGCTGGGCCTGGAGGCGGACGCGCTCGGTGACGTCGCGGGAGTTGAAGATCAGGCCGCCGTGGTGGCGGTTGACCGTGGACTCGACGTTCAGCCAGCCGTCGCCGCCGGCGCGCCGGCCGCCGGCCCGGAAGCGGCACTCGATCCGGGTGGTCGGCTCGGCCTCCGGGGAGGCGGCGAGGAAGCGGCGGACCTCGTGGACCACGCGCCCCAGGTCCTCGGGGTGGATCAGCGAGGCCAGCTCGGAGCCGACCAGTTCGTCGGCGTCGCGGCCGTAGACCCCGGCGGCGGCCGGGCTGACGTAGCGCAGCACACCGGTGGGGGCGGCGATCATGATGACGTCGCTGGAGCCCTGGACCAGGGAGCGGAAGTGGTTCTCCTTCTGCGCGAGTTCCTGGGTCAGGGTGATGTTGTCGAGCAGCATGATGCCCTGCCGGACGACCAGCGCCAGCACCACCGCGCAGCCGGTGAAGAGCACCACGCGGTCGATCCGGCGCCCGTCCAGGACGTTGGTCAGGATGCCCAGCGTGCAGACCGCGGCGGCCAGATACGGCGTCAGGGCGGCCAGCGAGCCGGCGATGGGGCGGCTGCCGGGCGGCGGCTGCGGGCGGCGGGCCGCCTGCTCCGCGCCCGCGCCGCGCGGCTCGGCGCCCGTCCGGCGGCCCACCCACGGGGCGTACGCCAGCAGCATCGAGCCGGCGAACCAGCCGGCGTCCAGGATCTGCCCGGAGCGGTAGTGCTCGTGCAGCAGCGGGGAGCTGAACAGGGCGTCGCACAGCACCGTCAGGGCCAGCGCGGCGATCGCGGTGTTGATCGCCGAGCGGTGCACCGACGAGCGCCGGAAGTGCAGCACCAGGACCATGCTGACCAGGACGATGTCCAGCAGCGGGTAGGCCAGCGAGAGCGCGCTGCGGGCGACCGTGCGGCCCTGGAAGTGCGCGGTGTGCGCGAGCGCCAGGCTCCAGGAGAGCGTCAGCAGCGACCCGGCGATCAGCCAGGCGTCCAGGCCCAGGCAGATCCACCCGGCCTTGGTCACCGGCCGTTTGGCGAGCACCAGCAGGCCGACGATGGCCGGCGGGGCGAACAGCAGGAAGCAGAAGTCGGCCAGCGACGGGGTCGGCACGGCGGCGCCGCGCACGACCTCGTACCAGCCCCAGACGCCGTTGCCGAGGCCGGCCATGCCGGAGGAGACCGCGAACAGCGTCCAGGCCGGGCGGAAGGGCGTGGCGTACCGGCGGGCGTACAGACCGCAGGAGACGGCCGCCACGAGGGCCGCCACGCTGAGGCCGAAGTCCCCCATCACCATGGCGATCACGGGTGACCCCCAGCCGGCCGCGGAGCCGACCGCGTAGCCGCCGCAGACGACGGCGAGCACCACTTGCGGCACCGGGCTCGGGGAACCACCGGTCCGCGCGGGGGGCCTGGAGAGCATCGCCCCGGGCGCGGTCACCGTTCTCTCCCGTTCTTCCGCGCCGGGCCGCGCCGGGAACGGTGCGTCCGGGGTCCCGGCGGCATGGCCGCGGGTGCTCGTGGATCGCGCGTCTCGCGGATCATCCCTCGGCAGTACATCGCCCGTCGCCCCCCTCGGTTCCGGATCTTTCGTAGCGCGCCGTGACGATCCCGGCGCGTCCCCGCTCGGGACGATACACCAGATCGGTCACTCAGCGACATAGCACCTCTACGGAGCGTAACGGGGGGGCGCTTTTGGATACGGAGAGCAGCCCTACGGCCTCGTAGCGCGATCCACTCCGGATTCCGCTGCCGTGGCGATCACGTTCCGGACCGGCTCGCCGGCCGCGAAAAGCGCCAACTGACCGCGCAGCAGCCGCTTCGCACGGGGCAGGAAGGCAGAGCTGGGGCCGCCGACGTGTGGAGTGATGAGCACGCCGGGAGCGTGCCACAGCGGATGGCCGGCGGGGAGGGGTTCCGGATCGGTGACGTCGAGGGCGGCGCGGAGCCGGCCGGACTCGAGTTCGACGAGGAGCGCGGCGGTGTCCACGACCGGGCCGCGGGCGACGTTCACCAGCAGCGCGCCGTCCTTCATCCGGGCCAGGAAATCCCGTCCGACCAGGCCATGTGTCGTTTCGGTGAGCGGCGTGACGAGGATGACGACGTCCGCGGCCGGCAAGAGGGCGGTCAGCTCGGAGAGTGGATGCACCGGACCGCGCACGGTGTCACGAGAGGTGCGCGCGATGCGCATGACCCGCGCGCACTCAAAAGGCGTGAGCCGGTCCTCGATGGCACTGCCGATCGAACCATAGCCCACAATGAGGACCGACTTGTCGGCGAGCGCCGGCCGGAAATCGGGCCGCCACGCGCCCGCGTCCTGGGCCCGGACGAACTCCGGGATGCCGCGCAGCGCCGCCAGCGTCAGGGTGAGCGCCAGCTCGGCGGTGCTGGCGTCGTGCAGTCCGCGCGCGTTGCACAACCGCGCACCGGTCGGCATCAGCGCGAGCCCCGGGAGGATGTGCTCGACCCCGGCGGTGAGCGTCTGCACCACCCGGACCCGGCTCATCCGCTCCAGGGGGCGCAGGCAGACGTCGGCGGGCTTCATGTACGGGACCGCGTAGAAGACGCACCGGGCCGGGTCCGCGGGGTAGTCGGGGCCGGCGTCCCAGTGGACGTAACGGAAGCCGCCGGGAAGGCCGTCGATCCCGTCGGGCGGGATCGGGAGCCAGACGTCGCCGGCGCCGGCGGTGGTCTGCGGGTCTGCTGTTGCCATGGCCCGAGGCTATGCGAAGAGGCGTTTGGTTCAGACGTTAGTTTGGTCTGGCCCTTGATCGGGGGCGAGGGGACGGAGGCACGACCAGGTGGAGCGCAGGACAATCGGCGCGGCGGCCCTGGAGGTGGGCGCGATCGGCCTCGGCTGCATGCCGATGAGCTGGGGGTACAGCGCGTCGCAGCGCAGCGGGGAGGGGTCGCTGCGGGCGCTGCACGCCGCGCTGGACCGGGGGTGCAGCCTGCTGGACACCGCCGACATGTACGGCCCGTTCACCAACGAGCTGCTGGTGGGGCGGGTCCTGAAGGAGCGGCGCGAGGACGCCTTCGTCTCGACCAAGTGCGGGCTGCTGGCCGGGGATCAGCACATCGTCGCCAACGGGCGGCCCGGCTACATCAAGCGGGCCTGCGACGCCTCGCTGCGCCGGCTCCAGACCGACCGCATCGACCTCTACCAGCTCCACCGCGCGGACCCCGAGGTGCCCATCGAGGAGACCTGGGGGGCGATGGCGGAGCTGGTGGCGGCCGGGAAGGTGCGGGCGCTGGGGCTGTGCGCGGTGGGGGCGCGGGCGGCGCGGCAGCCGCGGTCCCTCCGGGCCGGGGGGCCGAGCTACCGTGCCGGGGCCGGTGCCGGGTCCGGTGCCGGCCCCGGGTCCGGTGTTCGCGGGCCGCGGCGGTCGCGGCTGCACGACGGCACGTTGCGCCAACTGGAGCGCGTGCAGCAGGTGTTCCCGGTCAGCAGCGTGCAGGCGGAGCTGTCGGTGTGGTCGCCGGAGGCGCTGGTGGAGCTGCTGCCGTGGTGCGAGTCGCGCGGCGTCGGCCTGCTGGCCGCGATGCCGCTCGGCAACGGGTTCCTGACCGGCACGCTCACCCCTGGGCAGGGGTTCGAACCGGAGGACATACGGGCCCGGCACCCGCGCTTCACCGCGGAGATGATGGCCGCCAACCAGCCGGTCGTGGCCGGGCTGCGGCGGGTCGGCGCCCGCTACGGGGCCACGCCCGGGCAGGTGGCGCTGGCCTGGGTGCTGGCGCAGGGGCGGCATGTGGTGCCGGTGCCGGGGACGAAGAAGGAGCGGTGGGCGGTGCAGAACGCGAAGGCCGCGGAGCTGGTGTTGAGCGCGGAGGATCTGCGGGAGATTCGTGGGCTGCCGCCGGCTCGGGAGTCTTGGTACTAACCGCTGCGCCTGGCTGGCTCCCCACGTGGTCGGCCGTCCCGCCGTTGGGGGCTTTTCTGGTGCGCCTGCGGCGCCGGTCCGCTGCGCTTGGCTGGCTTCCCACGTTGTCGGCTTTCCCGCCGTGGGTGGTTTTGCGCCTGCGGCGCCGGTCCGCTGCGC
>NZ_LLZI01000203.1 GCF_001509485.1 Streptomyces sp. NRRL F-4489
CACCGAAGAGGCGGGTGAAGCCCTCCGCGACGGCCCGCACGAGGGGCGCGTCGGTGATCGGCACCCGGGAAGCGTAGAAGACCTCCCGCCCCGGTTCGCGGGCCGCGCCCGGCGCGGACCGCGAACGGGAGAGGGAGGTGCTCGCCTCTTTCCGGGTGACGGTCAACGCCGGGGCCCTGCGGGGGGCCGCCAAGGGGGGCTCCCCCCGCCTCTTCGGTGAGGACCGGGTGTTCGCGTACGAGCCGGCGACCGGCAGCGAGGACGCCGGACTGCTGGCGACCGCCGCCGGGGCGCCGCTGTACT
>NZ_LLZI01000204.1 GCF_001509485.1 Streptomyces sp. NRRL F-4489
GGCGTCCTACTCTCCCACAGGGTCCCCCCTGCAGTACCATCGGCGCTGAAAGGCTTAGCTTCCGGGTTCGGAATGTAACCGGGCGTTTCCCTAACGCTATAACCACCGAAACCCATTCGGGTTCTAGCGAACAAGCACACTCTTCAATTAGTGGTGTACCGACATTGCGACTGTTCGCAACCCGGGAACCACACAGTGGACGCGAGCAACTGAGGACAAGCCCTCGGCCTATTAGTACCAGTCAACTCCACACCTTACGATGCTTCCATATCTGGCCTATCAACCCAGT
>NZ_LLZI01000205.1 GCF_001509485.1 Streptomyces sp. NRRL F-4489
GGCGTCCTACTCTCCCACAGGGTCCCCCCTGCAGTACCATCGGCGCTGAAAGGCTTAGCTTCCGGGTTCGGAATGTAACCGGGCGTTTCCCTAACGCTAAAACCACCGAAACACTATGAAGATAACAACCGGACACAACACGGTCATTACTTCAGAACCAACACAGTGGACGCGAGCAACTGAGGACAAGCCCTCGGCCTATTAGTACCAGTCAACTCCACACCTTACGATGCTTCCATATCTGGCCTATCAACCCAGT
>NZ_LLZI01000206.1 GCF_001509485.1 Streptomyces sp. NRRL F-4489
AGGAGGCGGCGGACCCGCGGCTGGCGGAGGTGGACGACCTGCTGGCCAAGGGGAAGAAGATCCAGGCGATCAAGGTCTACCGGGAGGCGACCGGTGCGGGGCTCGCGGAGGCGAAGGAGGCGGTGGAGCGGCGGGCGGGGTAGGGGGCGGTGCGGCTGTCGCTTCGCGTCGCTCCCTTCCGCGCACTACCCTGCGCGGCTCGGCTCGGCTCGGCTCGGCTCGGCCCGGCCGCCCCGCCCCCGTTCG
>NZ_LLZI01000207.1 GCF_001509485.1 Streptomyces sp. NRRL F-4489
CTGTCCCGCCGTGCGGGGCCGCTGCGCTTGGCTGGCTTCCCACGTTGTTGGCTGTCCCGCCGTGCGGGGCCGCTGCGCTTGGCTGGCTTCCCACGTTGTCGGCTGTCCCGCCGTGCGGGTGCCTGTCGCTTGCGCCTTCGGCGCAATGGGGTCCGCTGCGCGGGGCTGGTCGGCAGCGGTGCCGGGCCTGCGGGGTGGGGGTGTGCCGGACTGCTTCGCTTTACGTCCGGCACACCCCCACCCC
>NZ_LLZI01000208.1 GCF_001509485.1 Streptomyces sp. NRRL F-4489
GAACCGCTCGCAGCTCTTCGAGATGCGGACCGGGACGGAAAGAAGATCTGATAAAGTCGGAAAGGCCGGAAAGCGAAAGCGGAACGGCCGGACCCCGCTTCAGCAGGGGGCCAGAGACGGAAACGGATCTGGTAAGGTTGGAACCGCGAGAAAGCCGAAAGGCCGGATCGCACCGGCGAAAATCAGGGCCGCGAGGATCTGATAGAGTCGGAGACGCAAGACCGAAGGGAAGCGCCCG
>NZ_LLZI01000209.1 GCF_001509485.1 Streptomyces sp. NRRL F-4489
ACCCCGTCTCCATCACGGAGATGAGGTTCCTTTGAAAAGCCCTCCCAAGTTTGGGAGGCACACAGCGAGGACGCTGTGAACGGTCGGATTATTCCTCCGTACCGTTCCGCTCTCGTGGTGTTCACCCCGATTACGGGGAAGCATTCACGGAGAGTTTGATCCTGGCTCAGGACGAACGCTGGCGGCGTGCTTAACACATGCAAGTCGAACGATGAACCTCCTTCGGGAGGGGATTAG
>NZ_LLZI01000210.1 GCF_001509485.1 Streptomyces sp. NRRL F-4489
ACCCCGTCTCCATCACGGAGATGAGGTTCCTTTGAAAAGCCCTCCCAAGTTTGGGAGGCACACAGCGAGGACGCTGTGAACGGTCGGATTATTCCTCCGATCGTTCCGCTCAACGCGAGTGTCACACCGGATTACCGGTAAACATTCACGGAGAGTTTGATCCTGGCTCAGGACGAACGCTGGCGGCGTGCTTAACACATGCAAGTCGAACGATGAACCTCCTTCGGGAGGG
>NZ_LLZI01000211.1 GCF_001509485.1 Streptomyces sp. NRRL F-4489
TCCCGCCGGTGGGTGAGTTTTCAGGCCGGTGGGGGCTGACCTGAGTGGGTCGGTGCGGCTCGTCTCGTCGAGGGTGAGCGCCCGGCAACCAGTGACGAGGCGCACCTGCCCACCGTGATCAGCCCCAACGGAAAGGGAAATCCACCCCCCTCGGGAGGGGACGGGTCTGCGGGGTGGGGGTGTGCCGGACGTAAAGCGAAGCAGTCCGGCACACCCCCACCCCGCAGGCCCG
>NZ_LLZI01000212.1 GCF_001509485.1 Streptomyces sp. NRRL F-4489
TGAAAAGCCCTCCCAAGCTTGGGAGGCACACAGCGAGGACGCTGTGAACGGTCGGATTATTCCTCCGTACCGTTCCGCTCAACGCGAGTGTCACACCGGCAGTTTTTAATTAAACGCAGCCCGGTAAAGCATTCACGGAGAGTTTGATCCTGGCTCAGGACGAACGCTGGCGGCGTGCTTAACACATGCAAGTCGAACGATGAACCTCCTTCGGGAGGGGATTAG
>NZ_LLZI01000213.1 GCF_001509485.1 Streptomyces sp. NRRL F-4489
GCGCGGGCCGCCGCCGTGGTGGCCGACGGCCAGACGCGGTCCAGGGCGGCGTTCAGGGCCGCGCCGACCAGCACCGCGAAGGCCGACACGCCGATCCACAGCAGGACCGCGATCGGGGCGGCCAGCGAGCCGTAGACGGACGGGCCCTCGACGGCCGTGGTGAGGTAGAGGCGGAGCAGGAAGCTGCCGAGGATCCAGATGGCCAGCGCGGCGACGGCACCCGGGATGTCCTCGCGCCACGGCGACCGGACCGGTACGGAGACGTGGTAGAGCGTGGTGAGGAAGGCGATGGAGAGCACCACGACCACCGGCCAGTACAGGACGCGGATGGCGACCTCACTGGCGGGCAGCCAGCCGACCACGACGTCCGGGCCGGCGACCATCAGCGGGAAGGCGATCGCGCCGGCCGCGAGCGCGGCGACGTAGAGCGCGAAGGACAGCAGCCGGGTCCGGACGATACCGCGGCGGCCCTCCAGCCCGTACATGATCGTGATGGTGTCGACGAAGACGTTCAGGGCCCGGGAGCCGGACCACAGGGCGATGGCGAAGCCCAGCGAGATGACGTCGGGGCGGTGGCCGGTGAAGACGTCGTCGAGCAGCGGGCGGGCGATCTCGTCGACACCGCGGCCGGACAGGACGGTGCCGGCGGCGTGCAGCAGGTGGGTGCGGAACCGCTCCAGGGTGGCGTGGCCGACCCACGGCTCGGTGTAGCCCAGGACGCCGAGCAGGCCCAGGATCAGCGGCGGCAGGGACAGCAGGCACCAGAAGGCGGCCTCGGCGGCCAGGCCGGTGACGCGGTAGCGCATGCAGGCGGCGACCACGTCCTTCAGCAGCAGCCAGGCCAGCCGGCGGCGGGAGGCGTCGCGGTAGCGGACCCGGGCGCGGGCGCGGGTCCGCCGGCCCCGGGGCGGTCCCTGCGGGCCGCGCGGTCCGGTCGGTTCGTTCGGCGGCTGCACCTCCTTACCGTATCGGGCATGGCACCTACCACACATGGCACGCATACCGTGACGAACCAGCCGCCGCCGCTGACCGGCTACGACGTCTTCGCCGCCGACCCGGCGCTCACCGAGGGGGTGGCCCGGTACGTCGCCGCGGAGCACCTCGGCGAGGCGCGGGAGGAGCTGGGCCGGCTGGGGCGGGCGGCCGGCTCCGCCCAGGCGCAGTGCTGGGGCGCGCAGGCCAACGCGTACCCGCCGGTGCTGCGCACCCACGACCGCTACGGCCACCGGATCGACGAGGTGGAGTTCCACCCGGCCTGGCACCGGCTGCTCGGGCACGCGGTCGGGGCCGGGCTGACCGGCGCCTGGACGCGCCCGCACGGCCATCTGCGGCGCACCGCGGGGTTCCTGGTGTGGACGCAGGTGGAGGCCGGGCACGGCTGCCCGCTGTCGATGACCCACGCGGCGGTGCCGGCGCTGCGGGCCGAACCGGAGCTGGCGGCGGTCTGGGAGCCGCTGCTGACCTCGCCGGTGTACGACGCGGAGCTGCGGCCGGCCGCGCGGAAGGCGGGCGCGCTGGCGGGGATGGCGATGACCGAGAAGCAGGGCGGCAGCGACGTACGGGCCAACACCACCCGCGCCGAGCCGCTGGCGGCGGACGGCGAGTACGTCCTGACCGGCCACAAGTGGTTCTGCTCGGCGCCGATGTCGGACGCGTTCCTGGTGCTGGCCCAGGCGCCCGGCGGGCTGACCTGCTTCCTGCTGCCGCGGGTGCTGCCGGACGGCACCCGGAACGCGTTCCGCCTCCAGCGGCTGAAGGACAAGCTCGGCAACCGCTCGAACGCCTCGGCGGAGGTGGAGTTCGACGGGCGGACCTGGGCGCGCCGGGTCGGCGAGGAGGGGCGCGGGCTGGCGGCGATCATCGGGATGGTGGCGGCGACCCGGCTGGACTGCGTCACCGCGTCGGCGGCGGTGATGCGGCAGGCGGTGGCGCAGGCGCTGCACCACACCGCGTACCGGGAGGCGTTCGGCCGCCGGCTGGCCGACCAGCCGCTGATGCGGAACGTGCTGGCCGATCTGGCGCTGGAGTCGGAGGCGGCGACCACGCTGGCGCTGCGGCTGGCCGCGGCGTACGACGGTGGCACCGAGCGGGACCGGGCCCTGCTGCGGCTGGCGGTGCCGGCGGCCAAGTACTGGGTGACCAAGCGGTGCACGCCGGTGGTCGCGGAGGCGCTGGAGTGCCTGGGCGGCAACGGCTACGTGGAGGAGTCGGGGCTGCCGCGGCTGCTGCGGGAGGCGCCGCTGAACTCGATCTGGGAGGGCTCGGGCAACGTCCAGGCGCTGGACGTGCTGCGGGCGCTGCGGCGGGAGCCGGCGGCGCTGGACGCGTATCTGACCGAGATCGGGGCCGCGCGGGGCGCCGACCACCGGCTGGACCGGGCGATCCGGGGACTGCTGACCGAACTCGCCGACCTGGCCGGCGCGGAGGCGCGGGCCCGGCGGCTGGCGGAGCGGATGGCGCTGGTGCTCCAGGGGGCGCTGCTGGTGCGGTACGCGCCGCCGGAGGTGGCGGACGCGTTCTGCGCGGCGCGGCTGGGGGGCGACGCGGGGGCGGCGTTCGGGACCCTGCCGCACACGCTGGGGCTGGCGGCGATCGCGGAGCGGGCGCGACCGGTGGCGGAGTAGCAACTCCCCTCGGAACCGGGGGAGTTCGGGGCGCGGCGGCGGTTCCGCGTCCTCCGCCCGGAGCCGTCAGCAGCTGGCTCCGGACGGGGGGCGGGACAGGGGACAACCGCCGCCGCGCCGGGCTGGGAGCGGTGCCGCGCCGACTCGGCACCGGTCCCGGTCTTCAGGGCCGCCGGGCCGGGCGCGGCGCGGTGCGTCCGCGCCGCGCCGCGGCGGTGGCCACGGCGTTGCCGGCGTCCGGCGCGTCCGGCCGGACGCCGGCCAGGACGCCCGACGACACGGGCGGCCGATCGCGTCTCCGGCGGGCACCGGCGGGTTCTCCGTCGGGTGACCGGCGAATCCTCCGGCGGGGGACGCCATCGGCCGCTGGGACCAGGTTTGCCCCGGGGCGTCATAGGCCACAACGGTTGCATTCCGTTGCAGCGGATCTGCGCAAGGGGCTCTCCTCCGGCGGCCGCTGACGGCACGATGGGCGCATCCCGGGGAGGGGCCGGAAGCAAGGGCACGACGGAGAGCGGTGTGAGGCAGAGACCGAGCGACAGGGCCGGGGCGGTGGCCGCCGGCCGGGCGGGCGGCGGACTCGAGGGCGCGGTGCGGTCGGCGCGGGATATCCGCGAGACCGCGCGGCGGCTCGCGGTGGTGCACGAGGGGGTGCTGGCCGGCGATCCGCCCGAGGCCGGCCGGGAGGCGCCGCGCGCGGTGATCGGCGAGTCCTGGCGGCGGGTGCTGGACCGCGGGGTGGACCCGGAGCGGGGCCGCGACCAGCGGCCGCTGTCGGTCGCCGAGCTGGAGTCCCGGCGGCAGCGGTCGCAGCTGGCGGCGGTGCTGCCGGTGCTGGGCGGCGGGCTGCTGCCGACCGCCGACGCGGCCCAGCAGATCATGGTCGTCACCGACGCCGAGGGGCGGGTGCTGTGGCGGGAGGGCAGCGCCCCGATCCGGCGGATGGCCGACCGGCTGGGCTTCGACAAGGGCGCGGACTGGACGGAGGGGACGGTCGGCACCAACGCGATCGGCACCGCGCTGGTGGCCCGCAGCCCGGTGCTGGTGCACTCCGCCGAGCACTTCGTGCGCAGCCACCAGCAGTGGACGTGCGCGGCGGCGCCGCTGCACGATCCGCGGGACGGGCGGCTGCTGGGCACGGTGGACCTCAGCGGCCCGGCGCACTCCTTCCACCCGACGACGCTGGCGCTGGTGTCGGCGGTGGCCCGGCTGGCCGAGGGCGAGCTGCGGGCCCGCCACCACGCGGCGCTGGAGCGGCTGCGGGCCAGCGCGGCGCCGGTGCTGGCGCGGCTCGGCGGGCGGGCGCTGGCGGTCGATCCGCACGGCTGGACGGCGGCGGTGGCGGGGATGGCCCCGCCGGCCCGGGTGGCGCTGCCGAAGAAGCCGGCGGCCGGGCCGCTGTGGCTGCCGCGGTACGGCATGTGCGCGCTGGAGCCGCTGCCGGGCGGCTGGCTGATCCGGCTCGGCCGCCCGGAGCCGGTGCCCGGGCCGCACCGGGTCGTCCTGGATCTGGGCGGGCCCGGCGAACCGGCCGTGACGGTCTCCGGGCCGGCCGGCGGCTGGTCGCACCCGCTGACCCCGCGCCACGCCGAGCTGCTGTTCGTACTGGCCGCCCACCCGGGCGGGCGCAGCGCCGCCGAGCTGGCCCGGGACCTCTTCGGCGACGGCGGGCGGACGGTCACGGTCCGGGCCGAGATGTCCCGGCTGCGCCGCCATCTGGCGGGCGTGCTGGCGCACCGCCCGTACCGCTTCGCGGACGGTGTGGAGGTGGAACTCCGGCTCCCGGACCGCCCGCTGGAGCTGCTGCCGCACTCCACGGCCCCGGCGGTCCTGGCGGCCCGGCGGACGGGGGCGGGGCGGCCGGGGTGACGCCCGGGGCGGCCCCGGCCCGGTCGGCCTTGGGATCGGCGTCCCAGCAGGTGGACGGATCGGTCCGTGATGTGGCGGGGCCGGCGGGGCGTACGGGCGGGGGGCCGGGGCGGGCCGCACGGCGTACGGCTCACCGGGCCGGGCGACGCCCGCGGTCCGACCCGTGCAACGTCCGCGAACCGGCCCCGTCCAGGCTCCGGACCGCCGCCCCCGCCCCCTCCCCCGATGTGATGTCCTGGCCCCATGAGCCACACCGTCACCACCTGGTACCTCCACCAGACCGCGCGGTCGGACCTCGCGCCGGCCGCGGCGCCGCCCGCCGGTGCGGAGCTGCGGATCGTCCGGTCCGCGATACCCTCGCCCGAATTCAGCCGGTTCCTCTATACGGCGGTCGGCGGGGACATCCTGTGGACCGACCGGCTGGACTGGCCGTACGCGCGCTGGGCCGAGCATCTGGAGCGGCCAGGGACCGAGACCTGGGTGGCGTATCTGCGCGGGACGCCCGCCGGGTTCATCGAACTCGCGGCCAGCGGGGACGGGTCGGTGGAAATCGCCTACTTCGGACTACTGCCGGCCTTCCGGGGGCAGCGGATCGGCGGCCATCTGCTGGAGTTCGGGACCGCGCGCGCCTGGGATCTGGCCGAGCGGTGGCCGGGGCTGCCGGAGACCACCCGGGTCTGGGTGCACACCTGCAGCGACGACGGGCCGCACGCGCGGGCCAATTACGAGCGGCGCGGCTTCCGCGTCTACGAGACCACGGTGACCGAGGAACCGGAGCTTCCCATGCCCGGCCCGTGGCCCGGCGCCGGACCGCTGCCGGCCGCCGCGGAGTGAACCGTTCCGCCCCCGCCCGCCAGGGCCGGGGGCGCCACCGGCGGATCCGCCCGCGCCCCGCGCACCGGCCCGGCCGTACGCCCGCCGGAACGTGACGGGCGCCACACCGTCTCGCAGTACGAGACCATCTTGTCCATATCCTGGATGACGGTGGACTGGCCGGAGAGCGCCGTGCCACGCTTCCGTCATGTCCAGAGCTGGAATTGCCTTGGTGAGTCGGCGGCACGTCGACCTCGGCCGCATGTCCAGCGCCATTTGTCGGGCGGGCTGACGCCGCGCGACCAGGGCCCGCCCTGCGTACCGCACAGCATTCAGCACCACCGCTTCGCACGTCGTCCCCATCGTCGCGGACGCGCCTGAACCCCCGACCTGCGCAAGCCCACCGGACGACGCGCCCACGCGCGCCGCGCTCCGGTGCGTCCGCGCAGGTCATCGGGGGTGCACCGCGCCCTCCGCACCCCCCTTTGAGCCGCCCAGAAGGACGTAGCCCATGGCCGCCAACCCGGACCTCCCCTCCGCCACGACCCGCCGCAAGGCCGGCCGCCACCGCGGCGAGGGCCAGTGGGCCGTTGGCCACTTCACGCCGCTCAACGGCAACGAGCAGTTCAAGAAGGACGATGACGGTCTCAATGTGCGGACACGCATTGAGACGATCTACTCCAAGGCCGGTTTCGACTCCATCGACCCCAACGACCTGCGCGGCCGGATGCGTTGGTGGGGCCTGTACACCCAGCGCAAGCCCGGGATCGACGGCGGCAAGACCGCGGTGCTGGAGCCCGAGGAGCTGGACGACAAGTACTTCATGCTGCGGGTGCGCATCGACGGCGGCCGGCTCACCGTCGCCCAGCTGCGCGCCATCGGCGAGGTCTCCGAGCAGTACGCCCGCGGCACCGCGGACATCACCGACCGGCAGAACATCCAGCTGCACTGGGTGCGCATCGAGGACGTGCCCGCCATCTGGGAGAAGCTGGAGGGCGTCGGGCTGTCCACGACCGAGGCGTGCGGCGACTGCCCGCGCGTGATCATCGGTTCCCCGGTCGCCGGGATCGCGGCCGACGAGATCATCGACGGCACCCCGGCCGTGGACGAGATCCACGAGCGCTACATCGGCAGCAAGGAATTCTCCAACCTCCCGCGGAAGTTCAAGACCGCGATCTCCGGCTCGCCCGTCCAGGACGTGGTGCACGAGATCAACGACGTGGCGTTCGTCGGCGTGGTCCACCCCGAGCACGGGCCGGGCTTCGACCTGTGGGTCGGCGGCGGCCTGTCCACCAACCCCAAGCTGGCGCAGCGGCTGGGCACCTGGGTGCCGCTCGACGAGGTCGCCGACGTCTGGGCCGGTGTGGTCGGCATCTTCCGCGACTACGGCTACCGCCGCCTGCGCACCCGCGCCCGGCTGAAGTTCCTGATGGCCGACTGGGGCCCGGAGAAGTTCCGCCGGATCCTGGAGGACGAGTACCTCCAGCGCAAGCTGGTCGACGGCCCGGCGCCGGCCGAGCCCGTGCAGAAGTGGCGCGACCACATCGGCGTCCACCGCCAGCAGGACGGCCGCTTCTACGTCGGCTTCGCCCCGCGCGTCGGCCGGGTCGACGGCACCACCCTCACCAAGATCGCCGAACTCGCCGCGGCGCACGGCTCCGACCGGCTGCGCACCACCGTCGAGCAGAAGATGATCATCCTCGATGTCGCGCCCGAGCAGGTCGACGGCCTGGTGGCGGGGCTGGAGGCGCTGGACTTCCAGGTCAGCCCCTCGCCGTTCCGGCGCGGCACGATGGCCTGCACCGGTATCGAGTTCTGCAAGCTCGCCATCGTCGAGACCAAGGGCCGCGGCGCGTCGCTCATCGACGAACTGGAGCGCCGGCTCCCGGACTTCGACGAGCCGATCACCATCAACCTCAACGGCTGCCCCAACGCCTGCGCCCGCATCCAGGTCGCGGACATCGGCCTCAAGGGCCAGCTGGTGCTGGACGCCAACGGCGAGCAGGTCGAGGGCTACCAGGTCCACCTGGGCGGCGCGCTGGGCCTGGAGCCCGGCTTCGGCCGCAAGGTCCGCGGCCTGAAGGTGACCGCCGACGAACTGCCCGACTACATCGAGCGGGTGCTGCGCGCCTTCCAGGCGCAGCGCGCCGAGGGCGAGCGGTTCGCCACCTGGGCGGCGCGTGCCGAAGAGGGTGCGTTGAAGTGAGTGAGCGCGCCGCGCCGTTCTACTGCCCGTACTGCGGGGACGAGGACCTGCGGCCTTCCGAGGAGGGCCACGGGGCCTGGGAGTGCCGGGCGTGCAGCCGGGCCTTCCGGCTGAAGTTCCTCGGCCTGCTGGCCCCCGGGGCCGCGGGTCCCGCCCCTTCCGCAGCCCCTTCCGCTTCCGACGGAGGTACGCCGTGACCACCGCAACCGACCTTCAGCGCCTCGCCGAGCAGGCGGGCCGCGACCTGGAGGACGCGCCCGCCCTGGACATCCTCCGGTGGGCCGCGGAGACCTTCGGCCCGCGCTTCTGCGTCACCTCCTCGATGGAGGACGCGGTCGTCGCGCACCTGGCCTCCCGGGCCTTCCCCGGGGTGGACGTGGTGTTCCTGGACACCGGCTACCACTTCCCGGAGACCATCGGCACCCGGGACGCGGTGGCGGCGGTGATGGACGTCAACGTCATCACCCTGACGCCCCGCCAGACGGTGGCGGAGCAGGACGCCGAGTACGGACCGAGGCTGCACGACCGCGACCCGGACCTGTGCTGCGCGCTGCGCAAGGTCAAGCCGCTGGAGGAGGGCCTGGCCGGCTACGACGCGTGGGCGACCGGCCTGCGCCGGGACGAGTCGCCGACCCGGGCGAACACCCCGGTCGTGGGCTGGGACGCCCGGCGGCGCAAGGTCAAGATCGCGCCGATCGCCCGCTGGACGCAGGCCGATGTGGACGCCTACGTCGCCGAGCACGGGGTGCTCACCAACCCGCTGCTGATGGACGGATACGCGTCCGTCGGCTGCGCGCCCTGCACCCGCCGGGTGGAGGCGGGCGAGGACGCGCGGGCCGGCCGCTGGGCCGGCACCACCAAGACCGAGTGCGGACTGCACTGATGGCGGAGTTTCAGGAGATACAGATGACGGGCGCCACGATCTGGCTGACCGGTCTGCCGAGCGCGGGGAAGACGACCCTGGCGCGCGAGCTGGCCGGCCGGCTGCGCGGCGAGGGCCACCGCGTCGAGGTGCTCGACGGCGACGAGATCCGCGAGTTCCTCTCGGCGGGCCTCGGCTTCAGCCGCGAGGACCGGCACACCAACGTCCAGCGGATCGGCTTCGTCGCCGAACTCCTCGCCAGCAACGGCGTGAAGGCCCTGGTCCCGGTGATCGCCCCGTACGCCGACAGCCGCGAGGCGGTGCGCAAGCGCCACCAGCGCGAGGGCACCCCGTACCTGGAGGTGCACGTCGCCACGCCGCTGGACGTCTGCTCCGAGCGGGATGTGAAGGGCCTGTACGCCAAGCAGGCGGCCGGTGAGCTGACCGGCCTGACCGGGGTGGACGACCCGTACGAGGCGCCCGAGTCGCCGGATCTGCGGATCGAGTCGCACACCCAGACCGTTCAGGAGTCCGCCGCGGCGCTGCACGCGCTGCTGGTCGAGAGGGGGCTGGCGTGACCACCGTGGCGTCGCTGTCCGAGGAGCTGGACAACCCCTACGCGCTGTCGCACCTGGACGCGCTGGAGTCCGAGGCGGTGCACATCTTCCGCGAGGTGGCGGGCGAGTTCGAGCGGCCGGTGATCCTCTTCTCCGGCGGCAAGGACTCCATCGTCATGCTGCACCTGGCGCTGAAGGCGTTCGCGCCGGCGCCGGTGCCGTTCGCGCTGCTGCACGTCGACACCGGCCACAACTTCCCCGAGGTGCTGGCCTACCGCGACCGGACCGTGGCCGAGCACGGGCTGCGGCTGCACATCGCGTCGGTGCAGGACTTCATCGACCGCGGGGAGCTGCGGGAGCGCCCGGACGGCACCCGCAATCCGCTGCAGACCGTGCCGCTGCTGGACGCCATCGAGAAGAACCGCTTCGACGCGGTCTTCGGCGGCGGCCGCCGGGACGAGGAGAAGGCCCGCGCCAAGGAGCGGGTGTTCTCGCTGCGGGACGAGTTCGGCGGCTGGGACCCGCGCCGGCAGCGGCCCGAGCTGTGGCAGCTCTACAACGGCCGGCACTCGCCGGGCGAGCATGTCCGGGTCTTCCCGCTCTCCAACTGGACCGAGCTGGACGTCTGGCAGTACATCGCCCGCGAGAAGATCGAACTGCCCGCCATCTACTACGCCCACGAGCGCGAGGTCTTCGCCCGCGGCGGCATGTGGCTGGCGCCCGGTGAGTGGGGCGGCCCGAAGGACGGCGAGCGCCTGGAGGTCCGCCAGGTGCGCTACCGCACCGTGGGCGACATGTCCTGCACCGGCGCGGTGGAGTCGGACGCGGACACCATCGACGCCGTCATCGCGGAGATCGCCGCGTCCCGGCTCACCGAGCGGGGCGCCACCCGGGCCGACGACAAGCTGTCCGAGGCCGCCATGGAGGACCGCAAGCGCGAGGGGTACTTCTAGCCATGAGCACGACCGACACCGCCCGCGCCGACGGGCCCGTGGACGCGGGCGCCACCTCGCTGCTGCGCTTCGCCACCGCCGGTTCCGTGGACGACGGCAAGTCGACGCTGGTCGGCCGGCTGCTGCACGACTCCAAGTCGGTGCTCGCCGACCAGCTGGAGGCCGTCGAGCACGCCTCCCGCAACCGCGGGCAGGAGGCGCCCGACCTGGCGCTGCTGACGGACGGGCTGCGCGCCGAGCGGGAGCAGGGCATCACCATCGATGTCGCCTACCGCTACTTCGCCACCCCGCGCCGCCGCTTCATCCTCGCCGACACCCCCGGGCACGTGCAGTACACCCGGAACATGGTCACCGGCGCGTCCACCGCCGAGCTGGCCGTGGTGCTGGTCGACGCCCGCAACGGCGTGGTCGAGCAGACCCGGCGGCACGCCGCGGTCGCCGCGCTGCTGCGGGTGCCGCACGTCGTCCTGGCGGTCAACAAGATGGACCTGGTGGACTACCGGGAGTCCGTCTTCGCGGCCATCGCCGAGGAGTTCACCGCGTACGCCGGCTCGCTGGGCGTCCCGGAGATCACCGCCATCCCGATCTCGGCGCTGGCCGGCGACAACGTGGTGACGCCGTCGGCCACCATGGACTGGTACGGCGGCCCGACCGTGCTGGAGCACCTGGAGACCGTGCCGGTGGTCGCCGACCCGTCGGACGACCCGGCCCGCTTCCCGGTCCAGTACGTCATCCGCCCGCAGACCGCCGAGCACCCCGACTACCGCGGCTACGCGGGCCAGATCGCCTCCGGCGTGCTGCGCGTCGGCGACGCCGTCGCGGTGCTGCCGTCCGGCCGGACCAGCACCATCGAGGGCATCGACGCGCTGGGCCGGAGCGTGGACGTGGCCTGGGCGCCGCAGTCGGTGACCCTGCGGCTCGCCGACGACCTGGACGTCTCCCGCGGCGATCTGATCGCCCCGGCGGACACCGCGCCGGCGGTCACCCAGGACATCGAGGCCACCGTCTGCCACGTCGCCGACCGGCCGCTGGCCGTGGGGCAGCGGGTGCTGCTCAAGCACACCACCCGCACCGTCAAGGCGATCGTCAAGGAGATCCCGTCCCGGCTGGCGCTGGACGACCTCTCCCAGCACCCGGCGCCCGGGGAGCTGGCCGCCAACGACATCGGCCGGATCGTGGTGCGCACCGCCGCGCCGCTGGCGCTGGACGCCTACGCGCAGTCCCGGCGCACCGGTTCGTTCCTGCTGATCGACCCCGCGGACGGCACCACGCTGACCGCCGGGATGGCCGGTACCGCGTTCGCCGAGGCGGCCGCGGACGCGGCGCCGCGGGGCGCGGCGGACGACGAGGGGTGGGACTTCTGATGCTGCGGGACATGTTCGCGGACTTCGCGAAGGAGGGGGGCCGCGTCGGCAGCGGGGCCCTGGGCAGCGGACAGGGCGGAGTCGGCCGATGTGTGTGCTGACCGCGCCTGTCTCCGAGCCCCCCACCCCAGCCGTCCGAAGATCCGCCATCACGCCGGGCGCGCCCTGACCGGGCGCCGCGCTCCCCCGGCCCTCCGAGAGGAACTCCTCCCGTGTCTGCCGTACGCCACCGCCTTCTGGCGGCCGCCGCCACCGTCCCGTTGCTGACCGCCGCCCTGGGGGCCTGCGGCTACGGCTCCGAGGCCAAGAAGGACACCGCGGCCGCCGTCGCCCCCAAGGGACCCAAGGTCGACGGGCTCGACCAGGTCAAGATCGGGTTCTTCGGCAACACCACCCACGCCACACCGCTGATCGGCCTGCGGACCGGCACCTTCCAGAAGGAGCTGGGCGGCACGGCGGTGAAGTCCTCCGTCTTCAACGCGGGCCCCGCCGAGATCGAGGCGCTCAACTCGGGCGCCATCGACATCGGCTGGATCGGCCCCTCCCCCGCCATCAACGGCTACGCCAAGTCGCACGGCAAGAGCCTGAAGATCATCTCGGGCTCCGCCTCCGGGGGCGTCTCGCTGATCGTCAACCCCAAGAAGATCAAGAGCCTGGACGATCTCAAGGGCAAGACGATCGCCACCCCGCAGCTCGGCAACACCCAGGACGTGGCGCTGCTCAACTTCCTCGCGGGCAAGGGCTATTCGGTCGACGCCACGTCCGGCAAGGGCGATGTCACCGTCCAGCGCACCGACAACAAGGTCGTGCCGACCGCGTTCCGGCAGGGCAGCATCGACGGCGCGTGGGTGCCCGAGCCGACCGCGTCCAAGCTCGTCGCGGCCGGCGGCAAGCCGCTGCTGGACGAGAAGACGCTGTGGAAGGACGGCAAGTTCGTCATCACGAACGTGATCGTCTCGCAGAAGTTCCTCACCGAGCACCCCAAGGCCGTCGAGGCGGTACTGCGCGCGTCGGTGAAGACCAACGCCTGGATCCGCTCGCACCCCGCCGAGGCGGTCAAGGCGCTCAACGACGAGCTGGCCGATCCGGCGATCACCGGCAAGGCGCTGCCGGCCGACGTCATCGACCCGGCGTTCAAGAACGTCGACATCACCGATGACCCGCTGGCCGCCACCCTCCAGGAGGAGGCGGACCACGCCGTCAAGGCGGGCCTGCTGAAGAAGCCCGACCTCAAGGGCATCTACGACCTCACCCTGCTGAACAAGGTGCTCAAGTCCGAGGGCAGGCCGCCGGTCGACGACGCCGGCCTCGGCGGCAGCTGACCCACGGCCCCGATCCCCCAGGAGGTGACACCGATGACGACCAGCACGCTCACCAAGCCCGCCGCGGCGGACGCCGGCTCCACCGGTCCGTACGCCGCTCGCATCCACCACGTCTCGAAGTCGTTCGGCCGCCCCGGCGCGCGGCAGCAGGTGCTGGACGACATCAGCATCGATGTCGCCCCCGGCGAATTCGTCTGCCTCCTGGGGGCCTCGGGGTGCGGCAAGTCCACCCTGCTCAACCTCGTGGCCGGCCTGGACGCGCCGTCCGAGGGGACCATCGAGACGCCCGGCGGCCGGCCGGCGCTGATGTTCCAGGAGCACGCCCTCTTCCCGTGGCTGACCGCGGGCCGCAACATCGAACTGGCGCTGCGGCTGCGCGGCGTGCCGCGCGCCGAGCGCCGCCCGGAGGCCGAGCGGCTGCTCGAACTCGTCCGGCTCAAGGGCGCGTACGGCAAGCGGGTGCACGAGCTGTCCGGCGGGATGCGGCAGCGGGTGGCGATGGCCCGGGCGCTGGCCCAGGACAGCCAACTGCTGCTGATGGACGAGCCGTTCGCCGCGCTCGACGCGATCACCCGGGACGTGCTGCACGACGAGCTGACCCGGATCTGGCAGGAGACGAACCTCTCGGTCCTGTTCGTCACCCACAACGTCCGGGAGGCGGTGCGGCTCGGCGAGCGGGTCGTGCTGCTCTCCTCCCGCCCCGGCCGGGTGGCCCGCGAGTGGCGGGTGGACATCCCCCAGCCGCGCCGCATCGAGGACTCCGCGGTCGCCGACCTGTCCATCGAGATCACCGAACAGCTCCGTGGGGAGATCCGCCGCCATGGCCAGCACTGAGACCACCGCCTCCGCCGCCGCGGGCACGCCCGGCGACGACCCCGCCGGGCCCTCGGACGGGGCGTCCGCCGAGCGGGCCGCCGACGCGGCTCCCGCAGCCGCCGGCGGGGAGACCCGGCCGGCCGGCGGCGATCTGGCCGGGCTGGAGGCCGGCCTCGACGCCCTGGACGCCACCGTGGTGGCCCGCCAGCCCTGGCTGCGGTCGGCCCTGGCCAAGATCCTGCCGCCGGCCATCGCGATCGTGCTGGTCCTGGCGCTGTGGCAGCTCGCCTACCACTTCCAGCTCAAGCCGCACTACCTGCTGCCCAGCCCGCTGGACGTGGCCCGCTCGCTCCAGCAGAAGTGGCTGGAGGGCACGCTGCTGGGCTTCGTGTGGACCAGCGTCTCGCGCGGCGCCCTGGGCTTCGTCGCCTCGGTGGTGCTCGGTACGGCGCTGGGGCTGATCGTGGCCCGGATCAAGCCGGTCCGGGCGGCGATCGGGCCGATCCTGAGCGGTCTGCAGTCGCTGCCGTCGGTGGCCTGGGTGCCGGCCGCGATCATCTGGTTCGGGCTGAGCGACGCCACCATCTACGCGGTGGTGCTGCTCGGCGCCGTCCCCTCGATCGCCAACGGCCTGGTGTCCGGCGTCGACCAGATCTCCCCGCTCTACCTCCGCGCCGGCCGCACCATCGGCGCGCGGGGCCTGGCCGGGGTCCGCCATGTGCTGCTGCCCGCCGCGCTCCCCGGCTACCTCGCCGGACTCAAGCAGGGCTGGGCGTTCTCCTGGCGGTCGCTGATGGCCGCCGAGCTGATCGTCAGCGCGCCCGATCTCGGCACCGGCCTGGGCCAGTTGCTGGAGCAGGGCCGGGAGCTGCAGGACATGTCCTGGGTGCTCTCCGCGATCCTGCTGATCCTCATCGTCGGTATCGGCATCGAGCTGCTGATCTTCGCCCCGATCGAGCGCCGGGTGCTGCGCAGCCGCGGCCTCCTCGTCAAGAACTAGATCCCATGAGCACCCGCCCCACTCTCCTCGTCATCGCCCACGGCAGCCGCGACCCCCGGCACGCCGCGACCGTCGCCGCGCTGTGCGCGCGGGTGCGGCGGCTGCGGCCCGGACTGCGCGTGGAGGTCGGCTACCTCGACTTCAACGCGCCCCGGGTGCCGCGGGTGCTGGAGCGCCTGGCGGGCGACGGCGTGGGGACGGTGGTGGCGCTGCCGCTGCTGCTCACCCGGGCGTTCCACGCGAAGTCCGACATCCCCGCGGTGCTGCGGGAGGCCGCCGCGCGGCTGCCCCTGCTCACCGTCCACCAGGCCGAGGTGCTCGGCCCCTCGCTCCTCCTGACCGGCGCGCTGGAGCGCCGGCTGGAGGAGGCCGGGCTGCGGCCCGGTGACCGCCGCTCGACCGGGGTCGTCCTGGCCGCGGCGGGCTCCTCCGACCCGGAGGCGATCGCAGTGATCGCTGAAACCGCGCGGGAGTGGCGGCGCACCGCCGAATGGTGTGCCGTGCGACCTGCGTTCGCCTCCGCTTCCCTGCCCCGCACGGCCGACGCCGTACGGGCCCTGCGGGCCGAGGGCGTGCGGCGGGTGGCCGTCGCCCCGTACGTCATCGCGCCGGGCTTCCTGCCGGACCGGATCGCCGCTGGCGCCCGGGAGGCGCGGGCCGATGTGCTCGCGCCGGTGCTCGGCGACGCGCCCGAACTGGCCCGGCTGCTGCTGCGCCGCTACGACCAGGCCGTCCGCGCCCACGTGCGGCCCGAAGCGGCCGCGCTCAGCGCGTGAAGGCGGCCGCCTTCGGCGCGTGAAAGGGCCCGGCGGCCGCCCCGCGCGGTGCGAGCTGCGGGGCGGCCGCCGGGCCCAACTCCCTTGATTCCCTTACCCCTTGGGGGCGGATACGGCCTCCGCCTCCGGCGCCGGGTGCGCCTCCGGGGCGGTCGGCGTGCGGTCCGGGAGCCGGAGGGCCAGCACGACGGGGACGAGGAAGACCGCGACGAGTACGTAGAAGACGGCGGGCAGGCCCCGGGCGTCGGCGAGCCAGCCGAACAGCGGCGAGCACAGCCCGCCCGCCGCCATCGCCAGCCCCAGCGTCAGCCCGCTCGCCGTCCCCGGGCGGTTCGGCAGGTAGTCCTGGGCCAGCGTCACCTGGGCCGCGAACGGCAGGAACATCGCCACGCCGAACACCCCCGCGCTCACCACCAGCACCGGGTACGCCGGGGCCCAGGCGATGCCCAGCAGGGCGGGCAGCGCCACGAGGTAGCCGGTCCGCACCGAGGTCATCCGGCCGCGGCGGTCGCCGAGCCAGCCGCCGAGCAGGACGCCGATCGCGCCGGCGGCGGTGTAGGTGCTCAGGACGGCGGCGCCCGCCGCGGTGGACTGGCCCAGATCCCGCTCGGCGTGCAGCGACACCATCGAGGTGACCGTGACGTACGGGATGGACCAGCCGACGATCACGCCCACCAGGCGGGCGAACGAGCGCCAGTCGTCGGCCCGTCCGGCCGCGCCGCCGCCCGCCTTGGCCGCGGCGCCGGTGACCAGCGGCGCCGCCGGGGTGTGGCCGCGCCACCGCATCCAGGGCCCCTTGAGCACCCACAGCACGGCCATCACCAGCGCGGGCACCGCCAGCAGATAGCTCCCGGAGAAGCCCACTCCCCCGATGACGAGGGTGACCAGCGTGGGCGCCAGCGCGCCGCCGATCGTCCCGCCGACCGAGAAGACGCTCATCGCCTTCTGCGAGGAGCCGCCGGCGGCCCGCGCCTGGCTGGTGGCGGGCGGGTGGTAGGCCGCGATGCCGATGCCGGCCAGCGCGACGCACAGCCAGGTGACGAGGTAGGTGCCGGACAGTCCGGCCGCCATCACGCCGAGGGCGGCCGCGGTGAAGCCGGTCGGCACCAGCCAGGGCCGCGGCTTCTGATCGGAGAGCGCGCCGAACACCGGCTGGAACAGGCTGGAGATGCCGGAGGCGGCGAACGCCAGGCCGGAGACCGCGGCGTAGCTGTAGTGGCGCTGGGCCATCAGGAACGGCAGCATCGCGGGGATCGCGCCCTGATAGAGGTCGTTGACCATATGCGTGCCGGCCAGGAAGCCGAGCTGCCCTTTTTTCATGCGGGAACGTCTGCTCTCTAACGCCGCGGTGGGACGCGGGACGGGCGGGGAGTCGGCGCGCGGTACGGGCGCGGTGGCGGGCGGGGTCACGGCCGGGACGGGCGGCGGGTCCGCACGCTCCACCGCCCGTCGGCGCGGGTGAGGTGGATCGGGTGGTCGAAGCACTTGCTGACCTGGTCGCTGGTGAGGACCTCGCCGACCGGCCCGGAGGCCAGGCAGCGGCCGTCGCGCAGCAGCAGCGCGTGCGTGGTCCCGGGCGGGAGCTCCTCCAGGTGGTGGGTGACCAGGACGGAGGCCAGTTCGGGGTAGGTGTGCTGGAGCGTGTCGAGGCGTTCGATCAGCTGCTCGCGGCCGGCGACGTCGAGTCCGGTCGCGGGTTCGTCGAGCAGCAGCAGCCGGGGGCTGGGCATCAGGGCCCGGGCGATCAGGGTCCGGCCGCGCTCGCCCTGGGAGAGGGTCGGCCAGCGCGCGTCGCGGCGGTCGGCGAGGCCGAGCAGGTCGATCAGGCGGTCGGCGGTGGCCACCTGCTCGGGCTCCGGGGTCCAGCGGGGGACCCGTTCGATGGTGTTGGTCAGGCCGGTCAGGACGACGTCGCGGACCTTCAGGGGCGAGCGGAGCGCGTGCCGGGGGTCCACATGGCCGACGTAGGAGCGCAGTTCGCGCAGGTCCACGCGGCCCAGCTCATGGCCCAGGACCCGTACCGTGCCCCGGGTGGGGTGGGCGAGCGCGCCGAGCAGGCTGAGCAGGCTGCTCTTGCCCGCGCCGTTGGCGCCGAGCAGGGCCCAGTGCTCGCCGGGCCGCACGGTCAGCGAGATCTCCTGGAGGATCGCCACTCCGTCCCGGACGAGGTCCACCTCGCGGGCGTGGAGTACGGCGGTCGCGTTCACGGTCAGCTCCGTTCGGTGCGGGGGGCGGCGGCCGCGGCGCCGGCGTCGGGCCCGCCGCGGGGTGCCGGACGCGTCCCGGGTCCCGAAGCGGCAGCCGGGAAGGGGGAGTTCGCGCGGCCGTACGCCCGGTACAGTAGCGGCGACCAACACCTCAGACAACCTGAGAGGTGTGCGCGGCGGGAGCCCTGCCGTCCGGCCGAAGGGCCCCGGGGCGGCGCCACGTACACTCACCGGCAGATATCAGACAACCCGAGAGGTGGTAGCGGGATGGCGCTCGGTGCCCTCCGGCCCAGTCCGCTGGTCGAACAGGCCACCCAGCACCTGCGCGACCAGATCACCGGCGGCCAGTGGCCGGTCGGGACCAAGCTCCCGGCCGAGACGGCGCTGGCCAAGACGCTCGGCGTGGGCCGCTCCACGGTGCGCGAGGCGCTGCGCGCGCTGGCCGGGGCGGGGCTGCTCCAGGCCCGCCAGGGCGCCGGGGTCTTCGTCATCGCCACCGAGCCCGAGGAGGACTGGGCGACCCGGTTGCGGCACGCCGCGGTCACCGATGTCTACGAGGTCCGGATGCTCATCGAGGTGCAGGCGGCGCGGCTGGCCGCGCAGCGCCGCACCGAGGCCGACCTGTCGGCGATGCGGGCGGCGCTGGAGGCCCGCCGGGCGGCGGCGGCCGGCGACGACCCGGCGTTCGTGGACGCGGACATCGCGCTGCACGCGGCGGTCGTCGCGGGCGCCCACAACCCCGTCCTTACCGACCTGTTCGTGGAGTTCACCCCCGCGCTGCGGGAGGGGCTGATCGATCTGCTGGCCCTCCTGGACCTGCGGACCCACGAGCCGAACCACGGCGACGAGGGCCACGCCGCGCTGGTGGCGGCCATCGAGCGCGGTGACGCCGACGCCGCCAGCGGCGCTCTCCAGACCGAGCTGGAGCAGACCCTGGCCCGCCTGCACCGTCTCTGACGGGCCGTCAGGCAGTCAGAGCAGGAACGAGAACCACGGCGATCCCGGCGAGATCCGCTCGATCGCCAGCGGGCTGTCGTCCATCCGCCGCAGCAGGCTGTCCAGGTCCCGCGGGCGCTCCAGTTCGATGCCCACGAGGGCCGGGCCGGTCTCGCGGTTGTTCTTCTTGACGTACTCGAAGGCGACGATGTCCTCGCCCTTGCCCAGCACCCCGTCGAGGAAGTGCCGCAGCGCGCCCGGCTGCTGGGGGAACGTCACCAGGAAGTAGTGGCGCAGGCCCACGTGCACCAGTGAGCGCTCCACCACCTCGGCGTAGCGGCTGACGTCGTTGTTGCCGCCGGAGACCACGCACACCACGGTGCCCGCCGCCGCCCCGGGCAGGATCTGCCGGGCCGCCGCGCTCGCCAGCGCCCCGGCGGGCTCGGCGATGATGCCGTCGGTCTGGTAGAGGTCGAGCATCTCGGTGCACACCGCGCCCTCGTCCACCGCGACGACCTCGTCCACCAGGTCCTTGACCAGCGGATACGCCTGGGCGCCGACCTTGCCCACGGCCGCGCCGTCCACGAACGAGTCGATCTCGGGCAGCGCGACCGGCCCGCCGTTGTCCAGGGCGGCGCGCATGCTCGCGGCGCCGGCCGGTTCGGCGCCGATGATCCGGGCGTGCGGGGCGTGCGCGCGCAGCCAGACCGCGGCGCCGCTGATCAGCCCCCCGCCGCCGACCGGCACGACCACGGTGTCCACCGCGCCGCCGGCCTGCTGGGTGATCTCCCGGGCGACGGTGCCCTGGCCCTCCATGGTCCGCGCGTCGTCGAAGGGGTGGACGTAGACCGCGCCGGTGCGCTCGCTGTCCCAGTGCGCGGCGGCGCTGGCCTCGTCGTAGGTGCTGCCGACGACCACCAGCTCCACCGCGTCGCCGCCGAACGCGGCGATCCGCTGCCGCTTCTGGCGCGGGGTGTTGGACGGGACGAAGACCCGGCCGCGGATGCCGAGGCGGCGGCAGGCGAAGGCGACGCCCTGGCCGTGGTTGCCGGCGCTGGCGCAGACCACGCCGCGCCGCCGCTCCGCTTCGGTGAGCGAGGACATGAGGTTGTAGGCGCCGCGGACCTTGTACGAGCGGCAGACCTGGGTGTCTTCGCGTTTCAGCAGGACGCGGGTGCCGAGCAGCGCGGTCAGCCGGTCGTTCTCCTCCAGGGGCGTGCGGCGCACCACCGGTTCGAGCCGCTGGGCCGCCTGTTCGATTCCCGCTGCGTTCACCTTGGCTGGCATCCGGGGATGGTAACGCGGCACCTCGGACGCCTCTTTCCGCCGACCATGATGCGGACACCGGCCGCCGCGGCCCCCGGCACCGCGTCCGCGCGGCCGTCCCCCGAAGGGGTGAGACGGGGGCGTGAGCGGTCCGCTGCCCACCCCACCGCGGGCCCGGCGAAGTCGGGAGCTGCGCCACCTTACGGCCGTGCGCGCGGACCGGAACGCTGGTGGGCGGCCCCGAGGGCCGTCCTCAACGAACGACGGGAGCACGGCGATCCTCATGATTGACACCCACCGAAGCGAAGATTTCCTGGCCCAGCTCAGCTCCGAGGTGTTCGCTTCCCTGTCCAGGTCCGATCAGCGCAGAACCGCTGAGCAGTTCCTGCGAGGCATGTCGGTGACGCCCAGCCGCAAAACGGCCCGCAACGTCGCACTGTGCCTGGGGGACCCGTCGGCCGAGCAGCGCTTCCAGCACTTCATCGCGCACTCGCGCTGGGACTGGGAGCCGGTCCGCGCCGCGCTGGCCGGCGCCGTGGAGCGGTACGCGCCCAAACTCGCCTACGTGGCGCACCCGCTGGTGCTGCGCAAGGCGGGCAAGGACTCCGCGGGCGTGCACCGGCGGTTCGTCCCGGAGCTCGGCCAGACCGTCAACGGGCAGTTCGCGTACGGGCTGTGGCACACCACCGCGGCGCTGGCGACGCCGGTGGACTGGCACCTGGAGCTGCCCGGCCCGGCGGCGGGTTCGCCGGCGGCGGCGTTCGCGGGCCTGGCGGCCAAGCACCCCGGCTCGCCCCGGCCGGTGGTCATCGACGCCCGCCACACACCGCTGCCCCCGCTGCTCGACGGCTTCAGCCTGGCCCGCGTACCGCTGCTGGCGCGGATCAGCGGCGCCGCCACGGTGGTGGCCGCCGAACGCTTCCGGCCCGGCGCCGCGCCGGTGCCGGTGCCCGCGCACCAACTCCTGACCTGCGTCTGGGGGTTGCGGCGGCCGGTGGACCCGTCCGCCGCGCGGTGGACGGCGGCCTCGGTGCGGGTGCGGGTGCCGGGGACCGAGGTGGTGCGGCCCGGCGCGGACGGCGCGCCGCGGCCGCTGACGCTGATCGGCGCATGGGACGAGGCGCGGGCGCGGGTGAGCCGCTGCTGGCTCACCGACCTGCCGGGCTCGGCGCCCGCCCTGCTGCGCCTGGCCTCGCTGCTGGACCGGGTGACCAGCCGGCTCGGTGAGGCCGACGCGTCGGGGCTGCGGGACTACGGCGGCCGGTCGTTCAGCGGCTGGCACCGCTATATGACGATGGTGGCGGTGACGCACGCCGTACGGGTCCTGGCGGCGCAGGACCGGCCGCCGCGCACCCCGGCGGAGCGGCAGCCGGTCCCGCTGGCCCTCTGACCGCGGCCGCGACCCGCCGCTATCCGCCGTCGTCCTCCGCGGGCCGCAGGGAGGTGCGGACCCGGTGCAGCCGCAGCGCCAGCTGCACCTCCAGGGCCCCGGCGGGCTCCTGCCAGCCCGGTCCGAGCAGTTCGCCGATGCGCGCCAGGCGCCGGGCGACGGTGTTGGGGTGGACGAAGAGGTGCTCGCCGGCCCGGGTGGGGCTGCCGTTGGCGGCGTAGTACGCCTCCAGGGTCGTGACCAGGTCGGCGGAGCGGCGCGCGTCGTACTCCAGGAGCGGGCCGATGACCGAGCCGATGAAGCCCGCCACGTCCCGTTCGTCGGCGAGGAGGAGTTCCAGGAAGCCCAGGTCCTTCGGCGAGGCGGCGCGGCCGGTGGCGCCGAGCACGGTGAGCGTGTCGAGGCAGCGCAGGGCCTGCTTGTAGAGGGCGGGGGCGGCGGCGGGGTCCGTACCGGGCCCCGCCGCGCCGACCGTGACGGCCTGCCCGGTGGCGGACCGGTAGGAGTCCGCCACGCCCTGGGCCGCGGCGCTCGGGTCGTCCCCGGGCAGCAGCAGCACCAGGTGGTCTCCGCGCCGGCACTTCAGGCCGCCCTCGGTGCGGGCGTGCACGGTCGCCCAGGCCGCGTCCTGGTCGGTGGGGCCGCTCTCGGGCCGGGCCACCGCCACGACGTGCGGGCGGCTCAGGTCGATGCCGAGGCCGTGCGCGCGCTTGACCGCGAGCTGCCGGACGCCGGGGCCGGCGGCGAGCAGGGTGTCCAGGAAGTGGTCGCGCTGGGCCGGGTCGGCGGCCTGGCTCTGCAGCAGGACCGCCAGCGCCTGCGCGCAGCTGCGCAGGACCGGGATCTCCAGGTCGGTGAGCGGGGCCTTGCGGCTCAGGACCAGCCGGCCGTAGGCGACCGCGCCGCGGACCGCGCAGACCCAGCGGCCGTCCGCCTCCTCGGCCACCGCGTCCTGCGGATACCGCTCGGCCGGGCCCGCGCCGGGGCCCGCCGGGTCCGCTTCCGCACCGCCGTGCGGGCGGGCGCCGGAGACCGCGCCGCTGTCCTCGTCCTCGAACCACACCGTGCCGCCGAGCAGCTTGCCCGCCACGGTGAGGAAGCGGTCGAGGTCCGCCTTGGCGAGGACCAGTTCCAGGACGGCGCTCTGGCTGTCCCGCAGGCGCCAGACGCCCTCCCGCTCCTCCTCGGCGCGGCGCACGTCGGCGCGGAGTTCGGCCACCTCCGCCCGGACGTGCTGGAGGGTGAGGCTCTTGCCGATGGCCACCGCGACGAGCCGGCCGAACTCGCCGGCCAGGGCGATCTCGTCGGAGGTGAAGTGGCGCACCTCGCGGCCGGCCGCGTAGAGCACGCCCAGCGGGGAGCCGTCCGGATTGCGCAGCGGTACGGCGATGACCGCCCGCAGCCCCTCGGCCTGCACCACCCGGTCGATGTCCGGTGAGTGCCGGATGTCCGGGTCGGCGAGGTAGTCGGCGGTGGTGAACGGGGCGCGGTGCGCGCTGGCCGGAGCGCCCAGGCCGCCGTCGCCGGGGATCCGGAAGCCGAGGGTGAGCCCGGTGGTGTGCCCGTCGGCCGCGCGCACCACGTCGGCGCCCAGGGCCGGGTCGCGCAGGGCGATATAGGCCATGTCGAGGTTGAGCAGGGTGCGCATCCGGCGGGTGACGGCGGAGAGCACCGTCTCGACGTCGTCGGCGCCGAGGAGGTCGCGCGCGGTGTCGAGCAGGACGGAGAGGTCGGCGGTGCGCCGCCGCCGCTTCTCGAACAGCCGCCGGACGTCCTGCGCCAGGCGCTCGGCCCGCCGCAGCGACGCCACCGTCTCGCCGGAGGCGCCCGCCGCCCGCGCGGCCGCGACCGGCCGGCTGAAGGCGGTGGGCGACGCCTCGGTCGCCAGCAGTTCCAGAAAGGTCGAAGCGTCGAGGTCTGTCGGCTCCCTCATGTCAATGCGCACGCCCCCGTTCGGCCATGTGCTCGATCCTAGGGTTCCTGCTCGATGTGTCCAGCCCCCGTCTCACCTGGCGAATTCACAGGTTCGAGATATTCCGGAGACAGTGCTGTGACCACTCCTCCGGGGGCGCGGGCGGTTGTCTGAGCCCCTCCCCCGGGGTGTCCGGGCCCCGGGAGGGTGAGGACCATGGCGGATACGCCACCGTTCCGCCCCACTGTTACGGAGGTTCCTGTGTCCGAGACGACCACCGCCGGCGAGCCGTCCACCCCGCTCACGGGACCGGCCACCGCGCCGGTGCGCAGCCATGTGCGGTCCCTCGCGCGGTGCGCGGCCGCGCGCGCCCGCGGCGACCTGCCGCGCGTCTTCACCCTGCACGGCCGCGCCTTCGACCTGCTGGAGGAGGTGTTCGCGCCGGATCTGACGCCGAGTACACAGACCGCGCTGGACTTCCTCGGCATCCCCGCGCCGTCCGGCCCGGCCGGGGCGGACCCGGCGCCCGCGGGCCGGGGCAGCCTGCTGGAGATCGGCTCCGGCGCCGGCGCCATCTCCGTCCTGGCCGCGCTGAACGGCCACGAGCGGGTGGTGGCGGCCGATATCAACCCGCAGGCCGTCCGGAACACCGCGCTGAACATCGCCCGGCACGCGGTGGGCGACCGGGTCCGCGCCGTGCACAGCGACCTGTTCGCCGCCCTGCCGCCCGGCGAGCGCTTCGACACGGTCTTCTGGAGCTCCAACTACGTGCTGGCGCCCGGGAGTTACGTCTACCGCAACGACTGCGAGCGGGCCTTCGTCGATCCCGGATACGCCGCCCACCGCCGCTTCCTGGAGCAGGCCGGGCAGTGGACGACGCCCGGCGGGGCCGTACTGCTGCACTTCAGCAGCCGGGGCGATCTGCCGCTGCTGCGGAGCCTGGCGGCGGCGTGCGGCCGCGCGCTGACCGTGCGCCGGTCCCGGGAGGTGCGGGAGGGCGCGGAGACGGTGGAGCACTGTCTGCTGGAGGTGACGGCGGCCGGGTGAGCCCGCCGCGCGAGCCCGTTGTGTGTCGCGCGGTGAGCCGGCCGGAGACCCCGGTGGCGCGCCGCACACAATCGCATTCCGTCTCCGTCATGTCGGGGACATATGCCGGGAGTTGACGGAAATCCTCGGCGATTCCCCTTCGGGCGGCCCGTTCGACGTAGCGTTCCTGGTGTTCCGCAGAGGGCGGGACGGCGCCGAACGGGCCGTCCGCCTTTCGCGGGACCACGGGGAAAGAAACGTTGCGGGAACGCGTCGCGGGAAAACCTCGCGGCCCTCCCGGGAAAGGCAGCGGAGTGTGAAGAACGGAGCCGGTCCTTCGGTGCGTCCGAACCGCCAAGGCGCAGCCACGTGAACACCCGGAGCGTCCCCGCCGAGCAGATATCCGTCGTCTTCGAATACGTCCAGGGAAAGCGCCGGCTCGACCGGGTCCTGGACGCCGCGAGCACCCTGCTCCAGCGGGTCGCCGAGGAGCCCGACCGGGACCGGCGCCTGGAGCTGTGCCACTCGCTGATCCGCCGCCACGTCGGCGCGGACGTCCGCCTGGAGTTCGCCGGCACCGCGCTGGGAACGGCGGCGGAGGAGACCGCGGAAGCGGGGGCGGATACGGACACCCCCGCGTGCCGCTTCCGGTTCGCGGACGCGGCGGGCGACACCACGGGCTTCCTGTCCGCCCGCTACACCCCGGACGCCACGCTGGGCCTGACCCCGGCCGAATGGCCCGCCGCCATGCGGCTGCTGGCCCGGGTCACCGCGCTCGCCGCGGGGGGCCGGGTCGTATGAGGAGCGCGGTGGTCTCCGGCGCGTCCGGGGGGATCGGGGCGGCGGTCGCCGGCGAGTTCCTGCGCCGCGGCTACACGGTCATCGGCCTGTCCCGTCGCGGAAACCCCGAACTCGCGGGTGAGGAGCGGTACGTGGACCGCCGCGCCGATCTGCGGGACCCGGCCGCCGCCCGGTCCGCCCTGGCCGGCCTCGACGAGGAGGTCACCGCCGGGCTGTCCGCCGTCGTCCTGAACTCCGGGGTCTCACCCGATCCGTCCCCGCTGGCGGAGACGGCCTGGGAGTCGGCCGCGGACACCTACGCCTCCAACGTCGCCACGGCGCTGCACCTGGTGCAGGCCGCCGTGCCGTACCTGCGCGAGCGCGGCGGCGGCTCGCTGACCTTCGTCGGATCGAGCACCGCCAACGGCCGCGAGCCGTCCCGCTGGCCGTACGCGGCGAGCAAGGCGGCGCTGACCGCGCTGATGCGGGCCTGCTCGGTGGAGTTCGCGGACGACGGCGTCCTGGCGAACGAGGTCCGTCCCGGGCCGGTCGCCACCGCCATGACCGTCGGCGGCACCGGAGGGCCGGGCGGCGGCGAGCGGTTCCTGAACCTGCTGAACTCCGGTTATCAAACGGACTGGCTGAAACCCGCCGGCACGGTCGCGCGGTGGGTGGCCGACCTCGCCGAATTCCCGGCGAACGGCCCCACGGGCCAGATCTTCAACTACAGCCGCAAAGCCCTCTGAAGCCTTCATGAACGAAAGCCCGCGGACCGGGGAATCACCTCCGGCCGCCGGCTTCCGCCACCAGCCCGCCCCGGCGCGTTCCGCCGCGGGCCGATACCGCGCGGAATTCCGCGGTATCCCGGGGATATCCACGCCACCCCCCGCCATTCCCTGCCCTTGACGACCAAGTGAGGTTACGCATGTCCGCTTACCCCTCCGCCGAACAGCTCGTCGACCTGTTCAACTGGGCCTCCCCCGGCATGGTGGTCACCGACGCCGAGGGCCGCGTGGTGCTGGCCAACAAGGCGGCCCGGCAGCTCCTCCCGGACGCCACCGCGCCCGGCGGCCCGCTCGCCGCCGCCCTGGGCGTCGAGGACTACGCGGCCCTGCTGGCGGCCCGTACCACCGTCGAGAACCGCGAAGTACCGTTCCAGAACGCCGAGTTCGGGCAGGGCTACGCCAACCTGGGCTTCGGCGAGGTGGACGGTGCCGTCCACGGCTTCTGGGCGCTGCGCCCCACCACCACCCACCCCACCCCGTCCCCCGAGCCCGCCCCGGGGGAGGCCACGACCGCCTCGGCGTGGATCGCCCGGGTGGACGCGCCCGACCCGGCCTACACCCCGGTGGGCGAGGACGCCGTACCGCTGCTCCAGGCGTACTACGACCACTGCCCCGTCGCCATCCACCTGATCGAGGAGGACGGCACCGTCGCGCACGCCAACTGGAAGGACATCGCCATCGTCGGCGCGACCGAGAAGCCGGACAGCTACGTCGGCCACCACATCCGGCACATCTACGCCGACAAGGAGATCGTCGAGGACTTCCTCGGCCGCTGGGACGAGGACGCCCCGATCATCGACTTCCGCGCCGACTTCCTCAACAAGGGCGAGCGGGTGCCGGTCGTGATCTTCTCCACCGCCAACGTCGAGGGCGGCACGCTCAAGAACACCCGCTGCTTCGTCTTCCCCGACAACGAGCCGACCCGCCGCCGCGACCGGGTCACCGCGCTCGACCTCTCCTTCTGACCGCGGCGCCGGGGCGGCCGTACCACCCGCACACGGCCGCCCCGGCGGCGCCCCGCAGCCGACCCCGCCCGAGAAGAGGAACGGTGTGAACCCACGGAGCCGGACACCATGACAGTGCAGCCGACCGCCCCCCGCGCCCGTCCCGTCGCCGACCGCTTCGACTACCACGACCCGCTCTTCCAGGCCGACCCCTGGCAGGTGTACGCGGCGCTGCGCCACGCCGGCCCGGTCCACTTCTCCGCGGCGGCGAACTGCTACGTCGTGGTGGGCCACGACGCGGTCCGGGAAGGGCTGGCGCACGAGGCCGTGGTCGCGGACTTCCCGCTGCGCACCAGCCGCCGCACCTTCGGCCGGAACCTCCTCGACCTCGACGGCGCCGCGCACCGCGCGTTCCGCGGCCATATCGCCCCGCTGCTGGGCGCGCGGGCGGTGCGCGGGTACCTCGACACGGCGATCGCGCCGCTCGTCGCCGAGACCGTCGCGGCGCTCGAACCCGGCACGCCCGTACCGGTGGTGGAGCGGATCGCGGCCGTGGTCCCGTACCGGCTGATGTGCGGGCTGATGGGCCTGCCGGAGAGCGACGCGGGGTGGCTGTACGCGCAGATGCGGCCGATCGCCCGGACCCTGGACTACCCGCCGGACACCTCGGACGCGGTGCGGCGGGCCAAGGCCGTCGTCGAGGCGTATCTGCGCGGTCTCGTCTCCCAGGGCGCGATCCCGCGCGAGACCATGACCGGCCGCATCCTCGACGCGATGCGGGACGGCGCCGAACCGTACGACACCGCCGCCGTCCTGGCGACGCTGCTGCTCGTCCTGCTGGCCGGCACCGAGACCAGCATCGCCGGGATCACCAATGTGCTGCACGGGCTCGCGGTGCGGCCGGGCGCCCTGGCGCGGTGCCGGACGAAGGACGGCGCGGTGCGCGTGGTCCGCGAGGTGCTGCGGCTGAAGCCGCCGGTGCACACCGCGCTGCGGTTCGCCGCGCGGGATTTCACCCTCGCCGGTACGCCCGTCCAGCGGCGGTACCCGATCCTCTTCTCGCTGGCGAGCGCCAACCGGGACGGCGCGGTCTTCCGCGACCCCGACACCTTCGCCCCGGACCGCGCCGAACGCGGTGCGCTGGCGTTCGCCACCGGGCCGCACGCCTGCCCGGGGATGAACCTCGCCGAGACGGAGTTCGCCGAGTTGTGCGTGCAGCTGGCCCGCCGGTTCACCTCCCTCGCGGTCGTGCCCGGCACCGACAGCGAGCACGGCCACTCCTTCCGCCACGCCCCCGGCCTGTCCCTCGTCCTGTCCTGAACCCGTGCCGGACCCCTGGCACCCGAGCCCCCGTACCCGTAAGGAGACGCACATGTCCGACGCCGTCATCGGCAAACTGGCCGACTGGATCAAGGAGAAGAACCCCGAGATCCTGGAGCTCCCCGAGGACCTGGACATCGTGGAGACCCGGACGGTCACCTCGCTGCAGTTCGTGGAATTCCTGCTCTACATCGAGGAGTTGCGGGGCTCCCCCATCCCCGCCGACGCCATGGAGATCGACTCCTTCCGCACCCTGCGGTCCATCGCCGACCGCCACTTCGCCCCGACCCTCGCGACGGGAGAGTGACCATGCCCGCCACCCCGACCCGCGTCACGGCCGCCTCCGCACCGGAGTCGGCGGGGCTCCCCCTCCTCCGGGGGCCCGAGATCACCGTCCTGACAGCCGTCGATGACCTCGTACTGTCCTGGGCCCGGTCGATCGGCGCCGAACCCGTCGGGCTGCCCGCCATGGTGGAGGCCCACGATCTGGCGAAGATCGACTACTTCACCAACTTCCCGCACCTGGCGCACGCCGTGGCCACCCTCGCCCCCGCGCCCGGGGACGGCTTCGAGGGCGGCATCCGCCAGGAGCACCTGCGGCCGACCTCGCTGGTGCTGCCGTCCGCCGCCTGCTACGGCGCGTACTTCGCGCACAGCGGCGCCCGGCTGGACCGGCCGGTCCTGCTGACCACCCGCGCACTGTGCTCCCGCGCCGAGTCCTACTACGAGTCGCTGCGCCGGCTGCGGACCTTCCGGATGCGCGAGGTGATCCACATCGGGACCCGGGGCAGCGCCGACGACTTCGCCCGGCGCAGCAAGGAGTGGCTCACCGCGTTGGTCAGCCGCCTGGACCTCGACGCTCAACTCCAGCCCGCCTCCGACCCGTTCTTCGACGCGGACGGGTCCCGGGCGGTGATGCAGCGCCTGTCGAAGGTCAAGGAGGAGCTGGTCTACGGCGGCGACCTGGCCGTCTCGTCGGTCAATCTGCACCGCAACTTCTTCGGGGAGCGCTGCGATATCCGCGGCCCGGAGGGCGACTTCGCCTACTCCGCGTGCTTCGGCGCCGGTCTGGAGCGCTGGACCCACATGCTGCTGACGGCGTATCAGGGCGACGCTGAGGTGGCGGTGCGCGAGCTGCGGCGGGCCGGCGCCGAGGCGGCGGCCGCCGGCACCGGGTCGTGACCGCCCCGACCCCCCTGGTGCTGCTGCACCACTCGGGGGGCTCCGCGCAGATCTTCCACCCGCTCATCGACGCGCTGCCGGCCTCCCTCGCCCCCGTGGCCTGGGAGCTGCCGGGCCGGGGACGGCGGTGGCGCGAGCCGGTCGTCACCACGGTCGAGGAGGCCGTGGACGATCTGGTGCGCCACACCGCGGAGCTGCCCGGAGACTTCGCCGTCCTCGGCCACAGCCTGGGCGCGTACCTGGGGCTGGCGCTCGCCGCCCGGCTCGACGAGCGGCCCGGCGGTGTGCGCTGCACCACCCTGTTCGCCTCCGCCAACGCGGCGCCGCGCACGGCCCATCTGCCGTATCCGCGCTCGCCGCTGCTGGCGAGCGACGAGGAGATCTTCCAGGTGGCCCGGCGGGCCGGCGGCGGCGTGGACCCGCGCCTCCAGGCGCATCCGCTGCTCGGCCCGTGGACCGCGGACCTGCTGCGCGCCGACTTCGCCCTGACCGACACCTTCCTGCGCCGGCACCGCGCGGCCGTCACGCGCGCGGACATCGTCACGGTGTGCGGTACGGACGACATCTTCGCCCCGCACCAGCTGTCCGGCTGGCGCGCCAGCACGACCGGACGCCACGAGCTGCTGACGTACCCGGGCGGCCACTTCTACCTGGAGCAGCACGGGCAGCGCCTGGCCGCCGCGATCGCCGCACGCATCCCCCCACCGGTACGCCGTTAGGAATCCCCATGCGTCTTCAGGCAGTCGCCGCACACCACCGAGAGGGGACCCACCCGCAGCACCGCACCGCGCGGGCCGCGCCGCACGAGGACTGGGAGACCGTCTTCGCCCGCCTGTCGGCGCTCTCCAAACGCGAGGCGGAGGTCTTCCGCGCACTGGGCGAGGGCGCCTCGAACCGGACGATCTCCGACCGGCTCGCCATCACCGAACGCACCGTGAAGGCCCATGTGGCCCAGATCCTGACCAAGTTGCGCGTCGAATCGCGATTACAGGCCGGCATCATCGCGTTCGCCTGGACGATGGCGTCGGGCGCCGGCGGCGGGCCGCCGTTCCGCCCCGTACCGGCCGCGGACGGCGCCGCGGGCGGCCACCGGCACCGCTCACCCGACGCCGAGCAGCCGCAGTACCGCGGTGACCGCGGCGGCGGCCAGCACCACCACCAGGAACGGCGCTTTGCGCCAGGCCAGTACGCCCGCCACCGCGACCCCGGCCGGCCGGGCGAGACCGGCGGCGCCGTGCCCTTCGGTGAGCGCGGTCGTGGCCACCAGTGAGGCCAGCAGTACGACCGCGGCCACCTCCATCAGCCGCTCGGCGCGCGGCGGGAAGGTCAGACGGGAGCGGAGCAGCGGGCCCGCGAGCCGGAAGCCGTACGTCCCGGCGGCGAGGACCAGCATCGCCACGATCAGGGCGCCGGGGCTGTGCATCGGGGGGTGCGTCACCGGATCTTCTCCCGTACGGCGGCGAGCGGCAGGGCGGCCAGCGCGAGCAGCACCGGCAGACCGGCGGGCAGGAACGGGACGGCGGCGAGCGCGAGGGCCGCGCCGGCCAGCGCGGCGCGCCGCTTGTCCCGGTCCGCGCGCAGCGCCGGGAGGATCAGGGCCAGCAGGATCGCCGGGAACATCGCGTCCAGGCCGAAGGCGCCGGTGTCCTGGATGACCGTGCCGGCCAGGCCGCCGATCGCGGCGCCGGCCGGCCAGCAGACCACGATGCCCAGACCGCAGGCCCAGTAGGCGGCGCGCCCCCGCGCGGTGTCCTTCTGGGCCAGCGCGAAGACGACCGTCTCGTCGTTCATCAGGTGGGTGCCGAGGAAGCGCCACGGGCCGCGCCCGAGGACGTCCGGCACCGCGAGCCCGAACGGCAGGTGCCGGGCGTTGACCAGGAGTCCGGCGAGGACCGCGGCCACCGGGCTGCCGCCGGCCGCGATGATCCCGATGAACAGGAACTCCGACGACGCGGCGACCACCAGCAGGCCCAGCACCACCGGGAACCACACGGGGAAGCCGGAGGCCACCGCGATCGCGCCGTAGGAGAGGCCGATCACGCCCACGGCCAGGCAGACCAGCGCGATATCGCGGGCCAGCTTCCGGTCGAGCGTTCGCCATAACGAATACATGGACGATATGATGAACAGCACAATGGCGTTCGTCAAGGCGAACGAATGACTTCTGGAGCGAACGTATGGCGCGAGCCGGCAGCACCTCGAAGCCCCCCATGCACTCCATCGCCGCCACCCTGCGCCGGGGCCGCCAGGCCACCGGGCTCTCCCTGACCGAGCTGGCCCAGCGCGCGGGCATCGCCAAATCCACCCTGTCCCAGCTGGAGGCCGGGCAGGGCAATCCCAGCCTGGAGACGCTGTGGGCGCTGTGCACGGCGCTGGAGCTGCCGTTCTCCCGGCTGCTCGATCCGCCCCGGCCCCGGATCCAGGTGATCCGGGCGGACGAGGGGCAGGCGGTCGCCTCGTCCCACGCCGACTACCGCGCCACGCTGCTCTCCGCCTGCCCGCCCGGCGCCCGGCGCGACCTCTACCGCGTCGACACCGAGCCGGGCCGCCCGCACACCGCCGAGGCGCACGCGCCCGGCGTCGTCGAGCACGTCCTGCTGAGCGCGGGCCGGGCCCTGGTCGGCCCGGCCGGCGATCCGGTGGAGCTGGGGCCGGGCGACTACGTGGTCTACCCGGCCGACCAGCCGCATGTCTTCGAGGCGCGGGAGGCGGGGACCCGGGCGCTGCTCGCCTCCGAGTACCTGTAGGCCACGGCTCCTGACGGGGCGTCAGTGACCCATGCCCAGGCCCCCGTCCACAGGGAGCACCGCCCCGGTGAGGTATCCGGCCTCCTCCGAGGCGAGGAAGCGGACGGCCGCGGCGACCTCCTCCGGCCGGGCGTAGCGGCCCAGGGGCACCTGCCCGAGGATCCTGGCCCGCTGGGTCTCGCTGAGCGCCCGGGTCATATCGGTGTCCACGAAGCCCGGCGCGACCACATTGCAGGTGATCTCCCGCGAGCCCAGCTCGCGGGCCAGGGACCGCGCCAGGCCGACGAGTCCGGCCTTGGCGGCGGCGTAGTTGGCCTGCCCCGCCGAGCCCGACAGGCCCATCACCGAGGAGATCAGCACGATCCGGCCGCCGCCCGCCCGCATCATGCCGCCCGCGGTGTGCCGTACGAGGCGGAAGGCGCCGGCGAGATTGGTGTCGAGAACGGAGCCGAAGTCGTCCTCGGACATGCGGGCCAGCAGGCGGTCGCGGGTGATGCCCGCGTTGGCCACCACGATCTGGGCGGGGCCGTGTTCCTCGGCCACCTCCTGGCAGGCCCGTTCGACCTGTGCGGGGTCGGTGACATCGCAGCGGACGGCGAGGAAGCCCGCCGGGGGCTCCCCCGAGCGGTAGGTGACGGCGACCCTGTCACCGGCCTCGGCGAACGCCCGGGCAACGGCGAGGCCGATACCGCGGTTGCCTCCGGAGACGAGTACGGAGCGGTTCAACGGACGTTCCTCTCGGGCGAGTTGGGGGACATGGGCACAGCGCAGGTCAGGCCATCTTGTGGATCCACCCGTGCCGGTCGGGCCGCTCGCCGGACTGGATGCCCATCAGCTCCGTCCGCAGCCGCATGGTGACCGGTCCGGGCCGGCCGTCGCCCATCCGCCACTCCCCCTGCTCGCTGCGGGCCCGGCCCACCGGCGTGATCATCGAGGAGGTGCCGCAGGAGAAGACCTCCGTCAGCCGGCCCGCGTGGGCGTCCGCGCGCCACCGCTCGACGCTGATCCGGCCCTCCTCCGCGGTCAGGCCGAGGTCCCGGGCGAGGATGAGGACGCTGTCCCGGGTGACGCCGGCCAGCAGCGTGCCGGTCAGCGCGGGGGTGACCAGCCGGTCGCCGTAGACGAAGAAGATGTTGCTGGTGCCCATCTCGTCGATCCAGCGGCGCTCCTTGGCGTCCAGCCAGACGACCTGGTCGCAGCCCCGCTCGGCGGCCTGCCGCTGGGCGACGAGGGTGCCCGCGTAGTTGCCGCCGCACTTGGCGGCGCCGGTACCGCCGTCGGCGGCCCGGCTGTAGTCGGTGGTGAGCCAGACCGACACCGGCTCCACGCCGCCCTTGAAGTACGCGCCGGCCGGGCAGGCGATCACCGCGAAGAGGTAGGAGTCCGAGGCGTCGTAGAAGGCGAGCGAGCGCTGCGTGGCGATCATGAACGGCCGCAGATAGAGGCTGTTCCCGGCGCCGCTGGGCACCCAGTCGCGGTCGGCGTCGATCAGCCGCCGCAGCGCCTCCAGGAACGCCTCCTCGGGCAGCGCCGGCATGGCCATCCGCGCGGCCGACCGGTTGAGCCGGGCGGCGTTGGCGTCGGGGCGGAACGAGACGATCGAGCCGTCCGCGCGCCGGTACGCCTTCAGCCCCTCGAAGATCTCCTGGCCGTAGTGGAAGACCTGGGTGGCCGGGTCCAGGGACAGCGGTCCGTACGGGCCGAGCCGGGCGTCGTACCAGCCGCGCTCCGCGCTCCACTTGATGGTCACCATGTGGTCGGTGGGGATCTCGCCGAAGACCGGATCGGCCAGCAGCCGGGCGCGTTCGGCGTCCGGCGTGCCGGTGACGCGGTGGTCGGAGAATTCCAGGCTCATGCGGTACTCCAAGGATCAAGTGCCGTGCGGTGCAAGGGGGTTGGGGCAGCGTGTCACAGCGGCGGGTTGCCGTGCTTGCGGGCGGGTGGATCGGCGCGTTTGGTGCGGAGCATCGCCAGCGAGCGGATCAGCACGGCGCGGGTCTCGGCGGGGTCGATGACGTCGTCCACCAGGCCGCGCTCGGCCGCGTAGTACGGGTGCATCAGCTCCGCCCGGTACTCCTTGACCACCCGCGCCCGCATCGCCTCCGGGTCGTCGGCCTCGGCGATCCGCTTGCGGAAGATGACGCCCGCGGCGCCCTCGGCGCCCATCACCGCGATCTCGTTGGTCGGCCAGGCGTAGGTCAGGTCCGCGCCGATGGACTCGGAGTCCATGACGATGTACGCGCCGCCGTACGCCTTGCGCAGCACGACCGAGATCCGCGGGACGGTCGCGGCGCAGTACGCGTAGAGCAGTTTGGCGCCGTGCCGGATGATGCCGCCGTGCTCCTGGTCGACGCCCGGCAGGAAGCCGGGGACGTCGACGAGCGTCACCAGCGGGATGTTGAACGCGTCGCACATCTGGACGAAGCGGGCGGCCTTCTCGCTGGCCCGCGCGTCGAGCACCCCGGCGAGGTGCTGCGGCTGGTTGGCGAGGACGCCGACCGTCCGGCCGCCCAGGCGCGCCAGGCAGCACAGCACATTGGCGGCCCAGGCCGCGTGCACCTCGACCACCTCGCCGTCGTCCACGATCTCCTCGATGACCGCGCGCATGTCGTACGGCAGCCGGCCGTTGGCCGGGACGAGGTCGAGCAGGGCCTCGCAGCGGCGGTCGGCGGGATCGCCGCGGCCGGCGTCCGGCGGGTCCTCGGCGTTGTTGGCCGGCAGCAGCGAGAGGAGGTAGCGGACCTCCTCCAGGCAGGTCTCCTCGTCGTCGTACGCGAAGTGCGCGACGCCGGAGGTCTCGGCGTGGACGTCGGCGCCGCCCAGGCCGTCGCGGCTGATCTCCTCGCCGGTGACGGCCCGTACGACGTCCGGGCCGGTGAGGAACATCTGCGCGGTGTCCCGGACCATGAAGACGAAGTCGGTCAGCGCGGGGCTGTAGGCCGCCCCGCCCGCGCACGGGCCGAGCATCACGCTGATCTGCGGGATGACGCCGGACGCGGCGGCGTTCCGGCGGAAGATACCGCCGTATCCGGCCAGCGCGGTGACGCCCTCCTGGATGCGGGCGCCGGCGCCGTCGTTGAGCGAGACCAGCGGCGCACCGGCCTGGACGGCCAGGTCCATGATCTTGTGGATCTTGGTGGCGTGGGCCTCGCCCAGCGCGCCGCCGAAGATCCGGAAGTCGTGCGCGTAGACGAACACGGTCCGGCCGTGGACCGTGCCCCAGCCGGTGATCACACCGTCGGTGTACGGCCGGTTGGCCTCCAGGCCGAAGCCGGTCGCCCGGTGCCGGCGCAGCGGCTCGACCTCGTGGAACGACCCCGGGTCCAGCAGCAGCGCGAGCCGCTCGCGGGCGGTCAGCTTGCCCTTGGCGCGCTGGGCCTCGGTCGCCCGCCGGCCGGGGCCGGAGCGGGCCCGCTCGCGCAGGGTGTGCAGTTCGGCCACCCGTCCGCGCGCGTCGGCGGGCTCCTGGGAGGCCACGGGGGTCACCGTCATGCCTGCTCCCTCCCGTCCACGCGCGCGGGCACGCACCGCTGGCGCTGCGCCCCGAGGCCGGCCACCTCCGCCTCCACGAGGTCGCCGGCGCGCAGATACGGCGTGCCGGGGCTGCCGAGGGCGACCCCGGCCGGGGAGCCGGTGAGCACCACATCGCCCGGCTGGAGCACCATGAACCGGCTGAGATACCGGACCAGTTCGGCGACGTCGAAACGCATGTCGGCGGTGTTGCCGTCCTGCCGGGTCCGGTCGTTGACCTTGCAGGTCAGGGCGAGTTTCCGGGGGTCGCCGGCCTCGTCGGGGGTGACCAGGTGAGGGCCGAGCGGGGTGAAGGTCTCGAAGGACTTGCCCTTGATCCACTGGCCGCCGCGCTCCAGCAGCCAGTGCCGTTCGGAGACGTCGTTGGCCGTGCAGTAGCCGGCGACGTACGCCAGCGGGTCGGCGCCGTCCGGCAGATAGCGCGCCCGGCGGCCGATGACCACCGCCAGCTCCACCTCCCAGTCGGTGCGGCTGCCGCCGGGCGGCAGGATCAGGTCGTCGTACGGGCCCGCCAGGGTCCACGGGGACTTGCTGGCGACGATGGGCTCGGCGGGCAGGTCCATGCCCGCCTGGGCCGCGTGGTCGCGGTAGTTGAGACCGATGGAGATCAGATGGCCGCCCGGCGGGACCGGCGGCCCGATCCGGGCGCCGCCGGCCGGGTCGACGGCCGGCAGGGCGGACGCCTCGCGGGCGAGCCGGTCCCCGGTGGCGGCCAGCGCCTCGGGGTCGAGGTGGGGGCCGGTCCAGTCGTCCAGCCACTCCGACAGGTCGCGCACCACGCCGCCCGGATCGACGGCACAGGGGCGTTCGCGGCCGGGCGGGCCGATCCTCAGCAGCCTCATCCGGCCCGCTCCACCAGGTACTTCTCGAAGAAGCGGGTCTCCTCGTCGGTCAGCCGGCGGGGCCGGCCGCGCCGGTAGTCGAACGGCGCCATCACCGTCGAGGCGGTGGCGTAGAGCGTGTCACCGTCCTTGACCTCGTAGTCGACGGCGACGGTCGCCGAGTCGAGGTAGCTGACCCACATCTCGATGTCCACCGGCTCATGGCGGTGCGCCAGCTGCTGCCGGTAGCGGATCTCATGGCTGACGACGACGGAGCCGTCCTTGAAGAACGCGTCGCCGTCCGTGGGCCCCATCCGGAAGATCAGGTCCACCCGCGCCTCCTCCAGGTAGCGGAGGTAGGCGACGTTGTTGACGATGCCGTAGACGTCCATGTCCGCCCAGCGCAGCGGGCAGCGGTAGAGGTGTCGCGCCATGGGTCAGCTCCTTCCGGCGGCGGCCGGTGCGTCGGCAGGCGCGTCGGCCGGTGCGGCGCCCGCGAGCCGCTGGAACGCGGCCACGTAGTCGTCGGCGGCGATCGGGGCGCGCAGCAGCTCCGGCGAGAGCCGGAAGCCGTCGATCAGCAGCGGGACGTGCGGGTGGACGCGCGCGCAGAGCGCGTCGATCCGCGCGGGGATCTCCTCCGCCTGCCCGGCGGTCAGCGCGCCGCGCGCCAGATACCAGCCGGCGTCCCGCTGGATCTCGGTGAGCGCGTACAGCGACGCGAGGAGGCCGAGTGCCTCGCGCACCTCCTCGGTACGGGCGTCGGCGGCGGCCGCCCGGAAGGACTCCAGGGCCACCCGCGCGCCCCGGGTCCGGGCCACCGCCAGGGCGGTGTTCACGGTGCCGTTCCAGGCGTCGAAGTAGGTCTGCCCGTCCGGCCCGTCGGTCATTTCGGCCCGGGCCGCGCGCCGCAGGCTGTCCTCGCGGTAGCCCAGCAGCTCGGCGTGCAGGGCGGGTTCGAGCAGGTCGCGGCCGGCGGGGTCGGGCGCGGGGCGGGCGGCGCCGTCGTCGCGGCTCGCGAGCAGCTGCGCGGCGGTGGTGGCGAGCAGCACCTGGTTGTCGCCCTCGGCGGTGACCAGGCCCTGGAGCAGCGAGCCGTAGTCGGCGATGCGGTTGACGCTGAAGATGCCCTGGGCGCCGCAGCGTTCCCGGCAGACGGCGACGACCTCGGTCATCTCCCAGGTGGACAGCGCCTTGGTGAGGGAGATCAGGTTGTTGAGGTCGGCCGTGATGGCATCCGGGGACGCCAGGAACTCCCGTTTGGCGTGGTTGAGCAGGAACGTCATCGCGTAGACCTTCGCCAGCGCCGGGAAGAGGGCGGCCTGGTGGCTGCGGTAGGCGAGGATCGGGGTGTCGGGGCGGCCGGGGGCGTTGGTGAGCCGCTGGGCGGCGTAGCGCAGCGCGATGTAGACGCTCGCCCGGCCGGCGCCGACCGCGGAGCTGGAGACGCACAGCCGGCCCGGCTGGATCCGGGACATCGCGCGCAGGAAGCGCTTGCGCTGATTGCCCGGCGCGGGCCGGAAGGCCCCGTCCTCGGTGAAGCCGCCCATCTCGCCGAGGAGCAGATTGCGGCGCGGTACGCGGACGTGGTCGAACCACGTGACGCCGTTGTCGAGCCCCTGCACCGGCTTCTCCGGGCAGGGCGCGGCGCGCACGCCCGCGCACAGCCCGTGCGCGTCGCTGATCGGGACGAGGAACGGGAAGACGCCGTGGTCCGAGCCGTCCGCGATCAGCCGGGCCATCACCACGGCGGTCTTCGGCACATCGGTGAATCCGCTGTACGACATGAACTTCTGGGCCAGCGCGTCCGGGGTGTTGAGGACGAACGTGCCGTCGACCGGGTCGTAGACGGCCTCGGTGCGCAGGGACGCGACGTTGTTGCCGTAGCCCAGTTCGGTGGCCATGTACGGGCCGAAGGACCGCAGGGCGTCCAGGCCGTCGACGTGCTCCCGCAGGTCCGGCCGGTCGCCGCCGTGGTCCAGGACCGTGCCGAAGCAGAGGTTGTAGTGGACCATCAGCAGCGAGAAGACCGACACGTCCAGCAGCGAGGGCCATTCGGCCAGCGCGAACAGGCGCCGCGGCGCCCGCACCACCTCCCGCGGCCGGCCGAGTTTGCCGTGCAGGAAGCGGGAGCGCTCGTAGGCGAGCCGGCCGGCCTCCTGGAGGGTCAGGCCCTCGCGGGCGTCGAAGAGCGGGTCGAGCAGCGCCTCCCTGATGTCGGCGTGGATCTCCTCGTAGGTGCCGTCGAAGAGCAGCCGGGTGAGGTCGGTCCGGTGGGCGTCGTCACGGGTCATCGGAGTGCTCTCTCCATCGGTCCGGGTCGCGGGCGGGTCAGGCGGCGATCAGCAGCGCGGTGTTCTGGCCGCCGAATCCGAAGGAATTGCTCAGGCCGACCGGCACCGGGCCGTGCCGGGCCGCCTTGTGGACGAGGTCGACGTCCATCGCCGGGTCGGGGTTGGTGAGGTTGGCCGTGGGCGGGATGACCCCGCGCTGCACGGTCAGCGCCGTGAAGGCGGCCTCGATGGCCCCGGCGGCGCCCAGCGGATGGCCGGTCACGCCCTTGGTGGAACTCACCGCCGTATCGGCGCCGAGCAGATCGCGGATGACGGCGGACTCCACGGCGTCGTTGCGCGGGGTGGAGGTGCCGTGCGCGTTGACGTACGCCACCTCGGCGCCGGTCAGGCCCGCGTCCGCGAGCGCCGCGCGGACCGCGAGCCGGGCGCCGAGCCCGTCCGGGTGCGGGGAGGTGACGTGGTGCGCGTCGGCCGAGGCGCCGTAGCCGATGACCTGCGCGATCGGCCGCACCCCGCGGCTCGCGGCGTGCTCCGGCGTCTCCAGGACGACCATCCCGGCACCCTCGCCGAGTACGAAGCCGTCCCGGTCCACGTCGAACGGCCGGGACGCGGTCTCCGGATCGTCGAGGCGGCGGGAGAGGGCCCGCATCCGGGCGAACGCGGACGCGTACAGCGGCGTCACCGGCGCCTCGGCGCCGCCCGCGATCACGATGTCCGCGGCGCCCGTACGGAGCAGGTCCCGGCCCATCCCGATCGCCGAGGCACCGGACGCGCAGGCCGAACAGGGCGCGAAGCAGGGGCCGTTGGCCTTCAGCTCGATGGCGACCTGGCCCGCCGCCATGTTGAGCAGGCCCATGGGCAGGGTCAGCGGCGAGACCTCGCCGGGCCCGTCGCCGAGCAGCACCGCGTGCTGAGCCTCCAGCGTCGCGGTGCCGCCCGCGCCGGAGCCCACCACGACGGCCACCCGCGAACTGTCCGGCCACTCCCCGGCCGTGAACCCGGCCTGGGCGAGCGCCTCGAACGCGGCCACCACCGCGAACTGCGTATAGCGATCCCACTGCACGGCCGTCCGCGGCCCGGCCGACGCGGGGTCGAAACCGGGCACCTGGCAGGCGAGCGGCACCGGCAGCCCGGCCAGCTCGGGCGCGTGGGCCGCGGTGGCCCGGCCCGCGACGACGCGCTCCCAGTTCTCCGGCACGCCCACACCGGCGGGAGAGACCAGGCCGATACCGGTGATCGCCGCCGCGAAGCCCGTCATGCGACCGTCAGCCCCTTGGCCTCCAGCGCGGCGACGACCTCGCCGACCGAGGACAGCTCCGCCATCTCCTCGTCGTCGATGTCCGCGCCGAGCCGCTTGCGCAGCGCGGTCACCAGCTCGATCTGCGAGAGCGAGTCCAGGCCGAGGTCGTCGAACGTCGCGTCGGCGGTGACGGTGTCGCGGATGAGACCGAAACGGGTGGCGATGACCTCGACCACGGAATCGTAAAGGGCGCTCATGTATTCCTCCGGTGGGTGTTGTCTTTTTTACGGTCGTCTTCGGTGGCCGCCCCTTCGGCGGTCGTCCGGAAACGGTTTTCCCGGTGGCCGGGAAGGGAATTCAGCGGACTTCCTCGACCGGAATATCCGGCCACCGCAGCACGGTCGATCCCCAGGAAAGTCCGGCGCCGAATGCCGACAGCAGCACGCGGTCGCCGGGATTCAGCCGGCCGCGCACCGCGGCGTCGGCGAGCAGCAGCGGAACGGACGCGGCGAGGGTGTTGCCGACCCGGTCGATATTGACCGCGACGCGGTCGTCGGGGAGTTCCAGCTCCTCCGCCACGGCCCGCACGATGCGGACATTGGCCTGGTGCCCGGCGAAGACATCGACGTCGGACACGGCCCAGCCGGCCCGGTCGAGGACGGCGCGCGCCGAGGCGGTCATCCGCGCGACGGCCTGGACGTAGAGGGGGCGGCCCTCCATGCGCAGATACCAGTCCTCGGCGGGCACCCCGTCGCCGCGCGGGCCGCCGGTGGCCGAGCGCTGCCGGGCGCCGCCGGCCGGGATGGCGAGGAGGTCGGCGAGCGACCCGTCGCTGCCCAGGTCGAACGGGCCCACGGCGCCCGGCTCGTCGGGGGTGCCGCGCCGCAGCACCACCGCGCCCGCGCCGTCGCCGAAGATCGGCGCCGTACCGCGGTCCGCGGGATTCACCATGGTGGTGAACGCCTCGGCGCCGATGAACAGCACGCTCTCGGCCACGCCGGACGCGATGTGCCCGGCCGCGGCGGCGAGCCCGTAGAGGAATCCGCTGCACGCCGAGGTCAGGTCGTAGGCGGGGACGGGGCCCAGCCCGAGCTGGTGGGCGACCTCCGGCGCCACCGCCGGGCAGAGCCGGTCGGCGGAGGTGGTGGCGACCACGACCGCGTCCACCGCGCCGCGCCCGGCGGACTTCAGCGCCCGGGCGCCCGCCTCGGCGGCGAGGTCCCGCGTCGACTGGCCGGGCGCGACCCGGCGCCGCTCGCCGATACCGGTCCGGGTCCTGATCCACTCGTCCGTCGAGTCGAGCGTCGCGCACAGGTCGTCGTTGGTGACGACACCCGCGGGCAGCGCCCCGCCCAGTCCAGCAAGTACGGCGGCCATCGGAATACGCCCTCCCAAGTATGGAATGGAGCTCGAACGCGGGCGATGCGAATACCCTCGGCGGGAGGGCGGTACGGAAACCCTTCCACGGCGCGTCCGGACACCGCAATTGGCCTTTGGTACACCCGCGCCCACCGGCCGGATTCCGGCCCTTGAGCGGAGGCGTGCGGGGAAATTATGGTGCCGAAATGACCTCACCTTTCCCGGCACTGGAAAGAGCACTTCCGGCGGACCGTTTCCTTTCCGATCCGGATGTGCTGCCCTCCTATGCGCACGACGAGGCCGAGCGCGCCCCGTTCGCCGTGCCGGCCGCGGTGGTGCGGCCGCGCAGCACGGCCGAGGTGGCGACCGTCGTCGCGTTCTGCGCGGAGCACGGCATACCCGTCGTCGCGCGCGGCGCCGGCACCGGCCTGTCCGGCGGCGCCAACGCGGTCCCCGGCTGCGTCGTGGTGTCGTTCGAGGCGATGGACCGCGTCCTGTCCATCGACCCGGACGAGCGCCTGGCCGTCGTCCAACCCGGCGTGGTCAACGAGGAGTTGCGGCGGGCGTGCGCGGAGCACGGCCTGTGGTACCCGCCGGATCCGGCGAGCGCGCCCTGGTCCACGATCGGCGGCAACGTCTCGACCAACGCGGGCGGCGTGTGCTGCGTCAAGTACGGCGTCACCGGGGACTATGTGCTCGGCCTGGAGGCGGTCATGGGGCGCGGTGAGGTGGTCCGCCTCGGCCGCCGCACCGCCAAGGGCGTCGCGGGGTACGACCTGCGGGGGCTGATGGTCGGCGCCGAGGGGACGCTGGGGCTGGTCACGGAGGTGACGCTGCGGCTGCGCGGGGCGCGGGCGGCGGAGCGCACCGTCGTCGGGTCGTTCGACGGGCTGGCGGCGGCCGGCCGCGCGGCCGCGGCGGTGGCGGCCTCCGGGGTGGTGCCCAGCGCGCTGGAGCTGGTGGACCGGCACTGCCTGCGGGCGGTGGACGACTGGAAGCGCATGGGGCTCACCGAGACCGGCGACGTCCTGCTGCTGGCCCGCTGCGACGCGCCGGGCCCGGCCGGCGACGAGGAGGCCGAACGGGTCCTGGCCTGCTTCGAGAAGGGCGGCGCCACGTGGAGCGCCCGGTCCACCGACGAGGCCGAGGCGGAGGCGCTGTTCGCCGCGCGCCGCCTGGCGTATCCGGCGCTGGAGCGGCTGGGCGCGGTGCTCACCGAGGACGTGTGCGTACCCCGGATGCTGGTGCCCGAGATGCTGGCCCGGATCGAGCGCGTCGCGGCCGAACTCGACGTCACCATCGCGTCGTTGGCGCACGCCGGGGACGGCAACCTCCATCCGATGACGGTGGTGCCGCCGGGCGACGACGCGGCGCGGGCCCGGGGGCACGCGGCGCTGGAGCGCATCGTGGACGAGGCGCTGGCGCTCGGCGGCACCGTCACCGGGGAGCACGGGGTGGGCCTGCTGAAGAAACGCGGACTGGCGGCGGAGGCGGGCCCCGGCGTACTGGCGCTGCACCGCGCGGTCAAGGGCGCGCTCGACCCGGCGGGCATCTTCAACCCGGGGAAGGTCTTCGGCTGAGCGGCGGGGGAACGGCCGGGCGGGCCGGGCCGGTTGGCGCGGCCCGTCCGGACAGCTCGGGGACGCGGACCCGCCGACGCGCCCCGGCCCGGCCCTTACGACGCGGCGGTCACCACCCGCCCCGCTCCCCCACCAGCGCGCGGATCCCCGGCAGCGCCGCGTCCAGCACCGTGGGGAACCACGCCGAGAACGTCTCCTGCTCCCGCAGCTCCGCCAGTTCGACCGCCGTCACGAACGTGATCTCCCCGACCTCCTCGGGGTCGGGCACCGGCGCCCGCCCCACCTGCCCCGCGAACAGGTGGTTGAACTCCTTCTCCACCAGCCCGGACGCCGGGTCGGGGTGGTGGTAGCGCACCGTTCCGGCCTCCTGGAGCAGTGCCGGGGCCACCCCCAGCTCCTCCGCGGTGCGGCGGGCCGCCGCGACGAAGGGCGGCTCGCCCGGGTAGGGGTGGCCGCAGCAGGTGTTCGACCACACGCCCGGCGAGTGGTATTTGCCGAGCGCCCGGCGCTGGAGCAGCATCCGCCCGTCCGCGTCGAAGAGGAACACCGAGAACGCCCGGTGCAGCCGGCCCGGCGGCAGATGCGCCGACACCTTCTCCGCGGTGCCGATCGTGGTGCCCTCCTCGTCCACCAACTCCAGCATGATGGCGTCCGGTTGGGGCTCGGCGGCGGCACGGGGGGACGGGCTGGTCGGCATGGGCTTCCTCCGGGAGGTCGGTCCGTGGCGAAATGGCTGACGGCGAAGAAAAGGCGCGTTCGAGCCGGGGCGGGACCGCGCGAGATCTCCCGCACGCCGTCCCGCCCCGCGCCCTACGGAATGACTACTCCGGCGGATTCGCCAGGTGCATCGCGTTCACGATCTTCGGCTGCCAGTAGTAGAACGGCTCCAGCTTGTAGTAGATCTCGCGGGCCGACAGCGTCGTCGCGTAAATGCACTTGCGGTCCTCGCCGGCGAACGGAACCCCTTGTGCGAACCGCGTGATGGACGGCCCGAGATTCGTCGGCACCAGCTCCGGGTCCGGTACGAGCACCGGAAAGCACACCCGGTCGATGTTCGGCTTCTCCCAGGAGAAGGTGAAGTACACCGCGAACGCCTTCGCGCACTGCTCCAGCACATCCGCGCTCGGCTCGGGAATTCCCAGTTCGGCGGTCAATTCCCGGACCCGGTCCGGCGCGAACGTGCCCTCCGGCAGGCCGTCGAAATAGATGTTCAGGGTGTGGGAGGTGTAATCCACCGCGAACAGGCTCGCCGCGCGCAGCCCGTACCGCCCAAGCAGTTCCAGGTGCTCGCCGACCGAGGGCGGCATGGACGGCAGCTGCGACAGCTCGTCCAGCGGCTGCGGGCGGCTGCTGGGGAAGAAGCACCAGATCTTCTGGAAGCCGGCCGCGAGCTCGAAGTCGCCGCCGGTCCCCTCGATCGGGAAGCGCTCCTTGACGTCCTGGAACAGCCGGTCCGCGGGATGGTCACCGGGCTCGATCAGCCCCTCGGCCAGCGCGGTGTCGTACGGGTCCAGGTCGCCGGTGTACTTGATGTACCGGTAGCCCATCAGCTTCTCCCGGCGCGCGCCGGTGGCGATCCGCAGCGCCACCGAGGAGTCGGTGAACGCCGGCTCGAACGCCGCCAGCGCGCCCTTGACCTTGGCGGGCTCCAGCGGCAGGTCCAGCAGCCGGGCGGAGTACTCGATGGCGGAGTAGATGTCGTCGATGTCCACGGAGTTGGTCACTGCGTCCTCTCCTCGGCCCGGTGGCCGGCGCCGGCCGGCTGCGGGCGCTCATGGCGAAGCGGGGTCAATTGCGTGATGTCGTACTCCTCGCGCAGGCGCTCGATGGCCTCCGCGTCCGGCGGTCCGGGCGCGGCGAATATCTCCGCCAGCCGGTCGAAGTACAGCTCGTGCTGGGGCGACGGGCTGACCGCGAAGAGCACCCGCGCCGGTTCGGCGGTGCGGTTGGCGAACGCGTGCGGGCAGCCCTGCGGGACGAACGCGACGCTGCCCGCGGTGGCCCGCACCGGGCGGTCGCCGGCGGCGGACTTCCAGTCCGTCCAGTCCGCCTCGGTGTAGTGCTCCGGCTCGAAGGCGAAGATCTCCAGTTCGCCCTCGACCACGAAGAACAGTTCCTGGGAGTGGTGGTGCTTGTGCGCGCCGACGTCGAAACCGGGCGGTACGACGACCTCGAACACGGACGCCCCCGAGCCGTCCGCGCCCGTCACCTTGAACGTGATCTCCTGCGCGGGCGTGATCAGTTTCCGCCCGCCGCCGGGACCCACGACAATGCCGTTCACTGGCTACCTCACTTGATTCACATGGTCGGACCGACCTGATCGCGGGGCGGCTACACCCACGTGCCGACGGCCATCTCCGCGGTGATGCCGGGGCCGAAGCCGGCCAGCAGGCCCTTGTGGCCGGCGGCCGCGCTGCCCTCGTCGAACAGCCGGCGCAGCGCGTCGAGCACGACGGCGCTGGCGATGTTCCCGTACTCCGTCAGCGTCGCCCAGCTGTGCCGGAAGACCGAGCGGTCGACGCCGAGGTAGGTGGCGAGGTCGTCCAGGATGCGCGGTCCGCCCGCGTGGACGACGTAGTAGTCGAGGTCCCCCGCGTCCCAGCCGTGGTCCGCGGCGAGGTCCCGCAGCACCGGCGCCAGCGGCTCCATCGTGCCCGGCACCCGCCGGTCGAGCTGGAAGTGGAAGCCGGTGTCCCGCACGGCGTACGAGATCCACTCCTCGGTGTTGGGGATGACGTACGAGGCGTTGCGCTCCAGGCGCACACCGGGGACGCCGCCGGTCTCGCGGCCGCGCACCACGGCGGCCGCGACCGCGTCGCCGAACAGCCCGTCGGAGAGCAGCGAGCCGACGTCGTCGGCGTCCGGCTGGTAGCACAGCGAGCACAGTTCGCAGGAGACGATCAGGACGTTGCTGCCGGGGTGGGCCAGGCAGAAGTCATGGGCGCGGTTGATCGCCGCGCCGCCGGCCGCGCAGCCGAGCTGGGCGATCGGCAGCTGCCGGGTGTCGTAGCGGAAGCCCATGTGGTTGATCAGCCAGGCGGTCAGCGAGGGCATCAGGAAGCCGGTGCACGACACGTAGATGATCGCGTCGATGTCCCTGGCCGTCAGCCGGGCGTTGGCCAGGGCCTCGTCGATGACGTCCGGGCAGCGCTTCTTGGATTCCGTCTCGTAGATGCGGTTGCGTTCCTCGAAGCCCGGGTGGTCGAGGGTTTTCTCGATGGGCTGGACGAGGTGCCGCTTCTGTACGCCGGTGTTCCGTATCAGCCGGAGGGCCAGGGGCAGTTGCGGTTTTCCCGCGTGCGCTTTCCTGGCGAACTCCAGGGTCTCTTCCATCGTGATGACATGTTCAGGTACGGCGACGGAAGGCCGACACAATATAGCCAATTCACTCTTCCTTGAATCGCGCCAATAACACCATGAGTCGATGTGCGGATGCGGGACTGTTGTGTGAGTGAAGCTGGAGGCGAGGTGCGCGGCGAAAAGCTTGCCGGCCGGCGGGGGCGCCCGCTTGCGGTGTCAATGCGTACGGCGTCGGACGCGGGGACTCACAGCGTTAACGGAAGTGCGGTGGATCCGCAGAACAATTGGCTTCCCCCTCAACTCGCCCGCCTAGGATTCGAGATGGGGGAAGCGGTGTCAATACAGGAAACGATCTTTCTCATCTGATGGGCGCGACCGGAGCCGGCACGTGGTCACCGCGTCACCGTGGGTGAGCGACACCTGCGGACGAAATCCGCCAGGGGGGACATCCCGGCCGACCTCACCCGCCAACTCGCGCTCTGCTGGGGCGCATTGGGTTACCGGCCGGTTGGCTCAGGCTCCGGCTCCGGGCGGCGACTGCCGGCGGCGGGGGCCTCGTCACCGCTCCCCTGGGCCGGGGTGTAGACGACCACCTGCACCTCGGGGTGGTCGGCGGGGGCCAGGCGGTGGTGCTCGAAGTACCGCACCCCGCGCACCGGGTGGTCGAAGACGCGCATCCGGGAGGTGAAGCCCTCGATGTGGTGGTCCCGCCAGGCCGCGCGGAATGCCTCGCTGGTGGCGAGCAGGCGCTGGATGGCCGGGGAGCCGGCGAGGTCGCCGAGCCGGGGCCCGGCCTCGGCGCGGAACTCCGCGAGGAACCGGCGGCTGGTCACCTCCCAGTCCGGCAGCAGATCGCGGACGTACGGATCGGTGAACACCAGCCAGAGCAAGTTGCGTTCGTCCGGAGCTGCCGCGGCGACGTTCGGATACAGGTCGAGGTACGCGGCGTTCCAGGCGGTGATCGTCCAGTCGGGCGCGAGGGCGTAGGCGGGGAAGCCGACCAGCGCGTCGAGCAGCCGCTGCACATGGCTGGGCGCGGTGTGGACCGCCGCCGGCTCGGCGGGCTCGGCCAGGGGGGCGTACCCGGTCAGGGAGAGCACATAGACGTGCTCGGCGGGCGTCAGGCGCAGGGTGCGGGCGAGGGCGTCCAGGACATGCCGGGAGGGGTGGATGTCGCGGCCCTGCTCCAGCCAGGTGTACCAAGTGGCGCTGACCTGGGACAGGGTGGCAACCTCCTCGCGGCTCAGCCCGCCGCGGCGGCGCGGGCCGGCCGGGGGGAGGCCGACCGCCGCGCGGGTGAGCCGGGCCCGCCTGGCGCGCAGGAAGTTGCCCAGTTCCTTCCGCCGCTCCGCTCCTGTTCCCATGGATCAAGGATAGGGACTACTGGTAGTGGGAGTGCTAGCAGTCGGGGCGTCTTCCCGGCACGCCCGCGCACTGTGAGGGTCGGCGCATGCCGCAGTCGAGATCCCGGACGGCCATGTCCGTCCGGAACACGGCCGGGGCGCGCGCCGGGACGCGCGCGCCGGGCTCGCGCACCCTGCCCGCGCCCTGACACCCCGCCCGTACCCGCGGACCCCCGCAAGGAGACGCTCCCCATGATCCTGGTCACCGGTGCCACCGGAAACGTCGGCCGCAACCTCGTACGCGAACTGCTCGACGCCGGAGAGGCGGTGCGGGCCCTGACCCGCGACCCGGCCGCCGCCGCGCTGCCCGAGGGCGTGGAGACCGTCCCCGGCGACCTGGCCCGCCCCGAGACGCTGCCCGCCGCGCTGCGGGGCGTGGACCGCGCGTTCCTCTTCCCCGTGCACGGCGCGCTCGACGGCTTCCTCACCGCCGCCAAGGAGGCCGGCACCGCGCACATCGTGCTGCTCTCCTCGGACTCCGTCACCTTCCCCGAGCCCGGCTGGATCGGCGAGAAGCACCTGGCCTGCGAACGGGCCGTCGCGGACTCCGGGATCCCGCACAGCTTCGTCCGGCCCAGCATCTTCATGGCCAACGACCTCGGCTGGGCACACCAGTTGGGGCACGGCGGGATCGTGCGGGGCGCCTACGGCCGCGCCGCGATGGCCCCGGTCGACGAGCGCGATATCGCCGCGGTCGCCGCGTACGCCCTGCGCGCCCCGCGGCCCGGCGCGACCTATGAGCTGACCGGGCCGCAGGCGCTCACCCAGATCGAGCGGGTCCGGATCATCGGCGAGACGCTGGGCCTGCCGGCCCGCTTCGAGGAGGTGCCGCGCGCCGACGTCCGCGCCAAGCTGATCGGCCATCTGCCGCCCCCGGCCGCCGACTTCCTGCTGGACCAGCTCGCCGCCGCCGAGCAGACGCCGGTCCCCGTCCTGCCGACCGTCGAACAGGTCACCGGCCGCCCGGCGCACACCTACGCGGAGTGGGTCGCGCACCACGCCGCGGACTTCGGCGGCGGGCAGCGCTCCGCGCCGCGGGTGCACTTCTCCGGCGTGTGAGCACGGCGGCCCCCGCCGCATATCCCTCCTGGCCCGGCCGCACCGGACCGGGCCTTCCCCACGCGTCACCCTCGCGGACGGACGCGGAAGCACGAGGCATACCGACATGGATCACCTTCAGGACGCCGACGCGTCAACTCCCGTGGCAGCGGCCGTGGTTCCCGCCGAGGACACCGCCGCGGCCGACCGGACCGCGCGGCGCGCGGTCACCGTCTTCCCGCTGCTGGTGCTCGCCGCCGGCGGCCTCGGCCTGGCCCTGCCCGCGACCTTCGCGCCGGGCAAGCCCGCCGTCCCCTACCTGCTCGGCGTGATCATGTTCTGCATGGGGCTGACCATGACCTCGCGGGACTTCGAGAGCGTCGCCAAGCGGCCCTGGGCCGTCGGCCTCGGCCTGGTCGCCCACTACGTCATCATGCCGGGCCTGGGCTGGGGCATCGCCCACCTGCTGGGCCTGCCGCCCGAACTCGCCGTGGGCGTGATCCTGGTGGGCTGCGCGCCCAGCGGGACGGCGTCCAACGTGGTGACGTTCCTGGCCCGCGGCGATGTCGCGCTGTCGATGTCGGTGGCGACGGTCTCCACCCTCCTCGCCCCTCTCGTCACGCCGTATCTGGTGCTGCTCCTGGCGGGGCACATCCTGCACGTCGAGGCCGGCCCGATGGTCGTGGACATCCTCAAGACCGTGCTGCTGCCGGTCGCCGCCGGCCTCCTCGTACGGCGGCTGGCCGCCGGGCTGGTACGCCGCTGCCTGCCCGCGCTGCCCTGGCTGTCCGCCGGGACCGTCGGGGTGATCGTCCTGATCGTGGTGGCCGGCAGCGCCGGCACGCTCAAGGACGCGGCGGGGGTGGTGCTGCTGGCCGTGGTGCTGCACAACGGCTTCGGCCTCGCGCTCGGTTACGCGTCCGGCCGGGCCGCCCGGCTCGGGCCCGCGGCGAGCCGGGCGATGGCCTTCGAGGTCGGTATGCAGAACTCCGGCCTCGCCGCCTCCCTGGCCGCCACGTACTTCTCACCGCTGACGGCGCTGCCGGCCGCGGTCTTCTCGGTGTGGCACAACCTCTCCGGCGCGCTGGTCGCGGCGTGGCTGAACCGGCGGTCCAAGTAGCCGGGGGCTGAACCGGCGGTCCGGGTAGCCGGGGGCGGTACGCGCCGGCCGCCGCGCCCCGTGGGGGCGAGCGCGACGGCCGGCGCGCGGGTCAGGCGGCCCGGTCGGTCACTGGACGACCTTCAGGAGCTTGTTGGGCGTGCCCTGGCCCGGGTTGCTGATCTTGTCGGCGGTGGCACCGTCCACCAGCGCCTTCTCGACGTCCGCCGGCTTGGCGTCCTGGTGGCCGGCCAGGTAGAGCGCGGCCGCGCCGACCACGTGCGGGGTCGCCATGGAGGTGCCGGAGATCGTCTTGGTGGCGTCGTCGCCGGTGTTCCAGTCCGAGGTGATGTCGGAACCGGGCGCGTAGAGGTCCACGACGCTGCCGTAGTTGGAGAAGTCCGACTGCTGGTCGTCCTTGGTGCTGGAGGCGACCGTGATGGCCTCCTTGACCCGGGCCGGGGAGCCCTGGCCGGCGTCGGTGGACTCGTTGCCGGCCGCGACACCGAAGGTGACACCGGAGTCGATGGCCTTCTTCACCGCCGCGTCCAGCGCCTCGTCCGCGCCGCCGCCGAGCGACATATTGGCGACCGAGGGGCCCTTGTGGTTCTTGGTGACCCAGTCGATGCCCGCGACGACCTGCTCGGTGGTGCCGGAGCCCTGGGCGTCGAGCACCTTGACGGCGACCAGCTTCACCTTCTTGGCGACGCCGTGCGCGGTGCCGCCGATGGTGCCCGAGACATGGGTGCCGTGGCCGTTGTCGTCCTCGGCCTTGGCGCTGTTGTCCAGGGCGTTGAAGCCGTACGACGCCCGGCCGCCGAAGTCCTTGTGGCTGATGTGGATGCCGGTGTCGATGACGTACGCGGTGACGCCCTCGCCCGCGCTGTCGGGGTAGGTGTACTTGCCGTCGCCCTTGGTGTCGGCCTGGTCGATGCGGTCCAGGCCCCACGACGGCGGGTTGTCCTGGGTGCCGTCGATGTGGAAGGTGTGGTTCTGCACGACCTTGTCGACCGCCGGGTCGGCGGCCAGGCGCTTGGCCTCGTCGTCGGAGAGACCGGTGGCCGAGAAGCCGTCGATCGCGGAGGTGAAGGTCCGCTTCACCTTTCCGCCGTACTTGGCGGCCAGGCCGCCGCTCTCGGCGGCGCGCACCGACGCCGATTTCTTCAGCAGCACGATGTAGCTGCCCTTGACGGCGCCCTTGGCGTCCGCGCCGTAGATCTTGCCTTCGGCAGGCGCCGCACCGGCGGTGACCGCGGTGACGGCGGCGATACCGGTGGCGGCGACCGCGGCGGATATCGCCGTGACGAGCCGCTTCTTGCCGGAACGCTTATGAGCCATAGCGAGGGTTCTCCTCGTTCGTGGTGTGGGGGGAAGCGTTGCGCAACGGCCCGAGGAGACCCGGAGGTCTCCCTCGGGCTGGTTCGAAACCCTGTCGGATTGACGGGTCCAATTCAAGGGCCGCCGGGCCGTGTGAGATACGCAACAACCTTGCACAACTGCAAACGCGGGCAGAAGCGGCCAAAGCCACCGGGGCAGTTGAGGACAAGCGGCTCAACACCGTTTACATGGGCGCAATAGAGCGGCTCGGCTGACGGTCCATGGGCCGCCTGCCGCTGCCGCCGGGCGGCTACGCTCGCGCCCCGCAAGAGCCGCGTACCGGCGGTTACTTGGCGGCTCGGCGGGCGCCGGGCGGTCCCCGGGCCCGCCGTCGCCGCGCCGGTCCGGCGGGCCCCGGAGCCGGGCGCGGGGCACCTGCGAGACTGGGCGCGAGAACGCACCGCAGGAGGCACCCCGATGACCGAACCCCGCACCGCCTTCACCGAGGCGCGCGCCCGGGACCTGCTCGCCGCGGCCGGGCACCCCGGCGCGGCGGCGGACGCCCGGCTGCTCGCCCTCGGCGAGAACGCCGTCTTCGCGCTGGGCGAGGCCGGACCGGTCGTCCGGATCGGCCGCAGCGCCGACCTGCTGCCGCGCGCCGAGCGCGAACTGGCCGTGGCCGCCTGGCTCGCGGCCGAGGGCGTCCCGGCCGTGCGCGCCGCCGAAGCCGGGGCCCGGCTCGTCGACGGCCACCCCGTGACGTACTGGCACCGGCTCCCCGAGGCCGTCCGCCCGGCCGGGCCGCGCGACCTCGCCGAACTCCTCAAGCGCGTCCACGCCCTGCCCGAGCCGCCGTTCGCCCTCCCCCGGCGCGAACTGCTGGACGGGGTGGAGCGCTGGCTGCGGCTGGCCGGCGACGCGGTGGCACCGGCCGACGCGGAATACCTGCGCGGCCGGCGGGACGCCTTCGCGCTGGCCGCGACGGCGCTGGAGCCGCATCTGCCGCGCGGCCCGATCCACGGCGACGCGCTGCCCCGCAACGTCCACGTCGGGCCGGACGGACCGGTCCTGGTCGACCTGGAGACCTTCTCCTGCGATCTGCGCGAGCACGACCTCGTCGTGATGGCGCTGAGCCGGGACCGCTACGGGCTGGGCGCGGAAGCCTACGACGCCTTCGCCGCGGCGTACGGCTGGGACGTGCGGGACTGGGCGGGCTGCGCCGTGCTGCGCGGCTCCCGGGAGACCGCGAGCTGCGCCTGGGTCTCCCAGCACGCGCCCGGCAACCCGGCCGCGGCCCGGGAATTCCGCCGCCGGGTCGCCTCCCTGCGCGAGAAGGACACGGCGGTGCGGTGGTACCCGTTCTGACGCGGTGACGGGACTCCGGGCGCGGTGGCCTGGGCGCGCGGAACGGTGGCCGGACGGGCGACCCCGCGACCGGGCCGGCCTCAGCGCTGGTGCGGGATCAGCGGCCAGGCCGCCTCGACTATCGCCTCCGGCTTGCCGGACCGGCGCAGATACGCCTGGAACGAGGCGGCCTGCTCGGCGGCGGCCCGCTCCTGCAACGCGTGCAGCTCTCGCGGCGAGGGCAGCGCGACGGCCGGATACCTCTCGCCGATCCGGCGGGCCACACCGGCCGCGGCCGCCGCGTCGGCGCCCGCCTCGTGCGCGCCGTCGAGCCGTACGCCGTAGTGGCCGCAGAGCGCCTGGAGGGCGCGCTTGCCCTTGCGGTAGCGGTCCACGTGCTTGTCGAGGACGAGCGGGTCGATGACCGGGGCGGGCGGGTGGCCGAGCCGCTCGGTCAGGGTGCGCAGGCCGTGCCGGCGGCATTCGCGGTCCAGCAGGGACAGGTCGTACCGGGCGTTCATCACCACCAGCGGGATCTGTGCGCCCAGCGCCCCGGCCAGCGCCTCGGTGATCTCCTCTATCGCCTCGGCGGGCGGCCGGCCGTGCGCGCGGACGTACGCGGTCGACATGCCGTGGATCTCCGCGGCCTCCTCGGGGACCGGCACGCCCGGGTCGAGCAGCCAGGACTGCTGCCCCGCCACCCGGCCGTCCCCCTCCAGCCGCACCAGCGCGGCCGAGATGACGCGGTCGCGCTCGATGTCGGTGCCCGTGGTCTCCAGGTCGAAGCTGACCAGCAGCTCCTGATGCCAGCTCATGCGGCCTCCTTCGGTGGTACCTCCCCCGCTGACCGCCACTCTCGCACGCGCCACTGACAGCGGGCCGGGCCGCCCGGCGCCGGCCGCCGCCGGAGGGCCGTCAGGACACCGGCCGGGAGTCCGCCCAGACGCTCTCGAACTCCTCGCGGTAGATCTCGAAGAGCCCGTGGTCGCCGTCGCCGGCGTCCTGCCGGACCACCTCCCGGCCGCCGCCGCGCAGTACGAACACCGGCGACTCCATCCCGCGGCTCTTGCGGAGATAGGGCTGGACGACGGCTATCCCGTCGGGCCCGTCGCCGTCGACGAGGTAGGCGGTGAAGCGCGGCGTCTCGTCGAAGACCTGGATCTCGAACGCGCCGGGGTCCCGCAGCCGGGCCCGCACCCGCCGCATGTGCAGGATGTTCATCTCGATGGAGCGGCTCATCTCGCCCTTCTTCAGGCCGATTTCGCGCTCCCGGCGGCGGACCGCGCTGCTGGCCGGATTGAGGAAGAGCAGCCGGACCCGGCAGCCGGACTCGGCGAGCCGGACCAGGCGGCGGCCGGAGTAGTTCTGGACGAGGAGGTTGAGTCCTATGCCCACCGCGTCGAGGCGGCGGGCGCCGCCGAAGAGGTCCTCGGCCGGCAGCTGGCGCTGGAGCCGCACCCGGTCGGGGTGGACGCCGACGACATCGGCGTACCGGTCGCCGACGAGGTCCTCGACGGCGTCGATCGGCAGCCGCCCGGAGACCCGGGTGCCGGCCCCGGAGCCGAGGATGTCCAGCAGCCGGGCGGAGGCCCGCTCGGCCTGGGCGAGGACGGTGCCGGACAGCGCGCGGTTGCGGGAGACGATGTTGCGGGCCACCTCCAGCTCGTCCAGGGCCAGCTCGACCTCGCGGCGGTCGTCCACGTAGGGCTCGAAGCACGGCCAGTGCTGGACCATCAGCTCGCGCAGCTGCGGCAGCGTCAGGAAGCTGACGATGTTGTCGTCGGCGGGGTCGAGGAGGTAGCCCTTGCGGCGGCTGACCTCGCGGACCGCGACCGCGCGCTGCACCCACTCCTGGCCGGCCGGCCCGGCGGCGGCGATCACCCACTCGTCGCCGTGCACCGGCTCGTAGACGGGGCGCAGAACGGCCGCGACGACGGCGCGCAGCCGCTGCTCGACGAGATTCAGCCAGATGTAGGCGCGGCCGGCCCGGCTGGCCCGGGTGCGCACCTCGGTCCAGGCGTCGGCGCCCCAGTCCAGCTCGGCGCCGATCTCCAGCGGACGGGCCAGCGACACCGTGCCGGGCGGCGCGTCCACGGAGCCGCCCTCGTGGCCCTCATGACTCTCGTCACCAGGGGGCAACTCCAGCCCGCCGCTCACCTGCCACCGCCTTCCGAACCCCCGTGCCAACGATCAAGGCAGACTACTGCGGCGCGGGAGGCGGTGCAGCAGGATGGTCCGAGTCCGCCGCCAACTCCCCTTTGCCGCCGTACCCGTTGTGGCCGGACAGCGCGGTGGGAGTGAGCGGTTTCATAGCCGGGGCGGCGGCCGGCGGCCGATTCCGGGCCACCCGATGGAGCGATCCGGGCGCGGGCCGTTGACGGCCACCCGGGGCACCGGACCGGCCCCTGGCCGACCCCCGGGTCGGCCCCCGGGTCAGCCGCCTGGCACCCCCGGCCGCCCGCCGAAGACACGGTACGACAATCCGACATTGCCGGATGTTTCCCACCATTCAGCGGAATTCACGCGAAAATGTCTCGTTATCCGGCAAGTTGGAACACGTTGGGAAAGGATTCCGATTCGGTCCGCGGACGTGTGTCGTGGAGTCGCCGCCGCCCCGCAGAGAAAGTGGAAGAGTCTACGCATGCAGGTCTGGCCGGGACAGATGTATCCGCTGGGTGCCACCTACGACGGTGCGGGCACCAATTTCGCGGTGTTCTCCGAAGCCGCCACGCGCATCGAACTGTGTCTGCTGCACGACGACGGTTCGGAGACCGCCGTCGAGCTGCGCGAGTCCGACGCGTTCGTGCGGCACGCGTATCTGCCGGGGGTGATGCCGGGGCAGCGCTACGGCTTCCGGGCGCACGGCCCCTACGAGCCCGAGCGCGGACACCGCTGCAATTCCGCCAAGCTGCTCCTCGACCCGTACGCCCGGGCGATGAGCGGCGTGATCGACTGGGACGAGGCGGTCTACGGCTACCACTTCGGCCGCCCGGAGGTCCGCAACGACCTCGACTCGGCGCCGCACACCATGGCGTCGGTGGTGGTCAACCCGTACTTCGACTGGGGCGACGACCGCCCGCCGCGCACCGCCTACCACGAGACGGTGCTCTACGAGGCGCACGTCAAGGGCCTGACGATGCGCCACCCGGACCTCCCGGACGAGCTGCGCGGCACCTACGCGGCGCTGGCCCATCCGGCGATCATCGACCACCTGACGGAGCTGGGCGTCACCGCGCTGGAGCTGATGCCGGTGCACCAGTTCGTCCAGGACCACCGGCTGGTGGACGCCGGGCTGTCGAACTACTGGGGCTACAACACCATCGGCTTCTTCGCCCCGCACAACGCCTACGCCTCCTGGGGGGACCGCGGGCAGCAGGTGCTGGAGTTCAAGACGGCGGTGCGGGCGCTGCACCGGGCGGGCATCGAGGTGATCCTCGACGTGGTCTACAACCACACGGCCGAGGGCAGCCACCTGGGGCCGACGCTGTCCTTCCGGGGGCTGGACAACGCCTCGTACTACCGGCTGTCGGAGGACCGGCGCTACTACATGGACACCACGGGCACCGGGAACTCCCTGCTGATGCGCAGCCCGCACGTGCTCCAGCTGGTGATGGACTCGCTGCGGTACTGGGTCCAGGAGATGCATGTGGACGGCTTCCGGTTCGACCTGGCGGCGACGCTGGCCCGGCAGTTCCACGAGGTGGACCGGCTGTCGTCGTTCTTCGACCTGGTGCACCAGGACCCGGTGGTCAGCCAGGTGAAGCTGATCGCCGAGCCCTGGGACGTCGGCGAGGGCGGCTACCAGGTGGGGAACTTCCCGCCGCTGTGGACGGAGTGGAACGGCAAGTACCGCGACACCGTGCGGGACCTGTGGCGGGGCGAGCCGCGCACCCTGGCGGAGTTCGGGTCCCGGCTGACCGGTTCGTCGGACCTCTACCAGGAGGACGGGCGGCGCCCGCTGGCCTCGGTCAACTTCGTCACCTGCCACGACGGCTTCACCCTGCGCGACCTGGTCTCGTACAACGACAAGCACAACGAGGCCAACGGGGAGGACAACCGCGACGGGGAGCGGTTCAACCGGTCCTGGAACTGCGGGGTGGAGGGGCCGACCGACGACCCCGGGGTGCGGCGGCTGCGGCTGCGGCAGATGAGGAACTTCATCGCCACCCTGATGCTGTCGCAGGGCGTGCCGATGCTCAGCCACGGCGACGAGTTCGGGCGCACCCAGCGCGGCAACAACAACGCGTACTGCCAGGACAACGAGCTGGCCTGGGTGCGCTGGCCGGAGCGGCCGGCACCGGGCGCCCAGGGCGGCTCCGGGACGGCGGACGGGGACGCGGCCGACGGGGACGCGGCGGACGGGCCCGGCCCGGTGGCGGACTCGCCGGAGGAGGCCGAGCGGGCGGAGGAGCTGGCGCTGCTGGCGTTCGTCCGGCAGATGGTGTGGCTGCGGCGGGACCACCCGGTCTTCCGGCGGCGGCGGTTCTTCCAGGGCCACCCGCTGGAGGGCACCCGCGACGAGCTGTCCGACATCGCGTGGTTCACCGCGGCCGGTACGGAGATGGGCACCCGCGACTGGCAGTCGGTGCACGCGCACGCGCTGACCGTCTTCCTCAACGGCAGCTCGATCTCGGAGCCGGGGCCGCGCGGTGAGCCGATCACCGACGACTCGTTCCTGCTGATGTTCAACGCCCACGACCAGGACAAGGAGTTCCGGGTGCCGGAGCATCTGGGCCGGCAGTGGCAGGTGGTGGTGGACACCGACCGGCCGGAGGCGCCGGCGGACGGCCGGGGCGCCAAGGTCAAGGGCGGCGATCTGCTGACGCTGGTCGGGCGGAGCCTGCTGGTGCTCCAGCGGCCCGCCTGAGCGCCCGCCTGAGCGCCCGTCCGACCCGCGGCGGGCCCCGGACGGGTCAGGGCGCCGGGGCGGGGTTCGCGGCGGCGTCCCGGCCCGTTCCGGGGGCGTCCCGGCCCGTTCCGGCAGGCGCGGCGGGCCGGGTACCGCCGCGGGTGGTGAGCGCGACGGCGAGGATCAGCACCGCGGCGCCGACCGCGACCGCGAAGGCGGCGGCCGGGCCGTGGGTGTCGGCGAGCCGCCCGGAGACGGCCAGCGCGACGGCCTGGCCGCCGACCACGGCACTGGTCAGGAACGCCATCGACTCGGCCAGCCGGGTGGCCGGGACCAGCCGTTCGGTGAGTCCGAAGAGGGTGATCAGATGCGGGGCGAAGGCCACCCCGAGCACCACCACGACCAGGTAGAGCGCGCCCAGCGAACGGACGAACAGCAGCGGCACGGACAGCACGATCAGCGCGGCGGCGGCCGCCCGCCACCGGGCGGGCAGCCCGATCCGGGCCGGTACGAGGGCCAGCGACAGGCCCGCTGCGGCGCTCATCACGCCCATCGCGGCGTACACCAGTCCGGCCTGGGCGGGCTGGTGGAGGCGTTCGGTGAGCGCGGTGATACCGGCCTGGCAGGCGCCGAACATGGCGCCCTGGAGGGCCGTGGAGAGCCGCATGGCGTGCACCGCGCGGGGCATCCGGGCGCGCGCCGTCCGCGGCGTCCCGGGGGCTCGCGGGGCCCGGGCCGCCCCGGGGCCGGCCGCCACCGCCGTGGGGTGCAGCGCGAACGCCGTACCGCAGACCGCCAGCAGCAGCGCGGCCAGCGCCAGCGCCACCGCCGGATGGGCGAACGAGGCGGCGAGCCCCACCAGCGCCGGGCCGAGCACGAACGAGGTCTCGTCCAGCGTGCCCTCCAGGGACAGCGCGGCGCCCACCACCCGGTCGCCGGCCGCCGCGCGGTGCGCCAGGGCGACCAGCCGGGTGCGGGCCAGCGGCCCGATCTGCGGCACGCTCGCGCCCGCCAGCAGGCCGATGAGGGCCAGCGGCAGGGTCGCCGTCCGGGCCAGCGCGGCGGTCACCAGGGCGGCGACCGCGAGCGCGTTGAGCCAGCAGGTGACGAGCACCACCGGGCGCTGCCCGTGCCGGTCGGCGAGCCGCCCGGTGAGCGGGCCGGCGACCGTCTGACCCGCCGCCAGGGCGCCGCCCACCAAGCCCGCCGTGGTGAGCGAACCGCTGGTCTCCGCCACCAGCAGCACGCTGCCGAGCTGGCACATGGCGGTCGGCAGCCGCCCCAGGAAGGAGACCACGGGCAGCAGCGGCCCCCCGAGGGCGAGCACCCGGCGGTAGGTGGTGGTGGCAGCGGTCATCACAAGAAGCTACCGGCCGCACCGGCGGGAACCGTAGCGGCGGTACGTACGAAGCGGTACCGCGGTCCGGCTCGGCGGTTCGGACGAAGACACCACGGACCGGACGGCCCGGGATGACGCAACCCGATGACAGAACGGCCCGCCCGCGGGGTACGGGTGTTCCCATGACGCACGCTTCGAGTCCGTCGCCGACCGCCACCTACCGGCTGCAGCTCCAGCCGGACTTCCCGTTCGCCGCCGCCGAACGGGCCGTGCCGTACCTCGCCGCGCTCGGGGTGTCGCATCTGCACCTCTCGCCCGTACTGGAGGCCGCGCCCGGCTCCACCCACGGTTACGACGTCACCGGCCACGGGGCGGTGCGGGGCGAACTGGGCGGCGAGGACGGGCTGCGGGCACTGGCGGCGACGGCCCGCGCCCACGGGCTCGGCCTCATCGTGGACATCGTCCCCAACCACATGGCGGTGCCCGCCCCGCTGACGCTGAACGGGCCGCTGTGGGAGGTGCTGCGCGACGGGCCGGGTTCGCGGTACGCCCGCTGGTTCGACATCGACTGGGACGGCGGCCACGGGGGGCGGGTGCTGCTGCCCGTCCTGGAGGGCCGGATCGGGGACGAGCTGCCCCGCTTCCGGGTCGACGGGCAGGTGCTGCGCTACGGGGAGCAGGTGTTCCCGCTGCGCCCCGGTACCGAACGGCTGCCGCTGGAGCGCCTCCTGGACGCGCAGTGGTACCGCCTCGCCTGGTGGCGGCTGGCCCGCACCGAGCTGAACTACCGGCGGTTCTTCACCATCTCCGACCTGATCGGGCTGCGCGTGGAGGACCCGGAGGTCTTCGAGGCCACCCACCGGACGGTGCTGCGGCTGATCCGGGACGGCGTCGTGGACGGGCTGCGGATCGACCACCCGGACGGGCTGGTCGACCCCGGCGGCTATCTGGCGCGGCTGCGGGGCGCGGCCAAGGGCTGCTGGACGGTGGTGGAGAAGATCCTCACCGGCCCGGAGCGGCTGCCGGACGGCTGGGCCTGCGCGGGCACCACGGGCTACGACACGCTGCGCCGCATCGACGGGCTGTTCGTCTGCCCGCGGGGTTCCGGGCGGCTGTTCTCGCACTACCGCGACTTCGTCACCCCGCTGGCCGACGAGGGCGGCGACTGGGAGGAGACGGTCCGCCGGGCCGCGTACGAGGTCGTCGAGCACGATCTGGCCGCCGAGGTGGAGCGCCTGGTGCGCACCGCGTCCCGGATCAGCGCGCGGGTGCCCCGGCCGGGGGACCACGCCCCGTGGGCGCTGCGGCAGGCGGTCCGGGAACTGCTGGTGCGGCTGCCGGTCTACCGCCCGTACGCCGGGGACACCGCGGACGCGGCGCGGGCGGCGTCGGACGCGGCGATGCTGGCCGGGGCCGCGGACGGGGCCCGGGCCACCTTCCGGGTGCCGGAGGAGGCCCGGGCGGTGGACCTGGTGCACGACCTGGCGCTGGGGCGGTTCTCCGGGGGGCCGGGCGGCGCTGCGGACCCGGATGTCGCCGGTTTCGCGGCGCGCTTCGCGCAGACCGCGTCCGCGCTGCACGCCAAGTCCGTGGAGGACACCGCCTTCTACCGCTACCCGGTGCTGCTGTCGGCGTGCGAGGTCGGCGGCGATCCGGGGGAACCTTCGCTGGATCCCGGGACGTTCCACGAGTACTGCGCGCGGATGCAGCGGGACTGGCCCGAGGGCGGCACGGTGCTCTCCACGCACGACACCAAGCGCAGCGGCGATGTCCGGGCGCGGATCGCGGTGCTGTCGGAGTGCCCGGACCGGTGGCGGGACGTGCTGGGCGCGGTGGCCGGCGGAGGGGAGGTCGCGGATGGCGGGGTTCCGGTGGACCCGATGGCGGAGTGGACGGCGTGGCAGAGCGCGTTCGGGCTGGGTGCGGCCGCCGCCCGCGGCCCGGCGGGAGCCCCCGGCGACGTCCGGGAGCGGCTGGCGCCGGCGGTCCTGAAGGCCGTGCGGGAGGCCGGGCTGCGGACGTCCTGGACGGAGCCGGACGCGGCGTACGAGGAGGCGGTGGCGGAGTTCGTCCGCGGCGGGCCGTGCGGTCCGGCCGCCGCCCACCTGGCCGCGCTGGAGGCGGAGCTGGCCCCGTTCATCCGGGCCAACGTCCTCGGCGCGGCGCTGCTGCACCTGACCGTGCCGGGCGTCCCCGACCTCTACCAGGGCACCGAGCGGGAGTACGCCGCGCTGGTCGATCCGGACAACCGGCGGCCCGCGCGGTTCGACCCCGGGCTGCTCGCGGAGCTGGACGGCGGCGGAGCGCCGGCCGGGCTGTCCGCGGAGAAGCTGCGGCTGACGGCCGCCGCGCTGCGGCTGCGCCGGGCGCACCCGGAGTGGTTCGGCGCCGCCGGCGCGTACGAGCCGCTGACGGCGGAGGGCCCGGCGGCCGAGCACTGCGTGGCGTTCGCGCGCGCCGGGCGGGTGGTCACCGCCGTCACCCGGCTGTCGCTGCGGCTGCGGGAGACCGGCGGCTGGTGGGACACCGTGCTGCGGCTGCCCGCGGGCGGCACCTGGCACGACCTCCTGACCGGCCGCAGCCTGCCCGGCGGGACGCCGGTGGGGGTGGACGCGCTGCTCTCCGAGTGGCCGGTGGCGCTGCTGGTGCGGGAGGGGCGGGGGCAGGAGGAGGGGGCGGGCTGAAAGGCTGATACCTGACGTTGCGTCAGGTGGCGTCAGCTCGCGAGCGGCCCCCACCCCTCACTCCCCGTTCTCCTCGTTCTCTTCGCCCCACTCCCGCAGCAGACCGGTGAACTCCGCCGCCGCGCCGGTGAGTTCGACCCGCGAGAAGACCGTGATGTCGCGGCGCCACGGCGGGTCGGTGGGTATCCGGGCGCAGTCCAGGCCGGTGAGTTCATGGGCGGCGGTGAGCAGCACGCCGACACCGGCCGAGGCCATCCGCACGGCCGTCGAGGTGTGCTGGGTGCGGACGGCGGTGCGCGGGGTGAAACCGGCCCGCTCGCACTCCACGTCCAGCCAGCGCCGCCCGGCCAGCACCGGTTCCAGGCTGCACCGCACCCACGGCCGGTCCGCGAGGTCCGCCAGGCGCACCGAGGCGCGGCCGGCCAGCGGGTCGCCGTGCGGCACCACCAGCACCATCCGCTCCCGGCCGACGACGGTGACCGGCCCCGGCCAGTCCTCCGGGCGGGGCCCCAGCGCCATATCGGCCACCCCGCGCAGCATCCGGTCCGCCAGCTCCTCGGTGGTGGCGTACTCGTGGAGTACGAGGCGGACGCCGGGCCGCAGCCGGGCCCAGCGCGCGCAGACCGCCGGAAGCACCCCGATGGCCTGGGCGTGCACGGTGGCGATATGGAGTTCGCCGGTCTGCGCGCCGCCGGCCGCGAGGGCCGCGCGGCGGGCCTGGCGGGCGCTGCGGACGGCGAGTTCGGCGTGCGGGTAGTAGGCGCGGCCCATCGGCGTCAGCCGCACACCGCGGGTCATCCGCTCCAGCAGCGGCCCGCCGACCTCCCGTTCCAGCGCCTTGATCTGGTGCGAGAGCGCGGACTGGGTGACGTGCAGCGCCTCGGCGGCGCGCGTGAACGACTGCTCCTCGACCACCGCCACCAGGTATTCCATCTGCCGCAGACTCATCCACCCCTCCCCGTCCCCACCGGCGGCCCGCACCCGGTGACGCGCCCCGCCCATGCACAGCGTTCATCGCCCCCATAGAAACATTGCCTTGGACTCATCACCGCGGGCGGGCGGAGGCTGGCGGCCATGAACACATGGATCATGGACCGGCCCGACGACCCGGACGTCCTCGTCATCGGCGGCGGCACCGGCGGCTACAGCACCGCCCTGCGGGCCGCCGCCCTCGGACTGCGGGTGGTGCTCGCCGAGCGCGACCTGGTCGGCGGCACCTGCCTGCACCGCGGCTGCATCCCCAGCAAGGCCATGCTGCACGCCGCCGAACTGGTCGACGGGATCGCCGAGGCGGGCGCCCGGTGGGGTGTCAAGGCGACGCTGGACGCGGTGGACTGGGACGCGCTGACCGCCACCCGGGACGACATCGTGGCGCGCAACCACCAGGGCGTCGGCGCCCATCTGGCGCGCGCCGGGGTGCGGGTGGTGCGCGGTTCGGCGCGGCTGACCGGTCCGCGCGGGGTGGTGGTGGACGGGCCGGACGGCGGCGCGTTCACCGCGCGGCGCGGCATCGTGCTGGCGACCGGCTCCCGGCCCCGGATGCTGCCGGGGCTGACCGCCGACGGACACCGCGTGGTGACCAGCGACGACGCGCTCTTCGCGCCCGGGCTGCCGGCCTCGGTGCTGGTGCTGGGCGGCGGTGCGATCGGCGTCGAGTACGCCTCCTTCCACCGTTCGATGGGGGCCGAGGTGACGCTCGTCGAGGCGGCGGACCGGCTGCTGCCGCTGGAGGACGCGGACGTCGGCCGCCAGCTGGCCCGGGGGCTGAAGCGGCGCGGGATCACCGTCCGCACGGGCGCGGTGCTGACCGGTGCGGAGGTGCTGCCGGACGGCGTACGGGCCACCGTCCGCACCGCGCGGGGCGAGGAGGTGGTGGTGAGCGCCGAGCGGCTGCTGGTCGCGGTGGGGCGGGCCCCGGTGACGGACGGGCTGGACCTGGCGGCGGCCGGACTCGCCGCCGACGCGCGGGGGTTCGTCGCGCCGGCCGACTGGTCCCGGCTGGAGACCGCGGTGCCGGGCATCCACGTGGTCGGGGATCTGCTGCCGCCGCCGTCGCTCGGGCTCGCGCACGCCTCGTTCGCCGAGGGGCTGCTGGTCGCCGAGACGCTGGCCGGGGTGCCGTCCCGCCCGGTGGACTACGCGGCCGTCCCGCGGGTGACGTACTCCAGCCCGCAGACCGCGTCGGTGGGGCTGACCGAGGAGGCGGCGCGCGCCCTGGGGCCGGTCAAGGTGAACACCATGCCGCTGACCGCCACCGCGAAGGGGATGGTGCACGGGCAGGGCGGGATGGTGAAGGTGATCGCGGCGGCGGACGGCGCGGGCGGCGAGGCCACCGGCCGGGTGCTGGGCGTCCACCTCGTGGGGCCGCACGTCTCGGAGATGATCGCCGAGAGCCAGCTGATCGTGGCCTGGGACGCCGAACCGGCCGATGTCGCCCAGCACGTGCACGCCCATCCGACGCTGTCGGAGGCGGTCGGCGAGGCGTTCCTGACGCTGGCGGGGCGGGGGCTGCACCAGCACTGACACCGGCGCTGACACCGGCACCGGCACCGGCACCCGCCCGGCCGGGCGGCGGCCCCTCAGCCAGGCCCCTCAGCCGGCCGCGGGGTCCCGGCGCTCCGTCAGGACGTAATCGACCTCGCCGAACCGTATGTGGTCGCCGGGCCCGACCGCTATCTCGCCCACCAGACGGCGGCCGTTGACGCACGTCCCGTTGGTGGAGCCGAGATCGCGCAGCACCCAGCCGCTGCCCGCGCTGCGGAGCTCGGCGTGGTTGCGGGAGACCGTGGCGTGGTTGAGCCGCAGGCCGACGCCCGGCGCGCGCCCGATGAGCAGCGGGAACGGCCCCGGCTCGGGCAGCAGCAGCTTCGGCAGCCGCTCGGTGCGCCAGGCCCGGCGGACCCGGAGGTGGAACGACGAGATGCGGCCGACCAGCCGCAGCACCAGTCCCTGCGCCCGGCCGCGGCTCTCCAAGTCGGCGGTGGCGGCGGCGAGTTCGGAGTTCTGCTGGGCGGTCAGGACCAGTTCCAGCCGGCGCAGGAAGGTGTCCTGGGACAGCCGTCCCTGCGCCGCGCCGTCCCGCAGCAGCTCAAGGGCGCGTTCCCGGTCGGCGTCCGAGGGCCGCGCGGGGAACTGGAGCGATGTCATGCCGTGATTGTCCGGCCTGCGGTGAGCCGGTGTCCAGGCGATGTCGGTGCCCCGCCGCACCGCGTGCTTCCGTCCGGCCCGGCGGCGTGCTTTCGTCGTCGGGACCGGGCCGCGGCAGCGGCGGCGGGCGGGCCGGCGGACGACGAAGGAGGACAACCGTGCTGTTCGAGGTATGGGCGCCCGACGCCGGGCGGGCCGCCCTCCAGTGGGCCGGGGACCGGTCCGGTGAGCCGCCGGTCCCCCTGGAGCCCGACCCCGGCCGCCCCGGCTGGTGGCGCGCCGAGGCGCCGGCCCGGGACGGCGACCGCTACGCCTTCCGGCTCGACGGCGGCCCGCCGCGCCCCGATCCGCGCGCCGCCCGGCTGCCGGAGGGCCCCGGCGGCCCCGCCGCGGTCGTCGACCACACCCGCTTCCCCTGGCGGCACCCCTGGCCCGGCCGCCCGCTACCGGGCGCGGTGCTCTACGAGCTGCACATCGGGACGTACACCCCCGAGGGCACCTTCGACGCGGCCGCCGCCCGCCTGGGCCACCTCGCGGACCTGGGCGTCACCCACGTCTCCCTGATGCCGGTCTGCCCGTTCCCCGGGACGCACGGCTGGGGGTACGACGGGATCGCGCCGTGGGCGGTGCACGAGCCGTACGGCGGTCCGGACGGGCTCAAGCGCTTCGTGGACGCGGCGCACGGGCACGGCCTCGGCGTCGTCCTCGACGTCGTGCACAACCACCTCGGCCCGTCCGGGAACCACCTCCCGGAGTTCGGCCCGTATTTCACCGACGCCCACCACACGCCCTGGGGGGCGGCGGTCAACCTCGACGGCCCCGGTTCCGACGAGGTGCGCCGCTATCTCCTCGGGAGCGCGCTCGCGTGGCTGCGCGACTACCGGGCCGACGGGCTCCGGCTGGACGCCGTCCACGCGCTGCACGACGACCGGGCCGAGCACTTCCTGGCCGAACTCTCCGCGGCCGTGGACGCGCTGGCCGCCCAGCTGCGCCGCCCGCTGTTCCTGATCGCCGAGTCCGACCGCAACGACCCGCGCACCACCGCCGCGCGCGCGAGCGGCGGCCTCGGGCTGCACGCCCAGTGGAACGACGACTTCCACCACGCCCTGCACACCGCCCTGACCGGCGAGTCGCACGGCTACTACGCGGACTTCGCCCGCGCCCCGCTCGCCGCCCTCGCCAAGACGATGACCGGCGGTTTCTTCCACGACGGCAGCTACTCCAGCTTCCGCGGCCGGCGCCACGGCGCGCCCCTGGACCTGCGGACCGCCCCGCCGCACCGGCTCCTGGCGTACGCCCAGACGCACGACCAGATCGGCAACCGCGCGTACGGCGACCGGCTCTCGGCGGCGCTCTCCCCCGGCCTGCTGGCCTGCGCCGCCGCGCTGGTGCTGGGCTCCCCGTTCACCCCCATGCTCTTCATGGGCGAGGAGTGGGGCGCCCGCACGCCTTGGCAGTACTTCACCGACCACACCGACCCGGAGCTGGCGGAGGCCGTACGGGCGGGCCGGCGGCGGGAGTTCGCCGCGCAGGAGGGCGCCGCGGGGCACGGCGGCGGCACCGGCGCCGACTGGCCCGACCCGCAGGATCCGGCCACCCGCGCCCGCAGCGTCCTCGACTGGTCCGAACCGTCCGCCGCACCGCACGCCGCCCTGATCGCCTGGTACCGCACCCTCCTCGCGCTCCGCCGCACCCACCCCGCGCTGACCGACCCCGACCCGGCCCGCACCCGCGTCACGTACGACGAGGACGCCCGCTGGCTCGTCCTGCGCCGCGGCCCCCTCCACCTCGCCGCCAACCTCTCCCCCACCCCCGCCACCC
>NZ_LLZI01000214.1 GCF_001509485.1 Streptomyces sp. NRRL F-4489
GTCCGCACCAACCCACCAACCCCAGCCCCCACCCACCGAAAAACCACCCACCCACGGGAGGTGACGGGCCGGTGGGGTGGGGGTGTCCGGACGTAAAGCGCCAGCAGTCCGGACACCCCCACCCCACCGGCCCGTCACCGCACCCCGAAAGCCCCGCGCAGCGGACCGGCGCCGCAGGCGCAAAACCACCCACGGCGGGAAAGCCGACAACGTGGGAAGC
>NZ_LLZI01000215.1 GCF_001509485.1 Streptomyces sp. NRRL F-4489
CGATAGCGGATAGTACCGTGAGGGAATGGTGAAAAGTACCGCGGGAGCGGAGTGAAATAGTACCTGAAACCGTGTGCCTACAAGCCGTGGGAGCGTCGCTGTATGTGCTTGCACATGCAGTCGTGACTGCGTGCCTTTTGAAGAATGAGCCTGCGAGTTAGCGGTGTGTAGCGAGGTTAACCCGTGTGGGGAAGCCGTAGCGAAAGCGAGTCCGAATA
>NZ_LLZI01000216.1 GCF_001509485.1 Streptomyces sp. NRRL F-4489
CGATAGCGGATAGTACCGTGAGGGAATGGTGAAAAGTACCGCGGGAGCGGAGTGAAATAGTACCTGAAACCGTGTGCCTACAAGCCGTGGGAGCGTCGCGCAGAGACTTGTCTCTGCGTCGTGACTGCGTGCCTTTTGAAGAATGAGCCTGCGAGTTAGCGGTGTGTAGCGAGGTTAACCCGTGTGGGGAAGCCGTAGCGAAAGCGAGTCCGAATA
>NZ_LLZI01000217.1 GCF_001509485.1 Streptomyces sp. NRRL F-4489
TCCCGCCGGTGGGTGAGTTTTCAGGCCGGTGGGGGCTGACCTGAGTGGGTCGGTGCGGCTCGTCTCGTCGAGGGTGAGCGCCCGGCAACCAGTGACGAGCCGCACCGGCCCACCGAGACCAGCCCCAACGGACACGGAAACCCACCCCCCTCGGGAGGGGACGGGTCTGCGGGGTGGGGGTGTGCCGGACGTAAAGCGAAGCAGTCCGGCACACC
>NZ_LLZI01000218.1 GCF_001509485.1 Streptomyces sp. NRRL F-4489
ATCCTTGAAAGAGTGCGTAATAGCTCACTGGTCAAGTGATTCCGCGCCGACAATGTAGCGGGGCTCAAGTACACCGCCGAAGTCGTGTCATTGCAGCATTACCCCCAACGGGGGCTGTGATGGGTAGGGGAGCGTCGTGTGCCGGGTGAAGCAGCCGCGGAAGCGAGTTGTGGATGGTTCACGAGTGAGAATGCAGGCATGAGTAGCGATAC
>NZ_LLZI01000219.1 GCF_001509485.1 Streptomyces sp. NRRL F-4489
ATCCTTGAAAGAGTGCGTAATAGCTCACTGGTCAAGTGATTCCGCGCCGACAATGTAGCGGGGCTCAAGTACACCGCCGAAGTCGTGTCATTGCAGCATGAGGGCTAACGCCCGCTGTGATGGGTAGGGGAGCGTCGTGTGCCGGGTGAAGCAGCCGCGGAAGCGAGTTGTGGATGGTTCACGAGTGAGAATGCAGGCATGAGTAGCGATAC
>NZ_LLZI01000220.1 GCF_001509485.1 Streptomyces sp. NRRL F-4489
AGCGAAAGCGGAACGGCCGGACCCCGCTCCAGCAGGGGGCCAGAGACGGAAACGGATCTGGTAAGGTTGGAACCGCGAGAAAGCCGAAAGGCCGGATCGCACCGGCGAAAGTCAGGACCGCGAGGATCTGATAGAGTCGGAGACGCAAGACCGAAGGGAAGCGCCCGGAGGAAGCCCGCGAGGGCAAGCCGAAGGAAGCGTCCGTTCCTT
>NZ_LLZI01000221.1 GCF_001509485.1 Streptomyces sp. NRRL F-4489
CCCCCCACCCCACCCCGCTCCTCCCCGTGGCATCGGCGGACGGGCGGGTGTTGCCTGGCCGGAGGTAGCCTGAAGCCACTGCTCCTGCTCGTCACCCGAGCGCAGGGGAGGTCCGATGACGATGCCCACGGGACCCGCGGCCGCCCTCACCGCGAGCCTGCGCCCCAGCAGGGCCGACGCCCCCCGCTACGTCCCGATCGCCGAGCACGGTCTCATCGGCGATATGCGCACCGCCGCGCTCGTCGGCACCAACGGCACCATCGACTGGTACTGCTGCACCCGCTTCGACGCGCCCAGCGTCTTCGCCGCGATCCTGGACGCCGACCACGGCGGCGCCTTCGAACTGGCCCCCGACGTCCCCGCCCGCACCAAGCAGTTCTACTTCCCCGACACCAACATCCTCATCACCCGCTTCTTCGCCGACAACGGCGTCGGCGAGGTCCAGGACTTCATGCCGATCGTCGACGACTCCCGCGAAGCCGACCGCCATCGGCTGATCCGCCGTGTGCTTTGCGTACGGGGCTCCCTTCCTTTCTCCGCGCGCATCGCGCCCCGCTTCGACTACGGCCGGCAATCACATACCGTCACCCCTCACGACCAGGGCCTCACCGTCTTCGAGTCCCCGGACCTCACCCTCGCTCTGACCTCCAGCGTCCCCGTCCGCACGGACGGCCCCGATGCCTGCTCCTCCTTCACGCTCGCCGAGGGTGAAGCCGCCGTATTCGCCCTCGACCGCATCGGCGACGGCGTCGAGCCCCGCTTCTGCGCCGTCCACGAGGCCGAACAGCTCTTCGGTGCCACGGTGCGCTACTGGCGCGGCTGGCTCGCCCACTCCCGCTACCGCGGACGCTGGCGCGAGATGGTGCACCGCTCCGCCCTCACCCTCAAACTCCTCACCTACGCGCCCACCGGCGCCATCGTCGCCGCCCCCACCACCAGCCTTCCCGAGCAGATCGGGGGCGAGCGCAACTGGGACTACCGCTACGCCTGGGTCCGCGATGCCGCCTTCTGCATCTACGCCCTTCTCCGCCTCGGCTTCACCGACGAGGCCGAGTCATTCGTCCACTTCCTCTCCTCCAAGATCTGCCTGAAGAACTGCGCCCGCGGCCCGCTGCAGATCATGTACGGCATCGACGGCCGCAGTGACCTCCCCGAGACCGAACTCCTTCACCTGGAAGGGCACTTGGGCTCCGCGCCGGTCCGCATCGGCAACAGCGCCGTCAATCAGCTCCAGCTCGACATCTACGGTGCGCTCATCGACTCCCTCTACCTCTACGACAAATGGGGCCAGCCGCTCTCCAGCGACCACTGGGACACCGTCTGCGGCCTGGTCGGCTGGGTGTGCGACAACTGGGATCAGCCGGATGAGGGCATCTGGGAGACCCGCGGGAAGATCCAGAACTTCCTCTTCTCCCAGCTGATGTGCTGGGTCGCCATCGAACGCGCCATGCGCATCGCCCGCCATCGCGGCCTGCCCGCCGATATGCCCCGCTGGTCGCAGGCGCGCGACGCCATCTACCGGCGCATCATGCAGCGCGGCTGGTCGCCCGCGCGCCAGGCATTCGTCCAGCACGAGGGCGCCGATGTCCTGGACGCCGCGGTCCTGATGATGCCGCTGGCCAAGTTCATCTCACCGACCGACCCGAAATGGCTCTCCACGCTGGACGTCCTCGGCGATGAACTGGTCTCCGACTCCCTCGTCTACCGCTATGACCCCAGGAGCAGCCCCGACGGACTGCGCGGCGAGGAAGGCACCTTTTCGATCTGCTCCTTCTGGTACGTCGAAGCGCTCTCCCGCGCCGGCCGTGTGGACGAGGCGCGTCTCGCCTTCGAGAAGATGCTCACCTACGCCAACCATCTCGGCCTCTACGCGGAGGAGATCGGCCGTACCGGCGAACAGATCGGCAACTTCCCCCAGGCGTTCACCCACCTCGCGCTCATCAGCGCGGCCTTCAACCTGGACCGCGCTCTCGGGTGAGGGGCGGGCCCGCGGCTGTGATTGCGTGTCACGGGTGAGGTCGTACCCACTCCGGCCAGCCGCCATAGGAGGTTGAGCGTCCGCCGGTGCCGGTAGGGGCTCCTCCGGCTGCCGGGCGCGGGCGTGCTCGTGGTAGCGCAGCTCCCCGGCCAGCTGGACGCCGGTCGGGAACTCACGGCGGTGTGTGAGCGAAGCGTGCGCCTCGGCGTAGGCGTTGATCCGCGGATGGATCCGCGCGAAGAGCAGGTGCGAGATTTTGGCGGCCATGTCGACTCCCCCTTGCGGTGGTGATGCGTTCGGCTGTGGTGCGTTGCGAGAACAGTGCATCACTGAGCGGAGTCGTGGGGCGTCGGAGCGTGGGTTGAAAGATTGTGTCAACCCGTGGGTTGATCGACGGGGGTGGGTCGATCTCTGGTACTCGGTGCGTGTCGCGTGTGGCGGCGGTCCCGGCGGCGGTGTGGGTGTGCGGGCGGGCCTGCTCAGGCGTCGCCGGGCAGGAGGTGCTGGTTGACCTGGCGGAATGACCAGGTGCCGTGGGTGCGGGTGAGGATCCAGACCAGGTCGAAGCGGTTGGGCCACTTGTGGGGGACGCCGGTGCCGGAGGCGCCCAGGGCGGTGACGATGTCTGGGATGCGGCTGTGCTCCCAGCAGATCAGAACGGGGCCGGTGGCGGAGAGGGCGGCCTTGGCGAGCGCGGCTTCCTGGGTCTCGGCGTACGTGGTGTTGAGGGTGAGGCCCATGTGCTGGGCGAGCGGGGTGACGGTCTGCCGCATGCGGTGGGCGCCGGCGTGCGGGCCCTGATCGGTGGCCGCGAAGATCGTCCGGGGGCGGGAGAGCCCGGACGGGAGCGGATGCCCCTTCGGCGGGTCGAAGAGGGAGGGCAGTGCGTTGGCCCGGTCCCAGCCGCGCCGGGTCAGCGATTTGTGGTCCTTGTGCCCGTGCTCGTCGATGCCGGGATGCGTCTTGTCGGGCTTTTCGCCGTGCCGGATGATCATGATGACGGCGTCGCCCGAGCCGCTGCCGGCGGGGCTGTGCGGGCCGAGAGTCGCCGCGGCCTGCTTGTGGCCGCCGCAGGCAGCGAGCGCCACCGGGGCGGCCGCGGCCAGTCCGGCCAGCACCCACCGCCGACTGACCACGCGGCCGCGGTCGGCCCCCTGGGGCGAGGCGGCGGACGAGGCGGAAGAGGGGGAGGCGGTGGGGGAGTTGGCGGAGAATTTCCTGAATTGCGGCACGGTTGTGCCTCCTTTGAACGGCGGGAGGGCCTGATGCTGCGGCAGTAGAGCACGTCTCCCTGAGATTGCCCGCCCGGTGGCGCCGGCAAGGTGCAGATCGATGCGCGGGTGGGAGGCGGGCTGGCGCGGGTGCGCCCCGTCTCGCGCAGCCGGCGCCGTCGAGCAGCCTCCTTGTGCCGGTGGGCCGGCCGGACGCCCCGCGCGCCTCCCGACCCGTCCCCAACGGCGCGGCGAGGGCCCCGCCTCGTCAAGCGGGCCGCGGTTCTCCGGCACGGCCGTCGGCGAGGTGGCGGACGTGGTGGGCGACCTCGCCCCATACCGGTTCCGGCAGGTCGTGGCCGACCCCGGGGAGGGGGACGAAGCGGGCGCCCGGTATGCGGGCGGCGACCGTGCGGCCGGCGGACGGTTTGACCAGGGGGTCGTCGAGGCCGTGCAGGACCAGCGTGGGGACCGCGATCCGGCTGATGGGCGGCCCGTGCCACTGGGCGCCGATCTGGCGGCTCTGGCCGCGGGCGTCCAGTACGCCCGCGTCCGGCGCGGCGGTCAGCATCTCCCGGGTGGCCCGCTCGTCGAACGGGTAGCCGGGGGAGCGGAGCAGGCGGGCCAGCGCGACCCCGGCCTCCACTTGGCCTTCGGGCGTCCGCGGATACCGGGTGCGGGCGAGCCGGGCGAGGGTGCGCAGCCGGATGTGGCGCAGGGTGCCCGGCCCACCGGTGTCGCCGGGCACCGCCGACACGCTGGTCAGGGTGCGGACCCGGCCCGGATGCCGCAGGGCGATCCGCTGGGCGACCGCGCCGCCGAGCGACTGGCCGAAGAGATGGGCCGACTCCCAGCCCAGCGCGTCCAGGACGGCGATGGCGTCGTCGGTCATGTCCTCGGCGGTGTAGGCGTCACCGCGGCGGCGGACGATGGCCGCGATGGGGCCGCTTGCGGAGGTGGGCGGGAGGTGCGTGGACTCCCCGGCGTCGCGCTGGTCGTAGCGGGCGACCGCGAAGCCCTGGGCGGCCAGCGCCCGGGCCAGCCCGGTGGGCCACCAGCGCCGCGATACGCCCAGCCCGGTCACCAGCAGCAGCGGCTCCGGCGCCGCCGGCGCCTCGGCGGGCGCCAACTGGTCGAAGGCGATGCGGACCGGGCCGTTGGACGCCCATGTGGTGGCGGTCCAGGGGGGTGGGGTGGTCATGGTCCCTCCTGTGGGCTGGTCGGCGCGTCCGGGCGGCGCGCGGGTGCGGTCGTCACGTTCCTAACCGCGATCGGTGTTCGCAGTTACGAGGCTATGCTTATCACCAGTGGGATGACTGACGGAAGGGACGGGTGAGGTCCGGTGGCCGGGGTGGCGGAGCGCGGCGGGGCGGCGGCGGACGAGGTGCTGGTGTGGGACCGGCCCGAACGGGGTGCGCGGGGGCCCGCGCCCGAGCGGAGCCGCGGGCAGCTCACGGAGGCCGCGATCCGGCTCGCCGACGCGGGCGGACTGACCGCGGTCTCGGTACGCCAGGTGGCCAGGGAACTGGGCACCGGGCCCGCGTCCCTCTACCGGTACGTGGCCGGACGCGATGACCTGGTGGACCTCATGGTGGACGCGGCGACCGGTGAGATCGATCTGGGCGTGGAGCTGACGGGTGATCCGGTCGCCGACCTGGTCGCGCTGGCAGTGCGCACCCAGGAGGTCCATCTGCGGCACCCGTGGCTGCTGGAGGTGGCGCCCGAGGCCCTACGGGTGGGACCGCGCGGGCTCGACTACCTGGAGTACGCGCTGCGCGCCCTGGAACCGCTGGACGGGCTGCCGGGCGCGGCCAAACTGGAGGCGGTGGCCGTCCTGAACGCGCTGGTGGTGATGTTGTCCGGTGCGGAACTGCGCGCCCGCCGCGCACCGACGGCCCGTCAGGCGGCCCAGGCCCGGTATCTGGGCGCGGTGGCCGAACGGGGCGGACACCCGCTCCTGGCACGGGCGTTGGCCGACAGCCACAGCCACAGCCACAGCCACAGCCACAGCCACAGCGACAGCCACACGTCGGCCCGCGGCGGGGACGGCGCGCAGCCGGCCGATCCGGCGGGCACGACCCGCTTCGAGCGGGTGGTCCGCCGCGCCCTCACCGGCCTTCTCGTCCCGGGAGCACCCGGAGCACCCGGAGCACCCGGCGCCCCCTAAGCACCCGTTGCACCAGGCGCATGAGCCGCGCCCGACACACCCGCTGCCCCCGCCGCCCCTACGGCCGCACCCCCGGATACCGGCAATACGGCAGCCCCCGCACCGACTCGTCCCGGAGGAAGCGGGTGACCAGGTCCGCGTATTCGGCGTCGCGCTCCAGGTGGGCCATGTGGTCGGCGTCCCGGATCAGGGCGAAGGCGCAGCCGTCGATGGTGGCCGCGACCGCCGCGTTCTCCGCCGGTGAACTGGCGCAGTCGTGCTCGCCCGTGAAGACCAGGGCCGGGACCCCGGAGATGCCCCCGGGCGGATAGAGGTCGGTGTCCAGCAGGCGTTCGTGGCAGGCGGCGTAGCGCAGGGCGGCGCTCTGCGAGGTGCGCAGCAGCTGGCGCTCCAGGAGGCGGGCGACCGCCGGCCCCTGGGCGACCTCCTGCCGGGTGGCGCTGTTGACCAGCATGTCCACGACGTTGCGGGCGTACGCGCGGCGTTCCGGTTCGGCGGCCGGGCGGGAGCCGGCGGTGCCCACCAGCGCCAGGCCCTGGCGGACCACCGCGGTCAGCCGGGGGCCGACCCGCGGGGTGGCGCCGGCCAGCAGCAACCGGGCGACCCGGTCCGGGTACGACTGGGCCAGGCGGTAGGCGATGGGCGCCCCGTAGGAGGCGCCGAGGACGTTGACCGGCCCCAGGGCGAGCCGGTCGATGGCGTACCGGGCCGCCTCCGCGAGCACCTCGAAACCGGCGCCGGCGGCCAGATCGCCGGCGTTCCCGGTACCCGGCAGGTCCATCAGCACCACGGTGGTGTGCGCGGTGAGCCGGCGCTCCAGGCGCGGCCAGGAGTACATGTCCTGGAGAGCGCCGCCGATCAGGACGAGCGGCTCGCCGCCGGTGCGGCGCCGGGGGGTGAGGACCCGGCAGGCGTAGGTCATGTCCCGCAGGGAGAGCGGGACCAGGCGTTCGCCGGCTTCCCCGCGGGCGCCGGCTTCCATGGTGTCCACGGCGGCCGCTCCCGGTCAGGCGGTGGACGGCGCGGCGACGGCGGGAGCGCCGGCGCGGCGGGCGATCAGCTCGGCGAGCGCGGCGACGGTCGGCGCCGCGGACAGCTCGTCCTCGTCGATCTCCACGCCCAGTTCGTCCTCCAGGGCCATCGACAGCACCGTCACGGCCATGGAGTCGATACCGGCCCTGGCCAGGGACACCTCCGGGACGATCGGGCCGCCGGGCAGCCCGGCACGCGTGATGAGGAGTTCCTTCACCTGGTCGAACATGGTCCCTCCTTACGGGACGGGGGTGGTTCAAGGCCGGGCGCGGGACCCGGCGCGGCGTGCGGCGCGGGCGTCAGCGTTCGGCGCGCAGACCGGGCGGCCACACCAGCGTTGTCGCGGCCCAGGCGAGGCCGCTGCCGAAGGCGACCAGCAGCACCCGGTGGCCGGGCCGGAGCGCCCCCTCGGCGGCGGCGTCCGCCAGCAGCAGGGGCACCGAGGCCGCGGCGGTGTTCCCCACCGACGCGATGTTCGACGGCACCCGGTCCGGCGGGATGCCCAGCGCGTCGGAGACCGCGGCGCTGATCCGGGCGTTGGCCTGATGGACGATCAGCCGGTCGACGTCCTGGAGTGCCCAGCCCGCCGCGGCCGCGGCCTCGGTGGCGGCGGCCGTCATCCGGCGCACTGCGTGGCGCAGCACCTCGTTGCCGCGCATGCGGACGTGGCGCTCGCTCCGGGGCGCGGAGTCCCGGCTGTCGCGGTTCCGGGAGCCGCCCACCGGGATGACGATGGCATCGGAGCGTTCGCCGTCGCTGCCCCACACCACCTCGCCCAGGGCGCCGGCCTGGCCGGGGCGGCCCGCCTCCAGGACGGCCGCGCCCGCGCCGTCCCCGAAGATGGGCGCGGTCGAGCGGTCCTCCGGGTCGATCACCGCCGACATCGTCTCGGCGCCGATGACCAGGACCCGCCGGGCCGTCCCGGAACGGATCAGACCGGCGGCCACCGTGGTCGCGTACAGGAAGCCCGAGCAGCCCGCGGCGATGTCGAACGCGGCGGCACCGCCCAGGCCGAGCCGGGCCGCCACGTCCGGGGCGGTGGCCGGGCACGGATGATCCGGCGTGGTGGTGGCCAGGACGACCGCGTCCGCCCGGGTCACCCCGGCCGACCGCAGCGCGCGGGCGCCGGCCTCGGCCGCCAGGTCGCCGGTGGCCGTCTTGGGGTCCGCCCGGCGCCGCACGGAGATGCCGATCCGCTCGCGGATCCAGGTGTCCGAGGTGTCCAGATGGGCGCAGAGCTCGTCGTTGGTGACCTCCTGGGGCGGCAGCCAGGACCCCAGGCCGGTCAGTACCGCGGCCGTGCCCGCCGCCGGCGCCTTCTCGCTGTCCTCCGACTGATACATGGGGACAAATGTAATCAATCGGACGCGATGGGTGACGGTGGAGGCGGTGGGGCGTGGCGTTGGGGTGGCGCGCGCCTGTGGTGCGCCCGTGGTGCGTCCGCAGTGCCCCGGGCACTCGGTCGTGCCCGGCCGGCCCGGCGCCCGCGCGCGCCGGGCGGACCCGTCAGGCCGCCTTCCCGGCGGTGGTCCGGGCGTAGTGGGCCGCGATCTCGTCACTGGTCGTCAGCCATACGCCCGGGTGGCCGGCGATGTGCTCCAGCGCCTGGTCCAGGTACTTGTGGCGGAACGGCTGGTTGATGACGAACGGGTGCAGCACCAGCGACATCACCCGCCCGCTGTCCGCCGCGTCCGCGTACAGCTGCTCCAGCTGATCCTTGACGATCCGTACGAAATCCGGGCCGCTGAGGCTCTTGCCGACGAACAGGCTGATGTCGTTGACCTCGATGGAATACGGAACGCTGAGCATGCCCGGCACGTTGAGGCGGTAGGGCTGATCGTCGTTGGACCAGTCCAGGACGTAGTCCAGACCGAGTTCGGAGAGGAGTTCGGGGGTGCGGAAGGTCTCGGTGAGGGCCGGTCCGAGCCAGCCGCGCGGGCGGTGGCCGGTGGTCCGCTCGATGGTGCCGACCACGTCGGCCAGATAGGCGCGCTCCTCGTCGGGTGCCATGTCCGCCTGGAAGAGCGAGTTGTTCTTGCCGTGCGCGATCCAGGCCCAGTCCCGGGCCCGGCCGGCCTCGATGATCTGCGGGTAGCGCTCGCCGACGTCGGAGTTGAGCATCACGCTGGCGCGCATCCCGTGCCGGTCCAGGCTCTCGATCAGCCGCCAGATGCCCACCCGGGGGCCGTAGTCGCGCCAGCCGTAGTTCAGCGGGTCCGGCGCGAGCCCGGCGGTGCCGGGGAAGATGCTCGTCGACGGGCGGTCGACCTGGTAGTGCTCGACGTTCAGCCCGACGTAGAAGGCGATCCGGGCACCGCCCGGCCACTGGATCGGGTCCCGTTCGGTGATCGGGCTGTAGTCGTAGAGCTGGTTGTCCATGGAACTCACCTCGTGTCCGCTGTGGTCCGGGGATCCGGTGCTCCGCATCGTCAAACGTTCACATTGATGTGAAGGTCAAGCGGCGGCGGGACGTGACCCCGGCCACAGTCGGACGGCGGGACCTACGGCCGGTAGACGCAGGCCGCGAGGCCGGCGTGGCGTTGCCAGCCGAGCGTTTCGTAGAGTGCCCGGCCCGCGTCGGTCGCGCCCAGGACGCCGGTCGCCGCGCCGTGGGAGACCGCGTGATCGGCCAGCGTCCGCATCACGAAGGCGCCCAGGCCGCGGCGGCGGTGCCCCTCCTCGGTCACCACCCTGTCCACCACCGCCGCCGCGCCCACGAGCGCCAGCTGCCCCTTCGCGGCGGGCGCGCCGGACGCGTCGCGGACCTGGACGTAGGTGACGCCGCCCTCGGTCTCGACGGTCGCGCGGTAGCCGTCCGGTACCACTGGGCGGGTGGGGCGCAGGTCCGCGGCCATCAGATGGCCGGTCTCCTCCTTGTCCACCGTCCAGCCCGCCGGCATCCACGGCTCGGCCGTCTCGGCGTCCACCGGCAGCTTCAGCCAGGTGTACGGGGCGGTCACGGTCGCGGCGGCCGCGCGCACCGTGTGCTCGTCCGGGGCGGGCAGCACATGCCGGCCCACCTGGTCGGGCAGGCCCACGTCCACGTAGAGGCCCCAGGGGCGCTCGGCCGCCGGCGGACGCTGCCGCGAGACCACCCAGCCGGCCACCCATGTCCTGACGAGATCCGGAAGCATTGACCCCTCCCAAGTAAGTGCCACTCAATGGCTGCGCACATTACGGGAAGGGGGTGATCGCGGCACCCGGTTTTCGCCGCCGTACCGGTGCGGCCTGCTCCGGCGAGGGGACTGTCGGCGGCATGGCCTGATGGAGTGTCAGGCGTCAGGGTCCGGTGCCGGGTGTCAGGTGCCTGCGTCTGCCAGGGCCGTGCCCTCGATCAGCAGGTGCCGGGGGCCGCGGAGAATGGGGCTGTGCCGGTACGGGGGCGGGTCCGCCACCAGGCGCGGAGTCTCCAGGCGGCGCAGCAGCTCGGCCAGCGCCACCTGCGCCTCCACCCGGGCCAGCGGCGCGCCGAAGCAGCTGTGCACCCCGCTGCCGAACCCGAAGTGCTCGTTGTCCCGCCGGGCCGGATCGAAGCGGTCCGGTTCCTCGAAGCGCAGCGGATCGCGGTTGCCGGACGCCAGCATCAGATACAGCGGCGCCCCCTCCGGGACGGTCACCCCGCCGACCTCGATATCGGTCAGCGGGGTGCGCTGCGGCAGCATCTGCACCGGCGGTTCGTAGCGCAGCAGCTCCTCCACCGCGGACGGCATCAGCTCCGGCTCCCGGCGCAGCCGCTCCAGCGCGTCCGGCTGCCGCAGCAGTGTCAGCATGCCGTTGGTGATGAGATTGACCGTCGTCTCGTGCCCGGCGATCATCAGCAGGGTCAGCGTGGTCATCAACTCCGGCTGGGCCAGCCGCCCTTCGGGCCCGTCGTCGTGGACCAGCTCGGAGATCATGTCGTCCGCCGGGTCGGCCCGCCGCCGGTCGGCCAGAGCGCCGAGGTACTGGGCCATCGCCAGCCGCGCCGCCGTGCCCGCCTCCTGGCGGCCGCCCGGTTCCTCGCCGGGGGAGCGGTCCAGGGAGGCGATGATGGCGTCCGTCCAGCCGCGCAGCTCGGGCATGTCCTCCCGGGGGACGCCCAGCAGCCGGCAGATCACCGTCACCGGCAGCGGATAGGCGAAGTCGTCCACCAGGTCGATCCGGTCCCGGCCCCGGAAGCCGTCGATCAGCTCACCGGCGATCTCCACGATGTCGCCGTGCAGCGCGTTGATGCGGCCGGGGGAGTGCGGCGGGCCGAAGGGGCGCATCGCCAGCCGGCGCAACCGGTCGTGCTCCGGGTCGTCGACGCCGATGAACGACGGCGGCAGACCGGTCGCCCCGGCCCGCGCCTGGTCCGGATCGGTGCGGTGGCGCACGTCCGAGCTGATCCGCGGATCGTGCAGCAGCGCGGCGATCTCGTGGTACGTGCCGACCAGGTAGCTGCCGTCGTTCTGGCGCGCCACCCCGTGCTCGCGCAGTTCGGCGTAGAGCGGGTAGGGGTCGGCGCGGTGGGCGTAGTCGTTGATCCGCTCCAGCAGGGTCTCGGTGGACATGCGCGGGCTCTCCTCGTCACAGGGCGTCGGTAGCGGGGCGGGGGCGGGGCTGGGCGCGGTCAGCCGGCCGGCCGCACCAAGGACAGCCGGCGGTCCGGCAGATGGCCGGTCAGGGCGACGGTCGGGCCGTGCGAGAGGACCTTCGGGTCCGGCACGTCGGACGGTACGACCCGCGGGGCCTCCGGCCGGTCCGCGGCGCCCGGCGGGGGCGGGAACGGCGCCGCGGTCTCGATCAGCCGCTGGTAGTGCTCCAGCCACTTGGCGCGGTTGACGCTGACCGCGGCGGTGATCCGGCCGCGGTAGCCGTAGACGACCACCAGGCGGCCTTCCTCCACCGACCCCTGCGCGATGGTCACCTGGTCGGAGAAGGTCGGCACCCCGACCGATTTGATGTTCAGCCCGAACTGGCTGGACCAGAACGCCGGGACCGCCAGATGGGGACGGCGCCGCGGCCCGGGGCTGACCATGTTGTGCGCCGCCACCTCGGCTTGCGCCACCGCGTTCCCCCAGTGCTCCAGCGACAGCATCTGGTACTCGAACAGCGGATGCGGGAAACGGGCCACGTCCCCGGCCACGAACACATCGTCCGTGACGATCCCGTACATGGTGAACGCCCGGCACCCGGCGTCGCAGGCCAGCCCGCGCGGACCGGCGGCCAGTCCGGAATCCGCCAGCCACTCGGTGTTGCGGACCGCGCCCAGCGCGACCACCGCGACATCCGCCTCGATCCGGCTGCCGTCGGAGAACTCCGCGCCGGTCAGCCGCCCGCCGCTGCCGAGCAGCGTGGTGACCGTCACCCCGCAGCGCAGATCGACCCCGTGCGCGCGCTGCAGCCGCGCGGCGAACGCGCCGAGCGTCCCGCCCAGCGCCCCGACCAGCGGCGCCGGACCGCGCTCGGCGACCGTCACCGGCAGCCCGCGCTCCCGGCAGGCCGAGGCGATCTCCGAACCGGTGAAGCCCGCGCCGATCACCAGGACCCGGCGCGGCCCGGCGTCCAGCCGCTCGGCGAGCCGCGCCGCGTCGTCCATGGTGCGGACCGTCAGCACACCGTCCAGCCGGGCCTCTTCGGGGTTCGGCCAGGGCCGCGCCCGGGTCCCGGTGGCGATCAGCAGCCGGTCGAACGGCAGCCGCTCACCGTCGGCCAGCAGCACCTCCTTGGCGTCCGGATCGACGCCGCTGGCCCGCACCCCCAGCTTCCAGTGCGCGTCCACCGGGCGGCGGGCCGGCAGGCCGGTGTCCGCCGCCGGCACCCGGCCCAGCAGCACCTGCTTCGACAGCGGCGGGCGGTCGTAGGGCGGATGCGGCTCGTCCCCGACCACCGTCAGCTCCCCGGTGAAGCCCTCCGCCCGCAGCGTCTCGGCCGCCCGCAGACCGGCCAGGGACGCGCCGACGATGACGATCCGGCCCCGCGTCAGCTCACCGGACATCGGCGCCCGCCTCCGCCCCGGTCGCCGCCCCGGCCCGTCCGCCGCCCGGACCCGCCTGCTCGCCGACGACGATGGCCTGCACCGGGCAGGCGGCCGCCGCGCGGCGCACCCGCTCGGCCTCGCCGTCCGGGGGCGCCGGAGCGTAGAGCAGTGCCTCCTCGCCGTGCAGCTCGAACACCCGGGGCGCGAGGAACACGCACTGCGCGTACCCCTGGCACCGGTTGAGGTCGACCACGATCTGCATTCCGCCCCATTCCTCCGGAGGATTCGTCTCCTTACGTCCTACTCGTCCCCGGCGGGCGGCGCGGGCGCTGCTGGGCCGGAGGGGTGTGTACGGGGAGTGAGGGCGGCGGGATGCGCGAGGGCGGGGGAAAGCGGTGGCGGCCGGGGTGGGGATTTCGCGCGGATGGCGCGGAATATCCGGTGGTGTTTATCGCGCGGTCGCCGGCGAACCCTTATGGCGCAGCATGGGACCGCCGGGCACCGGGAACGTTGCGGATGATCGGACAACAGGAAAACGGCCGGGCGGGCGGGGTGCGCAGGGGCGGAAGTGGAACTTCCGGTTGGGGTTTCATCAGGGGCTTCCGATGGCGCACGGGGCAGCGGATGCCGGTGACACGTATCCGTATTGACCCGGAATCGCCCGCGGCATCCGGCATCGGATGATGCCGGCGCCCGGAACGTGAGGTACGCAACCCCCGATGCCTGCTATGGAACAATTCTTTGCGATCATTTCATCCGAACTTGCCTTCCCCGTCCCGCGTATGAGATGGGATGGAGGGGAACGCTGCCCTACGAACTGTGAGGAACCACGGGATGCCCTTCGCTGTGCCTGGAACTCTGGCCGCACCAGGGAAGGGGCACGGGCAATCCAGACTCTATGTCCTCGACGGTCTCCGCCTGCTCGCCGCGCTGATGGTCCTCGCCTACCACTACATCACCCTCCGTGATGGCTGGGGCAATGATCCGCACACGTTCTCGCCGACGCTCTACCACCTCTCCCAATTCGGCTGGCTGGGCGTCGAAGTCTTCTTCCTGATCAGCGGGTTCGTCATCTGCATGAGCGCCTGGGGACGCTCGCTCGGCGACTTCGTCAAATCCCGGGTCTCCCGGCTCTATCCCGCCTACTGGGTCGGAGTCCTGCTGACCGCGGCCGTTCTGACGCTCTGGCCGAAGGTCCGCAGCGCGGACAACCTCGAAACGGTGCTGACCAACCTCACCATGCTCCAGCAGGGCGTGGGGGTTTCCGACCTCGACGACGTCTACTGGTCGCTCTTCGTCGAGCTGAAGTTCTACCTGCTCTTCGCCCTGGTGGTGTACCGCGGGGTCACCTACCGCCGGTGCGTGCTCTTCTGCGGGCTGTGGACGGTGGCCGGGGTCGTCGCGCTCAAGGCCGACAGCAACTTCCTCTCCGTCTGGGCCATCGCCCCCTACTCGCCGTATTTCATCGCCGGAATCGCCTTTTATCTCATGCACCGCTTCAAGCCCACGCTGCTGCTCTGGGCCATTGTCGCGGTGGAATTCCTGCTGGCCCAGCACTATGTGCGCGGGCGCCTGGTGATGAATGTCGGCGCCAAGGCCGCCATGGCGCACGGCTGGCCCGCCCGGGTGGGCGTCATCCTGGCCTTCGCCATCATGGCGGCCATCGCCCTCGGCGTATTCGACAAGGTGCGGTGGCGCTGGCTGCTGACCGCCGGCTCGCTGACGTATCCGCTGTACCTCCTGCACATGTACATCGGATTCACGCTCATCGACCTGCTCCGCCACAAGGTCCCGGCGCTCGTCCTCCTGCCCGGTATCGTCGTCTTCATGCTGCTGCTTTCCTACGCCGTCCACCGGCTGGTGGAACGGCCGCTCGGGAAATGGCTGCGGAATGGAATCCAAAAGGGACTTCAGGAGATGCGCCGGAATTCCAAGACCCAGGCCGCCTCGGAATCCGCGTCGAAATCCGCGCCCGACGCTCCGCCGGGGCCCGTCGCCGAGGCCGCCGAGGTGGCCGAGAGCTACCGGGTGGGAAGCCAGCGGCCGTCCCTGTGACCCGCTGACCGCCGTCTGACGGGAGCCGGTGCACCGCCCCGCGAGGGAGCCCGGTGCACCGCCCCGCCGACGGCTGATTGCCAGGTCGGGGCCGCACCGGGCACTCTTGCCGCATGTCAAACGTACGACTCGAAGCGTGGATCGGCGGGGACTGGCTCGAGGTGCACGCGGTGAGCGTCACCGTGGGGGAGTCCGCGCTGACCCTGTCCTTCGAGCACCAGCGGACCGAGGCCGGGTACCGGAGCATGATCTGGGAGCCGCTGGAGCACTTCCTGCGCGAATACCGCGACGAACCGGTCGTCGTCGTCCCCCTCGGCCGCTCCCTGCCCGTCATGTACGCCCCCGGGGCCGCCGGGCCGTTCCGGCTGGCGGAGGTGACGGAGGACTGACCGCCGGGCCGTCCGCGGCTGCCCCGCCCGCCCGCCGCCCGGCCGCCGGGACCGCTCCGGCCGGGCGCCGCGGCTCAGCGGACCGACGCGGCCGGCGGCCGTTCGCGCAGCGCGCCGTACGCCAGGAAGTACGCCGGGACGCGGTTCAGCCACCGGGAGGCGGTGAGCCGGTCCGCCACCCACTGGGCGCGCCGCGGATCGCCCAGCGGCGGCCGCCCGGCCAGCACCGGCTCGATCACCCGGGCGTGGGCGGCCCGCTGGAGCCCCTGCGTGAGCGCCGCGGTCGGCCACCGGCGGCGCTGCACCGCCCGCACATCCGCCAGCCCCACCCGGCCCGCGCGCAGCGGCTCCACCAGATGGCGGGCCGCGGCCACCGCGTCCTGCACCGCGAGGTTGATGCCGATCCCGAACACCGGCGACATCGCGTGCGCCGCGTCCCCGATGCACAGCAGCCCCGGACGGTGCCAGCGCCGCAGCCGGTCCAGCCGGACGTCCAGCAGCCGCACCTCGTCCCAGGACGCCAGCGCGTCCACCCGGTCCCCGAGCCAGGGCGCGGCCGCCGCGTAGCCGGCCCGGAACGCCGGCAGCCCGGAAGCGCGCCGCGCGGCGTCCGTCCCCTTGGGGATCAGCGCGGCGCACTGCCAGTAGTCCCCGCGGTCGATCAGCGCGGCGAGCAGCCGGTCCCCGACGCCGCCCACCAGCCCGTGCGGATCGCCGTCGCGGCGCGGCAGCCGGAACCACCAGGCGTCCATCGGGCAGGGGAACGCCCGCAGCCCCAGCTCCGGCAGCGCCCGGGCGAGCGAGCCCCGGCCGTCGCAGGCCACCGTCAGCGCCGCCCGCAGCTCACCGGTCCGCCCGCCGGCGGTGCGGTACCGCACACCCGTCACCCGCCCCCGCTCCACCAGGAACGACGTCGCCTCGGTGCTCATCCGGAGCGTGAACGACGGCTCCCGCCGGGCCTCGTCCGCCAACAGGTCCAGCAGATCCCACTGCGGCACCATCGCCACGTAGTTGAACGGACCGCTCAGCGCGGTCAGATCGCCCACCGTGGCCAGCGCGCCGCCGGGTCCGAGCGGCAGCTGAACGGTCGTCACCCGCCGCTGCGGCAGCCGGGCGAACCGCTCGCCCAGCCCCAGCTCGTCCAGGAGCGCCAGCGTCGATGGATGCACGGTGTCGCCGCGGAAGTCCCGCAGGAAATCCCCGTGCTTCTCCAGGACCGTCACCGCCACCCCCGCCCGCGCCAGCAGCAGCCCCAGCACCATCCCGGCGGGCCCGCCGCCCACCACACAGCACGTCGTCCGCTCCACCACACCGGCTCCCTTCCGCGCGCACCGGGTCCGGTGCCCGCGCGTACCGCCACTCATACCCGCGATCGCCCCCGGCCCCCACCGCGGGCACTGGCCGTCCGTGGAGTCCCGGATTCCGGACGGGGTTTCCCGGATGCCGGGAACGCCCCGGCCCCGAATCCCCTCTAGCCGGGTGACAGAGGACACCGGGCCCGGCCCGGTGAAGGGGAGGACACCATGACAGCGACAACAGCGACAACAGTGATGGCGGCGGACGCGGGGGCGGCCGGCCGGCGCCGGCGCGGCGCCCGGGTCGCGGCGGTGGGGGCGATCGGGCTGGCCGCCGCCCTCCTGGCCGCCACCCCGGCGTTCGCCAAGGGCAGCGCCACCTTCAGCGCCTCGCCCGGCACCGTGAAGCACGGCGCGACCGTTCACCTCAAGGGCGCGGGCGACAGCGACGGCATCCAGTACGGCATGTTCTGCGCCCAGCAGCGCACCGGCACCAGCGGCGCCTGGCACACCGTCAAGTGCGGCAGGATCCTGGAGATCACCGGCAGCGAGGCCACCGTCGACACCAAGGTCAAGACCTCCCGCCCGGGGACCCTGCAGTTCCGCGGGGTGCTCTACGGGGTGGACGGCCCGCACGGCGGCCACCCGCACGCGGACATCACCACCGCGCCCCGGACGGTCCACGTGCGCTGACCGTCCCGGTGCGGTCCGGTGCCCCTGCCGGACGGCTTCCTCAACGATCCCCGCCGTGCCAGGGTTTGCGGGGTCGGCCGACTGCCGGGGCCCGTCGCGGGGCCCCGGCGGCGGAGCACGGGGGAGGACGACGGGACATGACGGGTACGGGCATCAGACCGCTCGGCGGCGACGATCCGGTGCGGCTCGGCGGCTACGAGCTGCTGGGCCGCCTCGCCTCGGGCGGGATGGGCCGCGTCTACGTGGCGCGGTCCGCGGAGGACGGCGGGCTGGCCGCCGTCAAGACGCTGCTCGCCGAGGGCGCCATAGGTGAGACCGACCGCCGGCGGTTCGCCCGCGAGGTGACGCTGGCCCGGCGGATCGGCAGCGCCCGCACCGCCCGGGTCCTGGACGCCGACCCGCACGCCGAGCGCCCCTGGATGGCCATCGAGTACATCCCGGCGCCCTCACTGGCCGAACTCGTCGCCAGGGCGGGCACGGTGGGCCGCACGGCGGTGTACCGGATCGCGGCCGGGGTCGCCGAGGCCCTGGTGGCCCTGCACGCCGCGGGCATCGTCCACCGGGACGTCAAACCCCAGAACGTCCTGCTGCCGCACGACGGACCGCGCGTCATCGACTTCGGCATATCGCACGCCAGCGATATGACGCGCACTCAGCTGACGCTGGGCACCATCGCCTTCACCTCGCCGGAGCAGGCCCGCGCCGAACCGTCCACCGCGGCCTCCGACGTCTACTCGCTCGGCGCGACGCTCTTCCACACCGCCGTCGGCCGCCCGCCCTATCCGGAGACCTCCGACACCATCCGGCTGCTGACCCTCGTCCAGCGCGGCGCACTGGACCTCACCGGGCTGCCGGCCGGGCTGGACGGGCTGATCCGCCCGTGCCTGGCCGCCGATCCGCGCGACCGGCCGGCGCCCGCCGAGGTGCTGCGGCGGGTCCGCGCCGAGCTGGGTCCGGCCGGCGCGTGGCGGGGCGGCGGCCGGTTGCCGGCGCGCTGGACGGCCCTGATCGCGGCGTACGAGGCGCAGGGCCGGGCGCTGCGGGCGGAGGGCCGGGCGGCGGCCCGCACGATCGATCTGCGGACCCGGCCGGTGCCGCCGCCCCGGCCCACCCGCGCCTACACGGCACCCCGCGGCGCCGGTCCCGGCCGGGCCAAGCCGCCGTCCCCGAAACCGAAGGAGCCGAAGCCGAAAACCCGGAAACCGGAGACTCCGAAACCGAAGCCCGCGCAGCCGAAGCCGCCGCCCCCGAAGCCGAAACCCCCGCCGACGCCCGAGCCCGCGCCGCCGCCGTCCACCTCCTCCGGGGGCTCGTTCTGGGCCGTTCTCGCGCTCCTCGCCGTCGTGCTGTTCGTCTGGAAGCCCTGGGAGCACAGCGGCGCAGCGGACACCGCCAACGGGACGCCGAGCGGCCGCATTGGCAGCAGCCCGTACAGCGGGGGCGGTTCCGGTTCGCTCTCGGGCGGTTCCGCGGCCGGCGGCGGCGCCACCACCTCCCGCACCCCCACCCGGCCCTCCCTTCCCCGCTACTCGCCGTCGCCGACGCCCTTCGCGCCCCGGACGCCCAGCGCGGCGGACCTGGCGTTCTCGGCCGTGCGGGCCGGCGACTGCCTGGACGCGTACGCCGACGGGTACGGGAAGTGGAGCCGGACGCCCCCGGCCCGGGTGGACTGCCAGGCGGCCAACGCCTATCTGCGGGTGCGTTCGGTGCGGCACTCCGGGACCTGCCCGGCCGGGCCGGGCAGCACCGGCTGGTGGCACACGGCCGCGGACCTCTCGCCGGTCGGACTGTGCGTGGAGCGGCAGTTCCGGATCGGTCAGTGCTTCCTCGCCCGGGAGCGGAACGGGCAGCCGGCCGGCGCCGACCTGCTGACGCTGTGGAACTGCGGGGCGGCCAGGGTGCCCGCTGAGTTCCGCTTCATCATGCAGGTCAGCGCGGTCCTGCCGGCGTCGGCCGGCAGCCGCGCCTGCCCGCCCGACCAGGGCCGCCCCTACACCTACTCCTGGAACGTCTACGACGGCCGCAGCATCCTGTGCACCAAGGTCGCCTGACGGGACGCGGCGGCACCGCCTACGCGCCGGCGAGGCGGGGGAAGAGGGCCTCCGCGCCGGTGCGGTTGACGGCTTCCAGGGCGCCGGGCTCCCAGCCGTCGTAGGCGTCCAGGTGGCCGGTGAAGTACGCGCCGGCCTCGGTGGGCGCGAAGGGCCAGTCGCTGCCGAAGTGGACGTGGCCGGGGGCGGCGAAGGCCAGCAGGGACGGCAGGGCGGTGGGGCTGCCGGACAGGGCGGTGTCGAAGTGGAAGCGCCGCAGGTCGGCCAGGAGCGCGTCGGAGGTGAGGTCCGGGCGGACCTGCGGGGCGGTGACGGCCACCCGGTGGGCGACGTAGGGGAGATAGCCACCGGCGTGCGCGAGGATCACCGTCATGCGGGGGTGGCGGCGCAGGACGCCGTTGACGGTCATGTGGACCGCGGTCCTGGTGGTGTCGAAGGTGAAGTCCAGCACCGGGGCGGGCAGGCCCGGCAGCCTCGGCACCGGCGGCTCGTTGGGGTGGACGAAGACGACCGCGGCGCGGGCGTCCAGCACCTCCCACAGCGGTTCGTAAGCCGGGTCGCCCAGGTAGCGGCCCTGGGCGCTGGCCATCAACACCACACCGTCGGCGCCCAGTTCGTCCAGGGCGTGCACCGCCTCGGCCACCGCCGCGTCGACGTCCGGCAGCGGCAGGCTCGCGAACTGGCCGAAGCGGTCGGGCCGGTCCTTGACCAGCTCGGCGACCGCTTCGTTGACCGTACGGGCCAGGGCGCGCGCCCCGGTGCCGTCGCCGAGGTGGACGCCGGGCGCGCTGACGGACAGCACGCCGGTGGCGATGCCCTGGTCGTCCATCATCGCCAGGGCGCGGGACGCGTCCCAGACGGGCAGCGGCCAGCCGCCGGAGTCCAGACCGCGGTCCTCCAAGGTGCGGAGGTAGGCGGGCGGCAGGGCGTGCTGGTGGACGTCGATACGGGCGGGAGTCGTCGTCATGGGGTCAGCCTCCGGTCGTTAGCTTGCTAACGAATAGGCCGGTAAGCTAGCAGGTATGCCGACCGGTAGCCAGGACACCGCCCGCCCCGCCGCCCCCGAGGAGGGGCCCGGCCCGGCCGTGCCGGACGGGGTGGAGGCGCTGGCGCAGGCCGCCGACGCGCTGTTCCTGGCGATGCGCAAGGCGCGCGGCCGCGCCGCCGAGGAGGGCGGCCTGTCGCTGGCCCAGCTCGCCCTGCTCGATCCGCTGGCCGGGGGCGCGGAGCTGCCGGTGGGGCGGCTCGCCGCGGCCGCCGGGGTGAGCGTGCCCACCGCCACCCGGATGCTCCAGCAGCTCGACGCCAAGGGGACGGTGGCCCGGCGGCGCTCGCCGGAGGACGAGCGCCGGGTCCTGGTGCGGCTCACCGAGGACGGGCGCGACCGGCTCACCCGGCTGCGGAACCAGCGGCGCGCGGCCCAGGCCCGCGGTTTCGAAGCCTTCAGCCCCGAGGAGCGGGCCCAACTGGCCCGGCAGCTGGGGCGGCTCGCGGAGGTCATCGAACGCCAGGAGTGAACGAGCGGCGCCGGCGGCCGGGAGCGTGGCGCCCCGGCCGCCGGCGCCGGCCGGATCAGCCCAGGTCGCCGGCGCCCGCCGTCAGGACCCGGTCCGGGCGGATCGGCAGGTGGCGGTGGCGGACGCCGGTGGCGTGCCAGACCGCGTTGGCGATGGCCGCCGCGGCGCCCACGATGCCGACCTCGCCGATGCCCTTGATGCCGACCGGGTCCTGCTCGTCCGGGTCGTCCACCCAGTCCGCCTCGACCACCGGGACGTCGGCGTTGGCGGCGACGTGGTAGCCGGCGAGGTCCGCGCCGACATGGCTGCCCCAGCGCTCGTCCCGGACCGCCTCCTCGTGCAGCGCCATGGACAGCCCCCAGATCATGCCGCCGACCAGCTGGCTGCGCGCGGTGAGGGGGTTGACGATCCGTCCGGCGGCGAAGATGCCCAGCATCCGCCGGACCCGCACCTCGCCGGTGGCCACATCCACCGCGACCTCGGCGAACTGCGCGCCGAAGGCGTGCCGCTCCCGGCGCGGCAGCGCGGCCAGGGCCTCCGCGGTGTCCGAGCGGACGGTGATGCCCTCCGGGGGGATGCTGCCGCCCAGGGCCAGCTGCTCCCGCAGTGACCGGGCCGCGAGCGTGACCGCCCACGCCCAGGACCGGGTGCCCGCCGAACCGCCGGCCAGCATCGCCTGCCCGAAGTCGCTGTCGCCGATCCGGACCCGTACGCGGTCCGGCGCGACGCCCAGCTCGTCCGCGGCGACCAGGGTCAGCGCGGTGCGCGCCCCGGTGCCGATGTCGGCCGCGGTGATCCGGACCGTGTAGTCGCCGTCCGCCTCCGCCGTCACCGCCGCCGTGGACGGTCCGGCCAGGGTGGGGAACGAGGCGGCCGCGGTGCCGGTGCCGAGCAGCCAGCGGCCCTCGCGCCGCACCCCGGGGCGCGGATCGCGGCCGGCCCAGCCGAAGCGGCGGGCGCCCTCCTCGAAGCACTCCAGCAGCCGCCGGCTGCTGTAGGGCAGCCCGGACAGCGGGCCCACCTCGGGCTCGTTGCGGACCCGCAGGGCGATCGGGTCGAGCCCGCACCGCGCGGCGAGCTCGTCCAGCGCGCACTCCAGGGCGAACGAACCCGGCGCCTCACCCGGGGCGCGCATCCACGTCGGGGTGGGGACGTCGAGCCGGATCACCCGGCTGACGGAGTGCAGCGCCTCGGTCTCGTACATCGCGCGGGGCACATCGGCGCTCCGCTCGACGAACTCGTGCACCGTCGAGGTCTGGTTCAGCCCCTCGTGATCCACCGCCCGCAGCCGCCCGTCGGGGTCGGCGCCGAGCCGCACCCGCTGGATCGTGGGGCTGCGGTAGCCGGTCAGCGAAAACATCTGACGACGCGTCAGCACGACCCGGACCGGGCGCTGCAGGACCGTCGCCGCCATCGCCGCGGCGACCTGCGGCGGACGGGCCCCCTTGGAGCCGAAGCCGCCGCCGACGTGCTCCGACCGCACCCGGACCGTGGACGGGTCCAGCGCGAACAGCCGCGCCAGCTCCTGCGCGACGTAGATGCTGCCCTGATTGCCGTCGATGATCTCCAGCCGGCCGGCGGCCCAGTAGGCGGTCGCCGCGTGCGGCTCCATGGGGTGGTGGTGCTCCTCGGGCGTGGTGTACTCCTCGTCCACCACGACCGCGGACGCGGCGAGCCCGGCCGCCAGGTCGCCCTTCCCGGCCTCCGAGGGGGAGTGCGCGGGGCCGGCCGGGACGTACGCCTCCGGGCGCCCGGCCGCGAACGCCACGTCGTGCGGCTCCTCGTCGTACTCGACCACCAGCGCCTCGGCGGCCTCCCGGGCCTGCTCGGAGGTCTCGGCGACGACCAGCGCCACCGGCCAGCCGGCGTACGGCACGCGGTCGTGCTGGAACAGCTGGAGCGCCGGATCGGGCTTGCCCATGGGGCTGGCGTAATCCGACTCCAGTGCCTGGGCGTTGCCGTGGTGCAGGACGGCCAGGACGCCGGGCATCGCCAGGACGGGAGCGGGGTCGAGGGAGCGGATCCGGCCGCGGGCGATGGTGGAGCCCACCAGCCAGCCGTGCGCCAGGCCCGCAAGGGGCACCTCGGCGGCGTAGCGGGCCGCGCCGGTGACCTTGTCGCGGCCCTCGATGCGGGTGTGCGCGGTGCCCACCGCGCCGGTGACCGGGACGGTCTCGGTCGTCGTGGTGGTCATCGGGTGGCCTCCTCGTTCCGCCGGCGCTCCTCGGCCAGCTCGGTCAGCACGGCGACGACGAGATTCCGGATCAGCGTCACCTTGTATCCGTTGCCGGGCAGCGGCTCGGCGGCGGCGAGTTCGGCGTCCGCGGCGGCGGCGAACGCCTCGGCGGTCGCCGGGCCGCCGAGCAGCGCCCGCTCCGCCGCCCGGGCCCGCCACGGCCGGGACGCGACCGCCCCGAACGCCAGTCGGACATCGTGCACCGCGCCGTCCCGGACCTCCAGCGCGGCCGCGACCGAGCCGATCGCGAAGGCGAACGAGGCGCGCTCGCGGACCTTGCGGTAGCGGGAGGCGGCGGCGACCGGGGCCGGCGGCAGGGTGACGCCGGTGATCAGCGCGCCGGCCGGCAGCGCGGTCTCGCGGTGCGGGGTGTCGCCCACCGGGAGGTAGAACTCCGCCAGCGGCAGGCTGCCCGGGCCGTCGGCCGTCTCGTAGTGCACCACGGCGTCGAACGCGGCCAGCGCCACGCCCATGTCCGAGGGGTGCACGGCCACGCAGTGCGTACTGGCGCCCAGGATCGCGTGGTTGCGGTGCTCGCCCGCCACCGCCGGGCAACCGCTCCCGGGGGCGCGCTTGTTGCACGGCTTGGTCACATCGGTGAAGTAGGCGCAGCGGGTCCGCTGGAGGAGGTTGCCGCCGACCGTGGCCATGTTGCGCAGCTGCCCGGAGGCGCCGGCCAGCACGGCCTGGGCCAGCGCCGGATAGCGGCGCCGGACCTCGGGGTGCGCGGCCAGGTCGCTGTTGGTGACCGTCGCCCCGATCCGCAGCCCGCCGTCGTCGGTGGTCTCGATCCCGTCCAGCGGCAGTTCGCGGACGTCGACCAGCAGCGCGGGCCGCTCCACGCCGGTCTTCATCAGATCGACGAGGTTGGTGCCGCCGCCGAGATAGCGGGCCTCCTCGGCTCCGGCGCCGAGCAGCGCCAGCGCGCCCGGTACGTCGGCCGCCCGCCGGTAGTCGAACTCCCTCATGCCACACCCTCCACATCCGCCACCGCCGCCGCACCGGGCAGCTCCACCGGGCCGGTGGGCCGCTCCCCGGCCGCCCGCGCGACCGCCTGCACGATCGACACATACGCGCCGCAGCGGCAAAGATTGCCGCTCATCCGCTCCCGGATCTCCTCGGCGGTCAGCGGCGGAACGCCCGCTTCCGGCCGGACGTCGGCGGTCGCCGCGCTCGGCCAGCCCGCCGCGTGCTCCTCGATCGCGGCGATGGCCGAACAGATCTGGCCCGGCGTGCAGTAGCCGCACTGGAAGCCGTCGAGCTCCAGGAACGCCTGCTGCACCGGGTGGAGTTCGTCGCCGTCCGCCACGCCCTCGATGGTGGTGACCTCGCGCCCCTCGGCGGCCACCGCGAGCTGGAGGCAGGAGACCACCCGGCGGCCGTCGAGCAGGACCGTGCAGGCACCGCACTGGCCCTGGTCGCAGCCCTTCTTGGTGCCGGTCAGGCCGAGCCGCTCGCGCAGCGCGTCCAGCAGGGTGGTGCGGTTGTCGACGGGCAGCGTGTGCTTCTCGCCGTTGATGGCCAAGGTGATGGCACCGGCCGTCGATGGGGCCATGATCAGCCTTCTTTCACGTTCGTACGCGGTGTGGGGGCGGGGCGGAACCGTGAGGTCCGCGCGCGGGGGTGCTACGGGCGGGCGGATGCGGTGGGTACGGCGGGCGGGAGACCGGTCCCGGTGGCCGCCGGGCTTCCGGGCCGGCCGGATCCCCCCGCTCGGCTGCCGCTATGGTGGTCACGAAGCGGACAGCTGTCCGCTACCGTGGAAACCTAACGGACAGTTGTCCGGTTAGCAAGGGGGTTTGTCCGCGCGGCCGCTCCACCGCAACAAGCCCAACTCACCGGCCATTCCCGGGAGGAGAAGCGTGCACCGCCCTGAGGACACGCCCCGGCGCTCGGACGCCCGGCGGAACCGCGACCGCATCCTGGCGGTCGCGCTGGCCGAGCTGACCCGCTCCGCCGACGCCCCGCTCAGCGCGATCGCCCGGAAGGCCGGTGTCGGACAGGGCACCTTCTACCGCAACTTCCCCAACCGCGAGGCCCTCGTCCTGGAGGTCTACCGCCACGAGGTCCAGCAGCTCCGCGACGCCGCCGACCGCCTCCTGGCCACCCGGCCGCCCGACCGGGCCCTGCGCGCCTGGATGGACCACCTCGCCCGCTACGCCATGACCAAAGCGGGCCTGGCCGCCGCCCTGCGCCAGGCCACCGCCCCGCACGGCACCTTCGCCGCCCTGAGCCGCGGCCCGCTCACCGCCGCCGTCACCCTCCTGCTCACCGCGAACGAGGAGGCCGGCACCATCCGCCCCGGCGTCACCGCCGACGACTTCCTGCTGGCCATCGCCGGCCTGTGGCAGCTCGATCCGCAGGCCGGCGGACGCGCCCGCGCCGAGCGCCTGCTGGACCTGGTGATGGACGGGCTGCGGGCCGGCGCGCCCCGGGGGGACGGCGCCGGGCGGTGCCCGTGAACGGGGTGCGTGAAGGGGGTGTTCGTACGGGGTGCTTGAGAGGCGTTCGTGAAAGGGGTGCGCCGCGCGTCAGTTGGCGGACAGCCGGACGCCGGTGACCAGATCCGGGCGGATCCGCAGGACGTGTTCCATCCGGTGGTCGGTCCAGGGGTGCAGCAGCGCCTGGTAGTGCGCCCGGTCGTCCGGGTCCGTCACCAGGCGGCAGTAGCCGGTCACCACCACGCTCCAGCCGCAGTGGGTGGCCGGGTCGATGGCGTCCGCCTCGTAGGCGACCACCACGCCCTCGTCCGCCGCCTGCCGGGCCAGCGCCGCCAGCACCGCGCCCTCGTGGGTCCGCAGGATCACCGCGCCGTGGTGCAGGAGGTGGTTCACCGGGCGGATGGCCGGCAGCGCGTCCTGGGTGAAGACGATCCGGCCCAGCGAGACGCTGCCGAGCAGCCGCAGCGCCTCGGCGCGGTCCAGCGCGCTGCTGCGGCGGGAGGCCGCGCGGTCGGCCCAGTCCGCCAGGCAGGGGTCGGCGGCGGTGGTGGTGTGCCGGGCCGGAAGGTCGTGCACGGCGGCTCCCTGTCTCCTCGGTGCGTCGGCGGCGGCCGCGCTGCGCGGCGGCCACGCCCAGTCAACGCCCTGGGGGTCGGTCGCGCCAGGGGCCGTTCGACCCCGCCGGCGCCCCGCCCCGGGGACGCCGGCAGGGCGGCGGCCCGTTACGTCAGCGGGCTGCCCCCGTCATCGCCGCGTCGTCCACGCCGCCCGCGCTCCCCGCGTCCGCCGCGTACGCCGTGGCGCGCGCCGCCGCCGCGGGCAGCGCGTCCGGGAGCGGGTCGTGGCGGATCCGGCCGGCCGGCAGCCCGGCCGCGGTCAGCCGGGCGACGGTGGCGCCGACCATGGCCGCCGGACCGCTGACGAAGGCCAGCGCACCGGCCCAGGACCCGTCCCGGGCCACCGCCTCGGCCAGCGGGCCGTACTCGCCCGGTGAGCGCCCGGCGCCCCGGGCGGCCTCCTCGTCCAGCACCCGCACCACCCGCAACCACCGGTTCCGCGCCGCGAGTTGGGCCAGCGCCCCGGCGTCGTACAGCTCGGCGCGGCTGCGCGCGCCGACGAAGAGGTGGACCCGGCCGGCCGGGCGCACCGGCAGCCCGCCCGCCCCGCGCCGGCGGCCGGCCCACTCCTCCAGCAGCGCCTTGACCGGCGCCCAGCCCGTGCCGCCGGCCACCATCAGCACCTCGCCGGCGTGGTCCTCCGGGCCGAGCGCCATGGTGCCGTGCGCCGGGCCCAGCCGCAGGATGTCGCCCGGCTCGGTGCGGCTGACCAGTGCCTCGCTGACCCCGCCGGGCCCCGTTTGCCGGATGTGGAACTCCAGCTCGCCGTCGGCCCGCGGCGCGCACGCCAGGGAGTAGTGCCGCCACGCCTGCGGCATCAGCGGCGACTCCACCGCCGCGTACTGCCCGGCCCGGTACGGATACGGCTCGTGCACCCGGACCCGCAGCACCGCGAGGTCCGGGCGGCGCCGCTCATGGGCCGTCACCGTGCCGCGCCAGCACGGCGGTTCGGCCAGCGCCGCCTCGGCGCCCGCCACCATCGACGCGACGGCGAACCGCAGCATCCGCACCCACGCCTCCTCCACGGCCTCCGCCCAGCGAGGCCCGGCCGAGCGCCGCAGCGCCGCCCGCAGCGCGGTCTCGAACGCCTCGTAGTGCGCCGGCCGCACCCCCAGCTTGCGGTGGTCGTGGCCGAGCTGCCGGAAGTACGCGGCGACCTCGTCGGTCCGGTGCAGATTCTCGATCAGGTACCAGAACGCCCGGGCCAGATGGGCCCGCTGGAACTCCATGGACGCCGGGAACAGCGACCGCAGCGACGGCCGGCGGGCGAACATCTCGTCGTAGAGGTGCGCGATCAGCTCGCCGAACGGGGTGACCAGGTCCAGGTACTGGGTGATCAGGCGCTGGTCGGCGGCGCCGTCGTAGGCGGGCGTTAAATCCGGGGCCGGGGACCGGCCCTGGCCGAGGATGCGCCGCCGCAGCCGCATCGCGTCGTGCCGGGCGAGCAGGGCGTGGTACTCGTCGCCGACGGTGTCGCGGGCGGGCGGGACGGGCCGGCCGCCGGGCAGGGGTCGCGGGGACCGGCGGGACTGGTGCATGGTGTCCACCTTCTGAACGGGGTCCTGACGGAGGGCGCCAGTATCACAACGGGCCGTGACGGCCGAAGGACCCTGCTCCGGGGGCCGTTTGGCCCTTGCGCGGGCCCGGCGGACCGGGCGAACCTCGGGGTCGGGGCCCTGCTGCCGGCCCCGCACCGGCCCGCCCGGCGCCCCGGCGGGAAGCGGCGAACGACCAAGCGGACGAACGACCAAGCGAGCGTGAATGAACCAGCACCCTGCCACCCCGGCCCCCGCCGCACCGCTGCGGGTCTTCATCCTGGACGACCACGAGGTGGTGCGCCGCGGCGTACGGGATCTCCTGGAGGCGGAGGACGACATCGAGGTGGTGGGGGAGGCGGGGGACGCCCGGCAGGCCCTCGCCCGGGTCCCGGCCGTCCGGCCCCAGGTGGCCGTCCTCGACGTGCGGCTGGGCGGCGACGGGTCGGGCAGTGACCAGGAGGGCATCGAGGTCTGCCGGGAACTGCGGGCCCGGATGCCGGAGCTGGCCTGCCTGATGCTGACCTCGTTCGATGACGACGAGGCGCTGTTCGACGCCATCATGGCGGGGGCGGCCGGCTATGTGCTCAAGCAGATCGACGGCTCGGCGCTGGTGCGCGCGGTGCGGACGGTCGCGGCGGGGGAGTCGATGCTGGACCCGCGCACGGCGGCCCGGGTGATGGCCCGGCTGCGCGGCCCGGCCCGGGAGCCGGCCGAGGAGTCCGCCGCCTCGGTCCTGGACCGGCTCTCGCCGCGCGAGCGGGAGGTACTGGACCTGATCACCGAAGGTTTGACGAACCGTCAGATCGCGGACCGGCTGTTCCTCGCCGAGAAGACGGTGAAGAACCGGGTCTCCGCCATCCTGGCCAAGCTGGGGGTGGGGCGCCGGGTCCAGGCGGCGATGGTGGCGGAGCGGCTGCGGGAGGGGCGGGACTGAGCGGTCCTCGATGACATACGGCCGGCGGCTCGGGGTCAGCCGGGCAGGGGCACCCGCCACACCAGGCGGGTGCCGCCGCCCTCCGGCGTGCCGGCCTCGAAGCGGCCGCCGAGCATCTCCGCCCGCGCCCGCATGTTGGCCAGTCCGCCGATGTGCCCGGAACCGCCGGCCGGCAGGCCCACCCCGTCGTCCGTCACCGTCAGCGCCACCTCGCCGGCGGTCGCCGCGACCGCGACGTCCACGCGGCGGGCGCGGGCGTGCCGGGCGGCGTTGCTCAGCGCCTCGGCGGCCACCGCCACCAGGTGCTGGGCCACCTCCTCCGGGACCGCGGCGTCCACCGGGCCGTCGATCCGCAGCGCCGGGGCGAAGCCGAGCGGTCCGGCCGCGCGGCTCACGGTGTCGGTGAGGTCGCGGCGCAGTCCGCGGTCCGGTGCGCCGTCCCCGGTGGTGCGCAGCCCGAAGATGGTGGACCGGATGATCTTGATGGTGGTGTCCAGATCGCCGACCGCGCGCCCGACCCGTTCGGCCGCCTCCGGCCGGTCGATCAGCCGGGTCGCGCTCTGCAGGGTGATGCCGGTGGCGAACAGCCGCTGAATGGCCAGATCGTGCAGGTCCCGGGCGATCCGGTCGCGGTCGTGCAGGACCGTCAGCTCCTCCGACTCGGCGCGCCGGCGGGCGAGTTCCAGCGCGATCACCGCCTGATCGGCGAAGCCGGATATCAAGCGGACCTCGGTGTCGTCGAACGGCGGCCGGTCCGCCAGCCGGCACAGCCGCAGCGCTCCGCACCCGGTGTCCACCTGGAGCGGAACGGCGACCGCCGGCCCGTAGACCTCCTCGCCGGAACCGGACCCGGCCCCGGCCCCGGAGTTGGAGTCGTCCGCCGCCCCGGGACCGTCCGTACGGTCCGTACCGAGCGGATACGCCCGGGGGTCGGCGCGCAGATCGTCGGTGACCACCGGCTGCCCGCCGCGCACCGCCATCCCGGGCAGCGAACCGTCCACCGGCACCCGCAGTCCGGCGATCCGGCTCGCGCCCGTACCGCAGGCCACCGCCACCGACAGCTGCTCCGCCGAACCGGCCGCCGGCAGCAGGACCGCCGCGCAGTCCGCGCCGGCCACCTCCATCGCCCGCCGGGCGATCAGCCGCAGCACCTCGTCCGCCTCCGTGCCCGACAGCAGACTGCGGGTGATCTCGCCGAGCGCCTCCAGCCACCGCTCGCGGCGGCGGCTCTCGTGGTACATGCGGGCGTTGTCGATGGCCACCCCCGCCGCGATGGACAAGGTGGCCACCACCGCCTCGTCGTCCGCGTCGAACGCGCCGCCGCCGCGCTTCTCGGTGAGGTAGAGATTGCCGAACACCTCGTCGCGGACCCGGACCGGCACCCCGAGGAAGGTGCGCATCGGCGGATGGTTGGCCGGAAAACCGGCGCTGTGCGGGTGGTCGGCCAGATCGGTGAGGCGGAGCGGCGCGGGGTTGCGGATCAGCTCGCCGAGGATGCCGCGGCCGCACGGCGTCCGGCCGATCGAGGCGATCAGCTCCTCGTCCATGCCCACCGGCAGGAACTGCGACAGCCCCCCGCCGCCGACCACGCCGAGCGCCCCGTACTCCGCGTCGGTGAGGGTGACCGCCGCCTCCACGATGCCCCGGAGCACCTGCGGGAGTTCGAGCCCCCGCCCCAGGCTCATCACCGCGTCGAGCAGGCTCCGCATCCGGTCCGGTTCGCGGAGCTGCGGCCCGCGGGGTTCTTCCGCGGCCGGCGCGTGCGCTTGCGTTTCGGACATGACCTGCTGCTCCCCAAACATCCCGTACGTCTGTCCGGCAGCGTACGTGATCTTCGGGCGGGCCCGGCGGACACCGGCGGCGACCGGCCATCCGGCCGGGGCGGGGGCGCGGGCTCGGGCCGCGCCCCGGAGGCCGGGATTGATCGCCATCGGTGATGACTGCTGACGCCGCTTGCGCCTTGGTGCGGCGGCGGCCCGCGGCTTGACTGTCCTCATGCCCAGGCGGACGAACCGCCGCAACGGAAGACCCCACACCGGGGAAGACCACGGAGGCCACCATGACCAGTACCGCGACCGAGACCGAGACCGCGACCGACACCGCCGAGAACAGCCCGGCCGCCGGCGCCCCCAAGGAGGTGGTGCTGCGCTACTTCGACGCGCTGGTCGCCGGCGACCAGGACGTGATCCGCGACTCCTGGGCCGAGGACGGCAGTTGCTGGTACGCCGGGGACCTGCCGATCTCCGGCACCTGGCAGGGCCGGGACCAGGTCATCAACGGCTTCCTGGCCACCGCCTTCGCCCACCTCGACCCGGAGCGCGAGATCGGCGCGCGGGTCACCAACATCTTCGGCGAGGGCGAGCAGGTGTCCGTCGAGTGGGACTCCTGGGGCACCGGCCGCACCGGCCGGCCCTACCGGCAGAAGAACACCGCGATCTTCACGGTCCGCGACGGCGCCATCGTCAGCATGCGGGAGTACGCCGACACCCAGCACTGGGAGCGCGCGCTGGTCGCAGAGCGGGGCTGACGGGTCGTCAGCCCCGCAGGGCGGTGCCGGCTCAGGCCGTCAGGAGGGTGATGCCCAGGGCGAGCAGGACGCCGGTCTTGGCGAGTTCGGCGGCGACGTAGAAGAGGTGGGAGTTAGAGCGGGGGAGGGTTTCGCCGGCGAGGACGCGGCGGGTGCGGCGGTTGAGGAACGGGCGGATCACGGCCAGCTGGAGGGCCAGGAGGGCCGCGGCGGCGGCCGTCAGCGCGATGACCGCCGCGCCGGGTGCCGTGGTCAGGGCGACCGCGACGGCGACGGCCGCGGCGAGCACCGCCTCGACCGCGTTGAGGGCCCGGAAGACCAGGCGGCCGATGCCCAGGCCGATGCGGACGGTAACGCCGGGGGCGCGGAACTTCAGCGGCGCCTCCAGGAAGGAGATCGCCAGCACCATGCCGAGCCAGAGGAAGGTGACCGCGACCGCGACGGCGGCCGAGGGGGAGTGAGCGGAGGCCAGGGCGTGCATGCGGAGGGTCCTTTCGCTGCGGGTCGGCCGGGCCAGGTGCTCCGGTCTGGCTGACGTGCGGTCCGGTGTCCAGGGGGTGGGCGGTCCGGGGGCGGGCGTCCCGGGGTGGGCGTGCGGTGCTGTCGTTCTGGGGTGCGGCGGGTCGGCGGCGTCAGGCGGCCGGCCCGCCGCGGTGGCCCGTAGGCCGGTGGTCCGTGGGCCGGTGTCCGGTCAGGACTGGCCGTGCCAGAGGTCCGGGCCGAAGACCTCGTAGTGGATGGCGTGCGCCGGGACGCCCTGGCGCAGCAGATCGCCACGGACGGCCCGCATGAACGGCACCGGGCCGCACAGGTACGCGGTGACGCCGGCCGGCAGCGTGAGCGCGCCCACGTCGGCGCGGCCGGTGCGGACGGTCCCGGTGGCGGGGGCCGGCTGCTCGGCCGCGTCCTCGTACCACAGGTGCAGATCCGCGCCCGGGAGCGCGCCGGCCAGCTCGTGGAGCTCGTCGCGGTGCGCGTGGTCGGCCGGCGAGCGGTCGGCGTGGACGACGGTGACCGGCCGGGACGAGCCGGTGGCGGCCAGGTGGTTGAGCATGGCGAGCATCGGGGTGCTGCCGATACCGGCGGAGGCCAGCAGCAGCGGGCCGGTGCCGTCCATCAGGGTCAGGTCGCCGAACGGGGCGGAGACGGTGAGGAGGTCGCCGGTGCGGGCGTGGTCGTGCAGGTGGTTCGAGACCTCGCCGTCCGGGCGGTGCTCCTCGCGGACCCGCTTGACGGTGATCCGCCAGTCGGGGCGGCCGGGGGCGGCGGAGAGGCTGTACTGGCGGATCTGCCGGGCGCCGTCGGGCAGCTCGACCTGGACGCTGACGTACTGGCCGGGGCGGAAGGCGGGGGCGGGGCCGCCGTCGGCCGGGCGCAGGGTGAGGGAGAGCACCTCGGCGGTCTCCGCGCGCCGCTCGACGATCTCCATCCGCCGCCAGGTGTCGCCCGGCACCGCGCCGGCCTCCTCGTAGAGCCGGGCCTCGATGGCTATCAGGGCGTTGGCCATCAGCCAGTACACCTCGTCCCAGGCGGCCGCGACCTCGGGGGTCACGGCGTCGCCGAGGACCTCGGCGATGGCCGCGAACAGGTGCTCGTTGACGATCTTGTACTGGTCGGCGGTGACGCCGAGCGAGGCGTGCTTGTGCGCGATCCGCTGGAGCATCGCGTCGGGCCGTCTGTCGGGGTGCTCCAGCAGCAGGCCGGCAAAGGCCGCGATCGAGCCCGCCAGGGCCTGCTTCTGCTCGCCGTTGGCCTGGTTGCCGCGGTTGAAGAGGTCGCGGAGCAGTTCGGGGTGCGCGTCGAACAGCTTGGTGTAGAAGAGCGCCGTGACGTCCTCGATGGCGGCGCCCACGGCGGGGAGGGTTGCGCGGATGACGGGGGTGGACTGCTCGGAGAGCACCACGACCTCCTCTATATTTGGTAAATGATCTTCGTATTTGTTTTTACGGCTCGGCCAGGCACCCTCGGGGGAGTCCCGGAGGGATGCTGACGGGAGTCGGGCAGGGGCCGGCGGCTGGGTCAGCCGGCGGGCCGGCTGGTCAGGCCGACCAGGACGGGGCCGGTGGGGGCGGCCACCACGTCGGAGACGGTCAGCGGGTCGAGCGTGGCGTAGAACGCCTCCTGCGCGTCGCGCAGCGCCCCGCGCAGCCGGCAGGCCGCGCGCAGCGGGCACGGGGTGTCGCCCTCGCAGGCCACCACCTCGTCCTCGCCCTCCAGCTCACGCACCAGCCAGCCGACCGACGCCTGGTGGCCCAGGGTGGTCAGGGCCAGACCGCCGCCGCGCCCCCGCCGGGCCTCGACCACGCCGAGGTGCTGGAGCCGGCTGATCGCCTTCGCCATGTGGGTGTACGGCACGTCCATCGCCTCGGCCACCTCGCGGGTGGTCAGGGGCGCGCCGCGCTCCGCGACGGCCAGGCGCATCACGGCTCGCAGCGCCAGGTCAGTGAACTTCGTCAACCGCACGAAAACGACGGTAGCAAATGCGCATGTAGGGTTCGCATTCAGGGGAGGGTGGCGACGGTCACTGCGGCCGCCGCGCCCCTCGTGCCCGTAGTCGCGCCATCACGGATACGCATCGGAGGGTGACCACAGATGCCTGACGTCCCGCCCACCGGCGGACCCGAACCCGAAGCCGGACCTGGACCCGGTCCCGAATCTGGCCCCGGTCCTGGACCCGCCGGGGAGCCGGTGCCGCGGCTGCTCTGCGACGCCCAGCGGCTCGCCGCCGCCGATTCCGCGCCGGCGGGCGCGCTGTGGCGGCTGGCCGAGTCCGGCCGCCAGCTCGACGCCAACCTGGTCCGGCTCCCGCCCGGCGGCCGGATCGACACCCACCGCGAGCCGGACCTCGACGTCCTCCTCTACGTGGTGGCCGGCGGCGGGACCGCGGAGTCGGCGGGGGAGCGGCAGCCGCTCGCCGAGGGCAGCCTGGTGTGGCTGCCGCGCGGCTCCACCCGGAGCCTGAACGCGGGCGGGGACGGGATGGCCTACCTCACCGTCCACCGCCGCCGCCCCGGTATGCAGATCCGGGGCCGGGCCGCCGCTTCCTGAGCCACCGGCCGGTGATCGGCGGGCACCGTCGGCGTGCCCGCCGGATGCGCGGGTGCGCCGCGCCGGACGGGCCGCCGGTCAGAGCGGCCGGAAGGCGCGGGCGGTGGCGTCCCAGACGAGCGTCTCGGCGGTGCGGTCGTTGTACTGCCAGACGTGCAGCCGCAGCCGGCGGGTGGCCAGCCGCCGGGTCACGCACGGGTAGCCGCGCAGATGGTGCAGCTGGGCCAGCAGATGGCGCTGCTCCGGGGTGCGGGGCAGGCCGGAGCCGGGGCGCCGGGCGGTGTGCTCCCGGCCGGGGTGGTGCGCGGGCCGGGTGAACCAGGTGCGGGCCAGCGGGAGTTCGGTGGCGGGCGGATCGTCCTGGAGGGCGGCGCAGTGGGTGTGGCCGCACAGCACGATGTCCGGTACCTCCAGCGTGCCCAGGGCGAATTCGAGCGTGGCGGCGATCGCGCACGCGGCGTCCGGGCGGTAGCGCGGTATGACGTGCCCGGCGGTACGGAGTTCGTGCAGCTCTCCCGGCTCGGTGCCGGTCAGCAGCGTCGGGACGACCCGGGAGTCGGAGCAGGCGATGAACAGCGCGCGGGGGGAAGGGAGTTCGGCCGGGGCGTGGGCCTGGCGGTGGTTGAGCGCGGCGGAAGCGGGAGTGGTAGCCGCAGTCGCAGTGGTAGCCGCAGTGGTAGTCGCAGTGATCATGAGAGAACCTCGTATTCGTGAGATATCGGGTGACGAGGGTGCGCGGTGGGGAGGCCGGCCGGGGGCGCAGTCCGTCCGGATCAGGAATCAGGGGCCAGGGGCCAGGTATCAGGGCTTCCGCGGGACCGATGCCGATGCCGATGCCGCCGGCAGGGTCACCGTGAAGCGCGCGCCGCCGCCGTCCGCGTCGCCGACCGCGATCCGGCCGCCGTGCCGGTGCACCACGTCCCGGACGATGGCCAGCCCCAGCCCGGCCCCGCCCTCGTCACGGGTGCGCGCGTCGTCCAGGCGGATGAAGCGGGTGAAGATCCGCTCCCGGTCCGCCGGCGGCACCCCCGGGCCGTCGTCGGTGACGTCCAGCGCCACCGTGCCGCCGTCACCATGGCGTACCGCGACGCGGACCGCCGAACCGGCGTGCCGCTGCGCGTTGTCGAGGAGGTTGCCCAGCACGCGGGCGAGCTGGGTGCGGCTGGCGCTGACCGGCACCGGCGCGTCGGGCAGCGCGGCGGTGACCGGCAGGCGGTCGCCGGTCCGGTGGGCGAGTTCGTCGCGGACGAGTTCGGCCAGGTCCAGGCGTTCGGCGCGGGGCCGTTCGCCGGCGTCCAGGCGGGCCAGCAGCAGCAGGTCGGAGGCGACGCGCTCCAGCCGGACGGTGTCCTCGATCAGGCCGTCGAGTTCCAGCAGGTCCGGATGGGCCCGCGCGACCTCCAGCTGGGTGCGGAGACTGGCGATCGGACTGCGCAGTTCGTGGGAGGCGTCGGCGACGAACTGCCGCTGCCGTTCCACGGACTTCTCCAGCGCGGCGAGCGTGGCGTTGGTGGTCCGGGCCAGCCGGGCCACCTCGTCGCGGGAGGCCGGCTGCGGCACCCGCCGGGACAGGTCGCCGCCCATGATCTCGGCGAGTTCGGCCCGGATGGCCTCCACCGGGCGCAGCGCACGGCGCGTCACCAGCCAGGTCACACCGGCCACCACCAGCAGCAGCGGCGCCAGGCCGAGCAGCATCGCGTCGCGTACGCCGCCCACCGCCTGGCGTTCGGTGTCCAGCGAGGCGCCGGCGTAGACGGTGACGGTCCGGCCGGACGGGGCGGTGGCGAGCAGCGCGGCGACCCGGAACTCCTGGCCGGCGGCGTGGTGGTCGTCGTGCAGCGTCAGGGGGAGGGTGCGGAACGAGGCGTCGGCGGCCGCCGATCCGCGCGCCGGGGCGTGGTCGTCGTCATCGTCGTCGTCCCGGTCGTCGTCGGTGTCCTCGGGACGGTGCGGGGCGCGGGCGAAGCGGGCCATCGGCGGTGCGTGGCGGAGGTGGTCGCCGGCGGCCAGTACGGTGCCGTCGGCGGCGACGACCTGCACCGGCCGGTCGTCCTCGTCGGGGAGTTCGAGGTGGTCGAAGGGGGTGCCGACGGCGACCTGGGTGGCGACCTCGCGGGCGGCCACCTCGGCCTGGAGGCCGGCGCTCTCGACGAGGTTCCGCTGGAGCACGGCGAGCACCGCGGCGCCCGCGGCGACCAGGGCCAGCGCCACCACCAGCGTGGACGCGAGGGTGGTCCGGGTCCGCACGGATCCCCGCCAGCGGGGCGGGCGTTCGCCGGTGCCGGTGCCGGTGCCGGTGCCGGTGGCCTCGGGGCCGGCCGCGGTCGGGGCCGCCGGATCAGCCATGGTCGGCCGCCAGCCGGTAGCCGGCGCCGCGCACGGTGGTGATCGAGCGGCGGCCGAACGGCGCGTCGATCTTCCGCCGCAGGGCGCTGATGTAGACCTCGATGATGTTCGGGTCGCCGTCGTAGGCGAAGTCCCAGACGTGCTCCAGTATTTCCGCCTTGGAGACGACTTCGCCGGGCCGGGACGCCAGGTACTCCAGGACCGCGAACTCCTTCGCGGTGAGCGCGATGTCCTCCTCGCCGCGCGCGCAGCGGTGGCCGTTCGGGTCCAGGGTGAGGTCGCCGAGCCGCACGACGGGGCTGCCGCCGCGGGTCCGGCGGCGCAGCAGCGCCCGGACGCGGGCCAGCAGCACCACGTACGAGAACGGCTTGGTCAGATAGTCGTCGGCGCCGGTGTCCAGGCCCTCGGCCTCGTCGTACTCGCCGTCCTTGGCGGTCAGCATCAGGATCGGGGTCTCGTCCCCGGCGGCGCGCAGGGTGGCGCAGAGGCGGTAGCCGTTCATCCCGGGCAGCATGATGTCCAGGATGAGCAGGTCGTAGCCCTGGGTGGTGGCCCGGTGCAGGCCCTCCCGGCCGTCGTGGGCCACGTCCACGGCGAAGCCCTCGGCCGCCAGCCCCTTGGCCAGGGTGGTGGCGAGGCGTTTTTCGTCCTCCACGATCAACAAGCGCATGGCGTCAGCCTGCCAGACCGTTCCTGAAGGGCTCTTCAGGGAGTTTCAGGTCCGCTTCAGCTTCGGGACGGCACGGTGGGGGACGTACCGCGCCGCACCACGTCCGCCGACCGGGCGGGGGCGGCCCACCGCGACCAGGAGGTTCCCATGGCCACTTCCCGTATCCGCCGCGCGTTCACCGGCCGCCGGCGCTGGCTGGCGGCCGGCGCCGCCGCGGCCGTGCTCGCCGCGGGCGGCACCGCGACCGCCGTCGCCGTCACCGGCGCGACGGACGGCGGAACGGACGGCGGAACGGACGCCCGCGCCGGATCGTCCGCCGCCGGCCCGGCGGACATCGGCCGGCAGCGCGCCGTGGACGCCGCGCGCACGGTCGTATCCGGCGGCCGGGTCGTCTCCGTGGAGCAGGACCACGACCACGGCACCCGGGTGTGGGAGGTGGAGATCCACACCGCCGGCGGCGTCGAGCACGAGGTGGACGTCAGCATGGCGGACGGAAAGGTGCTCAGCCACTCGGTCGACCACGACGACCGGGACGATCACGGTCACGAACACGATCACGGCCACGACGACGACTGACACCGGGTGAACGGCCGGGCTCCGGGCGGCAGTTGCCCGCATCACCGCCCTCCGGATGACCGCCGCCCGCATCACCGCCCTCCGGCCCGCCGCCCATCATCCGCAGCATCTCCCGTCCGCCGGTGCGGAAGAACCGCACCAGCAGGGCGGCGGCCAGGACGAGGAACGCGGCGTTCAGCCAGGTCGTGTAGTCGGCGTGCACGCCCTCCTCCGGTAGCCGCGCCCGGGCCTGGTCCGGTACGAGCCCCAGCGCGCCGAAGGCGAACTCGACCGCGTAACCGGCCGCGACGATCGCGGCGTAGAAGGCGCCGAGCAGCAGCAGCGCGGTCCGGGCGCCGTAGTACTTCCGGTAGATGTTGAGGATGGGCAGGATCAGCAGATCGGCGAAGATGAAGGCGACGACCCCGCCGAAGCTGATCCCGCCCTTCCACAGCACCACCGCGAGCGGCACATTGCCGACCGAGCAGACGAACGACGCCATCGCCACCAGCGGTCCGACGACCGGCCCCCACAGCTTCGCGGCGAGCGGATGCCCCTCGAAGAAGAACGACCGCCAGAAGGCGTCCGGCACCCACGCCGCGATCGCCCCGGCGATCAGCAGCCCGGCCACCAGGTCCCGCAGGATCGCCGCCCACTCCATGACGAAGACGTGCGCGGTGGCCGTCAGCCCCTCGCCGGAGAACAGCCGGCGGACGAACGGGCCCTGGCGCCGCACGGACATGTCCATCGCGGCATGCCCCTCCATCCCGCCGGCCAGCCCGCGTTCGGCCTGCGCCCGGGCCCGGCGCAGCAGCGCGTCGTTCAACAGCAGCCGCAGCAGCACCGCCAGCACCGCGATCATCACCGGGCCGCCGGCGAACTCGGCGAGCGTGAACTGCCACCCCATCAACAGCGCCAGGATCACGCCAAGTTCGATCACCAGGTTGGTCGAGGCGATCTCGAACGCCATCGCCGCGGTGAAGTCCGCCCCCTTGCGGAACAGCGAACGGGCCAGCGCCACCGCGGCGTACGAGCAGGAGGACGAGGCCGCGCCCAGCCCGGCGGCGAGCGCGAGGGTGCGGGGCCGGTCGTCGCCGAGCAGCGCGACGACCGTGGATCTGCGGACCACCGCCTGGACGACCGCGGACAGCGCGAAGCCCAGGACCAGCGCCCAGGTGATCTCCCAGGCCATGGCGCCGGTGAGCGCCAGGGCGTGCAGAACGGCGTGCAGAACGGCGTGCATGCCCGCATCCTTCCCGGGTGAGCCCGGCCGCACGGGGACGGACACGCGCGGCCCGTGTGCCTGACCCGGGTGGAACCTCCGGAGCCGGAACCCCCTCTTCCCTCCCTGGACGACACCCGCGCCGGCCGGCGCGGCGGAAGGAGCAGACATGGCCCGCCGGGCAGGGAACGGGACGCGCGCGGTGCTGGCACTGGCCCTGGCGGCAGCGGTGGCCGGCTGCTCGGGCGGCCAGGACCCGGCCGGACCGCCGGCCCCCTCCGGCAAGGGCGGCGGCACCGGCAAGCCCGGCGGCTTCACCGTCCAGTACCGCACCGGCGGCAACGCCGAACGGGCCACCGCGTACCTGCGCGCCCACCGCGTCCTGGAGACCGCGGCGGACCGGCTCAACGCCGCGGTGCGGGTGGAGCGCCGCGTCCCGTTCGTCGTCCGCGCCTGCGGTAGCGCCGAACCGGCCTACGACCCGGAGACCGGCGCCATCGACTTCTGCGCCGAGCACGTCGACGAGATACGCGACCGCGCCGCGCACACCGGCCGGGACGGCGACGCGCACACCGCCGCCGTCCTGGAGGAGACCGCCTACCACGAGAGCGCCCACGCCCTGATCGCCCGGCTCGGGCTGCCCTTCACCGGCCGCGAGGAGGACGTGGCGGACCAGTTCGCCGCGGTCATGCTGATCGGCCAGGGCCCGGCCGGTGAGACCAAGGCGCTGGCCGCCGCCTCGGACTACGCGCTGGCCGCCGAGGAGACCCCGTTCGACCCGGACGATCTCCTCGACGAGCACAGCCTCGACGGACAGCGCGCCGCGAACTACGCCTGTTATGTCTACGGCGCGCACCCCGACCGGCACCAGGACCTCGCCGGCGACGGCCGGCGGCTCACCGAGGACCGCGCCGAGGGCTGCCGGGACGAGTGGGACCAGGCCCGCAAGGGCTGGCAGCACCTCCTGGAGCCCCACCTGAAGCACGCCCTGTGAGCGGCGCGCCCTGTGAGCGGCGCGCTGTGTGAGCGGCACGTCCTCTGAGCCGCGCCCCGCGAGCCCGAAGCGGAGGCCGCTTCCCGTTCCCGCCGCCCGCCGCTTCCTCCGTTCGAGACCCGCCGCAAACCGCCCTAAACTGAAACCCCGGGGATGCACTGCAAGGAGAGATCGACTCATGTCGACAGGGATCCTTCTGGCGATCATCATCCCCGCCGTGGTGGTGATCGCTCTGATCGCAACGGCAGTCTCGTTCGTCGCACGGCGCCGCCGCCTCCAGAAGCGCTTCGGGCCGGAGTACGACCGCACCGTCGCCTCCTCCGACAGCCGCCTGGCCGGCGAGCGAGAACTGAGAGCGCGCGAAAAGCGCCATGACGACCTGGAGATCAAACCCCTGCCGAGCAGCAGTCGCGAGCGTTACACCCGGGACTGGGCAGGGGTGCAGCAGGAATTCGTCGACCGGCCCGAAGAGGCGGTGCACGACGCCGACAAGCTCGTCACCTCGCTGATGCACGAACGCGGCTATCCGACGGAGAACTACGAGCAGCGGATGAAGGACCTCTCGGTCGAGCACGGCCGCACCCTCGAACACTACCGGGCGGCCCACGAGATCGACGGCCTCAGCACCCAGCACCGGGCCACCACCGAGCAGTTGCGCGGCGCGATGGTGCACTACCGCGCGCTCTTCGAGGAGCTGCTCTCCAACGGCGGCCAGTCCCGCCGCGCCCACGCCTGACGGCGGCCGGGCGCGTCCCGCCGCCCAGCCGCCTCACACCCAACCCCGCACGTCCGGACGCCCGCCCGGCGCGCACCCCCCGCGGTTGGAGGAACCATGCAACACGACCCGGCACTGGACCCGCCCCCCGAGACGGCCGGCCTGCCCACCTCGGACGTGAGCCCCCCGGGAGCCGGCCCGGACGCGGACGCCCCCACCCTCCCCGGAGAGAGCACCCCCACCGAAAGCCCCGTCCAGCCCGACTCCCCGGAAGACACCCAGGGCGACCAGGGTGACCAGGGAGACCAGGGCGGCAAGGGCGAGGGCAACGGCGAGGAGGCGATGCCGGCCCTGCTCTCCAGCGAGGACCAGGCGTCGTTCCGCGACCGCTGGCACGCCATCCAGGGCAGATTCGTCGATGAGCCGAGGGACGCCGTCCGGGCCGCCGACGAGCTGGTCTCGGATCTGATGCAAGCCCTCTCCGGCACCTTCACCCAGCACAAGCAGAGCCTGGAAGAGCAGTGGAAGCAGGGCGAGGACGCGGACACCGAACGCCTGCGCGTCGCCCTCCGGCACTACCGCGCCTTCTTCAACCGCCTGCTCTCCGGCTGACCCCCGTACCGCACCCCAGCGGGAGCCCGGCACCGGCCGGACTCCCGCTCTCCGGTGCCTACGGCCGTCAGCGGCGGTGCGCCAGCGCCCGGAGCTGGGCCAGGGTGCCGCGGAAGACGTCGCGGTCGACCGTGCCGGGGACCCCGGGGGTGCGGCCGGCCCGGGTGTACTGCCAGAAGGTCCACCGGCCCGCCCCGGGCACCGGCGCCGGCTCCTTCGTCCCGCTGCCGTAACGGGCCAGCCACAGCCGGCTGCCGGCGAACACCCCGCCCTTGCCGCCCATGCACTCCCGGACGAACGGCGCGTTGGTGTAGACGATCGGCGCGGTACGGAACGCCGTCCGGACGGTCCGCAGGAAGATCCGCAACTGCTCGGTCCGCAGCAGTTGCGGGCACACCTCCCGGCCGTTCCGCCGCACCTTCTCGACGTCCAGGACGGCCGGCAGCTCGCCGGGACGGTCGCCGCGGTACCCGGCCGCGCGGGCGGCGGCGATGAAGTGCCGGGCCTGCGCGGCGCCGTCGCCGGTGCTCCGCGGGTCGAAGAAGTGGTACGGGGCCCGCACCAGCGAGGTCCGGGCGGCGGCCGCGTAATCCCGCCGGAACCACGGGTCGGTGAAGCGGGTCCCCTGCGTGGCCTTGAGGAAGGCGAAGCTGTGGGACCGCGCGACCCGCGCCCAGTCGATCGCCTGTGCCTCGCGCCGGCCGTGGTTGTGGTGGCTGGTGTCCACGCCGGTCACCCGGTACGCGGACGGCGGCGCCGCCTGCGCGGCGGGCGCGACCCCGCCCAGGGAGCCGAGCACGGCCGACAGGACCGCGGTGGCAACGGCCAGCCGCACTCGAAAGGGTGATGTTGACATGGTGGATGACGTCCCTTCATGTGAGTGACGCACCCCCTCCCGGACCCGGTCCGGGCGCGTTCGCGCACGCCGGAGCGGCCCGGCGCCGGGGGAGGGGGGGAATCGGAGGTCGCGGGGCGCTCGCGCCGCCGCCCTGTCACCCTGCCGCACCCCCGCCGGCGCTCACTACTATCTGCCGCACACGGGCCGATGCACTTCATGCACCACGCATATGCACGGCTGTGACCTGCGGTGATGCGGAAGGGCGAGCCAAGTGGGGATGGCGGCGGCGACAGGTGCGGACAGCGGCGGGCAGCCGCCGGCAGCGGCGCTCGCGGAACTGCTCAGAAGCTGGTGGGAGAACTCCGCGCGCGACGGGCGCGCCAAGCCCACCCAGCAGGCCCTGGCCGGCCAGCTCGGCGTCGACCAGGCCACGTTGTCGCGCTACCTCAACCCGCGGCACCCGTCCACCGCCCCCTGGCCGGTGATCGAGCGCCTGCACACCCGGCTACGGGCCCCCGCCGGCGAACTGGCCCGGGCCCGCGCCCTGTACGAAGCGGCGCGCGGCGAGGCGGCGCGCGCCGGGTCGGGGCCTGGGCCGGGGCTCAGGGAGCGGGCCGCGTCAGGACGCGCGCCGACAGAGGTACGAGCGGCCGCCGCTACACCCCCGACTACCCGGCGGCGCCGACCCGTTGCCGCCCTGCTGCTGTCCTCCGCGGCCTGTCTGGTGGCCGGCATGGTGGTGTGGTGGGCGCTCTCCCCGTCCGCCGACCGCATCGGCCCGGACACCCCGGCCGCCGCGGCCGCGGAACCGCGCTGGAAGCTCGTCCAGGAAGGCGACCGCTACTGGCGGGCCTGGACCGTGCAGTACCTCCTCGCCGCGCACGGCTACGACGTCGAGCCGGACGGGATCTACGGCCGCGAGACGGTCGCCGCCGTCAAGGCGTTCCAGACCTCCCGGGGCCTGCTCGCGGACGGCAAGGTCGGGCCGCTCACCTGGCCGCTGCTGGTCACCCGGGTCGACGCGACCGCGTACGGGCCGGCGGTGCGCGCCGTGCAGAATCTGCTCACCAACGCCGGCCACCCCACCGACATCACCGGGCGGTTCACCGCGGCGACCGGCCACGCGCTGCGCACCTTCCAGCGGGACCACCGCCTGCCGGCCACCGGCGAGGCCGACGAGCTGACCTGGCGCACGCTGATGGCGGCCCAGCCCCCGCCCGTACGCTCCGAGCGCGCCACAGGACAGGAGGGCTGAGCCGCCGGACGGCCGGAGCCTCAGCGCCGGTCGCCCCGGCACCAGGCGGGCGCCTCCCCCAGGGTGGTGATATAGCGGGCCGCGCCCCAGGCGGGCCGTCCCGCGTCGAGCTTGTACCAGCGCGGATTGCCGCCCACGTTCTGCCCGTTGACCTTGCAGACGAGGGTGACGACCGTGCCGTACGGCAGCGAGCCGACCGCGCGGTAGCCGGTGCCGGGGCCGGAGCGCAGCACGAGACCGGTCTTGGCGATCACCCGGCCCTGGTACGTTCCGTGGGCGCCCGGGGGCGGGGCCGCGGCGGCGGCCGGGCCGGCGCCGAGGACCCCGCAGAGCAGTGCCGCGCTCGCCACTGCGGCGGCGCCCCGGCGGATCTGGGACAGGTGTGTCATGGCCTACCTCCCGGTCGCGGTGGTCCGGCTCTCCGGACCGTGCGAGTGAGGCGATGCTTCCCCGGCCGCGGCCCGGAACCGGCGGCGCGCCGGGGAATTCACCGTCACGGGAGCGCGTCGCATACCTGTCCGGGCACGGCGCGCGCCGGGGCGCGCGGCCCGCTACCCGGTGGGGAACGACCAGGTGTAGCTGTAGGCCGGCGTCGGCCAGGAATAGGTGGGCGTCGACCAGGAGTACGTCGGCGTCGACCACGAATCCGACGGCGTGGACCAGCTGTCGGAGGGCGTGGACCAGCTGTCCGTCGGGGTCGGCCAGGTGGGCGGCACGATGTCGTCCCCGCCGCCGAGCGTGTCCTGGGCCAGCTCCCACACCCCGGCCACGGCCAGCGCGAGCAGCACGGTCAGCGCGACCGCGGCGACCAGCAAGCGGCGGGACCGGACGTCCCGGGGCGGCCCCGGCGGCCGCGCCGGCCCGATCCAGTCCTGCGCGTCCTCGTCCCACTGGGACACACCGACCACCTCCTAGCCCTGGCCGCTGAGGAGTTGCGTGATCTGCTGGACGACCGCGGTCGCCGAGGCCAGCCCCGCCACGGCCGTCGCCCCCAGGTCGAGGCGGTCGCGCAGCCACTGGAGCCGGTCCCGCCGGACCTGGCCGGTCGCCTCGATCTCCTCCTCGGCATCGGCGAGCCGCGCGTCGATCTCCGCGGTCTCCTCGGAGTCGTTCAGCAGCGGCAGCTGGCCGCGCAGGGTCGCCAGGGCCGCGCGGAGCTCCGGCGGCGCGTCGAGCGCTTCCGGGGCCGAGGCGTCCACGGCCCTGGCGTCCGCGCCCGCGGCCACCGCGCCGCCGGCCATCGCGCCGATGGCGATCCCGCCGGCGCCGGGCGGCGGCACGGCAGCGCCTACGGCACCGGCCGCCGGCGGCGGGGGCGCGGCCGTCCGCCCGTCCCGCCGCGAGCGGTCCTCGGCGACGGCCCGCTCCCCGGCCGCCACCGCGCCGCCGGTCAGCACGCCGATACTGATCCCGCCGCCGCTGCCCCCGCCGCCCCGCCGCTCCGCGTCCGGCGGCGGGCAGCCCTCGTCGCGTTCCCGTTCCCCGGTGGTCATCCGCGACCGCCCCCCGTCTCTTTCTTGCCGTCCAGGTGCTTGGCCGAGGCGCGCTCGCCGGCCGCGACCGCGCCCCCGCTCATCCCGCCGATGAACACGCCGCCCTCACCGACGTTGATGATGTACTGATCGAACACGCCGGTCTCGTAGCCCTTGCTGTGCAGGGCCTCCTGCACGCCGTTGGCGATCCGGTCCTGAAGGGTCTTCACGTACCGGGTCAGGTCCATCTCCTGGAAGAGCGAGAGTTCCTTCACGCTCCCCAGCTGCCGCACCGACCGCATCGGCGCGTCCGGCAGCGCGTATTCCGGCATCGCCAGCCAGGTGCGGAAGACCGACACCGCCGTCCGGCACAGCGAGATCCCGGCCGCGACCCCCGCCGACGGGCTGGTCAGCAGCGCGCGGATGGCGTCCCGCGGCCGGTCGTCCCACTCCTGCGCCGCGAGCACGTCCACCGACTTGAACTCCGGCCGCACCGGCGTCAGGACGTGCGGGACGACCTCCAGCACCAGCATCCCGCCCTGGGTGTGGATCCGGACCAGCAGGCAGATCGCGACCTGCTCGTCCCAGGCGCCGACCCGCACCCGCAGGAAGTGCCGGCGGGCCTCGGCGCCCTCGCCGACGGCCCGTTCGAGATGCTCCTGGACGACCTCGTCGGAGTAGTCCACGTCGTCCCGCGGCAGCCCCACCGGGAGGTAGACCAGCTCATCGACCTCCAGCGAGCGCAGCCGGTCCCGGCTGGTGGCGGCGGCCGAGGTGCGCAGCGCCTCCAGGCGGGGCTTGATCAGCTCGACCACCTCGCGGCCGGTCAGCGGCGCCGGCGCGCTCTCCCGCTTGCCGAACGGCACCTTCGGCCGCGGCGGGCCCTCGGCGCCGGCCTCCGCGTCGTCCGCCGACCAGTCCTTCCGCTTCAGCTCCATCGCCACCGACCACGGCTTGTACGGCTCACCGGCGCCGACGAACGGCCGGAACGGGTCGTAGATGACCAGCGGCGCATGCTGCTCACGGGCGATCGCGGCGCCGATGCGCGGATACGGGCCGGCGGCCGGCAGCTCCGGCTGGCGCGCCGTCGCGAACGCCTCGCGGCTGAGCTGATGGCGCATCACACCCACCACGTGCATCCGGTGCGCCCACACCGGCACCACCATCAGGAGCGGGAAGACCACCGCCGCCCAGGCGGGGACGCCGAGGAAGAGCGTGTAGAGCACGGCACCCCAGTAGAACACCGCCGCCACGAACGGCAGGACCGGCAGCACCGCCTTGAGCCGGCCGCGGGTGGCCTCCTTGAGCACCGAGCGCCCGAGGGCGAACGGCGAACTCCGGGTGCCGCGCGCGAACCACGACACCGCGCAGACCACCCCGTACGCCAGCCACCAGGGGAACGGCAGCGGGGTCACGGAGCCGACGCCGGCCATCCCGAGCACGATGAACACCGCCCAGATGGCCAGCAGGATCAGCCCGGTCTCGGCCTCCCGGCGGCGGGCCCGCAGCGCGTGGGCCAGCACCGGCAGCGCGTCGAAGCCCTGCGAGGGCGCGATCGGCCGCTCCGCGTGCTCGACCAGCTCCTGGATGACGCCCGTGCGGAACTGCGCGTCGAAGTACACGCCCGCGCACAGCAGCCGGGTCGCCTCGCTCCGGGCGCTGCGCGGCCGCGCCTCGTCCGCGGAGGCCGCGCGCCGGAAGCGCCGTCCGGTATCCGGTGGGGAGCTGGTGGGCTGTTCGGGCACGGACACGTCGGTGCACCCCCGTGATCTTTCCCGTCCTCTGTGGTGAGGAGTTGAGGGAGTTGCTCTGGTGGCAGTATGCCGCCCGCCCGGCGGGCCCGGAAGGGAAACCAGGCGATTGGTCAACTGTCCGTAGCCGGACGGAAGTTGGGGGGTCGGAGGCCGCGGGTCCGCGCCGGGGCGGGCGTGCGGGTGGAGCGGCGGCAGGTGCGGACCGCCGGCGGCAACCCCGCATACCCACGGCGCACAACTGTTCATCATATGAACAATGTGGATTATGTCTTTGTCGGGACGTATCCCGGGAATCGGCTGTCCGTAAGCGAGTTGAGCAGCGAGAGGGTTCCGTCCCGTGCCTCCGCTTGCCGGCGGGGATGCGGTGCGCGGCGCCGGAGGAAAGCAGATGCTGATGGTCGCCGACCTGCTCGCGGATTGCCTCCGCCATGCGGGCGCCCTGGAAATCGACACCCTTCCCGTATGCGCCGACCCGGCCGAACTCCCGAGTGCCCGCGCGGCTTTCCTGGCCGCCGGACTGGCCGCCGTACGGGACCGGGGGGCGGACGCGGCCTGGGTGCAGTTCAATCTCGCACCGGCGCCGGAGAATCCGCTCCGGGCGCACGCCCGGCTGTATTCCGCGGCCCGGGAAATCCTCGATGCCGGACTGGCGCGCAATTTCTTCTTCATGCACAAGGAACCCGGTCTGCGGGTGCGGTTCGAGGCCCCGGAGGAGGCCGCGCGCGAGGCGCTGCGCGCGGAAGCGGCGCGCCGGCTGGCGGCCTGCGGAGGCTGGCGGGAAGCGCCGCGGAGCGCGGTGTACGAGGCCGAGCGGTACCTCTTCGGCGGCGCCGCGTCGATGCCTTTCGTGCACCGCCTCTTCACGGCCGATTCGCTGGTCTGGCTGGACCACTACAGCCGGTGTCCCGCCCCGGAGGGCGAGGCCGCGGCCTGGCGGCTGTCGCTGCTGACGCTGCGGGAGATGTTCGCGGGGCTCGGGGTGGTCGGGTGGGAGCACCGCGGCGTCTGGGAGGCGGTACGGGAGCACACCGGCCGGCGGGTCGCGGCCGCGGCCCGGGACGGGGGCGGGGCCGGCGGGCGGGCGGCCTGGGAGCGGGCCGCCGCGGGCATCCGGGAGTTCTGGGGGCGGCCCGCGGACGGCATGCTCGCCGCGTTCCCCGAGGAGCGTCGGGACGCCCTCGCCGCGCGGGCCGCGGCGGTCGGCGAGGCCGCCCGGCGGTGGCGCGCCGGCTACTTCGAGGCGGGCGCCGCCACCACCGGCCCGCGCCGCGCCGCCGCCTACGCGGTGGTCTTCCACTGGAACCGCGCCCGGATGTCGTTCGCCCGGCAGTGCCTGCTGACGGACGCGCTCGCGGCGGACGGGGACGGGGAGCGCTGTACGGGCCGTGGCGCGGGCGGCGGGTGTACGGGCGACGGGCCCACGGGCGGTGGCGGGACCGGTGACGGGTGTACCGGCGGCGACGGGGGCGCGCGATGAGCGGCCGCGCGGGGGAGCCGGACGCGGGCCGGGCCGCGGGCGGCGCGCTGGGGGCGAGCGCGCTGCTGCGGATCGCGGGGCTGCCGGGCGCGGTGTGGGCGTCGGCCGGCAACGGCCCGCTGTTCGCCCGGGCCGCCGGCCTGGCGGAGGAGACCCGCCAACTGGCCGTGCGCGCCGCGGCGTTGGGCGATCGGCTCGGCACCGACCTCGTCCCCGATCCGGCGCTGGCCGACGCGGCGCGCGGCCCGGTGCTCGCCCTCCGCCGCCGGCTGCACGCCGGTTCCGCCCCCGGCCCGGGGGACACCGCCGTCCTGGCCACCGTGGCCGCCCTCTCCCCGGCGCTCGCGGACGACCTCGCCGACCTGGCCGCGCGGGCCGCGACCCTGGCCGCCGTCCGGGAGGACTTCGCCACCGCGGTCGCCGCCGAACACGAACGGGTCGGCCGGCTGGCGCTCGGCCTGCTGCACACCGACCCGGTGCTGTGGAACCACCTCGCCGGCGCCGCGCCCCGCATCGTCGCCGACTTCGCCCGGCGGGCCGCGGCCGGCGAGCCCTGGCACGGCAAGCGGCTGCGCAAATACACCGGTTACGTCTGGCGGGTGGCCGCCCGGGCCGCGGCCAAGACCACCCCGCGCGACTGGCTCGGCCAGCTCGCCGCCGTCCCCCTCGGCCCGCCGCACCAGGACCGCGCCGGGGGCGGCCGGCTGCTCGTCCCGGGGGCCGAGGCCGGCCCGCTGGCCCTCAGCACCATGGAGAACGTCCACCTCCTCTGGGACCGGCTGCGGACCCTCGGCCCGGACACCGCGGGGCCCGCCACCCCGTTGGCGCTCACCCCGCTGCACCTGCCGGCGCCCGGGGGCGTGCTGCGCTGCGCGGTCGTCGACACCGGGGCCGGCGGCGCCCGGCTGCGCCGGATCGAACTGCGCCGCACCCCCGTCCTCGACGCGGTACTGGCCCTCCTCGCCACCGGCCCCCGCCCGCTCGCCGAGATCGAACGGCAGCTCACCGCCCGGCTGCGTTCCCCCGGGCACACCACCGCGGACGGCCGCCGGCGGGCCGCCGCCGCGCTCCGCGGCTTCCTGCTGCACCTGCTGCGGCTCGGCGTGCTCCAGGTCTGCGCCGCACCCAGGCAGCGCCACCTGGACTGGGCGGCCGCCGGACGGATCCGCACCCCGGACGTCCCGCCCGGCATATCCCCGGCGCTCGCCCCGCAGCCCGCGCCCGGCCGGGCGGCCCAGCGGGCGGCACCCGACCAGGACGCCACCTGGTTCACCGACTCGTACCGCCTCCTGGACAGCGTGCCGGGCACCGGCCCCGGTTCCGCCGCGCTGGAGCGCGTCACCCGGGGGCTGCGGCTCGCGGGCCGCCTGGCCGCCCTGGGCGCCGCCGACCGCGAACCGGCGGACGCCGCGGCCGGCCGGCCGCCGCACCCCGACCTGGCGGACCTCGGGCCCGAGCCGCGGTCGGTGGCCGATCTGATGACGGCGCTGCCGCCCGCTGCCGGGCCGGACGGCGGGACCGGGCCGGACGCCGGAAGCGGGCCGGACGACCGGAACGCGGCGGACGACCGGAACGCGCGCCCCCGGTACGAGGGCTGGCACCCGGCCCGGACGCCCGGCTCCGGCTACGCCCGGCTCCTCGCCCACCTCGCCGACCGCCTCGACGCGGACCATCTCGACCTGGACGACGCCCTGCTGGACGCGCTGGGCGCCCCGGCCGCCGCCCCCGAACTCCTCACCGCCTGGCCCGCGGACTGCCTGCTGCGCCCGCTCGGCGATCCGCACGGGCCGGTCGCCGTCCTGGAGACGGTCTCCCCGGCCGGCGTCCTCGACGCCCGCTTCGCCGAGGCCCTGGGCGCCCGGCGCGCCCTCCCGCCCGGCACACCGCGCGAAAGCCGGGGTGGAGACCGGGGCGCGGGCCGGGGCGCGGACCCGGGCTACCCCAACCCCGCCGCCTACCGCGCCTTCCTCGCCGCCGTCGAACGGGCCGTCGGCGTCCGCTTCGTCGAGGTGCTGGTCCCGCCGCTGGACGCCCGCGCCGCCAACGCCGTCCGCCGCCCGGTCCTCACCCGGTGGTGCGCAGGTGACCCCAACACCGCGCTGTACTACGGGAGTTCGGGTGCCGGGGGAGCGGGAGGCGGGGACACCGCGCGCCCTGAGGAAACCCCGGACCCCGGGGACACCCCGGACCCCGGAGACGCCCTGGACCCCGCAGACCCCGCCCACCCCGGAAGCGTCCGCCATCTCCCCCTCCACCGGATCACCCTGCGCACCGAAGGCCCCCGGATTGTCGCGGAGGCCGACGGGGTCCGCGTCCTTCCCGTCCACCACGCCACCCGCACCGCCGCCCCGCCCTACGACCGGCTCACCCGGCTGCTGATGGCGGCCGCCCACCCCGCCACCCGGCACGTCGTCCAACTGGGCGGGCTCATCGGGGCGTTCCCCGATGCCCGGCGGGTACCGCGGCTGTCGGTCGGCGGGGAACTCGTCGTCAGCCCCGCGCAGTGGCGTATCGCGGCGGACGAGCTGTGGGCGCCCGGCGCCCCGGAGGCCGACAAGGTCACCGCGCTGGCCGTGCTGCGGCGCACCCGCCGGCTGCCCCGCTTCTGCTTCGTCCGCGCGGCGCCCGGCGCCAAGCCCGTACCCGTCGACCTGGCGGCGCTGCCCGCGCTGCGGACGCTGGAACGGCTGCGCGAGGCGGCGGCGGACGGACCGCTGATCGCCGAGGAGGCGCTGCCCGGGCCCGGCCGCTCGCCGGTGCGGGACGCCCTCCACCACGGCGCCGCGGTCGCCGCGCAGCTCCAGCTCAGGGTCCCCTGCGCCGCCCGGCCGGCGGAGCTGGCCGCCCGCGCCGCCGCGGCCCTGCGCGACTGGCTCGGCCCGCCGCCACCCGCGGCGGACCCACAGACCACCCCGGACGCCCGCGGCGACGGGCACCCGCCGGGGCGGATCCGCACACCGAGAGAAGGAGGGCAACCATGCCCACGATCGAACTGACCGAACTCGACACCCTCATCGACGACCTGGACGCCCGGATCACCGAGTCCGAGCTGCCCAGCGCCGAGGCGTACACCGAAGCCTGCTCCGGCGTCTGCACGGTGATCATCTGTAACACCGCGGTCGTCTGCCTCTGAGTCAACCGCTGACGCGGTTGCGGGACCGGACCACCGGTGCCACTGAGTGACCGACGAGCCGCCCGGCCCCGCGCCGGGCGGCTCCCCGTGCGGAAGGAGAACCGGACACCATGCGCCAGGCAACCGGCAGCGACCGGGAGACCCGCCTACGGGCGCACGCCGTCGAGGACGCGGTGGAGCTGCTCGACCGGTGGACGGAGCGGACCGGCACCGCCCGGGCCCCGGACCCGGCCGCCGGCCACCCCTCGGACCCGGGTATTCCGGTACTCGCGCGCCTGGTGGCGGAGTGCGGCGACCCGGCCGCCACGGCCACCGCGGCCCGCGCCACCGCCCGGTGGGCCCGCTCCGCCGGCCGCGGCCCGGGCCACCCCGGCCTCTACGACGGCGGGCTGGCCGGGACCCTCGTCGGGCTGCGCCACGCCGCCGCCCTCCACCCGCAGCTGCACCGGGTCGCCGACCGCCTGGCCGGCCGGCTCCTCGACCGCACCCTGGCCGGCACCGCGCGGACCGTCCCCGGAGCGGTGACCTTCCGCGACTACGACCTGATCCTCGGCCCGGCCGGCACCCTCCTCGCCCTGAGCACCGCCGCGCCCGACCGCCTCGGCGACCCGGACAGGCCCGGCGGCCCCGGTGCCCCCGGCCCGTCGCGGGCCCGCGCCCTCACCCGGCTCGCCCGCCCCCTGGCCGCCCTGTGCGCAGCCCCCGACCTCGGCGGCCTGCGGGCGCACTACCTCGGCCACCCGCACCTCGGCTGGCTGCACGGGCGCGTCAACACCGGTATGGGCCACGGCGTCGCGGGCCTGCTGACCGCGCTCGCCACGGCCGTCCGCCACGGGGAGGACCGCGGTGGCCCGGAGGTGGCCGCCGCGCTGGGGCGGGCGAGCGGCTGGCTGCGGCGCCAGTCGTTCACCGACGCCCGCTCCATCCGCTCCTGGGACGGCGCGGGACCGGCCGCCGCCCCGCCGGAGGGGGCCCGCCGCCGCCAGGCGTGGTGCTACGGCGCCCCGGGCGTCAGCTGGGCGCTGTGGGAGGCGGCGGACGCCCAACCGGACGCGGCGGCGCGCGAGTTCGCCATCGACGCCTTCGCCGGTCTGGCCGCCGGCTACCACGAGGAGTTCCACCTCTTCGGCGACCACCCCGGCGACCGCCTGGGCCTGTGCCACGGCGCCGCCGGCGTGCTGGCCGTCGCCGACGCGCTGTTCCGCCACGCCGGGCTGCCGGCGGCCGGGGTACTGCGGGCCCGGCTCCTCGGCCATCTTGACCGCGGGCGGGCGGAGATCCGGGCGCTCGGCGCGGAGCGGATGGCCCTGCTCGGCGGCGCGGCCGGCACTCTGAGCGCGGTGCTCACCGCCACCGGCGGCGACCGCGCCTGGCTGCCGTGCCTGGGCCTGCGCTGAGCCGGGCCCGGCCGCGCCCGCCCCGGTTGCGTAACCGCGCAGGTGAATGACCGTTAACCCGGCCATGGGCGACATGAACGACCGGCTGCTGAGCCTGGTGGACGGTGTGGTGGATCTGGACGAGGAGCGGCTGCCGCTGCTGACGCTGCGCGAGGCCCGGGCGGCGGTCGAACTGCTGCGGCTGCTGGCCGCCGGCAGCGGCGAAGGCTCGTACGCCGCACGCCACTTGGCGCGCAATCTCGTACGCCGGCTGCCGACCGAGGGCTGAACGGGGCGCCGGCGGGCGGCGGTTGTGCGGGCGGCAGGGCCCGGGACCCGGGCGAAAACCGCGATCGGTAGGATTTTCGCATGGCGAAACACCTGTTATTCGTAGCCCTCTTCGGCCACGGGCACGTCAACCCCACGCTGCCGCTGGTCGAAGAACTCATCCGGCGCGGCCACCGCGTGGACTACGCCACCAGCGCGGAACACGCCGAGGCCGTCACCCGGGCCGGCGCCCGCTGGGTGGAACTCCCGCCGATCGCGCCGATCGATCCGCCCACCGAATTCGGACCCGAGGTCTTCGGCACCTTCCTGCGCCATGTCTTCGCCGGTATGCGCGCCGCCTACCCGGTGCTGCGCGACCACTGCGCCACCGAGCGGGTGGACGCGGTCTGCTACGACGCGATGAACTGGTCGGCCCGGGTCGTCGCCGAGCAGCTGGGCATCCCGGCCGTGCAGTGCCTCCCGCACTTCGCCGGGAACGAGCACTTCTCGCTGTTCGCCGAGTTCACGCACGGCCCCGGCGGCGAGAACGTCTTCGCGAAGGCGCTCGGCCCCGACTGCGCGGAGTTCGCGGCGGAGTTCGGCGTCGAGCTCGACCCGGCGCAGATGGACGTCACCGAGAAGCTCAATCTGGTCTTCATACCCCGGGAGTTCCAGCCGGCCGGTGACACGTTCGACGAGCGGTACCACTTCATCGGGCCCTCGGTCGGCAGCCGCGCGGACGAGGAGTGGTCGCCGCCGGACGCGGACAAGCCGGTGCTGTTCATCTCGCTGGGGACGGTGTTCAACGACCGGCCGGAGTTCTACCGCACCTGCCTCGAAGCCTTCGGCGACGGGGCGTACCACGTGGCGATGACCGTGGGCGGGGTCGACCCGGACGCCCTCGGGCCGATCCCGGAGTGCTTCGACATCCGCTCCCGCTTCCCGCAGCCGGCCGTGCTCCGGCGGGCCGCCGCCTTCGTCTCGCACACCGGCATGAACTCCACGATGGAGGCGCTGTACTACGGCGTCGGCCTGGTCGCCGTCCCGCAGATGCCCGAACAGGCCGCCAACGCCGAGCGGGCGCGGGAGCTGGGCCTCGGCGAGCGGCTGGACGCCCGTACCCTCACCGCCGAGTCGCTGCGCGCCGCGGTCGACCGGGTCGCCTCCGGCGCCGAGGTGCGCGCCAACCTCGACCGGATGCGCGAGGTGGTCCGGTCGAGCGGCGGTGCCGTGCGCGGCGCCGACCTGATCGAGGAGTACCTGGGCGGCTGACCGCCCGGTGGCGCGGTGCCCCTCCGCCCGGCCCGGAGGGGCACCGCCCACCCCGCACCACGCCCCGCCCGCCGTCCCGCTGGCCCTGATCGTGTCCGCCGGGATAGAACGGAACGAGGAACAACGGCAGCACCAGAGGCGACATATGGGTGCGAACGGCGCGCCGCGAAGGCGAGCCACGGAAGGCGGGCAGGGCGGATGACCAGCGAGGACGGCGGGCAGATGGGGCAGCACGGCGACCAGGTCGTGGCGACGGACTCGGGCCGGGTCCGGGGCCGGCTCGAAGGGGAGGCGGCGGCGTACCGCGGGATCCCCTATGCCGCGTCCCCGGTCGGCGCCCTCCGCTTCGCCCCGCCGCGGCCCTGCCCGCCCTGGCCGGGCATACGGGAGGCGGTGCAGGCCGGCCCCGCCGCGCCCCAGGCGCCGTCCCGGCTCGAAGCCGTCATGGGCACCCGCACCCCCGACTGGGACGAGGACGGCTGCCTGACGCTGAACGTCTGGGCCCCGGCGGCGGCCCGCGAGGACGGCCGGCCCCGCCCGGTCCTGGTGTGGTTCCACGGCGGCGGCTTCAGCAGCGGCTCCGGCGGCTGGGACTGGTACGACGGCGGCCGGCTCGCCGCCCGCGGCGATCTCGTCGTGGTCACCGCCAACTACCGCCTGGGACCGCTCGGTTATCTCCACCTCCCGGAGATCGGCGCCGACAACCTCGGCTGCCGGGACCAGGCCGCCGCGCTGCGCTGGGTGCGGGACAACATCGCCGCGTTCGGCGGCGACCCGGGCACCGTCACGGTCGGCGGCCAGTCCGCCGGCGCCTTCTCCGCCCTGGCCCTGGCCACCGACCCGGCGACCGCCGGACTCGTCCACCGCGTCCTGCTGCAGAGCGGTCCCTGGAGCCTGCCGCCGCAGGACCCCGCGCGCGCCACCGAGCACGCCCGCGCCTACCTCGGCCTCCTCGGCGTACCGGAGGACCACACCGACCCCGGCGCGGCCCTGCGCGCCCTGCCCGCCGGCCAACTCATCGACGCCTACGGCACGTTGGCACGCCAGCTCGCCGGCGGTGTCGCCCCGCCGATGTACCCCGTCCTCGGCGGCGCCGGCACCGCCCTGGCCTTTCCGGACGCGCTCGCCGCGGGCGCCCTGGACGGAAAACCGCTGCTCATCGGCACCACCCGCGACGAGATGACCGCGTTCCTGGGGCTCGACCCGGCGATCCGGTCCCTCACCCGGGACGGCGCCGTGGACCTCCTCGCCCGGCAGGCGCCCGGCGACGGCGAGGCCGAGCGGCTCTACGCGCGCTACGCCGACCGCCTCCCGGACGCCACTCCGGGCCGGATCGTCATCGCCGTCCAGACCGACGAGCAGTTCCGCGCCGGCGCCCTGGAGATCGCCGACCGCCACGCCACCGCCGGCCACCCCGCGTACGTCTACGAGTTCGACTACGCGGCGCCCGGCGCGGACAACCCCCTCGGCGCCTGCCACTGCGCCGAACTCCCCTTCCTCTTCGGCACGTTCGACGCCTTCCGGGGCAGCCCCATGCTCGGCCGCCCGGACGCCGCCGCCCGCGCCCTCGGCGACGCCTTCGCCGACGCGGTCGCCGGCTTCGTCACCACCGGCGTCCCGCACGGCATCGCCGCCTATGAGCCCGGCACCCCCGGCAGCGTCCGCCACTTCGCACCGTCCCCGGCGGACGGCGGCGACCCGCGCTGAACCGCGGACCGCACCCGCCGCCGGGAGGCCGAGTTGGTCCGACTCGGCCGGCGGCGGGTCGCCCCCGGTCTCAGCGGCCGGGCAGGCCCGCCGCGGCCGCCGCCGCCCGGGACGGCCCGCGCAGCCCCGCCGCCCCGGCCCGCGCCACCAGCACCCACTGCTGCGCCAGCAGCACCACCCCGAAGTAGCACAGCACCGTCACCGCGCCCAGCCCGGCCGCCACCTGCGTATCGATCAGGAAGTGCTGCCCCAGCCCGGCGACCCACAGCACCGCGGTGAGCGGTGTCCCGCGCCGCGTCACCCGGCCGTCGCGCACCGCCAGCCGCACGGTGTACGCCCGTACCGCCGCCAGCGCGATCCCGATGACCAGGCTCGCCGCCACCAGCGCGCCGTCCCGGACGGACAGCGGCCGGACCGTGGCGTACCAGCCGGTCTGCACCGCGCCGATGGCCAGCAGCACCAGGCCCGCCACCGGCTGTTCCCGGAGCGGCCGTTCGCGCAGCTGCCGGGACAGCAGCCACAGCAGCACCGCGGCGGTGAGGACGAGATCGGTGGTGGTCGGATCGTTCATGGCCTCCGGCTTCCGGTACGTGTGACGGCGCGCGAACCGGCGTCCGCGCGCGGGCGGATGAGCCCGCCCGCCTCCCACTCTGCGCCCCGGACCCGGGCCGGCGGATCAGCCACCGGGGTGGAGAAAAGGGTGGAGATCGCCGGCCCGGGGGACGGTGAGCCCGTCCCCCGGGAGCGGGGTCCCGTCCCCGGGAGCAGGGGTGCCGGGCCACCGCCGCCACAATGTCCGGGTGCCGAACGATCAAGATCACGCCCCCGCCCTGGGGACCCGCGGCCCGAGGGCCGGTGGCTTCCGGGCCGGCCTCGACGCGTCCCGGCTCCGCCGGATCGCCCTGAACGCCCTGGCCATCGCCTTCGCCGTGGTCTTCTACCACCCGTCCGACCACCCGCCGGGCGTCACGGCCGCGTTCGGCGCCCTGCTCGGCCTGTGGGCGGCCACCACGGCCGTCCGGCACGTGCTGCCCCGGCCGTGGCCGGCGGTGGCGTGGAGCGTGCTCCTGATCGGCGGCGCGGTGTGCGCCGGCTTCAGCCCCGCCAACCCGTCCGCACCGGCGTTCGTCGGCTCGGCCGGACTGTTCCTCCTCCTCTCCGCCGTCGAGACCCCGGCGCCGTGGATCGCCGGTGTGCTCGCCGCCGGCATCCTCGGCTTCGTCCTCGCGCACGGCGCGGCCGGCGGCGGGCCCCCGGTCGCCGTCGCGGTCCTGATCTCCGCCGTGACCGGCTTCGGCTTCGGCCTGCTGTCCCGGGTGAACGGCCTGGACCGCCGCACCGAACGCGACCGGGCCGAACGGCGGGCGGAGACCGCGGTGTTGGCGGAACGCGCCCGGATCGCCCGCGATCTGCACGACGTCCTCGCCCACTCGCTCGGCGGCCTGGTGATCCAGCTGGACGCGCTGGACGCGGTCTCCACCGCCCGCGGCGCCGACCCCGACGTACTGCGACGGGTGCGTACCGCCCGGGAGATGGCCGCGGACGGCCTGGTGGCCGCCAAGCACGCGGTGGACGCGCTGCGCCGGCTGCCGGCCGGGATCGACGCGGCGCTCGGCGAGATCGCCGCGGGCGTCCGCGCCCAGGGGATGGCGGTGGACGTCGAGATACGCGGCGAGGCCGCCCGCGTGCCCGGCCCGGTCAGCGAGGTCCTGGCCTCCGTCACCGTCGAGGCGCTGACCAACGCCCGCAAGCACGCCCCGCAGCGGCCGGCCGGCGTCCTGGTCGAGGCCGGCCGGGACGCCGTACTGCTGCGCGTCACCAACCCGCTGGCGCCGCCCGGCACCGCGCCCGAGCCCCGCCTCGCGGGCGGGCACGGCATCCCCGGGATGCGGGAGCGGGCCCGGATCGTCGGTGGCAGACTGTCCGCCGGCCCGACGAACGGAGAGTGGATCGTGGAATGCCGGGTGCCCTATGCGTGACCGACCGATCCGGGTGATCGTCGCCGACGACCAGGCCGCGGTGCGCGACGGCCTGGTGACCATCCTCGCCCACGAACCCGGCATCGAGGTCGTCGGCGCCGCGGCCGACGGCGCCACCGCCCTGGACCTGGCCCGCCGCCTGGATCCCGACGTGGTGCTGATGGACCTGCGGATGCCCGGCACCGACGGCATCACCGCCACCCGCGCCCTGTCCGCCCTCGACCCGGCGCCCGCGGTCCTGGTGCTGACCACCTACGCCGACGACGAGTCCATCGCCGGCGCGCTCACCGCGGGCGCGGCCGGCTACCTCACCAAGAGCGCCGGACGCGCCCAGATCGTCTCCGCGCTCACCGCCACCGCCGACGGCCACCGCACCTTCGCCCCCGAGATCGCCTCCGCCATGGTCCGCGGCCTGACCCACCGCACCGCCCTGGAACGCCTCGCCGCGGCCCACTCCCTGACGGTCCAGGAGACCCGGGTCCTCCAGCTCCTCACCGAACGCCGCACCAACCGCGCCATCGCCGAGGCCCTCCACGTCTCCGTCGCCACCGTCAAGACCCATGTGAACAACCTCTTCGGCAAACTCCGGGTGAGCGGACGCGCGGAGGCGGCGGCCCTGGTCGAGCGGGTGCGCGAGGAAGGGCTTTGAGGGCGGCCGTGGGTGCCGGGGCCGAGGGCGGCCGTGGGCGGGGCAACCGCCGGACGGCCCACCGCGTCTTGATCATGGGAGCACCGGCCGTTGGGCGGGCCGCCCCCACGCCTCCGTCCCCCGCCGCCGAGGAGAACCGGTGACCGACAAGCAGCCCGCCGCCCCCGCCGACCCCGACCGCACTCCGGTCGGCCACGGCCCCTGGTGGGCGGGTCTGGGCCCGATCGGCGGCGCCGCGCTCCTCGTCCTCGGCCTGGGCCTGGCCGCGTACGTCTTCCTCTGGGGCGGGGGCTCCCTGGCCGACACCCGCCTCTACGGAGCGGCCAAGGTCGTGGCCATCGGCCTCGTGGTCCTGGGCACCACGCTGCTCAGCCGCCGCCGCGGCACCCCGGCCTCGGACGACGGCGACGCGACCTGACCCCGCCCCCAGTCCCAGTACGCCGTCATGTACGAGGCTCGGGGGCGGCGGCCGCCGGGCCGGGCGCGGCGGTCAGCGAGGCCGGCGGAACCGGCTCCGGCAGCGTACGGAGGAGCAGCCAGCTCACCGCGGGCAGCGCGATCAGCGGGGTGAGGGCCGTACGCAGCGACGTGGCGTCGGCGAGGCCGCCGATGAGCGGACTGGCGAGCCCGCCGACGCTGACGGCCAGCCCCAGCGTGATGCCGCTGGCGGTGCCCATCCGGCTGGGGAGGTAGTCCTGGCCCAGCGTGACCTGCAACGAGAACGGGACGTACAGACCGGCCGAGGCCAGCGCCACGAACAGGTACACCGCCGGCCCCGGGACGCAGACCACGCCCGCGACCGCCGCGACCGTGAGGAGATACGACCGGCGGACGACGGTGACCCGGTCCCAGCGGTTCGCCAGACTGCCGCCCAGCACCGTACCCACCGCCCCGCCCAGGTAGAGCACGCACAGCGCCGCCGTACCCGCCGCCGGCCCGCCACCCGTGCGCTGCCGCACATAAAACGCGATGAAGGTGATCAGCCCGATGAAGACGATCGAGCGGCAGACCACCGCCAGCGCCAGCCGGACGCACGACGCCCGGTCATCCCACGTTTGATGCGCATCGCCATCAACCACCTTGCATTTGAAGGGAGTTGATGCACCGCCCAGTTCCTCGGCCCTCGTCCCCCTCGCGGCCACCATGCGCAACACCGGCAGGCAGAGCACGCTGCCGGCGAGGGCCGGTATCGCCAGCAGCGGAGACCGGTGCAGAGCGCCACTGGAGACCACGGCGGTGACCAGGAGCGGCGCGGCCGCGAAGCCGAGGTTGCCGCCCAGGGAGAACCACCCCATCGCGGTATGGCTGCCCCGGCCCGCGATCCGCGCCACCCGGGCCGACTCCGGGTGGTACGCCGCCACCCCGACCCCGGACACCACCACGAACGCCAGCGTCCAGGCGTACGCACCGGACAGCCCGCTGAGCGCGATGCCCAGTCCGCCCAGCAGCGTGCTCACCGGCAGCAGCCAGGGCAGCGCCCTGCGGTCGGTGGGCGCGCCGAACAGCGGTTGCGCGACCGACGACAGCAGCGACGCGGCGAGCACGATGCCCGAGGCCGCGGCGTAGGAGTAGGCGCGTTCGGCGACGAAGAACGGTACGAGCGAGGCCACGGCGCCCTGATGGACGTCGACACAGGCATGCCCGGCGGCCAGCAGCAGGACCGCCGCGTTCTCCGCGGGGCCTGGCGACGCGTTCGCCGAGGGGCCTGGCGACGCGTTCGCCGCTCCGCTCGTCGCCGCGTTCATCGGTGAGTTCGTTGAGAGGTGTCTCGGCGCGCCCGCCACCCGCGCGTTCTGGGTGCCGGCCGGCGCCGTCCATGCCCACCAGGCCCACGGCACCCTGGAGTTGCACCTGGTCGGCCTGCCCGCCACCGACCATCCGCTCGGACTGGACGAGCCGACCGTGCTCGCCGTCGGCCCCCTGCTGCGCGAGCTGATCCTCGCCTACACCCGCGCCCCGCACGACGACAGCCCCGAACGCGGACGCCTGCGGGCCGTTCTGCTGGACCAGCTGCGGGCCTCGCCCCAGCAGCCCGTCCATCTCCCCGCCCCCAGGTCGCCCCGGCTGACGGCGCTGTGCGACCTGCTGCGCGCCGACCCGGCGAGCAACCGCACGCTCGCCGCCCTCGGCCGCCGGATCGGCGCGAGCGACCGCACCCTGTCCCGGCTCTTCCGCGATGAACTGGGCATGACGTTCCCGCAGTGGCGCACCCAACTGCGCCTCTACCACGCCTTGGTCCTGCTGGCCGAGGGCACCCCGGTCACCACCGTGGCGCACCTGTGCGGCTGGGCCTCCGCCAGCGCGTTCATCGACGTCTTCCGCCGCGCCTTCGGCCACACGCCCGGAGCCCACATGTCCCAGGCAGTGGCGACGGAAACCGGGCGTTAGGCCACGAGGGCGGCGATCCGGCGCCGCGGGGCGGTCAGTTGGCCGCCCTCTGTGCGCCGAGGTGGGAGCGGTGCCGGTCCACGATTCCCTCGACGATCTTCATCAGTCGGTCTCCCGTCTGATCGATGCTTCCGTTCTGTGTGCTGACCTGCGCCCCTTCGAGTACGAAGGTGATCTCGGCCGCGGCCTGTGCGGGGTCGGGCATCCGGGCTCTGGCGCACATGCCGGTCAGCCTGCGGGTCTGGTGGGCCTTGTGCTCCTCGATCACTCGCCGTGCCGGATGATGGCGGTCGGGCAGCTCGGCGAGGGAGTTGATGAACGGGCAGCCCCTGTAGGAGATCGCCGGCAGCCCCTCGGCGATGAAGCGGGCCAGGCCCAGAATCTGCTCCTCGGGTTGGTCGGGGTATTCGGTTTCCACGCGGTCGAAGGCCGCCTGATAGTCGGCGGCGACGATCCGCAGCCATTCCGCGACCAGCGCGTCCTTGGTCTCGAAGTGCCGGTAGATCGCCATCTTGGTGGTCTCGGCCTTGTCGGCGATCGCCTGGACCCCCACCTGCCGGATCCCTTCTCTCTGGAAGAGCTCTTCGGCGGCGTCGAGAATGCGCTCACGAGGCGGCAGCTTCGCCACTCTGCTCGGCCTTCTGAGGGTCGATGCCATGACTACTCCGTCACTCCGGCTGGTCGATCGTGGGGTTCGCACCCCTTACGGTACCAGCCCGACCCTTTCGATACCGTAGGGTATCGTTCGGTGCTCGACGGTATCGTTCTTGTCAGGGAGTGACAGTGAGAGTTTCCGAATACGTGAGCTTTGACGCGGTCGGGCTGGCGGAGCTGGTGGCCAAGGGCGAGGTACTCCCCGCCGAACTGGAGGCAGCCGCACGCGAGGCGGTACAGGCAGTGGATCCGCAGATCAACGCCGTCGTGGAGACCTGGCCGACCGAGGACGAACCTGTCCCCGGCAGCACACCACTGGCCGGCGTCCCTTTTCTGATCAAAGACATCGCGGTGGCCATGACCGGGAGGCGAATGGAGCTGGGAAGCCGTCTGGCGGCCGGTAACGTCGCCGGCGCCGACTCCTCACTGATGCGGCGCTTCCGTCGGGCCGGCCTCGTGACATTCGGGCGCACCGCGACACCGGAGATGGCTTACGGCATCTCGACGGAATCAGCGTTGTACGGCGCGACCCGCAACCCGTGGGACCTGGAGCGGAGCGCGGGCGGCTCCAGTGGAGGCGCGGCCGCCGCTGTCGCCGCCGGAGTGGTCCCGATGGCCCATGGCACCGACGCCGCCGGATCGGTCCGCATCCCCGCCGCCTGCAACGGCCTCTTCGGGATCAAGCCCACCCGTGGCCGGGTCTCCATGGGGCCCGACATCGACGAGGTCTTCAACGGCCTGGCCGTGCACGGCAGCGTCAGCCGCACCGTACGCGACAGTGCGGTACTGCTCGACCAGATACGCGGCCCGGAATCGGGCGACCCCTACTTCGCCCAGCAGCCGTCACGGCCGTACGCGGAGGAAGTCACCCGTGATCCGGGCTCGTTGCGCATCGGTGTCCTCGCCCAGGCGTGGGGCGGACGCCGCACTGCCGCACCGGTGACCGACGCCCTCTCCCGCACCGTGCGGTTGCTTGAATCCCTCGGCCACCAGGTGAACGAGGCTGAGGTCGACCTCGGCGCCGACTGGGAGGAATTCGTCCTGGCCAATGCCCGACTCATGACAGTGAACCTCACCACCCTGGTCGACGGGCTGGCCGCCGCCTTCGGCCGTCCCATCGACTCCTCGACCCTTGAGCCGGCGACCCTCGCCGGCTACCACTACGGGCAGCGGGTCGGCGGCGCGCAATTCCTCACCGCTCTCGCGATGCGGAACCGGGTGGCCCGAAGCCTGGCGCGGTACTTCGACGCGTACGACATCCTCCTCACGCCCACCCTGCCGGAGCTTCCACTGCCTCTGGGCACCCATACCGAGGGCGCGGAGACACTGGACGGCCTCGGCTGGATCGAGCGCATCAATGACCTGTCGCCGTTCACCATGCCGTTCAACGTGGCGGGCACGCCCGCGATGTCCGTACCCGTGACGGCCGACGCCGGGACGGGGCTCCCGGTCGGTATGCAGTTCGCTGCCGGATATGGCCTGGAAAGCCGGCTCTTCCGCCTCGCCGGACAACTGGAACAGGCAAGTCCGTGGTCAGGCCGAACCCCCACGGTATGGGCAGGGGACCACCCAGGCCGCTGAAGAACGCTCTCTCGCGCATGCGAGCGCGATCGATTGGTGAAGGAGTATCAACCATGGTTGAGCGCATCGACGTGCGCATTCCCCTGCCCGACGGCATCGAACTGGCCGCCTGGCTGTTCTTTCCCGAGAACGCCGAAAAGCCGTTGCCCGCCATCACCATGGCCCACGGTTTCGGCGGCACCCGCCATCACGGCATCGAGCACACAGCCCGCCGCTTCAGCGAGGCCGGCTACGCGGTTCTCCTCCACGACCATCGCAACTTCGGCGACAGCGGCGGCACACCTCGTCAGGACATCGACCCGTACCAGCAGATCGCCGACTGGCGATGGGCCATCACCTATCTCGGCACACGCAGGGAAATCGACGAACAGCGCATCGGCATCTGGGGATTCAGCTACGCCGGTGGTCACGCCCTGGTCCTCGGGGCCACCGACCGCCGTATCAAAGCCGTTTACGCCCAGGCCCCCACCATCAGCGGCTACGAGACCGGACTGCGCCGCGTCCCGCCCCACGAGGTACGCGCCCTGGAAGAGCGATTCCACCAGGACGAACGCGACCAGCTGGCCGGCAAGCCGCCCGTCTACATACCCTTCGTCGACACCGGCACGAACCATGGCTCCCCGGCGGTCTACCCACAGCAGGGCGCCGCCGACTTCTACCTGCACCGGGCACCGGACGACACGTGGACGAACGAGGTGACCCTTCAGTCCAATCGCCGCGCCCGCGCCTACGAACCCGGTCAGTGGATCTCCCGCATCGCCCCCACCCCCCTGCTGATGCTCGTGGCCAAGGACGACGACGTCGCCCCCGCCGACATTGCCCTCGACGGCTTCAGCCGCGCCCGCGAGCCGAAAAAGCTCGTTCTCACGGACGGTAACCACTTCTTGTCCTACACGCAGCAGTCCGAACTCTCTTCCACGGTCGCGATCGACTGGTTCGACACCCACCTCGGGAACGCCGAGAAGAACGACTCCCGGCCGGACCTGTGACCCCGTTTCGCGCTGGCAGGACCCTGGATGGGTCACTTCGTCGCAGCTCAGTGGCCCGAGCCGCGCGCCCTGCCGTCCTCGGGCTCAGCCGGACGCGTCGGCTTTCCGGCGCCACTCCACCTCGTCGGGGGTCATCAACGCGCCGATGCTGTACACATCGCCGATCCGCAGATTGTCCGGTGTCGAATACTCCCCGTGAGCGGCGATCGTCGTGACGGAAACGAGGGAATCCGGCTGCCAATAGGTGCGGTAGTACGGCGAGTTGGCCCGTGCTTCGGGGACTTCCACCAGTGGCGTACCGCGCTTGAGCAGCAACCGCTGGAGTTTGTCGAAGCGCAGCCGGCGGGCGAACCGGCCGTACCGGTCGCGGATCTCCGCATTGACCTGCGCTCCGCATCGGCCGTGGGCCAGGCGGTGCACCTGCAGTGTGAAATGGTGGCCGGTCCACGGCTGTCCCGAATCTTCCCGAGACCAGAAGAATTCCGCCAACCCGTAATCGCGCCACATATCGCTTGGATCAAAGGAGTTCTCGGCGAATTCCGGCCCCAGGACGCCGGTGACCTGATCGGGACTGTCCGTCGGCCGGGCACCGAGAACCGTACCGGAGGACACCACATCGACATAGAACGCGAGGGAATAGGGAGTCAATTACCGTTCCTGAGGCTTCTTGCTCTTGAGTGGGACGCTGATGACTTTACTGTTCGGTACGGCTCCGAACGGCACGGTGGGGCGTGAGGGGGCTGTGGTTCCGGGCGGCCGGCTCTTCTGCGGGGTGAGCACCGAGGGGGGCGGGCGCCGGGTGGTTGGGCGGGAGGCGGAGGCGGCCGGTCAGGGCCAGGAAGGCGACCAGGGCGGCGAGCGTGATCCAGCCGGGCCAGCCGGTGAGGCCCATCCGCAGCGGGTCCAGCGGAGCGTTGGGGTCGGCGAATGCCTTGACCATGCCGACGCTCGCGGTGCTGACGAAGGCGTGGGCCAGGACGGCGGGGAGCACCGAGCCCGAACGCAGTCGCAGCCAGGTGAAGACCGGCAGGATCAGCGTGCAGCTGATCACCATCGCGGGCACCGAGACGTACCACGGCCGGCCCGGGTACTGGCCGCCCATCAGCAGGGTGGGCAGGTGCCAGAGGGCGAAGGCGGCGCCGGTGAGGAGGTAGGCCGTCACCAGCCGGCGGCCATGCCCGGCCCGGGCCAGGCGCGGGAACAGGTAGCCCTGCCAGCCCAGTTCCTCGCCGAAGAAGAGGGGGAGGGAGGTCAGGAGGCTGAGGAGCGTTCCGGTTGCCCAGCTGACCGTCGAGGGCCAACTGAGGTCGCCCAGTGGGTAGTTCCCGGTGGCGCTGCCGAGAGCGAGGGCGGCCATCGTCAGAGCCGCGGGGACGGCGAGCCCCACCAGGCACGCGCGCACGCCGCGCCCCCAGGGCCGGGGCCAGCGGAGGGCCAGCACGTCCCGCACCCGGCCGCCCGGTTCGACGAAACGGATCACCAGGAGCGCGGCCAGGGCGGGCGCGAACATCGCGGCGGCGATGCAGACTTCCGCCAGCGCACCGGTCTCCTCGCGGGCGTCACCGCGCCGGAAGCCGCCGATCAGCAGCGGTGACATCGCCAGCCACATGCCCAGGCAGGCCAGCGCCAGGAACAGCACCGGCCCGCGCCGCCGTGTGGCCGCCTGCGAGGACGATTGCGAGAAGGGTTGCGAGTACGTCATGGAGCGACGCTATGGATGCCTTGGGGGGAGGGAGAATCCCGCCGACCCCACGGCCTTTCCTGCTGGGATCCGGAGGGCCGGGCTGGGGGTAGCCCCCGGGCCACCGGCCCCCAGGCCCCCGGCCCCAGCACCGTCGCGTGCCTGCGGCAGCCGATGGGGGACGAGGGCGGGTGGCGGTCAGGAGGCCGGCGGGATCACGGCCCATGCCTCGACCTCGGCGCGGAAGGCCGGGTTGACCAGGCCGGCGACCTGCACCAGTGAACAGGCGGGCGGACGCGCGGCGTTCTGATGCTCGTCGCGGACCCGCCGGAAGGTGTCCAGGTCCGCGAGATCGGTCAGAAAGACGGTCAGCTTCACCACATGGTCGAGGCCGGAACCGGCGGCCTTGAGGGCGGTGTCGAGGTTCGCGTAGATCTGGCGTATCTGGGCTTCGGAATCCCCCTCGCCGACCAGCCGGCCCGCCGCGTCCACCGGGACCTGTCCGGAGACCACGACCATCGGCCCGGAGAAGGCCACCGCGTGGCTGTAGCCGTTGACCGGCGGTGCGCCGTCCGGCCGGACGATGTGTTCCGTCATGTCTGTCGTTCCCTCGTCTGTTTCGTGCCTCGTCATCGGTCTCAACGTCGCGCACCCGCCTCGGAGTTCCCGCTGCGCAGGACGCCGGCCGTGGCGGCGGCGACCACGCAGCACGCCACCGGGAGGAAGAGGGCGAGGTTGAGCGGTACGGCCTCGGTCAGTGGTCCGATGACGGCGGGGCCGGCGAGCATGCCGAGGTAGCCGAGGCCGGCGACCCGGGAGACGTTGGCGCCGGCGCGGTCCGGGTCGAAGTGGCCCGCTGCGCTGAAGAGTTGCGGTACGCAGCCGGACAGACCGGCGCCGAACACCGCCCAGCCGGCCAGGGCCAGCGGCACCCAGGGGGAGACGGCCGCCGCGGCCAGTCCGGTGGCGGCCGCGGCGGCACCCCAGCGGAGGAGGGCGACCGGGCCGAAGCGGCCGGCCGCCCGGTCGGCCAGCAGGCGGCCGAGGGTCATGGCGGTGGCGAAGGCCCCGTAGGCGAGCGCGGCGGTGGCGGCGGGCGCGTCCAGGACGGTACGGAGGTGCAGCACGCTCCAGTCGTTGGCCACACCCTCGCAGAGCATGATCATCAGAGCCAGGCCGGCCAGTACCCAGATGTGGCGGGGAGTGGTGCGACGGCCGGGAGCGGTGGAGGGAGTAGCGGCTTCCGGGCCGGCCGGCCCGGTGGCGTCGGTGTCCCGTTCGGCGGCCGGCAGCAGCGCGGGCGCGGCGAGCCCGGTGACCACCAGGCCGAGGAGGGCGGCCGCCCCGAGGGTCGTCGCCGGCTGCCACCCGAGGGCAAGGGTGCGGGCGCCCACCAGGGAGGCGAGCACGCCGCCCAGGGAGAAGGTGGCGTGGAAGGCCGACATGACGGGGCGTCGGTAGCCGCGCTCCACCTGGACGGCGTGGGCGTTCATGCTGACGTCCAGACAGCCGTTGCCGAGGCCGAGCAGCAGCAGGGCCGCGCCCAGGGTCCAGGCGTTTCCGGCCAGGCCGGGCAGGATCAGGGTGAGGCCGCACAGCGCGGCGCTGCCCGGGACGACGACGCGGGCGCCGAAACGGTCGGTGAGCGGCCCGACGAGCTGCATCCCGGCGAAGGCCCCCGCGCCGAGCAGCAGCAGAAGCCAGCCGAGCACCGCATGGCCGATGCCGACCCGGTGCTCGACACCCGGGATATGGACGATCCACATCCCCATCAGGAAGCCGTTGAGGGCGAAGTAGGCGAAGGTGGCGACCCGCCCCGCCCGCAGGCGTCGCCCCGGCCCGGACGCCCTCCGACCCGTTACCGCCGTGTCCGACTCCCCGGCCGCCCGCATCATTCTCTCCATGCGGCGACCATAACGAACAAGGATTGGTTTCGAAAGCTTGCGTAATGAACACTACGGATGTTCAATTCGGGCATGGCTGATAGTGAACGACTGCGGCGGATCACCGAGGCGGTACGGGAGGCGGGGCGCATCGGTGTCGCGGAACTCGCCGGACTCACCGGCGCCTCGGAGATGACCATCCGCCGCGACCTGGAGGCGCTGGCCGCCCAGGGCGTCCTGGAGCGCTACCGCGGCGGCGCCCGCAGCCTGCTGCTGCGCGGTACGGAACCGCCCTTCGCGCTGCGCGCCCAGGAGGGGCTGGAGGCCAAGCGGCGCATCGCCGCCGAGGTCGCCGGGCTGATCGCCGACGGCGAGTCCGTCGTCCTGGACAGCGGCACCACCTGTCTGGAAGTGGCCCGCGCGCTGGCGCACCGCCGGCTGACCGTCATGCCGCTGTCGCTGCACGCGGTCAACGCCCTCACCGGCGGCCCGCACCTCACCCTCCTCGTACCGGGCGGCCGGCCCCGCCCCGGGGAGCTCGCGCTGACCGGGCCGCTGACCGAGGCGTCCCTGTCCGCGCTGCGCTTCGACACCGCCGTCATCGGCTGCTGCGGGCTCACCGCCGAGGACGGCCTGACCGCCTTCGACCTGGACGACGCCGCCGTCAAGCGCACCGCGATCGGCTGCGCCCGCCGCGTCATCGCGGTCGCCGAGGCGGGCAAGCTCTCCCGCACGGCCCTGGCCCATGTCGCCCCCGCCTCCGCCCTGCACGCCGTCGTCACCGACGCGGCCCCGGACGAGCGCACTGAGCGGCTGACCGCGGCCGGCGCCGCCGTACGGACGGTGTGACGATGCGCCGGCCCGCAGCCGCCCCGACGCCCGGCGGCACCGTCCTCTTCGACCTCTTCGGCGTCCTCGCCCGCCACCAGTCGCCCGCCGGCCGGCAGCGCCTCGTTCGCGCGGTCGGCGGTCAGGAAAGCGGCTTCTGGGACGCCTATTGGGCGCTCCGCCCGCCCTACGACCGCGGTGAGAGCGACGGCCCGGCCTACTGGCGCCAGGTGGCCGCCCGTATGGGCATACGCCTGGACGACGCCCGTATCGCGGAGCTGATCGCCGCCGACATCGAGAGCTGGAGCGCGGTGGACGGCGCCATGGTGGCGCTGGTCGGGGAGTTGGCGGCCCGGGGGACGACGCTCGGCCTGCTCTCCAACATTCCCGAGGAACTGGCCCGCCACTACGAGGGCCGGCACGCCTGGCTCGGCCACTTCCGGGTCCGGGCCTTCTCCTGCCGCATCGGGCACGCCAAGCCCGAACCGGCCGCCTACCGCTGGTGCCAGGAGGCGCTGCCCGGCCCGCCGGAGAACGTCCTGTTCGTCGACGACCGCCCGGAGAACGTCCGGGCCGCCGAAGCGGTCGGTATGCGCGGCCATCACTTCACCGGCGAGGAGCGGCTGCGGGCCGTTCTCGCCGGCTGGGGCGGCTGACTGCCGCTGCCCTACGGGGCGTGGCGGGCGGACGGATCCCGTGCGGACGGCCGGGCGAATGATCGTGCGGGCGGGCGTTGTCAGTGGGGCGTGCCACGATCGGAAACGAGCCGCGGAGTGCGGGCATCGGCCGGGACCGGCCCGCGCCTCGCCGCCAGCCTGTCCGTCCGTCCGCCCGCTCGCGCGCTCGCTCGTGAAGGGAGCGTTCCATGACCGGCAACTCCCGCTCCGCCGTCCGTCGAGCGTTGGGGCTCGCGCGGCCCGGCCACGGCCATCGCCACGACGTTCCCCAGGGCCACCGCCACGGTCGGCGCCACTCGGTGAGCGCTGCCCTCCACCGAATAGCACTCCGCGGCGGGGACTGTGGCCGGGCCCACGCGCACCCCTCCGTAAAACACGTCAGAAGATGGCAGGTTTCCGCAGCAGGATCGCAGCCGTCACCCCGCAGCAGCCGGGCCGTGGCAGGTGGCCCACAGGCCGCCGCGGAGACGGAAGGACGCAGATGGACACAGTACCTATGACGCAGATGGACGCGGCACTCACGGGGAAGGTCGCGCTCGTCGCCGGAGCGACGCGCGGTGCCGGCCGGGGCATCGCGGTCGAGCTCGGCGCCGCCGGGGCCACCGTGTACGTCACCGGCCGCAGCACGCGCGCACGGCGCTCGGAGTACGACCGCCCCGAGACCATCGAGGACACCGCGGAGCTGGTGACCGAGGCGGGCGGGCGCGGTATCGCCGTACCCACCGACCACCTCGTTCCCGACCAGGTCCGCGCCCTGGTGGACCGGATCGCCGCCGAAGAGGGCCGGCTCGATCTGCTGGTCAACGACATCTGGGGCGGCGAGCACCTCTTCGCCTGGGACACCCCCGTATGGGAGCACGATCTCGACAAGGGCCTGCGCCTGCTCCGCCTCGCCGTGGAGACCCATGCCATCACCAGCCACCACGCGCTGCCGCTCCTCCTACGCAATCCGGGCGGACTGGTGGTCGAAATGACCGACGGGACCGCGGAGTACAACCGCGAGACGTACCGGAACTCCTTCTTCTACGACCTGGCCAAGACGGCCGTGCTCCGGATGGCCTTCAGCCTGGGCCACGAACTCGGCTCCCGCGGCGGCACGGCGGTGGCGCTCACGCCGGGCTGGATGCGTTCGGAGATGATGCTCGACCACTTCGGGGTGACCGAGGAGACCTGGCGCGACGCGCTGGCGGGCGAACCGCACTTCGGTATATCCGAGACCCCGCGCTACGTCGGCCGCGCGGTCGCCGCGCTGGCGGGCGATCCCGAGGTGCGCCGCTGGAACGGCCAGTCGCTCTCCAGCGGACAGCTCGCGCGGATCTACGGGTTCACCGACCTCGACGGCAGCCGCCCCGATGCCTGGCGGTACCTCCGCGAGATCCAGGACGCCGGCAAGCCGGCCGCGCCCGAGGGATATCGCTGACCCGGCTCCTCGCCGGTGCCGCGGTCGGGGCGGACGAGGCGAGCGCCCCGGGGCCGTGCCGCGGTGCCCGTAACGGGCCGACGGCTACCGGGGCGGGCCGGACGGCGGACGGCTACCGAGACGGCTCGGACGTGGCCGAGCGGGCTGTGAGCAGGTCGATGATCAGGGCGAGCGGGGGCCAGTTGAGGCGGCCGTGGCGGGCGACGGCGTGGGCGCGCAGCACCACGTCGGGGGAGGAGAGGGGGATCAGCCGGACGTCCGGGGCGGTGGCGATGTCGGCCGGCAGCAGGGATACGCCGAGGCCCGCGGTGATCATTCCTTGGACGAGGTCGAGGGTGTCGGCCCGGTGCGTGATGCGCGGAGTGAAGCCCGCCATGGAGGCGAGCGTGCGGATGACCGTTTCGTCCGCGGTATTGCGGGAGTTGACGATCCAGTCGTGGCCGGCGAAGCGGGCGAAGACCTCGGGGGTGGTTCCCGGGCCGGTGGCGGAGCGGGCCGGGACGCCCAGGCCCCACCGGGCGGTCCACAGCCCGGTGGTCCGCACGGCCGGTTCGACGGCGGCCGGGGCGAGGTTGTAGTCGTAGATCAGGGCCAGGTCCGTCTCGTCCGCGGCCAGCAGCGCCAGGGCCTCGGTGGGCTCGTGTTCCCGGACGAGGAGACGCAGGCCGGGGTGGCTGGTGGCGAGTTCGGCGACCAGGGGCAGCAGATGGGCGCGGATCGCGGTGTCGAAGCCGGCGATACGTACCGTGCCGCGCGGCTCGGCCCCGGGAGCGAGGTCGAGATGGGCGGCTTCCACGGCGCCCAGGATCCTCACCGCGTGCTCGGCGAGCCGGCGGCCGGCGGGCGTGAGGCGGACCCGGCGGCCGTGCGGTTCGATCAGGGCGGTGCCCATCTCGCGGGCCAGGACGGCGATCTGCTGGGAGACGGTCGAGGTGGTCGTGCCGGTCGCCTCGGCGACCGCTCGCATCGAGCCCAGCCGGGCCAGTTCCACCAGCAGATGCAGTCGGCGGGTTTCCATCGGCCTATTGTCCAGGATTCCCGAACGGAATGTCCATGAACGGCACGTGGACACGAACGATGTCCAGAGCATCTACTGTCCCCCTGAGTCCCACCCGTCCCACCCATCTCAGGGAGTGCACCGTGCCCCGCCCCCGTACCGCCGCCGGCGGCCGACCGCGCCTCGGCGGCGCCGAGACCGGCTTCCTCATGGCGGTGGCCTCGATGACCTCGATCCAGCTGGGCCTGGCCCTGGCCGTTCCGCTGTTCGGCCAGCTCGGCGCGGTGGGCACGGCGGGCCTGCGGCTGGGCTGGGGCGGGCTGCTGATGCTGGTCCTCATACGCCCGCGCCTGCGCGGTTTCACCGGCCGCGACCTGCTCGCCTGCGCCGTACTGGGCGCGGCGACCGCCGGGATGATGCTGTTCTTCATGCTGGCCGTCGCGCATCTGCCGCTGGGTACGGCGAGCGCGCTGGAGTTCCTCGGCCCGCTGGCCGTGGCGCTGTGCGGCCGCGGTGCCGGGCGCAAGGTGTGGACGGTACCGGCCGCGCTGGGCGTACTGCTGCTGACCGAGCCCTGGCATGGCGGCCTCGACGCCATCGGCCTGCTCTGCGCCCTGGCCGCCGCGGGCTGCTGGGCCCTCTACATCCTGCTGACCCAGCGCGTCGGCGATCGGGTCACCGGGCTGAGCGGCCTCGCCGTGTCCATGCCGGTCGCCGGTCTGCTCGGCACCCTCATCGCCGCCCCGTCCCTGGCCGGCCGCGTGAGCTGGCAGGCGGCGGCCACCATGCTGCTGCTGGCCGCGGTCAGCCCGGTGCTGCCCCTGGCGCTGGAATTCCTCGCCCTGCGGCGGCTGACGACCGCGGCCTTCGGCACCCTGATGAGCCTGGAACCGGCCATCGCGCTGCTGATCGGCCTGCTGGTGCTCGGCCAGGTGCCGGGCCTGTCCGCCGCGGCCGGGGTGGTGTGCGTGGTCGCCGCCGGGGTGGGGGCCACGCGTACGGGCGGCCGGACCGGGGAGTCGGATACGGGGCTGGAGCCGGAATCCGCGCCGGCCGCGGCGCAGGCCGGGCCGACCGCGGCCGTGGCCGTTCAGGAGCGCAGCCCGGCCGAGACCGGCTGAGACCGGCGGAGCGGCCACCGGGGCTGGACCCGTAGGACCCGTAGGACCGTCCGCCGGGCTCACCCGTCCCCGGCCACTCCAGCCCCAGCCCCTCACCGATGGCCCTCGCCCGGTCCGTCCTCTCCCGGCACCCCCTCCACCGCCCGCCGCAGCAAGGTCAGGAACTGCTCCCGCTCCTCGGGGGAGAAGGCGGCCAGGATCTGCTCGTTCACCGCGAGGATCGCGGGCGCCAGGCGGACCGCCGCCTCGCGGCCGCCGCCGGTGATCCGGATCATCTTGCGGCGCAGGTCGGCGGGGTCCTTGGTGAGTTCCACCAGGCCCCGCCGGCGCAGCCGGTCCAGCAGCGGCGCGGCGGTCGATTTGTCGAGATGGGCGAGGGCGCCCAGGGTGCCCTGGTCCATGTCCCCGTGGGTGTGCAGCAGGCTCAGCACGGTGAACTGCGGCCCGGTGAGGTCCCGGTCCACCTGCTCGTGCCACAGCCGGGCGTGCACCTGGCTGAGCCGGCGGGCCAGCGGCCCGACCCCGCTGATCGCGGCGGCCACCTCGGCCGCGTCCCGCTGCTTCGGTGTCATCGCTCCGCCTCCGTCCATCCGGCCCGTCCCCTCCCCGGCCACTCACCCTCCGCCGTCACGCCCCCCACCGCGCGGCCCCCGTCCCCTACCCGCCCCATTGAACAGGACGTACACGTACTTTACCGTGGGAGCGAGGTAAGACGTGTACGTCATAAATGCCGGCAGGCGGGCCGGAGAAGCCCCTGCTCCGGGTCGGCTGGAGAAGCCCTCCTCCGGGCCGGCCGGAGGACGCCCCGCTGACCGGCCGCAGAAGGGACAGGACAGACCACATGACCCAACACGGCAGTGCGCTGAACTTCCGGGACTTCGTCGACGGCCTGCTCACCGCGGGCGACGCGATCGACATCCGCCGCCCCGTCGACCCGCTGCTCGAAGCCGCCGCCGTCACCCGGCGCGTCTACGAAACCCGGAGCCCCGCCCCGCTGTTCGCCAACCTCCTCGGCGCGGCCCCCGGCTTCCGGCTGCTGGGCGCGCCCGCCGGCCTGAGCGGCGTCCCCGGGCAGACGTACGGCCGGCTCGCCGCCCACTTCGGCCTCGCGCCCGGCACCACCCCGCGCCACCTGCTGGAGAAGCTGATCGCCGCCATGCACGCCGAGCCCGTCGCGCCGCGCGTGGTGGACTCCGGGCCCTGCAAGGAGCACGTGCTGCGCGGCGACGCGGTGGACCTGGAGCGGTTCCCGGTGCCGCTGCTGCACGAGCAGGACGGCGGCCGGTACGTCGGCACGTACGGCTTCCACGTGGTGCGTACGCCCGACGGGCGGTGGACGAGCTGGTCGGTCAGCCGCAGCATGCTGCACGGGCCCCGTACGCTCGTCGGCCCGGCCATGCCGCAGCAGCACCTGGGGATGATCCACCAGATGTGGCGGGAACGGGGCGAAGCCACCCCGTGGGCGATGGTGCTCGGCGCCCCGCCCGCGGCGCTGGCCGCCGCCGGTATGCCGCTGCCCGCCGAGGTCAGCGAGGACGGCTACGTCGGCGCGCTGGCCGGCAGCCCCGTCGAGGTCGTCCGCACCGAGACCAACGACCTCTACGTCCCGGCCAACTCCGAGATCGTCCTGGAGGGCTGGATCAGCCCCGACGAGACCGCGCCCGAAGGGCCGATGGGCGAATACCACGGCTATACCGCCGCCGACCCCAAACCCCAGCCCGTCTTCCACGTCGAGGCGATCACCCACCGCACCGACCCGATCCTGCCGATGTGCGTGGCCGGCCGCCCCACCGAGGAGAACCACACCATCTGGGGCACCATGATCTCCGCCGCGGCCCTGGACCAGCTCCGCGCCGACGGCCTCCCGGTCGATCTCGCCTGGTGCTCGTACGAGGCCGCCACCTGCTGGCTCGTGGTCTCCGTCGACATCCGGCGGCTGGCCGCGACCGGCCTGGACGAACGGGGGCTGGCGGACGCCGTGGCCGCGAGCCTGTTCACCTCGCACGCCGGATGGCTGGTGCCCAAGGTGCTCCTCGTGGCCGACGACATCGACATCACCGACACCGACCAGGTGGTGTGGGCGCTGGCCACCCGCTACCACCCCGGCACCGGCGAGTACCCCTACCCCGACGCGCCCGGCATCCCGCTGGTCCCCTACCTCACCCCGGAGGAGGTGCGCTCCGGCCGCGGCGGCAAGGCCGTCATCAGCTGCCTGCTGCCGGAGAACTTCGAGGGCCGCACCCGCGGCATCCCCACCGACTTCCACCACTCCTACCCGCCCGCGATCCGGCAGAGAGTGCTGGACAACTGGGCCGACTACGGCTTTCCCGCACCGGTCAGGGGAGGCGGAGCACCGGCTTGACGACCTCGCCCGCCGCCGCGCCCCGCGGACCGACCGCGATCACCCCGCGGTCGAGCGGCGCGGCGACCGCGGCCGGCGGGCCCGCGGGCCCGTGACGTTGGCTCAGCCGTCCGACGTGTGGCCGGGGCCGAGCAGGGTGACGAACCGTCCGCGGCACTCCGCCCCATCGGCCGCCTGCCAGCCGGCGGTCAGCGTCGCCAGGCACTCCCGGTCCCCAACCGGCTCGGAGGACGCACCGTCCCCGGCCGTCACCGGCGCCAGCACCCGGGCGAGGTGCAGCGTCACGGCCACCGTACGCGCGGGCCGCCCGCCCGCCGACTGGCCCGCCGCGTCCTCCGCCACGCCGGTCTCCACATGGATCTCCGTGCCGTGCGGCCCACTTACCACCCGCGGCGGCCGGACGGCCGACGACAGGACGCCGAGCCCGCCGGCCGTGGCACCGGGATGGGCGATGACCGACTCGTCACGGGTATCGGAAGCGTTCTGTGCCTGGGCCTCGGCACGGCCCTGGAGCAGCGCGAGCAACTGGCCCACGAGCACCGGGTCGTGGGCACCGTCGTACACCCAGCGGCGCCCCAGCACCCCGTGCTCGGTGGTGCCGATGAGGCCCTGTTCGGCCCCGTCCAGGGGCGCCCCGCGGTAGCTGAGCGGTACGAGGTAGGCCACCTCGGCGGCCCCGGACCGGTCGGTGGCCACCATGAACTCGATGCCCACCTCGCCCTCCGGATCATCGATCCGGAAGCCACCGGCCTTGTCGAGCCGCGGTGATGCCTGGGTGCCGGTGTACCACGGCTGACCGGGAAGCCAGTCGGCCAGCAGTTCCAACTTGGTGGGCGTGAGAGTGGTCTCGTGAATGACTGCCATACCAGCGAACGTTACGTCAGCCGGTGCCTGACGCGCGCGTGGTGGTGTGTCAGCCCTCCCCGACCACCCGGGCCGCGATGGGAAGTCGGCTGCGCAGGCCGGTCTCAACCTCGTCCAGAACGGCGTCATCCGGACCATCGGCAACGGTCAGATGGGGCACGACCTCGGTGAACTGGCCGCCGTAGGGAGGAGCCTCGGGCCATCGCTCGGCGATCGCCTCGGTGAGCCGCCGCAGGTGCGCGTCCGGCTCAGGCACCAGAAACAGCACCCCCGGAAACCGCCCGCACCGCTCAAACCGCAACGCGAAGGCGTTGTGCCTGCCGATCAGCTCAGCGAGAGCCGAGCAGACCCGCGCGTCCACTCGACTCCCGTCCAGGAACGGGAAAACCACCGTGACATGCGCGGGGACCCCCGCTCGCGCTGACGGATCGAACCGCTCACGCCATGTGCCGACCACCGACTCCGCCTCCGGGACCCGGACGATGAGCCCCGTTTGGCCGGCCTGGAAGCCACCTGTGCTGTCGTCGTCTGCCATGGCACGGCATGCTGCCACCTGCCGGGCCGGTGCGGAGGCCGGTGGCAGCACCTGTGCGCGGGGCGGGCCGCCGCGGTCGTTCACGGGGCGATGGCCGGTTCGGATCGGTAGGCGCGGTGCAGCAGTTCCACGAAGGCGGGTGCCTGGGGGAGGGGTACGGAGTCGATGCGGCTGACCGGGACGGCCGGCGTCCAGGAGTTCATGACGACTGCGCCGGACAGGTCCGGGAGGTCGGCGACGGTGAGTTCCTGGACGCGCTGGGGGATGCCGAGCCGGTCCAGTTGGCGGCGGACGACGCCCATCGTGGTACCGATCAGCATTCCGGCATCGGGCCACACCACGGCCGTGCCGTCCCAGAAGGCCAGGTTCCAGATCGTGCCCTCGCTGAGCCGTCCGCGCCGGTCGACGAACACCGCGTCGTCGAAGCCCCGGGCCGCGGCCTGGCGGAGGTAGTACGTCTTGGCCACCTCGCCGACGTGCTTGAGCTCCGGCAGGACGCGCTCGTGGGCGACCGCCGCCAGCGCCAGGGGGCCGTCCGGGCCGGTGGCCGGCGGGCCGGTGCGCACCAGCAGGTCGGGTTCGGCACGGTCCCCGGTCCGGGTGAACTCGCCTGCCGGGGGGTAGGCCGTGGCGGTCAGTGAGAGGTCCGCTGGACCGGCCGCCAGTGCGGCTCGCAGCCACGTCCGCACCTGGTCGTCCGGCAGCGCCCGGCCGAACAGTTCCACCGACGCGTGCCGCAGCCGCGCCAGATGGAGGTCCAGGCCCCGCAGCCGTCCGCCGCGTACCTGCGCCGCGGTGAAGTGGGCGTAGCCGGCGAACGCGAGGGGCGCCAGCTCCGCGGCGGTCGCCGCCCGTCCGTTCCGTTGAACTGCGAAGAGGGGAGGGGCAGTTGGGGGCTTCGGTGCGTCATGGGGTGTGTCGGTCGGTGTGTCGGTTGGCATGGGGTGCGGGCTCCAGGATCGTCCGGTCGTTGTGCTCACCCCGCACCGTAGGATCTGACATGGATGTGAGATTCAAGTGCCGGTGACGGGGATCACATGACGATGAAGATCGGGGAGCTGGCGCGCGCGACCGGCGTCAGCCCCCGCCTGCTGCGTTACTACGAGGAGCAGGGGCTCCTCACCGCGTACCGGCGCGGCGACGGCGGCCACCGGCGGTACGCCGACGACGCCCCCGCCGTGGTGGGGCACATCCGGGCGCTGCTCGCCGCCGGGCTGCCCACCCGCGTCATCCGCGAGCTGCTGCCGTGCGTCGCCGGGCCGGGCCCGGAGCTGGAGCACTGCGCGGCGGGCACCCTCCGGGAACAACTCCGCGATCTGGAGGCCAAGATCTCCACCCTCCAGGACGCCCGGTCCGCGCTCACCGGGCTGCTGGCCACCACCGTTCCGGTCAGAGGCGGTGAACGGCATGAGGGAGGGGCGTGACGGGTCCGGCCGGCCGGCGGTGACCCGGGTGGGTGAGCGGCCGGCGGCTGCGGATGCGATCACGGGGGCGGCTGCTTAGCGTCGGGGTGGCCGCGCGTGGCACGCGGGGGCAGGGCCTGGGCGGGCGGGCGCGGGCGTACGCCGCCGGGCCCGCGCGGGGACCGATACCGCCGCTGATGAGGAGTTCCGCCATGCCCGCTCGTACGCTCAAGGACAAGGTCGTCGTGGTCGGCGGCGCCTCCAGGAATCTCGGTGGCCTGATCAGCCGGCAACTTGGCGAACACGGCGCGAAGGTCGTCGTCCACTACAACAGCGACTCCTCGCGCGCCGACGCCGAGGAGACGGCCGCGGCGGTCAAGCAGGCCGGCGGCGACGCGGTGACCCACCAGGCCGATCTGACGCGGGTGTCCGGCGTCGAGGGGCTCTTCGACGCGGCCACGGACGCGTTCGGGCGGGTGGACGCGAGTGTGAACACCGCGGGCATGGTCATCAAGAAGCCGGTGACCGAGACCTCCGAGGACGAGTACGACCGGATGTTCGCGGTGAACTCCAAGGCCGCCTACTTCATGATGCGCGAGGCCGCCAAACGCATCGACCGGGACGGTTCGATCATCACCGTCGTCACCTCGCTGCTGGCCGCCTACACCGGCCTGTACTCGGTCTACGCCGGCAGCAAGGCCCCCGTCGAGCACTTCACCCGCGCGCTCTCCAAGGAACTCTTCGGCCGCAACATCAACGTCAACACCATCGCTCCCGGCCCGATGGACACCTCGTTCTTCTACCCGGCCGAGACCGACGACTCCGTCGCATACCACAAGTCCTCTTCGATGAACGGGGAGTTGACGAAGATCGAGGACATCGCCCCGTGTGTGCTCTTCCTCCTCACGGATGGGTGGTGGCTCAACGGGCAGACGGTCTTCGCCAACGGTGGCTATACGACGCGGTGAGGGCCGGTGCGGGCCGGTGCGGGCCGCCTGGGGCTGGTTGACCCGGGCGGCCCGCGCGCGTGCCTGGTCAGGCCGTCCCCGCGGCCCGGTGCAGCAGGGTCGTGAGGATCGGCTCGGTGTGCGTCCAGAGCAGGGCGCCGCCGGCTTCCGGGATCAGATGGCGGCGGGCGCCGGGGATGCGGGTGGTGAGGAAGGCGCCGTGGTCGGGGGAGTGGCTGGTGTCATGCGCGCCGTACCAGAGGTCCACCGGGACGGCGATCCGGTCGAGGGCGAACGGCCAGCGGCTCATGGCCAGTACGGTGTCGCGGGCGTATCCGGCCGCCGCCCCCTGGGCGAAGCCCTCGTCCAGCGCGCGGCGGTAGGCGGCCGCGAAGGGCGGCTCGCGGTAGACGGCGAGGTCGCAGTCCGGGCTGTTCCCGTGCACCAGCCGCGCCATCGCGTCCGCCGTGAAACCCGCGAAGAACTCCTCGGCGCCGCCCGGGTCGGCGGCCGTTCGCTCGACCAGTCCCCGTACCTCGGCCGGGAGGGCGCCGGCGAACTCCGGTGCGGCGATCTCGTCGGCACCCGAGACCACCGCCACCGCGCCGACCGCGCCCGCCGCCGCACAGGCCAACGCGAACGGCGCACCCTGCGAGTTGCCGATCACCGGCGGGCGGCCCAGGCCGCGCGCCGCCGCCAGCCGGCCGATATCGGCGGCGAAGTCCGCGAACGTGCGCCCGGGCAGTGGCGAGGAGGCTCCGAGGCCCGGCCGGTCCACGGACACCAGCCGTACGCCGAGCGCCGCGACCGCGTCCGGGCCGCACCCCAGCCACCGGCTCGTCGCCGCACCGGGACACAGCAGGACCGGGATGCCGTCCTCCGGCCCCCACTCGGCCCAGGCGAGCAACCGCCCGTCGGGCAAGGGCGTTTCACCGAGGCGGGCGGGGGCGGTGACACAACTGTTCATGATCGTCATGATGCGGACCGGGCGGGGCGGCCGCACGGCAATTTCCGCTCGACGCGGGCCGGTGGCCGGGGGCCGGTGCCGCCCGGTGCTGGGGGTCCGGGCCGCCTGGCCCGCGCCTCGGCGGCCCGTTCGCCGTCAGGCTTCCGGGGGCCGGCCTTCCGGCGTACCGGGGGCGCGCCCTCCGTACACGCTCAGTCCGTAGAGGGCCAGGACGTCCAGCGCGATGATCAGCACGGACCACACCGGGTACGCGGGGATGAAGAACATCTGGGCGAAGGCGTTCAGACCCAGCACCACGACCCCGAACCAGCGGGCCGCTTCCGAACCCCTCGACAGCACGCCGACCGCCGCCGCGGCCTGGAGGACGGCCAGGGCGAGCATCAGCCAGCCGAAGGACCGCAGATCGCCCAGCACGAGTTGGACGTTGCCCACGAAGACATGGGAGTTGGCGATCGCCGCGATGCCGTCGAGGCCGTTGAAGAGCGCCAGCAGGGCCAGCATCACCCCGGCGAACATCACCAGACCGTGGCGCTGGTGCCCCGCGGTCGGTGCGGCCGCTCTCCCGTAGCCCGGGTGGGGTGTGCCGGACGGATGCCCGGTCGCTGAAGTCATGGGAACCTCCCTGGTCGGGGACGCGGTTGAGGGATGTGCGGTCGAGGGTTGCGCCGCGGCCGGCGCGTGGTCGGCCGAGCGGGGCAAGCCGAGCGGGGCCGGGCAGCAGCAGCCGCGCGAGCGGCCGTGCCAACGGGCACGCAGCGCCGGGCGCCGGCCGGGCCGTCCGGCCGCCACCTGGGCGGCGCCGGGCGCAGGCTCCGCGCGCCGCGCCGCACGGACCGCCGGCCCTCATTTCAGCCTGGCAGGGACGGTTCCGGGCCGCCACCGCTTCCGTTCACTGCTGGTGGTGCCGCCAGCGGTCGTCGGCCTCGGCCCATTCCTTCTCCCACTGGGCGTAGCGCCGCCGGTTCAGCAGCCGGACGCCGGCCCGGTGCGCGCCGAACACCAGCAGCCCGGTGCCGGTCGCGGCCACGCTGCCGGCCACCACGCTCTCGGCCAGCGAGTCCGCGGGATTGCCGGGGTCCCGTACCAGCGCCCCGCCGCGGTCCAGCCAGACGGTCGTCCGGTCCCCGACGTGCACCCCCGTCGGCACCGTCGTCTCGCCGGACCGTACGGAGTGGTCGGCGGCGGTCCAGCGGACCACGGCCTGCACCCGGCCGCCCGCGCCGTTCCCGCTGTCGACGCCGATCCGGGCCGCGGGTTCCTTCGCCACCACGGCCGACACGGAGTGCCAGCCGGCGCTCTGGCGGTGCGCCGCCGCGTCCACCGCGTCCGCGGTCAGTACGCCCGCGGCCGGGGCCGACACGGCGATCAACACCCCCGCGACCAGGGCCATCCACGACTGGGCCACATCCGTCCCCCGCCGCAGCGGACCGCGCCGCCAGGGCGGACGGAGCTTCCCGAAAGGCATCACGCACGCACCCCCTTCGCCTGCACTTCGAGCGTCGCACACCTCGCCGTCCGCTCCCACGCCAAGGCCATGCGACTTCGAGCGCCGGGACCCCAGGACGGCCGTGTTTCACGTGAAACGAGGCGGCAGTGTGTCCCAACCAGGCGGCGGTGTTTCACAACGAGGCGGCGGTGAGCCGGCGGTGTTTCACGTGAAACATCGCCCCACCCCCCAACGAACACCGGCCCCGAACCCGCAAGCATCGGCTCCTGCCCGCCGAACACCGCCCGCGCCCCCACCGCCCTGCGGAACCCGCCCCGAGCGCGGATGGTGGAAGGAGAACCTTCAGGAGCCATCGTGATCACCGGAGACCGCCGCCGTGCGCCGGGGCGCCACGCCACGCGCTCGGCCAAGCCCGGGCCGCCCCGCGAGCCGCCCAAGGCACCGGCCGAACCGCGCCCGCCGGCCAGGCGGCCGTGGCTGCTGCCGATCATCCTGCTCGCGGTCTTCGTCCTGCTGCTCAGCCGGACCCACGGCTCCTCGGGCACCGCCCTCACGTACAGCGCCTTCCTCGGGAAGGTCAACGCCGGCCAGGTCAAGACCGTCGACATCGACGACAAGGGCGGGGTCGACGGCACGCTGAAGGACGGCCGGAAGTTCACCACCCGGATCCCCACCGCGCTCGGCAACACCGGCCTGGCGCAGCAGCTCCGCGCCCAGCACGTCGACATCACCGCCTCCGGCAGCGGCGGCGGCACCGGCTGGGTCGGCCCGCTGGCCGCGCTCCTCCTGCCGCTGGTGCTGCTCGGCGCGCTGTTCCTGTGGACCGGGCGCCAGGCGGCCCGCACCCTCTCCGGCGGGCTCGGCGGCCTCGGTGGAATCGGCCGCTCCAAGGCCCGCATCATCGAGGCCGAACGCCCCACCACCCGCTTCGGCGACGTCGCCGGCTACGAGGGCGTCAAGCAGGAGATCAGCGAGATCGTCGACTTCCTGCGCAACCCCGAGCGGTACGCGGTGGTCGGCGCGACCGGCCCGCGCGGGGTGCTCATGGTCGGGCCGCCGGGCACCGGCAAGACCCTGATCGCCCGGGCCGTGGCCGGCGAGGCGGCGGTGCCGTTCCTGTCGGTGACCGGCTCGGCGTTCGTCGAGATGTTCGTCGGCGTCGGCGCCTCCCGCGTCCGCGACCTCTTCGACGAGGCCCGCAAACGCGCCCCCTCGATCATCTTCATCGACGAGATCGACGCCGTCGGCAGCCGCCGCAGCGGCGTCCACCTGGGCGGCAACGACGAACGCGAGCAGACCCTCAACCAGCTGCTGGCCGAGATGGACGGCTTCGACCAGAGCAGCGGCATCGTCGTCCTCGCCGCCACCAACCGCCCCGAGGCCCTCGACCCGGCCCTGCTGCGGCCCGGCCGCTTCGACCGGCACGTCACCGTCCCGCTGCCCAACCAGGCCGAACGGGCGGCCATCCTCGCCGTCCACGCCCGCAGCAAGAAGCTCGCCACCGACGTCGACTGGGACGTGGTCGCCCGCGCCACCCCCGGCTTCTCCGGCGCCGACCTGGCCAACCTCGTCAACGAGGCCGCCATCCACGCCGTCCGCGCGGGCGGCTCGGTCCTCTCCGCCCGGGACCTCGACAGCGCCCGGGACCGGGTCCTGCTCGGCCGGCGGGAGACCTCCAACGCCCTGCTCCCCGAGGAGCGGCACGCGGTCGCCGTCCACGAGTCCGGACATGCCCTGGTCGCCGCGCTGTGCCCGCACGCCGACCCGGTCGCCAAGGTGACCATCCTGCCCTCGGGACCGGCGCTCGGCGCCACCGAACAGCTCCCGGAGGCCGAGCGGCGCCTCTACAGCGAGGGCTATCTGACCGATCTGCTGACCGTCCGGCTGGGCGGCCGGGCCGCCGAACTCGTCGTCTTCGGAGAGGGCTCCACCGGCGCCGCCGACGACCTGGCCGGCGCCACCCAGATCGCCGGCCGGATGGTCCGCGAGTTCGGCCTCTCGCCGAGCCTCGGCCCGGTCGGCTACGCCACCACCGGCCTCACGCAGCGCTTCGGCGACGAACCCTCCGGCGACACCCTGCACCGCCCGTACTCCGAGCAGACCCAGCGCCTCATCGACGAGGAGATCACCCGCCTGGTCCGCCAGGCCGAACAACGCGCCACCGACCTCCTCCGCGACCACCGCCCCGCCCTCGACCACCTCGCCGATCTGCTCACCACCCGCGAGACCGTCGACGGCTCGGCGGTCCTCGACGTCCTGCGGGGGCGGGGGCCGGAGCCGGGCCCGGGGCTGGCTGGTGGCGATTCCGGTGGCCATTCCGGTGGGGCTCCTCCCGAGGTGCCTCCCGGCGAGGATCCCGGCGGCCCTCCCGGCCGGCCTCCCGATCGTGCCGGGCGTCAAGGCGCTTGAGGCCGCCCCTCAGAGGCGCTGACGGCCGCCGCCGGGTGCGGGCTGTGCGGGGCGTCCGGCCCCCGGCGGGTCCGCGTACCGCAGCAACGCGCCCGCCCCGTCCCGCAGCCGGAGCCGCCGTTCCGGTACGAGGACCAGCTCCGCGCCCGTCCCCACCAGCGCCCGGGCCAGGGCGGCGTCCGCGCGTTCCCGGCGCACCGGCCCGACCCCGTACGACCGTAGCTCGCCCTCGGTCAGCGCCAGTTGGGCCGGCTCCGGGCCCACCCACAGGGCGGCGGGCGGCTCGCGGCGTTCGTTGACGAAGAGCGCGGCGGCCTGGCCCCGCTGGAGCGCCGCGATGGTGGCCGGCAGCCCCTCGGCGGCCGCCCCGCGCTGGGCCCGCTGGGCCAGGAAGGCGTCCAGCAGGGCCTCGTCGTGGGCCGCCAGCCGGCCGTTGAACAGGCCGTCCAGCCGGTGTTCCAGCAGCGCCCGGCCCGGCCGCGGCGCTCCGCCCGGCCCCACGGCGGTCAGCCGCCCGCGCAGCCGCGCCGGGAGCCGGCGGGCGAGGATGCCCCGGGCCCAGGTGTCACCGGCCAGCACCAGGGCGTCCGCACCGATCCGGTCGGCCTGCGCCGCGAGCCGCCGCCCGAACCGCTCGGCGGCGCGCGGCCAGTCGGCGACCGGGACCCGCTCGTCGCACCGTTCGCCGGGCGCCACCTTCGTCAGCGGCCACCTGCCCGCCTCGGACTCCACCCGGACCGTGCCGCCGGCGTCCGTCGTGTGGCGCCCCGAGTAGTGGACGTAGACGGCCACGTACGGGATCTCGGGCGCGTGCTGGGCGATCAGCGGCATGGTGTCCGGCAGCGCGCCGAAGTGCGCGGAGTCCCGGACGGGCGGATCCGGCAGTTCCCCCTGGAGCACGAGTGCGCCGTGGGCGGTGAACAGCGCCTGGCCGTGCAGCCCCGGCACGTCGGCGTCGCTGCCCACCGTGCCGGCCACCGCCGCGATCGAGTTCTCGTCGGCGCCCTCGGCCAGTAGGACGTTGCGCAGCCGCCGCCAGCGCAGCGCCAGGGCCGCGTCCGGGTCGCCCTGGGCGCCGGCCCGCGAGGTGTCCACGTAGACGGACGCGAACGGGCCCGGCTGTTTGTAGAGCGGTTCCAGGAAGGACAGTCGCATCGCCACCACCAGGACGGCCCGCGGGCGTAGCGGCCCGCCGGGCACGGTCCCACCGGTCCCGCGCACGGGGGCCGCCGCCCCTCCCCTCCAGCATGCGCCTGTCCGGCCCGCGGCGAGTGAGAATCGAGGGGAGGGCGGTTGCGCGAAAGTGGCCCTCGACCGCCCCGCCCGAGCCGGTCTTCGGCGGGGTCCGACGGTGGCCCTCGGCAAGGCCGGACGGCGGCCCACGGCAGGGCCCGCGCCCGCCCCGAGCTGGGAAGGTGACGCCCGATGATGTTCTGGTACGGCCACGGCGGCGGGGGCTGGGGGTGGCTCGCCGCCATGATCGGCATGGTGCTGTTCTGGGCATTGGTGATCACGGTCGGCATTCTGGTGTTCCGCGCCCTGGCGCGTCCGGGGCCGCCCGTTGGCGACGAACAGGCCCGCCGCTTCCCGGGATGGCACCCCGGGACCCAGCCCGGCACCCCGGCGGCCGGACCGCCCGGCCCCGAGCAGATCCTCGCCGAGCGCTACGCCCGCGGCGAGATCGAGGACGAGGAGTACCACCGGCGCCTGTCCGTCCTCCGTACGTCGTCGCATGGCGGGGCCGGTCACGGCGGGGCGGCGGCGGGACCGGGGGCGCCGGGTGGGGAGGCCGGACCGGGGCAGGCAGCCGCGCCGAGCGGCCCAGGCGGGCCCGGTGGCCCCGGTAGGCAGGATCGCTGGGGCGGACCCGGTGGAACGGGCGCGGCGGGCGACCCGGGCGATCCGGGCGGTACGCAGGGCGGCTCACCGCCCCCGGCTTGAGCCTTCCGGAGCCATCCAGGCGCGCCCCACCACCCCGCGTGCCCGGACGACCCACCCCCCGCCCCAGTTCACCGCATCCTCAATGCAACTCCGCCTTGGCCACCACGATGGCCAGCCCGAGCACCAGGTTGACCGCGGCCGACACCAGCACCAGCCGCCGGGACGCCCCGGCCCGGACGGCGGCCGTGGTCCCCCAGCCGATCTGCTCGGCGACGGCGACGGACAGCGCGAACCACGCGGTGCCGGCCAGATCCAGCCGCAGCAGGGGGCTGATCGCCACGGCGGCGGCCGGGCCCAGCGATGCCTGCGCGATCGGCCACTCATGGCCCGCCACCCGCCGGACCGTGGCCCACGACAGCTCCCGGTACGACGCCAGGCCGCCGACCAGGCGGGCGTAGATGTGCGCGGCCCAGAACACCAGCCCGGTGACGAGCAGCAGCACGATCAGCCCGAGCCGGGGGAACGGACCGAAGGCGGCGGTCCCGGCCACCACGGACGCCGCTTGCAAGGACCCGTAGACCGCGCCCCCGTAATCGGACCGCCTGCGCCGGGCCCGCTCCCGGCCATGACCGCCCGCGCCGTTGCGACCCTGGCCGTCCGTCCCGTCGCGGCCCCGTTCCGGGCCGTCCGCACGGCCGTCGGCGCCGGTGCGACCCGCCATGCACCCCAGGATGGCCGCGCCCACGCCCGTCCGCACGGCGGAGCCCCGGCACCGGCCCGGCACACCCGGGGTACGAGGCCGGGCAGCGCCGGCACCGCTACCCGCTACGGGCCCCGGTCACGGTGACCGGGTGGGCGTGCCCTCCCGGGCGTACTCCGGCGACCACAGCACTTCCGTCGTGACGCCCTGGAGGCGGGCGTACCGCACCAGGTGTGCCATGGCGTCCCGTTCGCCATCGGGGGAGCCGTCCCAGACCGCGAGGAGGGTGGCGCAGGAGGCGATCAGGCGCTCATCGGCCGCGACGCACTCCACCGGGTCGGCCGGGTCGTACGCCATGAGCCGGACGTGCGCGGAGAGATACAGCAGTTCCCCGGCGGCCGCGCGGTCGGCCTCCGGGAGCAGCGCGGGCTCGGACTCCTGGGCCGGCAGCACCGCCACCATCGGCACGCCGCTCCTCCGGGCCGCCCGCCCGACCGCCAGCGGCAGCCCCCGGCCGGCGCGGACCACGACGGTCGCGCCCGGTGGTGCGATCCGCCGGAGCGTTTCCCGCACGTCGTCCTGGAGCAGCTTCAGCGTCGGCGCGGTGAGATCACTGTGCCCAACGACGGCGATCACCGCCGGTCAACTCCCCTCGCTTACCTCCACCTTCCCGGATACCTACCCCGGGCAGGCGCCCCCGCGTGCGTACGGCCGGTGCGGCCGGGAACCCCGACCGCGGCGCACTCACCACACCCTCATGACGACCCCATTACGCACCCAACCGCCCCCACGCGGTCCTCACTCCGTCACTTCTTCTTCACCCCGTCACGTCTTCCTCACGTGATCACTTCGTTCCGCGTCACGGGACTACCTGGCCGCCTTCGTTACGACACGCCGCGTGACTGCCGGCCACTTGGAGTGTGAGTGCCCGGGGCGATACGACGACGCGCGTTGCGGAGCGCGTTACGGAACCGCGGGCAGCCGGCGCGGCTCGATGCGTTCCTCCACCACCGTGCCGTCGCTGTCCCGGGTGACCAAGTAGGCGCCCTTGCCCGGGACTTCGGTCACCGCCTCGACCAGCTCGGTGCCGCGGTAGACCAGGCCCACCCCGTCGTCCGTGCAGTGCGCGGACGGTACGGCGCCCTCCGCGACCATCCGGTGGATCAGCGGCCGCCGGCCCGGATCGACGTCGTAGTGCACGCCGTTGCCGTACGGGAGGAAGCCGAGCGCGTCGGTGAGGGGACGCAGTTCCGGTCCGAACGAGTCGGTCGCGCCACCCTGGAACCAGCAGAGCGACCCCGCGCTCACCCCGCTCAGTACCACCCCCGCCTCCCAGGCGCGCCGCATGACGCGGTCCAATCCGTGGACCCGCCACACGGCCAGCAGATTGGCCACCGAGCCGCCCATCACCCAGATCACGTCCTGGTCGAGAACGGTGCCCTCCACGTCCTCGACATTGGGCATGGGGAACAGATGCAGCGGTGTCAGATCGAATCCCGCCACTCTGGCGGCCTCGGTCATCCGGGAGGTGAAGTGCTCGGCATCCCCGATGGCGGTGCCGACGTACAGCACGCGGGGGCGCCGGCCGTGCGCACCGGAGAGCTCGACCGCATGGTGCACCAGGGAGTTGAACGTCACCATGGTGCGGCCCCCCGCGCGGTGCCCTCCGGACGTGGCGAGGATGGTGGGTTCGGGTCGGGTCGTCATGGTCATGACCCTATATCCGGCGCGCGGATCACGGCGGGGCCGACCCAACTCCCGGCGCGGGCGCGGGCATCGGAGCGGCATTGTCAGTGGCTGCCGTTACGGTGGCAGGCAGATGAATTCAGGGAGAGGAATTCCGGCAGACGGGTTCCAGCGGACAGATCCCGGCAGAGGGATGCGGGCGGGCAAGGGAGGGCGAGAGCCATGGCGGGTCGCGGGGACGTCGAGGCGCTGCGAGCACCGGGTGCAACGCCAATGAGCTGGGCTGGCTGATGAACGACGCCGATCCGGACCGCCGGGATGACGGGGGAACCGGACCCCTGTGCGGGGATGTTCGGCTGAGGGGTGGGGCGCCTCAGCGGCAGTCCGGTGGCGCGAGGGGACGGTGCGGCGGACGAGGGCCGGGAAGCGGCTGTGGGGCCGGAGGCCGTCGCCTACCCTGGCGGGCGCAACCCACCGTGATGCTGCGGGCGGGCCGCGCTCCCCGCGTGGAGTGGAAGCGACGATCCCTGGGAGAGCAACGTGGCGGAACTGGTAGCCGTTCCGGTTGACGGTGAGGGCAACGGGGAGGTGGTGGTCTTCGAGACCGACGCCGAACCGGCCGAGACCGAACGGGAGGACTTCGCCGGCCAGGAAGGGGACATCGCCCGCGCCAAAGTGACCCTGGAGGAGGCACTCGCGCACGTCCGTCCGGCGCTGGCCAAGGTCGCGCAGACCGTACGGGAGTTGGATCCGGACGACACGCAGATCACCTTCGGGCTCAAGGTGGGCGGTAGCGGCACGGTGATCGTCGCCAAGGGCACCACGGAGGTGAACTTCGCCGTGACCCTGCGCTGGGGGAAGTCGCCCGGCCCCGATGCCTGAGCGCCCGCCGCCCCGGGCAGGCGGTCGCGGCCGTACGGCCACCAGCGCACGCGGCCAACGCGGCGGAACGGGCTGGTCGAGGCGGGGCGCACCGGGCGGCTGCTGTCCCGGCCTCTCCGTAAACGGCACGTGTGGCTGTGGCCGTGCCTGCCGGCGTTCAGGGGCCCGCTGACCGCCCCCGGGACGGCGTGTTGCTACTGGCGTGGCCGGGGCGGGAGGCGCGGCGGAGGCGCGCGGCCAGGCCGCCGCCCAGGAAGGAGAGACCGAGCAGTGCCCCGGCGGTCCGCTCGCCGGCCTTCTTCACCGCCAGCGGTACGTCGCGCGGGTTGCGCTTGTACGCTTCCCGGGCGCAGTGGCGGACATAGGCCGTCGGCACCCGGCGCAGCGGGCTCTGCCGGCGGCGTGCCAATTCCGGGTCGGCACTGCGCAGATCGGTCCGTTCGGCGAAGGCCGACCGGCCGTATTCCACGGCCATCCGCCACACCTTGCGCCAACCGGGAATTCCGGGCTCGTCCGGGCTCCCCGCGTAATCGAGCAACCTCAACACGGCAGCGGCGGTCTGCGTGATATTGGTCTTCCCCTCCGGTGTCCCGGCGTGCTGCGAGATCAATTCGCCATCACTTTGCCGCAGTTCCCGGAGATGCTGCTCCATCCACGTCCGGGCGTCTTCCGGGGTCCGCCGCCCTCCAGCGGCCTCGTCCGGGGGAGCCTCGGAAGTCAGGATGGCCCAATGCAGCTCCTTCTCCGCCTGCTTGCGTTCTTCCTTGCTCAGGCCGCCGAGCAGGCAGAGCAGATGGTGGGCGGCGTCCAGACGTCCCCAGGTGAAATCGGACTTCCGTCAGGAAGGGTTGGCGAAGGCGCCGAAGTGGGAAAGGCGTGTCCCGTACAGCTTCCGGTCGCCGAAATCATCCAGATGGTCCTCATGGAACAGCGGGCTCATGGTGTCCGGGCCGAGTCGCAGGAAGGCGAACTTCGGGGTGAGCGGTTCCACCAGTTTCGATGGTGGTGCATAGACCCGGGTGAGGACTTCCACGGTCAGACCGGCCGTTACGACTTCCTCGCTGCTCCAGCCGTTGTGGAGACCCGCCGACGACATCGCACGCACATAGCTTTCGCTTGCCGTTACGACGATCCCGCGCAGGCGTTCCGGTACGCCGAGCCGGGTGAAGACCTCGTCGTAGAGGTGGGCGGCGCCCTCCTCCGCGAGATCGTTCGGATCGGCGGCCGACCGTATCCCGGAATCCAACGCGTCCCCGAGAGCCATCACTTCGCGCAGGCATTCACTGATGTGCTGCCCGCCCTCGGACAGCGCTGTCCGCTCGGCTTCGCCGTTCTCCCGGTCGAGAAAATCGAGAAGGTGGCCGATGAGGCATTGGATGACGCGTTCCGCGGCGATGATTCCCCAGTTCCACGGCTGATCCGCATGGAATTCCAACGGCTGGTCGTAGCGCGGGATCCAGCTCGGATGCGTCCACTGATCGTCGTCGCCCCGGCACGCGCCGAGAATGGCCTCGAGCCGCGCACTGTCCAGTTCCGGCGCCGCGATCAGGGCACTGATATCGCTGCTCTCGCTGACCCGTCTGCGCAGATCGTAGAGGAGCGCGGCGGCCCGGCTGTGGCGGTACTCGTTGTTGAGATTCCGGGCCACGTTCCGGAGGTGTTGGTAGACATTTCCTTCGCCGTGGTTCCGCGGGTCGCTCAACCGCTGGAAGAGGTCGAGCTGTTGATCCCGGATGCTCGATCCGAGGCGCGCGGCGAGGTCTTCTGTTCCGGAGCGGAGATTCACCTCCTGCGGATAGCGGATCGCGTTCATCGCCGCGACGTACCACCCGACCTCTCCGCACAGGTTCTGCTTGGTGTTCTCCTGGGCCAGTCGTCCGACGGACGGGACGACGTACACCACGACCCGCTTCATGGGGCCGTCGAGCTTCCGACGGGTGATTTCCGCGAGCACCGGTCCGAACGGTGCGTTGTTGAGGACGCCGCCGTCCATCACACAGCTCGCCGGGAAGTCGAGATCCGGGTCCGGCATGACCCGGCGGTCCAGCATGGGATACTCCGAAACCGGCTGGAAAGCCACCGGGAAACCGGCGGTGGCCCGGGCGGCCTGGATCAGCGCCGGGAGGTCGTCATTCGTGAAATGCGACACCGGCCGCTTCTTGAATCCCCAGTTGCGCAGATCGTCGGTCTCGTAGGTGACGTGGACGTCCTCCTGCTGGAAGCGGTAGAGCCGCCGGTGATCGCGGATCTGGAATTCCGTGTCGAAGCCGTCCCGGTAGGTCTGATTGCGCCCGTCCAGCGCCGTCGCGGTGACGAAAAGCGTGACCGGATGGGGGCTGCTGCCAGGGCTGCCCCGCATACCTCGCACCGCCTTGTCCACCTCCGCGGTGAAGGTGTCGCCGTTCAGCACACTCTTCTCCGACGGCGGATTCAGCAGCCGGTTCAATGAAGCGGCATGGGTCCACAGGTCGCTGAGCGCGGGGAGTCTGGCACCGCGGGGCATCGCCGTGGCCAGGATCAGGCCGTTGATGCCGCCCGCGGAGGTGCCCGAGACGATATCGATCACAACTTTCGTCCCTGCTTTGCGGGTCAGCCGCTGCCAGATACGGAAGGTCTCCCGGTCCCGTTCGTCGATATCGTCTTCGTCGATATCGTCGGCGGTATCGCCCTCGCCGCAGGTCGCGTCCCCGCCGCAGGACCGGCGCGGGACCCGGCTCCGTGCCGTCAGCCGGTCAGCTGCGGTAGCACCTTGGTGCGGTAGAAGTCGAAGAAGCCCCGCTGGTCCGGGCCGATTTGGTTGATGTACACGGTGTCGAAACCGGCCTCCGTGTAGGCGTTGATCGCCTTGAGGTGGGTGTCGGGGTCGTCTCCGCAGGGGACGTTCTCGGCGACGCGTTCCGGCGTGACCAGCGTGGACGCCTGCTCGAAGTGGCGCGGGGTGGGCAGGATCTGCGGCAGTTCGCCAGGCAGTTGCTCGTTGGCCCACAGCCGGTGGGCGGTGCGTACCGCCTCCTCGCGGTCGGCGGACCAGCACACCTTCAGCCCGCCCATGGCCGGTTTCGTCCCGCGGCTGCTGCGCCGGAAACGCTCCACTGCCTCGGCGTCCGGAGCCATGGTGACGAAGCCGTCGCCGATCCGTCCGGCCAGTTCGGTCGCGGCCGGGCCGAAACCCGAGACGTCGATGGGGATCGGCTTCGCGGGGACGGTGTAGAGCCGGGCGTTCTCGACGGTGTAGTGCTTGCCGTGGTGGCTGACTTCCCGGCCGGTGAAGAGCTGCCGCATGATCTGGACGGCCTCTTCCAGCATTTCCAGGCGGACCGCCGCCTGGGGCCAGCGGTCGCCGAGGATGTGCTCGTTGAGCGCCTCGCCGCTGCCCACCCCGAGGCGGAAGCGGCCGCCGGTCTGGACCGCCGCGGTGGCGGCCGCCTGGGCGGTGACCGCCGGGTGCAGCCGCACCGTGGGGCAGGTCACGGCGGTCTCCACGGGCAGCGAGGTGGCCTCGGAGAGCGCCCCGATCACCGACCAGACGAACGGGCTCTGGCCCTGCTCGTCGTTCCACGGGTGGAAATGGTCGGAGATCCACAGCGAGGTGAATCCGGCCTGTTCGGCCATCCTGGCCTGCTCGACGAGAGCGGCCGGTCCGTGCTCTTCGCAGGAGAGGAAGTAGCCGTAGTCGGGCATGGGGCGTCCTCCACGAGGGGCGGCTGCGGGCCTTCGGGCTTCGGGCTCGGGCGCGGCCTGCTTCGGGTCGGTGTGCTGCCGGGGAAGGCGGGGGGCGTGGGCCGAGCGGTGAGCGGGGTGAGTGACGGGGTGTGAGGGGGAGTGAATGCGCGAGTGGAGGGGATGTGCCCGGCCTCTTCGACTTCGACCGTACGAACGTTCGCGGACGTCCGCACGCGGGGGGCCAGGCGCCCACGCGCAGAGCAACACACCGTCCCGTAGCGGTCACGCATGCCTGGCACCTTCCCCGGGACCGGCCAGGCACACGGGGCCCGTGCCCGGCCCACCGGCCCGATTGCCGGGAGGGCCGCCCGGGACCAGAGTGGAGGGAGGACGGGAGGCGTTGGCGCTTTCTCACGGAGGCGACCGCCATGACTGAGGCACTGTCCCGCCGGGAACGCTTTCTCCTGGCACAGATCGAGCAGGAATTGCGTGCGGACGACGCGGAGCTGGACCGTCGTCTGACGACCATGCGATGGGACGTCCCGCCGCCACCACCACCGCCCGCGCCCCAGACCCCACCGTGGCGTGACGGCTGCTTGGCCGTGCGCGTATGCGGAGCCGTGACCCGCGGAGTGCTGATCCCGGCCGCCAGGGCCACCGCTACGGCCCTGGTCTCGGCGTGCGCGTCGGTATCGGGACTGGCCCTCGCCTGCCTGGCCCGGCTGCTGTGCCGGCGGTCGCGGTCACGGTCGCGGTCACGGCCGCACAGCCCGGACGACCGGGAAGCGGCGAGCTGACGGCCGGACCGGGAAGCGGCGAACGCGCACACACCGACGCGCGCCGGTGAACGGCCGGCGGAAAGGGACGTCACGTCATGGGAATTCTTCCGACCCCGCCTTCGATCGAGGGACTGACCGCGGTCGTCACCGGCGGTTCGCGCGGGCTCGGCCTGCTGATGGCCCGCGAACTGATGGCCCGCGGCTGCCATGTCGTCCTGCTCGCCCGGGACGACGCCGAACTCCACCGGGCCATCGGCCGGCTCACCCCCTGCAGCACCGGATCGGTCCGCAGCGCCGTCTGCGACGTGCGGGACAAGGACGCGGTCCAGCGGTGCCTGGACGAGGCGGTGGCCGAACGCGGCCGCCTGGACATCGTCATCGCCAACGCCGGGATCATCCAGGTGGGACCGGCGGACGCACTCGGCACCGAGGGTTTCCACGACGCCATCGACGCCATCTTCAACGGCACGCTCAATACCGCGTTCGCCGCGCTGCCGCATCTGCGGCGCAGCCCGGCGGGAGGCAGGCTGGCGCTGGTCGGCTCGGTCGGCGGCCTGTTGGCGGTGCCGCACCTCCTGCCGTACTCCTGCGCCAAGGCCGCGGTCGCCGCGCTGGCCGAAGGGCTGCACGCCGAGGAGTCCCCGCACGGTGTGTCGGTGACCGGTGTGCACCCCGGGCTGATGCGGACCGGATCGCATCTGCACGCGCGGTTCGGCGGCGACCGGCGCCGCGAGTACGCGTGGTTCCAGGCACTGGCCGGGGCGCCCGTACTGTCCATGGACGCCGAACGCGCCGCGCACCGCATCGTGACCGCGGTCCAGCGGCGGCGCGCCCGGATCGTCCTGACCCCGGCCGCCAAGCTCGGCGCGCTGGCGCACGGGGTGGCGCCGGCCACCACCACCCGGCTCACCACGGCCGTGGGCCGCCTGCTGCCGAGCGGCGGCGGGTCGGGCACGTCCGAGGGGGCGGAGATCCAGGGCCAGGACCAGTCACCCGCACCGCGCTTCCGGGGTGTGCTGGGAGTCTTCAACGAGCGGGCCGCCGACCGCTTCAACCAGCGCGGACGCCCCGACGGCATGCTGCCGTAGCGTCCGCGCAACCGTAGCGTCCGCTCAGCAGTCACGCGCAGTCGGGGCGTATTCCCGGCGTATTCCCATCGGTGGGCCGTATTCCCGGCGTATTCCATCGGTGGGCCGGTGTTCGGAATCTGTCCTTCGGTGGATGGATCGGTGTCTGTTCGGTGGGTCGGTGCCGGAGGTCAATCCCCCGCCGGCTTCCGACCGCCGCCGGGCTGATGCGGCCGGAGCTTCTCCATCGCCTGGCGGGCCTTCCGGCGCGCCAGTTCGGCGAACTTCAGCGAGCCGTGCTCGCGGCCGCGGGTGCCGTGACCGTGGCCGTCGTCGTCCGCGCCGCGGTCGGCGTACGGAGGTACCAGCGGGCCGGTCATGGGCGGCGGGTTGCTCACCTTGGGAGGTTCGTCCGGAGTTTCGGAACCAGGCATCACAGCCTCCTTCCCTTCCTCCATTTTCCGCTCCCCCGTTTCCTCCACTCCACTCCACCCGATCCGGCGGTCGGCGGCGAATCGGGCGGACGGCGGGTGCCGGGACGGCGGCGGACGATCGGCGTTCTCCGAGGTCAGCGCCCGATGCCATGCGATCCCCGGCCGCCGAACCTATCGTTGAGGGGATGGCCCCGGAGGGCCGGGCGGGACGTCCGCGGCCGCCCGCTGAGCGCGCGCGGCCTTGTCCGTTCCCTGGCATCGCGCGGCCCCGCGCGCCGCCCCACCAGCCCCCACGTGTGGCACCCGCGATACCCGGCAAAGCGGTGCATGGCAGGAACCGGCGCGCACCACCACGCAGACCGCCGAACCCGACGCAGACAGGCGAACCGAAGGGGAGATCACCGTGCGGGCACTGACCTGGCAGGGCAAGCGGGACGTCCGCGTCAGCACCGTCCCCGACCCCACGATCAAGGAGCCGACCGACGTCCTGGTCAAAGTCACCTCCACCGGCATCTGCGGCTCCGATCTGCACCTGTACGAGGTGCTGGCGCCGTTCATGGAACCCGGCGACATCCTGGGCCACGAGCCGATGGGCATCGTCGAGGAAGCCGGCCCCGAGGTCACCGCGCTGTCGGCCGGGGACCGGGTGGTGGTGCCGTTCAACGTCTCCTGCGGCTCGTGCTGGATGTGCGACCGCGGACTGCACTCCCAGTGCGAGACCACCCAGGTCAAGGAGTACGGCTCGGGCGGCGCGCTGTTCGGCTACACCAAGCTCTACGGGCAGGTACCCGGCGGCCAGGCGGAGTACCTGCGCGTCCCGTTCGGCAACACACTGCCGGTCAAGGTGCCGCACGGGCCCCCGGACGAGCGGTTCGTCTACCTCTCCGACGTGCTGCCCACCGCCTGGCAGGCGGTCGAGTACGCCAAGGTCCCCGAACACCGCAACGTCGTCGTCCTCGGGCTCGGCCCCATCGGCGACATGGCCGCCCGGATCGCCCTGCACCGCGGCGCCGAGCAGGTCATCGGCGTGGACCTGGTGCCGGAGCGCCTGGCCCGCGCCCAGGCACGCGGGGTGCACACCCTGGACCTGACGGCGTACGGGGACGGGCTGGGCGACGAGATCCGCCGGCTGACCGGCGGGCGCGGGGCCGACGCGGTGATCGAGGCGGTGGGGATGGAGGCGCACGGCGCGCCCCTCATCCGGGCCGCCCAGCAGGCCGTCGGCATGCTGCCGGACGCGATCGCCGAGAAGCTGATGACCCGGATCGGGATGGACCGCATGGCGGCCCTCCAGACCGCGATCGACGTGGTGCGCCGGGGCGGCACGATCTCCATCGTCGGCGTCTACGGCGGGGCGATGGACCCGATGCCGCTGCTGACCCTGTTCGACAAGCAGATCGAGCTGCGGATGGGCCAGGCCAACGTCCGGCGCTGGGTGGACGACATCCTCCCGCTGCTCACCGACGAGGACCCGCTCGGCGTCGAGGGCTTCGCCACCCACCAACTCCCGCTGGAGGACGGGCCGGACGCGTACCGGACGTTCCAGGCGAAGGAGGACGGCATGATCAAGACGCTGCTGCGGCCGTGACACCGGCCGGGCGGGCGGCTGCCAGTCAACTCTGACCGCCGCGGCCGTCGTCCGCCGCGGTCGTCGAGGAGGTAGTGGTGGAATTCGACGTGACTGTGGAGATCCCCCAGGGGTCGCGCAACAAGTACGAGATGGACCACACGCTGGAGCGGATCCGGCTCGACCGCTTGCTGTTCACCTCCACCAAGTACCCGGCCGACTACGGCTACATCGACCACACCCTCGGCCGGGACGGCGATCCGCTGGACGCCTTGGTGCTGGTCGGCGAGCCGACCTTCCCCGGGTGCGTGATCCTGTGCCGGGCGGTCGGGATGTTCGTGATGCGGGACGAGAAGGGCCCGGACGAGAAGATCCTGTGCGTGCCCGCGCACGATCCGCGCTACGGCGGGGTCCAGGACATCGGCGACGTACCGGAATTCGACCGCCTGGAGATCACCCACTTCTTCGAGGTCTACAAGGACCTGGAACCAGGCAAGTCGGTGGAGGGGTCGCACTGGGAAGGCCGCGACCAGGCATACGCGGAGATCGAGGAGGCACGGCGGCGGGCCGCCCAGGCACCGGCCCCCGGTGCGTCGGCGTGACCAGGGCGCCCGCGCGGTGAACCGGCCCGGTCAGCCGCGCGGCGTCGGCAGCACCTCGAAGCCGGCCAGGCGCTCCGGCGCCTCGTCGCGGACGTCCACGGTGTCCACCCGCGCGGCCGGCGGACCCTGGCGCGCCCAGTCGACCATCCCGGCCACCGCCGGCTCCGCGCCTTCGAAGACCGCCTCGACCTGACCGCCGGGCAGGTTGCGCACCCAGCCCGCGACACCGCGCGCCAGGGCCTGCTGACGGCAGGTGTCGCGGAAGAAGACTCCCTGCACCCGCCCGGTCACGATGATGTGCTTCCGCAGCATGGCACAGGACTGTAGAGGAACGACCGCTCCCAGGCACCCCGAGGCATGCTCAGGCACCCCGAGGCACTCCCGGACAAGCCGAGTCCGAGGGATCTCCAGGCACCGCCATCCGCTATTCCGGAGGAAGCCGGTGCGGCTCCAGGCCGTATTCCGGGGAGGCGCCCAGCCGCGCGCGCAGCTTCGCCACCCACGGGTACTTCTCCCGCTGCTCCCGTGAGTGGCGGTTCAGTTCCTCCACCAGCCGTTCCGAACGCTTGGCGACGTCCAACTCGTCCAGGATCCGGTCGATCTCGGCCAGCAGCGCACCGTGCAACTGCCACTGGCGCGGATGCCGGCGCACCCCGTCCAGCAGCAGATGCGCCACCACCTCGCGGCTGGCGCGGCTCGCGGCCAGCTCCCGGACGAGCCGGTCCTCCGCCTCCTCCGCACTGGCGCTGACCTGGGTGGTGATGAGCACCCCGAAGCTCTCCACGGCGCGTGCCATATGGCAGAACAGCTCCCGCAGCGCGTGGGCGATGTCGCCACGGAACAGCGGTTCGCCGGTCCGGGCCTTGGCGAGATCGGTCAGCGTCCGGCACGCGGTGCGCAGCACCACCGCGGAGATCTCCAGCGTGTCCAGCCCGGTGCGCAGCACCACCCGCGACAGCAGGCCCTCCTTGACGCGCGGGTTCATCCGCAGACTGTCCTCGGCCTGCCGCAGCGCCTCGTCCACCTGCACCACGTCGTGGTCCAGCCGCCGCGCCTCGTGCAGCCGGTCCGCCGCGTCGGCCACCGCGACATGACCGAGCACCTGGTCGCCGAGGCGCAGCAGCAGGTCCCGCATCCGCCCGGCCAGTCCCTCGATCGCCTCACTGGCCGGCTGCACCCACACCGGCGGTACGAACAGCACGTTGAACAGCATCCCGACGACCGCGCCGATCAGCGTCTCCAGCACCCGGTCCCAGGCGGTCGCGGCCACCCGGGTCGTGGTCACGCCCAGCACCAGCATCGCGCTGATCGCCACCTCCGGAACGAACTCCCCGGCCTTGACGAACCGGCCGATCACCAGCGACGCCAGGATGATCAGCCCCAGGCTCCACCAGGTCAGTCCCACCAGCGAGCTGAAGCCGATGGCGATGAGCACCCCGACCACCACCGAATTCACCCGGCGCATGCTGGTGGTGAGCGTGGTGTAGAGGGTGACCTGGACGACGAGCAGCGCGGTCAGCGGCGCGGTCAGCGGGGCCGGCTCACTGCTCAGCAGCCGGGCGACGACGTACGAGATCACGGCGGCGACCGTCGACCGCAGGGTCTGGGCCACCACGGGCTCGCGGTGCCGCCGGACGAGGTCCAGCAGGGGATCGGTTACCTCACGCACTCCTCGTCCCTTTCCCGCCATTCGCACCCGGAACAACGTCCGCCACACCGATATCCGAAATATCCGCCCGCCCTGCCGCGACGCGCCCTACCCGGCCCGCGCCCCTCAGCTTCCCTCCCCTCCCGCTGACTTCCGTAAAGTTCCCTATCCAGCCGCTCGATAGGGAAGGTTAAGGTAATCTCATGACCGATCGAGAACGTTTCTATTCCGTGGAGCAGGTGGCCGAGCGGCTGGGACTGCACGTCCGGACGGTGCGCAACTACGTACGGGACGGCCGGCTGCCCGCGGTCCGCATCGGCAAGCAGTACCGCATCGCGCGGGAGGATCTGGAGTCCTTCACCGGCCGCCCGATGGACGTCCCCGAGAGCGGTACGGCGGGACGGGCGCGGTATGCCGAGGCGTCCAGCATCGTGGAGATCGAGGACGTCGACGCCAGGACGGCCGACCGGCTCTCCACCCTGCTCACGGCGGCGGCCGCCGGTCGCGGCAGCGGCGAACGGCCGCTGCGGATCCAGACGGTCTACGACCCGGACCGGGCGCGGATGAAGGTGATCGTTCTCGGCGGTCTGGCCGACACGGCCAGGCTCTTCGACTACGTGGAGGGGGTGCTCGCCTCGTGAGCACGAACGCAGGGGCAGGCAACGGGGCAGACACCGGCACCGGGACCGGCACAGGCACGGCTCCGGCCCCGCCCGCCGGCGCGTCCCGGATCTACACCACGGCGGCCGGAGCCGAAGCGATCCTGCGGCGCTACCGCCAGGCACTGGCGGACTGGCCGGTGCCCGCCGAGCACGTCCGGGTGCCGACCAGGGAGGGGGAGACCTTCGTCGTCGTCTCCGGTCCGCCGGACGCACCGCCGCTGGTGCTGCTGCACGGCTCGGGCGCCAACGCCACCATGTGGCAGGGCGATATCGCCGCCTGGTCGCGGCACTTCCGCACCTACGCCGTCGACCTCGTCGGCGAACCGGGCCACAGCGCCCCGTCCCGCCCGGCCCTGGCCTCCGAAGCCCCGGCGCAGTGGCTGGACGACGTACTGGCGGGCCTCGGTCTCACCCGGACCGCGCTGGTCGGCACCTCGTTCGGCGGCTGGCTGGCGCTGGACTACGCGCTGCGCCGACCGGAGCGGGTGACCCGGCTGGCGCTGCTCTGCCCGGGCGGTGTGGGCCGGCAGAAGACGGGCTGGCTGGTCAAGGCGCTGCTGCTGCGCGCCCTCGGGCGGCGCGGGGTGCGCCGGTCGGCGCGGATGGTCGCGGGCCTCGAAGGGGCGGAGCTGGAGCCCGTCCTCGACACGGTCGTGCTGACCTTCACCCACTTCAAGCCGCGTACGGAACGGCTGCCGGTGTTCCCGGACGAGGAGCTGCGCCGGCTGGCCGCGCCGCTGCTCGTGATCGTCGGGGGCCGCGACGTGCTCTTCGACTCCGCGGAGACGGCCCGGCGGGTGCGGGAGTGCGTGCCCGGGGCGACCGTGCGGGTGCTGCCGGAGGCCGGGCACTCGCTCTTCGGGCAGACCACGCCGGTGCTCGCGTTCCTGCGCGGCTGACACGGGGAAGGCGGGGCGGGGGAGTGGGGGCCGCGCAGGCGCCACCGGGGCCGCGCCCCCAGTCAGCTGCTCTCACCCGTCGCCGCCGGTGCAGGAGGACCCCATGCCGCAGTCCGAGGAGTGGGACATCGTCACCGGAGTCGGACTGACCGCGACCAGTACCTCATGGAGGCGGCGCTCGGCGGGACCGGCCAGGTGGTGGTCGCCGCCGGGCTGGACGTCCGCGCGTTCCGCCTGGAGTGGCCGCCGGGCGTCGACCTGTTCGAGATCGACCGGGCGACGGTGCTGGAATTCAAGGACGCGGTACTCGACCGGCTCGGCGCCCGCCCACGGTGCGGCGCGCACCGCCGTCCACAGCCGCTTCCTGACCGCCCAGCGGTAGCCCGGAGTTCGGGCGGATTCCCGTAAGCCCCTGGCCAACGGACTAAGGTACGCAGGGGAGTTGCGGAAGTGCGCGACGGGAACGGAAGGGATGGGCTGGATATGGCGGTGCCGGAGGACTGGATGGGCGCCCGGCCTCAGCAGCCGGTCGAACTGCACACGGACCGGCCGCACGCCGCCCGGGTCTACGACGTACTGCTCGGCGGCAAGACCAACTACCCCGCGGACCGCGAGGCGGCCCGGCAGACCCTCGCCGCGCTGCCCAACGCGGCGATGATCGCCCGTCAGAACCGCGCCTTCATGCAGCGCGTCGCCCGCCACCTCGCGGCCGAGGCCGGTATCCGGCAGTTCCTCGACATCGGCACCGGCATCCCGACCTCCCCCAACCTCCACGAGATCGTCCAGGCCATCGCGCCGGAGTCCCGGATCGTCTACGCCGACAACGACCCGATCGTGCTGGCCCACTCCCGCGCCCTGCACACCAGTCACCCCGCGGGCCGGACCGCCTACATCCAGGCCGACCTCTGCCACCCCGGGGAGATACTGCGCGACCGAACCCTGTGCCGGACCCTCGACTTCTCCCAGCCCGTGGCGCTGACCCTGATCGCCGTACTGCACTGGCTCCCGGCCGAATACGATCCGTACGCCATCGTGCGGGAACTCCTCGACGCCTTCGCGCCCGGCAGCTATCTCGCTCTGACCTACGTCACCGCCGACTTCGAACCGGCCGCGCTGCGCGAGGTGTCGGACACCTTCGAGGCCAAGGGCTCCCATGTGAACGCGCGCACCAAGCAGGAAGTGCTGCGCTTCTTCGACGGCCTGGAGCTGGCCGACCCCGGCCTGACCGTCGTCCACCGCTGGCGCCCGGACCCGGTGGACGTGGGCGCCGACGCCCTGTCCGACGAGGACATCCCGCTCTACGCGGGACTTGCCCGGAAGTCCTGACGAGGAGTCAGGGTAAGTAAGTAACTGGGCGGCGCTGTACGTCAGTTGGCGGCCGGCAGCGCCGCCCAGACCGCCTTGCCGGCGGCGGTGGGGGTGGTCCAGCCCCAGGACGCGCTGAGGCAGTCGATGATGTGCAGCCCCCGCCCGCTCTGCGCGAAGTGATCCGGCTCCCGCAGTACCGGGACGTCGCTGCTGTGGTCGCAGACCGTGCACAGGACGAGGTCCCGGCAGCGCAGCAGGCCCAGCCACAGCGGATGCGCGGCACCGCCCCGGGGCTGGGCGGCGGGCTTGGCGAGGCCGTAGCGCAGCGCGTTGGACAGCAGCTCCGTGACGACCAGGACGGCGTTGTCGACCAGCGGTCCGAGATTCCAGCCGCTGAGAGTGGTGCCGGTGAACCGGCGGGCCTCCGCGGCCGCCCGCCCGTCCGCGGTCAGCGCGCGGGCGGCCAGGCCGTCCGGGCGGGCCGTGCCGCCGCTGTCGTCGAGCGGAAGGTGCCGGGGTGCCTGCGCGAGCCAGTGGCTGAAGGACTGGGCGGGGAAGGGGACGGCAGCCGGTCCTGCCGGGCGCATGGTCATCACGAACTCCGCGTCGCCTCTCAGACCTTCGTCACGAACGGTGATCCGGCACCACTATCTCCCGGGGATCTGTAGCGCTGCAAGTGCATCTGCAATTACATTCGGAGCGAACGTAATTGCATCGGTAAGTGCAGCGGTACGTGCGCCAGCGCGTACGGCGGCTTCCGGTGCCCATGGGAAACGTGTGCGGAGAGCAGAGGAGTTGGCGGTATGCAGCAGTTCGACAACGGTGTGGCCGCGGACCTCATCGAGGGGGCGGAGTGGAGGAAGAGCCGGCGCAGCGCGCCCGGCGGCGACTGCGTCGAGGTCGCCAAGCTGGCCGACGGCGGCTTCGCCGTCCGCAACTCCCGTGATCCGCACGGGCCGGCGCTGATCTACACCCGCTCCGAGATGGCCGCGTTCGTCGGCGGCGCCAAGGACGGCGACTTCGACGGCATGCTGGGCTGAGCCCGTCTGGGTCGAGCCTGTATGGGCTGAGCCCGGACGCCATGGGCCCGTCGCGCCGCTGCGGCGGGCCCGTTCGCGGTCCCGGTGACGTTGGCTTGTTTCTGTACCTGACGGCCGGTAAGTGCGACACTGGGGGATCAGCACTGTCGCACACGGGAGTTGGGATGACCGCCATGATGCGGCCGGAAGGCGAACGGCCGATAACGCGCTACCTCAGGGAATCGCAGGTCGGGCCGACCGCCGCGCGTATCGTGCTGGGAGCCCAGCTCCGGAAGCTGCGCACCGCGGCCGGCATCACCCGCGAGGACGCGGGCAAGGCCATCCGGGGCTCGCACGCCAAGATCACCCGGCTGGAAAGAGGCCAGGTCGGCTTCAAGAGACAGGACCTCGCCGATCTGCTGACCCTCTACAAGATCCTGGACCCCGACCGCCGCGCCGAATACGTCGAGCTGGCCGACCAGGCCAACTCCCCGGGCTGGTGGCACGAGTACAGCGACGTCCTGGAGGACTGGTTCGAGCTCCACCTCGGACTGGAGGAAGCCGCCGCGCTGATCCGCACGTACCAGGTGCAGTTCCTGCCCGGCCTGCTCCAGACCGAGGAGTACGCCTACGCCGTCACCCGCATCGGCTACCCCAACGCCCCCGAGGCCAGGATCGACCGCCTCGTCCAGCTGCGGATGGACCGCCAGAAGCTGCTGACCAGGCCGGAGGCGCCGCGGCTGTGGGCGGTGGTGGACGAGGCCGTGCTGCGGCGCCCGTTCGGCGGCACCGAGGTGATGGCCGCCCAGCTGCGCCACCTCCTCAAAGCCATCGAGATGCCCAACGTCACCCTCCAGATCGCACCGTTCAGCGTGGGCGCCAACGCGGCGGCCGGGGCACCGTTCAGCATCCTGCGCTTCGCCGAACCGGAACTCCCCGACAAGGTCTATCTGGAGCAGCTGACCAGCGCGCTGTATCTGGACAAGCAGGAGGCCGTCGACCAGTACACCGCGGTGATGGACCGGCTGTGCACCGAGGCCGACACCCCGCAGCAGACCGGCGCCTTCCTCACCTCGCTGCTGGACCAGCTCGGCTGACCCGGACCCGGTCCGGGTGCCGAAGATCATCGGGTGCAGAATGACCCGTATGCCGATAATGAACACGCCCGAGACGGCGATGCTCGACGACGCCCCCATGGTCAGCCGCACCCTGGCCCGCGCCTTCGTCGACGACCCGATGATGCGCTGGTTCTTCCCCGACGACGCCTCCCGCGAGGCGGCGCTCGGCCGCTACTACACCACCCTCTTCACCCGGCAGTACGCCCACCACGGCGTCTGCGAACGGACCGGCGCGGCGGCCGCGTTCTGGGTGCCGCCGGAGGCGCAGGCCAAGGCCGTGCCCGACGAGGAGACCATCAAGGAACTCCTGGACATCCTCGGTGACCGGGCCGGGGCGTTCCAGGGCGCCGTCGAGGCCGCCGCGCAGCACACGCCCCAGGAACCGCACTGGTACCTCGCCGTGATCGGCGCCGACCCGGCCGCCCAGGGCCAGGGGCAGGGGGCCGCCCTGCTGCGCTCGGGCCTGGCCAAGGCCGACGCGGCCGGGCAGCCCGCCTACCTGGAGTCCTCCAAGCCGGAAAACCTCCCCGTCTACGAGCACTTCGGCTTCACCGTGCGCGGCGAGGTGCGGCTGCCGGACGGTGGCCCGGTGCTGTGGTCGATGTGGCGCGAGCCGCGCCGACCGGCCGCCGACGGGGTGTAGCGGCGGCGACGCGGGATCGTGACTGACGGGGGCGGGTCTGCCCGGAAGCGGGCCGGCGGGCGCGCCCCTCGCGGCGCGTCCGCCCTCGGGAACGCCCCACCGGAGGCACTCGCCCCGGGAACACCCGCCCGGGAACGCCCCCTTCGGGAATGCGTGGCCAACCCCCGGCGTTTTCACCAGACATGACCATTGGAGTTGCCCTCAACCCGACCGACCCCGCCAACCAGATCGACGCCAGCGTGCGCCTCGCCAAGGAGGCCGCGGCCGCGGGCCTGTGCTCGGCGTGGTTCGGGCAGACCTTCGGCGCGGACTCGCCGCTGCTCGCCGCGGTCGTCGGCCGGGAGGTGCCGGAGCTGCACGTCGGCACGTCCGCCGTCCCCGTCTTCGGACGCCATCCCCTGGTCCTGTCCAGCCAGGCCCAGACCGCCCAGGCGGCCACCCACGGCCGCTACCACCTCGGGCTCGCCCTCGGCACCAAGCTCCTGACCGAGGCGGGCTTCGGCATCCCGTACACCCGGCCCGTCGCCCGGCTGCGGGAATTCCTCACCGCCCTGCGCCAGTTGACCGAGACCGGCAGCGCCGACTTCCACGGCGAGCTGCTCACCGCCACCACCCCGCTCCCGGCCCGGGTGCCCGGCGCGGAGGCCGGCGTCCCGCTGCTCGTCGCCGCCATGGGACCCAAGGCACTGCGGGTCAGCGGCGAGCTGGCGGACGGCATCCTGCCCTACATCGCCGGACCGCGCGCCCTGGCCGACCACATCGTCCCGGCGGTCACCGCCGCCGCCGAGGCCGCCGGCCGGCCGGCCCCCCGGATCGTCGCGCTCGTCAACGGCATCGTCACCGACGACGCCGACGCGGTGCGCGCGAGGCTCACCGACCACCTGGCGTTCTACGAGCAGATACCCTCCTACGCCCGGGTGATCGAGCTGTCCGGAGGCCGCCGGGCCGCCGATGTGGCGGTGGTCGGCGACGAGAAGGCGGTCGCCGAGGAGATCCGCCGCTACCGCGACGCGGGCGCCACGGAGGTGGTCTTCTCCGCCACGGAGGTGGCCGGCGAGGCCGCCCGCCGCCGCACCTGGCAGCTCCTCGGCGAACTGGCCGGCTGAGCACAGGCACGGCGGCACTGCACGCCAGCAGCACCGCGGGGACGGCGCCCCAGCGCGGCAGCGCCGGCGTCAGGACGACGAAGAAGCCGGCGAACGCGAACGACCCCTGCACCACTCCGCGCGGGAAGTGCGCCGCCGCGGCGCCGCCCTCGGCGCGGTGGTGGACACCGCCATGATCGCCGCGATGGCCTGGAGCGGCGCGAGCAGCCCGGTCAGCCGACCGCCCACCGCACGGCCCCGCCGCCGCTGCACCACCGTCGCGCACAACAAGGTGCCCCTCGATCCGTTGCGGATCCTCCAGGGGGAGGGAGCGTCCCGGCTACGGGCTGACCGGTGCCCGGCCTCCCGGCCCCGGTGCCTGGCCCCACGGCTGTTCCAGGGCGGCGCGGAGGGCGGTGGCGGCCTGCGGACCGATGCGTTCGGCCAGGCACTCCTCGAGCCGGGCGAGGACGGCTTCGGCCTGGCGGTGGGCGCGTTCGCCGTCCGCGGTGCGCCGGATCAGCCGCTGCCGGGCGGAGGCGGGATGCGGGATCTGCTCCAGCAGTCCGGCGGCGACCAGGCCGTGGACCGCCTGGTGCGCGGTCTGCCGGGTCACCCCCATCCGCCGGGCCAGCTCGGAGACGGTGGTCCCGGCGTCGTCCAGCACGGCGAAGAGCTGGACCTGGGTCGGGGTGACCGGCGGGGTTCCGGCGTCGTCCATCGCGGCCAGCAGCGCGTCATCGAACCAGCGGCGGGCGTCGCCCAGCAGCTGCGCCAGGCTGCGGCGGCCGGCGGGCGGGCGTGTGCCGTGGTCGGGGTGTCGGGATTCCAAGGGTCCTCTCCTGGCGGGTGCGGGGTGACTGGACGGGCGGGCCGGCGGGTGAGTGGCGGGCCGGGGCGGGACCGGCCGGGCGGCGCGGTTTCGGGACGGCCGCTTGCCGTGCCACACTCTCCCATGTCAGGCTACCTGACATTAAAGGTCCCCTGTCTGTGCCCGTGTCCTTCCCTGTCCCCGTGAAAGGCGGCGCCCCATGACCATCGAATTCGCCACCCGCTACCGCCGGGCCTCCCGGATCCCCGCCGAACCGGGCCGCCCGTACTTCATCGAGCAGGGTGAAGGCGATCGCGCCCACCTCTTCGCGGACCTGGTCACCGTCTACGCCGGCGGCGAGCAGACCGAGAACGCCTTCAACTTCTTCACCTGCGAGGGCCCCAAGGGCGACATCATCCCGGCCCACCTGCACCGGGACACCTACGAGGTCTTCTACGTCACCCAGGGCGCGGTGCGGCTGTTCGTCGAGGACACCGACGGCAACCAGCAGGAGCGGCTGCTCAGCGCGGGCGACTTCGGCTTCGTACCGAAGAACTGCCCGCACGCCTACCGCATGGAACGCCACTTCACCCGGGTCGTCGGCGTGGCGGCGGGCCCCGGCGGCACCTTCGAGCGGTTCTTCGAGAACATGGGCGCCGCCACCGAGGAGTTCGGCCTTCCGCACCGCCCGGTCGTCCCCACTCCCCAGGCGTTCGCCACCGTTCCGGAACGGTACGACGTGCAGTTCCTGCCCGAACACCACTGGCGCACGCCGGGCGTCGAACGGCCCTGACGGGGCAGGCGCCGCCGTTCGGGACGGCCTGCCTCAACTCACCTCCACGTGATCGAAGAGCTCAAGCATCTCTGTGAGCACCCGCACACAGGCGGTCAGGTCGGCGTCGGTCAGCTCGCCGCCGACCTGCCGGAGCAGGGCGTGTTCGCGGGCGGTCGCGGCGGTGATGGCCGCCCGGCCGTCCTCGGTCAGCCGGATCAGTGAGGACCGCTGATGGGCCGGGTTGGGGATGGTCTCGACCAGGTGGCGGGCCGCCGCGTCGTTCACCATGCGCTGCACGAACTGGCGGCTCAGTGCCTGGGCGCGGCCCATCTGCGGCACGGTCATCGGCCCGTGCTCCAGCAGCATGACGAGGACGGCGCGCACGCCGACCGAGAGGCCCTCGATGGGCGCGGCCTGTTCCACCTTGCGCTGCACGCGCCGGTACAACGGGCCCACCAGGTCGAACACTTCGGTCAGCCGGCGCGCGAGGTCGTCGGGAGGGAGGGGAGTGTCGGACGCCGGGTGGGCGTGCGAACGGGGGCGGGGGCGGGAATCAGTCACCCCACCAGGATGACATCTTTGACACCTTGGTTGCCAAGCAGCTCGTGAAGATGGCACCTTGGTTGTCATGACTGATGCTGGAGGCATGTCCTTCCTCGACACGTCCGATGGCCGTCTCGCCTACCGCGAGGCGGGAAACGGGGCGCCGCTGGTGCTGCTGCACGGCGGTTTCCTGGACCACCGCATGTGGGACGACCAGATACCGGCCCTGGCGCCGGACCACCGGGTGATCGCGCCGGACGTCCGCGGGCACGGCGCGTCCGCCAACGCGACCAAGCCGTTCCGTTACACCGATGACCTCGCGGCCCTGCTGCGCCACCTCGAAACCGGTCCCGCCATCCTGGTCGGCGTGTCCATGGGCGGCGCCATCGCCGTCGACACCGCGCTCGAACACCCCGAGCTGGTAAGGGCGTTGGTGGTCAGCGGCGTCGGCACCAGCGAACCGGAATTCCGGGACCCCTGGGTGCGCGAGACGCGGGACGAGGAGGCCCGCGCACTGGCCGCCGGCGACATCGAGGGCTGGGTCGAGGCGTTCACCCGGCTCGGCGCCGGACCGCACCGCACGCTCGACGACATGGACCACGACGTCGTCCGCAGGCTGCGGGAAATGGCCCGGCGGACCATCACCAAGCACACCGCGGACGAACCGGACCACCGGGTGCCGGTGGCCGACACCTGGGACCGCGCGACGAAGATCACGGTCCCGGTGCTGGCCATCAACGGCGCGAGCGACTCGCCGGACCACATCGGCATGGCCGAACGCCTCATCGGCCTGGTCGCCAACGGCCGCGCGACGGCCGTCCCCGGCGCCGGCCACTATCCCAACATGGAAAGCCCGGACCTCTTCAACGACCTCCTCCGGGACTTCCTGCGCGACTTGCCCGACCAGGAGCACTGACCCGAGCCGCTGCCCGGCAGCCCAGGGCGCGCCGCTTCCTGCGGGACGGTGCGCCCCGGCCGGGGCCCCGCTTGCCGGCGCCCTGGCCGCTCCCTACTTCACGGTCTCGCCGTCGAACACGACATCGTCCTCCCACTGCCCGGCAGGCTGCGCCGCGATCCGCGCGTAGTGCTCGGCGATCCGGTCCGGATCGAGCGCCGAACCCGGGGACACCGGGCCGGCGACGGTGACGGCCGCGATGTGGACGCCTCGCGGCCCGAACTCCTCGGCGAGCACGGCACGGGCCGCGCGCAGCCCGGCCTTGCCGATGGACAGGCTGGTCGCCGCGGCGAGGGGCGCCGGCATCCCGGACGTCAGCAGCACCGTGCCGCCGCCGGCGGCCGCCATCCGCGGGGCGAGGTGCGCCACCGCGCTCACCGCGCCGACCACGTTGACCCGCAACGTCGCCGCCAGTTCCGCCGCGGAGAGCTCACCGGGCCGGTCGTAGCGGACCCAGGCGGCGTTGTAGACCAGCACGTCCGGGACGCCGAACCCCTCCACGGCGGCGTCCAGCGCCGAACGCAGCGACACCTCGTCGGCCGCGTCGGCGAGCAGACCGAGGGCCGTGCCGCCGGCCTCCTCGACGGCCGTCACGGCCCCGTCAACGGTGGCCTGGGAGCGGGCCAGTACGGCGACCGACGAGCCCTCGCGGGCGAACCGGCGGGCGACTGCCTGGCCGATACCGGGCCCGGCGCCGATCACGAACGTTACGGACATGCTGGGGGCCATCCTTTCGATGATGCCGAGGGCGGGCCGGGCGACCACCCGGCCCCCGCCGACGCGTTCGAACGAGCAACTCGGCCACCGCACTCCCTATTCCCACCCGGCCGCTCCCGGACAGTCACCGGAGCGCGGGCCTCCTGCCACCGTCCGCCCCCAGGATGACCGCGAACGCGACCGTGGTCTGACGATGCCCGCCAACTCGCCGACTACGTTCGGGCACAGAAGAACAGAAGAGAAGCAGGCGATCTGGGACACGAAAAAGCACGGGAAAGCACGGGGGAGCGGATGGGAATCAACGACCAGTCGGCAGGTGGCGCGATGGTCGGCGGCCTGGCGGACGGGGGCGTCGCGGGCCGGTGGGGCAGGGCGGTGGCGCGCCGCGGTCGCGGCCGGGCGCGGACCGGAGCGGCGTTCGGCGCGGCCGTGCTCGCCGCCGCGGTACTGGGCACGGCCGGGACCCTCGGGGCGGCCGGGACGGCGCACGCCATGTCGGGCGGAACGCAGCTGCCGCAGCCCGGTGCCGCCCCCTGGCTGGCGACGCTGGCCGTCACAGGCGACGGGCCGCTGCTGAACCGCGCCTCCTGCGGCGGGGCCCTCATCGCCCCGGACCGGGTGCTCACCGCGGCCCACTGCCTGGCCGGCCAGGACGCGACCAAGGCGGAGGTGCACATTGGCTCCTCGGTGCTCTCGCGCGATCCCGGCACCGTACGCGGCATCCGCGGCGTCACCCTCCATCCCCAGTACCGGCTCCTGCCGTCACCCGTCGACCCGGGCAGCCCCGAGCTGTCCTCGGCGGCCGGTGACCTCGCGGAGATCCGGCTCAGCGCCCCGGTGCCGGGTGTCCGGCCCCTGCCCATCGCCAGGCACCGGCCCGCACCAGGCACGCCCGTCTCCCTCTTCAGCCACGGCACCACCGCCGCACCGGACCCCGCCCACCCCGACCGGGACATCCGCGGGGACGTGCTGCGCCGCGGCGATCTCACCGTACGCACCCACGCGCAGTGCGCCGCCCAGACACCGGCCGTGGTGGACCAGGCATCGGTCTTCTGCGCCCGCGATGTGCCCACCGGCCGTACCACCATGTGCTTCGGGGACAGCGGCAGCCCGCTGGTCACCTGGGGCCGGCGCGGACCGGAACTGGTCGGCGTGTTCAGCTTCGCCGGCGAGACCGCGGGCAAGGTCTGCGGACAGCCCGCCGACGCCGCGTTCGCCGACGTCCCCGCCCTGATCGGGAGCCTGCGCTGACCGAGAGACTGTCCTGATCGGGAGCCTCCACCGGCCCGACCGGGATGACGTCCCTCGACGTGTCCGCGACGCGCGGCTCGCCAGTGTGCCGCCCCCGTCCGATTCGTTCAAGCGGACGGGGGCGGCAACCTCTACCGTCACCACCCATGAACAGCACCGACACCACCGACAGCGCCGGCACCCCGTCCCGCCACCTCAGCGTCCGCATCGACCGGCCCGTCCAGGAGGTCTACGCCTACGCGTCGAACCCGGCCAACCTGCCTGACTGGGCCCACGGTCTGGGAGAATCCATCACAAAGGTCGGCGATCAATGGGTCGCGGAATCCACCCTCCTGGGCCGCGTCGTGGTCGCCTTCGCGCCACCCAACGACCTGGGGGTGCTCGACCACGACGTCACCCTCCCCTCCGGCGAGACGGTTTACAACCCCGTCCGCGTGATCGCCGACGGCTCGGGCAGCGAGGTGGTCTTCACCCTCCGCCGCCAACCAGGAACCACCGACGCCGACTTCGAGCGCGACGCCACCATGGTCGCCGCCGACCTCAACCAACTCAAGAGGCGGGTGGAATCCGCGTAGCCCGGCACGCCCGCACCCGCGCCCGGAGCCGGTGGTCCGCCCGAGGTACTTGCCCTGGAGCGCACTCCAACTCGTATGCTCACGCTCCCGCTTCCCAACAGGGTGACAGCCAAGGAGAGTTGCATGCGCTATCGCGCTCTGGGCGGTACCGGCATCGAGGTCAGCGCCTACTGCCTCGGCACCATGATGTTCGGTTCCGTCGGCAATCCGGACCACGATGACTGCGTACGGATCATCCACGCCGCGCTCGACGAAGGGATCAACTTCGTCGACACCGCCGATATGTATTCGGCCGGGGAGTCGGAGACGATCGTCGGCAAGGCGCTGAAGGACCGCCGGGACGACGTGGTGCTGGCGACGAAGGTGCACTTCCCGATGGGGGAGGGGCCCAACCGCGGCGGCAACTCGCGGCGCTGGATCATCCGGGAGGTCGAGGACAGCCTGCGGCGGCTCGGCACGGACTGGATCGACCTCTACCAGGTGCACCGGCCCGACCACACCACCGATATCGAGGAGACGCTCTCCGCCCTCACCGACCTGGTGCGCCAGGGCAAGATCAGGGCGTTCGGCTGTTCCACGTTCCCCGCGGACGAGATCGTCGAGGCGTACCACGTGGCCGAACGCCGCGGGCTCCACCGGTTCCGCACCGAGCAGCCGCCCTATTCGCTGCTCGCCCGGGGCGTTGAGAAGCACGTGCTGCCGGTGGCCCAGCGCCTGGGCATGGGCGTACTGACCTGGAGCCCGCTGGCCTCGGGCTTCCTGACCGGCCGCTACCGCAAGGGCCAGGCGATCGACATGAGCAGCGGCCGCCCCACCCTGCACCCGGGCCGCTTCGACCCGTCGGCTCCGCTCACCGCCGCGAAGCTGGAAGCCGTCGAGCAACTCGTCACCGTGGCCGGTGAACTGGGCTGCTCCCTGCCGGAGTTGGCGATCGCCTTCCCGCTCGTCCACCCGGCCGTCACCTCGGTGATCATCGGCCCGCGCACCATGGACCAGCTCCGGAACACCCTCAAGGGCAGCGCGGTGGTGCTGGACGACGCCGCCCTCGACCGGATCGACGCCATCGTCCCGCCCGGCGCCGACGTCTACCCGCCGGACGGTGTCTGGACCCCGCCGGCCCTCACCACACCGGCCCTCCGCCGCCGTCCGTCCGACTCCCGGCCGGCCGCCGGCTGAGACGAGGTGGACCCGGGACCGTCACTAGCGGGCCGGTAACCCGCCGGCGGCCAGGCGCCCGTCAGCGGGCGGTCGCTGTCACCCGTACCGTGGAGCCTGGCCGGGCCGACGGGAGCAGCAGTCTTGCCTGGCGCGCGCCGCCCGCCTCCGTTACGACGACTCGGGCCGGGCCGCCTGCCCCAGTCACCGTTATCCGCGCGCCGTGCGGGAAGGCGGTGCCGGGCAGGGTCAGCAGTGTCCAGGCGTGGCGGGTGGTGCGGTCGGCGGTCAAGGTGAGGGCGTACGTCCTGGTGGCGGGGGCGTAGGACTCGGTGCCGGGGAGGCCGGCCACCGCGGGGGCGTGCGGGGTGAAGGCGGGTTCCTTGCCCGGCGCCGGGTCGCCGTTCGGGTCGTACGCGCAGTAGCCGCCGCCGTTCTTGGCGCGGCAGTCGTACCAGAGGGCCCAGCCCGTGGCGAAGTGGTCCATCGAGGTGACTTGGCGGCGGAACAACTCCGCGTTTCCGGGGGTGGTGGCCTGGGGCGGGCCCCATTCGCCGACCAGTACCGGCAGCCGGTGCGCGGTGGGGTACGGGCCGATGGCGGCCTCATAGCGTTCGATGAAGTGGTTGGACGGGTCCCAGTCGGCGCCGGATTCGACGGCGGTGTCGTAGTAGTGCGGCGCGTAGCCCAGGCGGGCGGCGCCGGGCCGCGGGTCGTGGAAGCCGGGCAGGCGGGTGGGAACGCCCTGCCCGACCAGGACCGTTGGCTCGACCAAGAGCCAGGCATCCGGGTCGGCGGACCGGACGGCCGTGATGAGCCGCCGGTACATGCCTGCCAGCCGGCCGCGTTCCAGGGCGGCGGAGGCGGCGATCTGGTCCTCGGGGTTCGCCGGGTCGCCGGGGATCGGTCCGGAGGGCTCGTTGAACAGGTCGTAGCCGAGCAGGGAGCGGTGTCCGCGCAGCGCCGTGGCGACCTTCCGGTACACGGCGGTCTGGGCGGCGCGCAGGTCGGGATCGTCGTAGAGGTGGGTGAAGGCGGCCTGGACGGCGGGCTGGAAGTAGTCGGCGAACCAGTCATCGGGGTTGGGCTCGAACGGCAGCCCGTCGGTGCGGGTGGCCCAGGCGGGGATGCCGTTGTGTCCGAACGCCGGGCCGAAGACGTCCTGGTGCCAGTCGATCAGGACCAGGACCCGGTGGCGGTCGGCCCACGACAGGACGCGGTCGAGGTAGCGCAGATAGCCGGTGTCGTAGTGACCGCGGCGCGGTTCCACCTTCTCCCATTGGATGTTCAAACGCATCAAGTCGAAGCCGTCATCGGCCATTTCGGCGAGATGCCGCTCGGTGACGGTGTCGGTCTTGCCGAGGTTGAGGCCGCGCAGCCGCAGGACCCGGCCGTGGCGGTCGGTGAAGAGCGTACGGCCGTCGGGCGCGGTGACGGTGCCGGTAGGGACGGGCCAGGCACCGGCCCGCCCGTCCCGGTCGGCCACCCGCGCCGGCGCCTTCGCCCCCGGCGCGGGCCCGGAGGCCGCGGCCGCCGGTACGGCGCACAGCACAGTCGCGGCCAGCGCGAGAGCCGTCACGGCACGGCGGCGGAACGGGCGCGGAGCCGGACGCGCCCGGGAACGCGGGAGCGGGTGCGGACGTCGGTGAACGCGCGGGTCCGGTGGCATAACCGTCCAACCTCCCGTGGGCAGGGGCTCGGCGGCCGGCCGATCCGCCGGCCGGCCGGTTCCACCGCCGGATTCTGCGGTACGCACGCCGCGGAAGGAAGGCGTGTGAACGAGAAGGTCCGGGAACGGGCCCCGGCCCGGCCACCGCCCCGTTCGCCGCACTCAGCAGCCGTACCTGTCCTCCGTCAGCTCGCCCTGGGCCGTGGCCAGCGTCCGGTCGTAGCGGGAGCCCGGCCCGTACAAGCGGTAGCGCTCGCGCGAGACGCCCGTGGCGTGCCGCTGCTCGCGGGGCACGTTCTGGTTGTAGGAGGCGTCGCCGGTGTACGTATCGTCCAGCCGTGACCGGTCGGTCGGCCGGGTGCCCCGCAGGGTGGTGGTGTCCGCGCGGTCGCCCATGGTCATGGTCGTGCGCAGCCGGTTGGCGGAATCGACGGTCGTCGCGCCGTCCATGGTGTAGGTGCGGTGGGCGCGGGTGGTGGTGGGGGCCGGGTGCCTGTCGCTGAGGCCGGCGGCGCCGGGGCCGTGCGCCGTCACCACCGTTTCGTCATCGTTCCAGCGTGCCTGGAGCGCGTCGGTGGTTTCGTCGGCGTTCCAGCGGTGGGTGGAGTGCGCGGTCAGCGTGCGGGTGACGGTCGTGGTGACGCGGCCGTGCGAGGTGTCGAGGTAGCCGGACACGGTGAGCCGGTGCCCGCCGCTCGCCGTCAGCCGGCGCTCGGAACCGGGCTCGTACGCGGTCTTGTTGACGAGGTCGCCTGCCTGGTCCGTGAGGAGCCCGCCGGTGACCTGCCTGGCCTTGGCGTCCTGCCAGACGAGGACGTTGGTGGGGGTGCTCCAGCCTGCCTGGCCCGCGGGCAGACCGGTGACCGATACCGCGATCCGGTGCGGGCGCCCGTCGTTGAGCAGCCCGGCGAAGGGGGTGAGGTCGTATTCCACCGGCCGCACATCGAAGGCCCGCGGCCCGGGGATCACGTACCACAGGAACGGGTTGGACCAGCCGCCGGTCCACACCGTCGGATACGGCGCGGCGATACCGGCGAGTTTGCCGTCCACCGATACCCGCACCTCGCGGTACGGGCCGTCCTTGGCCCGGCAGGAGTACGGCACGCCGTCCGGCACCGTCAGGTACCAGAACTCCTCGCAGCCGCCGCCCGAACCGGTGGCGTACACCTCGGCCACGATGCGCTCACTGTTCCGCGGAGTCGTCAACTGGCCCTCGTACGCGCCGTCTTGGCTGTGCGCGTTCTGCAGGGTGAGGACCTTGTCGGGGACGGCGGCCTCCTTCGCCCTGCCCTGCGCGGTGTAGAAGGTCAGTGTGACCTTGACCTTGATGACGCCGGTGTAGGTGCCGTCGACGGTGTTGCCGATGAGCATCTCGACGGGCTGCTGCTCGTGGAGCGTGGCGGCGTAGCGGGTGACGTCCTTCTCGACTTTCCAGGTGATGCCTTGGGGGGAGGGCTCGGGGGTGGACGTGCGGAGGACCTCCACCCCGCCTATGTGCAGATAGCCCAGCCTGTCGAACTGCCGCCCCGCGACGGCACCTTCGAGCCGGAGTACGACCTTGTTCCAATGCCGGCCGCATGCCTGGGGCGGGCGGTAGGTGCCTGTGTAGGGCGTGTAGTCGCGGAACTCGGTATCGGCGACCGTTACGCGGCAGGAAGGCGTGTCCGGTACGGATACGGGCGGTCCCGCGGTGACGGGATCGTGCCACTGGGTCCCGAACTCGGCGGGCGGCTGCGCGGCCGCGGCTTCCACGGCCGGCACCGCGGCCAGCACCAGCCCGGTGACGGCGGCGCACAGGGTGAGCAGAACTCGTCTCATGGGACAGGAGTGAAGCGCTTCAGCGAGCTGTGCACCAGGGGGCGATCGGTCGGGTGGGGGTGGCTGGGGCCCGCTGCCTACGCGTCCGCCTCCGCCAGCTCCTCGTACAGTCCCGCCAGCGCCGTGTGGTCGTCCTCGGCACCCGTATGGGGAGAGCTGAACCAGCGCGCGAATTCGTCGAGTTCGGACAGCCGCCAGTCGAGGGCGAACAATTCCACCATGGCCGGATCGGGTCGTACGAGGACGTGCTGTACGGGACCGGACCGTACGGGATCGGGTCGTACGGGATCGGCGGCGCCGGCTTCGAGCAGGTCGGCGTAGTCGCGCTCGCGCGGTGCGAGCGCCAGCGACTCCCAGTCGACCAGCCGCAGTCCGCCGGGGGTGATGATCTGGTTGGCGTGGTGCGGTTCGCCGTGGGTCACCACCCACCGGTCGCGGTGCCTGGCGGCGAGTTGCGCCAACTGGTGGTACCGGGCCGTCCAGCGATGGACCGCCCCGCTGCGCGCGGCCATCGCCGTCCTGGCCTCTTCCGCGAGGGGGCCGGACGTCCAGGGCTGGGCGGTGCGGCGGTCCAACTCCTGGGCGAAGGCGGGGCCGACCCGTGGGGACCATTGCCGCAGGCCGTCCGGCGGCGCGGCCGCGTGCAGGGCCGCGAGCGCGGTGGCGACCTGGCGGACGTGGCCGGGCTCGGCGGCCTCCTCCTCCGTGGGCGTCCGCCCCACGACCCACGGCGTCGCACTGAGCGCACCCCCCTGAAAGGGAACGGTGAACCGCCCGGACGGGGTGGGCAGGGGCGGGCACACCGCCTCCAGGCCCGCGGCGGCCAGCGCGGCCGCTCCCGCGTAGGCCGCCTCCAGCGACGCCTCGGTGTGCCGCGGCGCCAACTGGTCCAGGGTCACGAACAGGGCCATTCCGCCCGCGACCGCCCGCCAGTGATGGGCTCCGAATCCCACCGGCAGGTAGGTGATCTCGCTGACTTGGGCGACGCCGGGCAACCAGTGCGCCGCGACCGCGCCGGCGACGTCGTCATCGCTGACGGAGGAGGGACGGGAAAGCATGGCAACCGACCCTAGGGGGTGGAAGCCGTACCGTCACGGCGTTTTCCCGGCGCTGCGTTCCGGTGCTGCGTTCCGGTGCGGTCTCCGGGCGCTGCCTCGCGGCGCTGCCTCCCGGCCGCGCGAGCCCGTCGCGCTCGGGACTCGGTGATGTCGCGCTCAGGACTCGGTGATCCGGAAGACGGGATGGCGAGGGGCCGCGGCGAGGAACTCCTCGTCCGTGGACCCGGCGGTCAGGCCGCCGAAGTACGCCTTCACCTCCCACTCCCACCGGTCCAGGTACGCGCGCAGCAGGTGCGGGGTCTCGGCCGGCGGCAGTTCGACCGCGGTGAAGGGCCGGGTGCGCCGCCCGACGCGCAGCTCACCGCCGCCGGCCGCGCGCATATTGCGCACCCACTCCGATTCGCCGCGCGTCGAGACGAGGTAGTGGGCACCCTCGTACGGCATGGGGTTGACCGGCACCCGCCGCCATTCGCCGCTCTTCCGGCCGCGGACGGCCAAGTCGGCGGAGCCGGCGAGGCTGATACCGCGGCGGGCGAGCCAGCCGATCGCTCCGTTGAGCCGGGCGGCGAATCCGCGCGGCTTCAGGTAGTAGGACATACGGGCCTCGGTTTCTCGGGTCTTGGGGTGTGGGGGGCTTGACGTCTTGGGGGCTTGGGCAGTTGAGACTGGCCGGATCGTCGGCGGGGGAGGGATCTCCCCTCCCGCGATCGACGTTCCGTAACGAGAGCAGTGCTCACGCTTGCGGCCAGTGTGCACGCAGGCGCCGCTCCGAAGCAAGAGCACTGCTCTCGTTTTTGTTCGCTGCTCCGGACGCTGGCACACTGCTCTCATGACAGTGATCCGGGGAGCCAGGGAACGAGCCCGCAGCGAAATCACCGAGGCCATCAAGGCGGAGGCGCGGAAGCAGCTCGCCGCCGAAGGGGCCGCCAAGCTCTCGCTGCGCGCGGTCGCACGGGAACTCGGCATGGCCTCGTCCGCTCTCTACCGCTACTTCCCCAGCCGTGACGAGCTGCTCACGGCCCTGATCGTCGACGCCTACGACGCGGTCGGCCAGGCCGCCGAGCAGGCCCGCGACGCCCGCCCCGCCCCCTCCACCACCGAACAGGCTGTCAGCCGGTGGTGCGCCATCTGCACGGCCGTACGCGACTGGGCCCTGGCCCACCCGCACGAATACGCGCTGATCTACGGTTCACCCGTCCCCGGCTACCACGCACCCCGCACCACCACCGAGCCCGCCGCCCGCGTCGCGCTCACCCTCATCGGCGTCCTCCGCGACGCGTACGCCGCCGGGCTGGTGACGGAGCCCGCGGAACCGTTGCCCGAGAGCGTCGTGGCGGACGCGCTGTCCCTCGGCGCGCAGTTGGGCGTGGAGCTGCCGCCCACCGTAGTGGCCCGCCTGGTCGGTGCCTGGGCCCAGCTCTTCGGTCTGCTCAGCTTCGAGATCTTCGGTCAGTTCAACCGGGTCATCGAGGCCCGCAACGCCTTCTTCGAGCAGGCCGTCCGCCAACTCGCCCAGAGCGTCGGCTTGAACGCCGCGGGCCGCGACGCCCCGGGGGCCTGAGCCCCCAGGGCGGCGACCTGCCCGAAGGCGTCACCACCTTCCGCCCCGGCCTTACGGGGCCGGGTCCGGCGCGTGGGCCTCGGCCTGGATGGTGGCTGTAGTGGCCGCGCCGTCGTTGATGTGCAGCAGGGCGTCGGCCGCGTCGACCGTTGCCTGGTCGAGCGGGAAGTAGCCCTGGTATGGAGCGGTGTCGGTCCGGGTGCGGGCGGGCGGGACGGTGGTGGTCGCGGTGAGGCCCCAGGCGGGGAAGCGGCGTTGCATGGCGGCCTCGTACGTGTCCGGTTCGGGTTCCGGCAGGTCGAGGGCCTGGCTGCGTCCCAGGCTGCCGGCGACGAAGGCGTAGTGCTTGCCCATCAGGGAGGCCAGGATGGAGCCGGCGCCGGACCAGGTGATGTCTGTGTCTCCCATCCGCCATGTGCTGGGGTTGCGCTGGAGGTGGAGGTTGTTGGCGAAGATCAGGGTGGGGCCGCGGTCCGCTTCCGTGCTCCGGATGTCGAGAAGGTTCTCCGCCATGAGGGCGTCCCGGGTGGCGAGCAGGCGGCACACCCGTGCGGTCTGCTCGCCAGGCTGCGCGGCCTGCTTGTGGTAGCGGAGCAGGCCGATGCCGGCGGTGAGGTGCGTCTTGGCCCTGCGCCACTCGGCGCGTGAGGTGGCCGCGATCAGCAGCGGTGCGCGGGCGTGGAGCAGGGTGAGCATGTCATCGGCGAGCACCCGCAGTTTCCCGGCCTCCGCGGTGGCGCCGATCGACATGGCCGGGTCCATGATCGCTTCCGTGCGATGCCAGCGTTCGTCGTCGCCGAGCAGGCCGCGGAGCCCGGCGCCGTCGGGGTCGAGGTCGAGGGCGAAGCTGAGGTCGGGGGTGCGGCGCAGGTAGTCGCGGGCGTACTCGAGACAGCGCCGCGGGCTGGGCGCGGTGGTGTTCTCGGTCGGCGCGTCGAAGCCGTGGAAGGCCAGTCGTTGCTGCGGTGGGCGGTTCCGGTTGTACCGCCGCATCCAGGCGATCAACTGCCTGTTGGGTTCCAGCTCTCCGAAGTTGTGGGTGAAACCCTCGCTCAACACGGTGTCGAGGTCGCCGGTTCCGCCCTGCACGAAGTCGTCGACGAGGAGCGCGGCCACGCGGTCCGTTTCGAGGGCGATGGACCGGAAGCCGAGGCCGGCCAGTTGCGCGAAGAGCGCGTTGCGGAGATGGCCGAACGCCGGTTCCTGATGGGTTGGTTCACCCAGGGCAAAAAGATGGCATGAGGGAGGCAGGAAGCCTCCGATGTCCTGGCTCATGTGCCTCAATCGTATCGTTGAAGCACTCGTTGAAGGTTGCGGAGGCCGGCGCCGCCCAGCGGGCCGCGAAGTCTCAAATCGGCGATCGGGGGCCGGTGGTCGGCGCGACCGCCGGCCGCCCGGCCCGTAACGACACCTGGCGTTCAATTCCGCTGCACACTATGGGGCCATGCGACGAACAACTCCCAAGCGCTGGACCCCTTCCGCCCTCGCTCTGCCGGTGAGTGTCGTGCTGGCCGCGACCATGGCCGCCTCCGCGCCCGCCCGGGCCGCGAACGGACCGCATGCACGCGCCCACGCGAGCGCCCCCACCACCACCGCCTACAGCACCAAAACGCCGTACGAGCCCCGGCAGGACCCGCGGACGTACGAACCCGCGCCCGAGGGTTTCGTACCGGTCTTCACCGAGAACGTCTCCCGGCACGGTTCCCGGTCCGCGACCGACAGCGAGGACGGCGACCTGATCCTGCGACTGTGGGATCGGGCCCGGGAGGACGGTCAACTGACGCGACTCGGGCGGGACTTCGGTCCTGACGTGCGTGCCCTGCTCGCCGCCATGGGGCAGACCGGCTACGGCAAGCTCAGCGGACGCGGCAAGCGTGAACTCCACGGTACGGCCCTGCGGATGGCGCAGCGGCTGCCGCGGTTGTTCGACACCATCGTCAAGGACGGCGAATCCATCGACGTCGTCAGCTCCGGCCAGGGACGCGCCGTGGACAGCGGGACGGTCTTCACCGACGCCCTCGCCCAGGCGGACCCGGCGCTCAAGCCGCACATCGGCCAGGCACGGACCGACAAGGACCTGCTCTACTTCCACAAGTCCGCCGGCGGCGCCGCCTACCGTGACTGGCTCGCCCACGACCAGCGCCTGGCGGACACCCTCAAGAACCTCGACGACCGGCCCGCCACCCGCACCGCCGCCCGGAACATCCTGGCGAGGATCTTCACGCCGGCGTTCGTACAGCGCGTGGCCAAGGGGGAGTTCGGCTCCATCGGCAACGAGGTCACCGCCGCCCGGGCCGTCTACGACCTCTACAGCACCGCCCCGGCGATGCGCGACGAAAGCCCGCGCGGCGGCGGCTGGCACATGGACCGCTACCTCACTCGCCGCGACGCCGACTGGTTCGGCTATCTGAACGACGCGGAGGAGTTCTACAAGAAGGGGCCCAGCTTCGCCGGCAGCGACATCACCTACCGCATGGCCGGCGTCCTCCTCGACGACTTCTTCCGGCAGGCCGAGGCCAAGCGGGACGGCACCAGCACCCTGGGCGCGGAACTGCGTTTCACCCACGCCGAAGAGATCATCCCGCTCGCCGCGCTGATGGGACTGCCCGGCAGCACCGAGGCGGCCGCGCCGGCCACGCCCTACACCTACGCCGGCAATCCCTGGCGCGGCGCGGCCGTGTCCCCGATGGCCACCAACATCCAATGGGACATGTACCGCAAGGGCGACACCTACCTCATCCGCATGCTCTACAACGAGAAGGAAACCCCCTTCAAGGCGGGCTGCCGGCCCATCGCCAAGCACAGCCACTTCTACGACCTGCGCGAACTGGAGCGCTGCTTCGGGCGGGTGGGCGGCTGACCGGGCGGCTGACCGGCCGGGTGGCTTCCCCCTGGCGCCGTCATGGACCGCGCCCCGGCCCCCGCTTGCTCGTGATTACGTAATTACGTAATCTACGGGCATGGATCTCGAACGGCGGGTGGCCGAGCTGGAGCGCCGGCTGGCCGCGCTGGAACGGGCGGCCGGGGCCGCGGGCGAAGAGCGTGCCGAGGCCGCCGAGGAGACGGCCCCCGCGCCCTCGCCCGCACCCGAACGGGACCCCGACGATGCGCTCTGGGCCCTGCACGGCCTGAAGGGCCAGCTCGCCGAGGTGGGCGCGGCCAACGGGGGAGTGCTGTTCACCGGGGCCGTACGGACGCCGGTGGGGCTGCACTACGAGTGGCAGTACGGCGTGGCCACCGACACCGTACTGGAGGGTGACTGGGCCGACGCGTCCGAGGTGTTCGCGGCGCTCGGCCAGCCGGTGCGGTTGCGGCTGCTGCGCGAGATCCTCGGCGGTCGCTGCACCGCCGCCGAACTCACCGAGCTCGACGGCACCGGCACCACCGGCCAGATCTACCACCATCTGCGGCAGCTGACCGCCGCGGGCTGGCTGCACACCACCGCCCGCGGCCGGTACGAGATTCCGGGCGACCGGGTCGTGCCGCTGCTGGTGATGATGTCCGCCGCCGGGCGGTGACGTCCGGCCGATACACAGGGGAGAATCACTTGTCCGAGAGCCGTTCCTCCGGGCCCATGGCGATAGCGCTCGCCGCGCTGGGCGCCGTACTTTTCGCGCTCGCACTGCAGAGGTATTTGGACGGGCAGCAGACGTACGTGGACGACTTGGGCCGCTTCGCCGGTACGGCGTGGGGCCTGGCGCTGACCGTGGCCGCCGTCGAATGGCAGAGCCGCCGGCTGACCCGAGGCTGACGGGCGCGGCTGATGGGCCAGCGGCCGGCTGACCCGCGCCGCACTCACCAACCAGCCGCTACCGAGGCGCGATCGTCCTCACCCAGTCATCGACGGTGAGGACGTCCGCCCACTGCGGGAACAGCCGCTCGGTGAGGACCCGGTGCACCTCCGGGTCGAGGTCCAGACAGCCGTCGGCCAGGACGGTGAGGCCGAAGTCCAAGTCGTTCGCCTGGCACAGGGTGGACAGCACCACGGCGCTGGTGGCGATGCCGGTGAGGACGAGGCTGTCGATACCGCGTGCTCTGAGCAGCACGTCGAGATCGCTGCCCGAGAACGCGCTCGCCCGCCTCTTGGTGACCACCACATCGCCCGGCCGGGGCGCGACTTCGGGGTGGATCCCGGTGCCTGGCGCGCCCTCGGCATACAGGCCGGCCTGGGCGATGGCGGCCAGAGCCCTGTTGCGCGTACCGACTTCCGGGAAGCCGGGACGGAAGCCGATGACCACGTAGATGACAGGCATGTCCGCCGCCCGGGCCGCGTCGATCGCCCGGCGCACGCGGGACAGGTACGCGGCGTCGGCGCCGGCGATGTCCACGATGGCCTGCTGGACGTCCATCACGAGAAGTGCGCTGGTCATGGTGTCTCCGGGGGACGTCGGGGCGGAAGTTGGGGCGATCGGACGCGCTGCTGGCCAGCGGATCAGTCCAGGAAGAGGCTCATGTACAGCGCCGTCTCCCCATCAGACTTGGTACCGCTGTAGAGAGAAGTGTCGAGGCCGCAGAAGATGAAACCCATCCGCTGGTAGACGCGGATGGCCGGAGCGTTGATGTTCGTCACTTCCAGCCAGACATGCCCGGCACCGCGTTCCCGGGCCCAGTCGATGGCGTGGCTCATCAGCGTGCGTCCGATTCCCCGGCCCTGGTACGGCCCCGCCACCTCGATATCGGCAATGGTCAGGCGACGGTTCCAGGGCTCGTACTCCGTGTCGACATAGCCGCACACGCGATCACGATCCAGTGCGACAAACCGGCGATTGCCCTCCGACACCTCATCGCGCTCGGGCTCATCGTCGGGAAAGACCTTGTGAACCGGCTGGTCCAGCTTGACCGGCCGGAAGGTGAACCCGCTCCCGGAGCCGACCACTTCGAAGACGGTGTCCGAGACGAACTCGCCCTTGATGACGGCGGACTTGTCCCTCTCGCTCTCTGCCACGCGATAGGTGAATTCGTCCACAGCCTCAAGGTCCCCTGATGTGGTGCCAGATAGCGTCACGTGCATAGGTTACCGGCGCCGGAGTGGCACGAGTTGCTGTCACCCACGAGATGCCTCGCCGATCATGCGTGAAGAATTCTTCGACAAGCCTTTCATCACAGGTCACGAGGCATCTCATGCGCTCCAGCAGCACATCTCCCAGCTAGCACACCGGTGGATCGAGGCTGAGGCGACGCAGGTCACATCCGTCCGTGTCACAGGGGGCCGGGCTGCCTCGTCTGAAGGGGTGTAGGCACTCACGATCAGTAGGGAGCACATCATGAACGCGCGACTGGACTTCTTCGCCCTCCCGGCCGCAGGCAAGCTCCTCAAGCACTTCATGGCGGCCGGCAAGGCGATCAAGGACTCCGTGCTGCCCGCCGCGACACAGGAGTTGGTGGCGCTGCGCGTCAGCCAGATCAACGGCTGCGCCTTCTGCATCGATATGCACACCAAGGACGCCACCGCTGCCGGCGAGACCTCGGTGCGGCTGCACCTGGTGGCGGCGTGGCGGGAGGCCGCGGTCTTCACCGAGGCCGAGCGGGCCGCGTTGGAACTGGCCGAGCAGGGCACCCGGATCGCGGACGGCGCGGGCGGTGTCAGTGACGAGGTGTGGGCCAACGCGGCCAAGCACTACGACGAGGAGCAGCTTGCGGCCCTGGTGGCCCTCGTCTCCTTCATGAACGCGGCGAACCGGCTCAACATCATCACGCAGCAGCCGGCCGGTGGCTACGAGCCGGGCCAGTCCCACTGAGCAGCGGTAGGCGGGCAAGCCGGTCAAGGGGGTCGGGGCCTGGGTCCCGGCCCCCGTGGCGCTACTCTGACGTGCCGGTTACGGGGAAGGAATGCGGCGTGAGCAAGGTGGAGGAATTCGAGGAGCTGCGGTCGCTGTTGTTCTCGATCGCCTACCGGATCCTGGGCAGTGTGAGCGAGGCCGAGGACGCGGTGCAGGAGACCTGGCTGCGGTTCGACGGCTCGGCGACCCGGCCCGCGTCGACCAAGGCGTTCCTGTCGGCGACGGTGACGCGTATCGCGATCGATGTGTTGCGTTCGGCGCGGGTGCGGCGGGAGGAATACGTGGGCCCCTGGTTCCCCGAACCGCTGCTCAGCGATCCGTATCAGGACCCGGCCCGGTCCGTGGAGTTGGCGGATTCGGTGTCCATGGCGGCGCTTCTGCTGCTGGAGCGGCTCAGTCCGCTGGAGCGGGCGGCGTTCGTGCTGCGGGAGGTCTTCGCGTTCGGATTCGACGAGATCGCCGCGGCGGTGGGACGGTCGGAGGCGGCGTGCCGCCAGCTGGTGGTGCGGGCGCGGCGGCATATGGAGGCCGGGCGGCCACGCTTCGCAGCGGACCGGCAGGAGCGGCAGGCACTGGCGACGCGGTTCTTCGAGGCGCTCAAGGACGGTGATGTCGGCGGGCTGCGGGATCTGCTGGCCGCCGATGTGCAGTTCGTCGGGGACGGCGGAGGCAAGGCACCGCAGCTGGCCAGGGCCGTGGTGGGCGCGGAGAAGGTGGCCCGGCTGCTGGGTACGGCCTTCCCCTGGCTGACCCGGATCGCCATGACCTGCGAGCCGCGGGAGATCAATGGCCAGCCCGGCGCCGTCTTCCGCGACCGGGACGGCAACGTGCACAACATCATGGCCCTCGACGTGCTCGACGGCCGGATCCAGACCATTCGCACGGTGATCAACCCCGACAAGCTCGGCCACATGGGGCCGGTCGCCGATGCCTGGGCCGTCGACCGGGAGGTGAGGCAGGCCCGCCGGCTGTCGAGGGAGGGGTAGGGGGAGTAGGGGGAGTAGGGGGAGGGAGGGCACGGGATCGTGGTCCCCGATCGATCAGTTTTCGAGAAGTCGCCCCCGGCAGCGCCGCCCTAGTATCAAGGCATTCCCCACGGGCGTGTTCCACACCGGCACAGGCACAGGCACAGGCACAGACGGAGGCGGCGATGAGCATGCCCGCGTACGCGAAGGACGGCAAGATCGTCTGCTTCTTCCAGTGCTCCGCGAAGTTCAAGGCCCGCTACTCCACGCTCGGCTTCAGTGACCAGGCCAACCTGGACGACGGCGGCGCGATGTGGCCGGCCGCGTACGCGCTGACCGGCGAGCTGACGGCCCGCGATGAGGTACGTATCGCGGAGCTGGTGACGCGGGCGGTGAGCTGACGGGGACGGTCCCGGCCCGCGATGCCGGGGCCGCCCCGCCCCGGCCCCGGCGTGCCTGGGCCCGCCCCGGCCTCGCCCCCGCGACGCCCGCCGCGCCGCGGGGCCGGGCGCGGTCAGCCGCCGACGTACGCCGCCAGATGTTCGCCCGTGAGGGTTGAGCGGGCGGCGACGAGGTCGGCGGGGGTGCCCTCGAAGACGACGCGGCCGCCGTCGTGGCCGGCGCCCGGGCCGAGGTCGATGATCCAGTCGGCGTGCGCCATGACGGCCTGGTGGTGTTCGACGACGATGACCGACTTGCCGGAGTCGACCAGGCGGTCCAGGAGGCCGAGGAGCTGCTCGACGTCGGCCAGGTGGAGGCCGGTCGTCGGCTCGTCCAGGACGTAGACGCCGCCCTTGCCGGCCATGTGCGTGGCCAGCTTCAGCCGCTGGCGCTCCCCGCCGGAGAGCGTGGTGAGCGGCTGGCCCAGGGTGAGGTAGCCGAGGCCGACGTCGGACATGCGCGCAAGGATCTTGTGGGCCGCCGGAATCCGCGCCTCGTCCGAGGCGAAGAACTCCTCCGCCTCGGTCACCGGCATCGCCAGCACCTCCGCGATGTCCCGCCCGCCGAAGGTGTACTCCAGCACCGATGCCTGGAATCGTTTGCCCTCGCACTCCTCGCAGGTCGTGGCGACACCGGCCATCATCGCCAGGTCGGTGTAGACGACACCGGCGCCGTTGCAGGTGGGGCACGCGCCTTCCGAGTTCGCGCTGAACAGCGCCGGCTTCACCCCGTTGGCCTTGGCGAACGCCTTGCGGATCGGCTCCAGCAGCCCGGTGTACGTCGCCGGGTTGCTGCGCCGCGAGCCGCGGATCGGAGTCTGGTCGATGGACACGACGTCCGCGCCCGCCGGCATCGAGCCGTGCACCAGCGAACTCTTGCCGGAGCCCGCGACACCCGTGACGACACAGAGCACGCCCAGCGGGATGTCCACGTCCACGTCCCGCAGGTTGTGCGTCGTCGCGCCCCTGATCTCCAGGGAACCGGAGGGCTTGCGCACGGTGTCCTTGACGCGGGCCCGGTCGTCCAGATGGCGGCCGGTGAGGGTGCCGCCGGCCCGCAGCCCGTCCACGGTGCCCTCGAAGCAGACGGTGCCGCCCGCCGTACCGGCGCCGGGGCCGAGGTCCACGACATGGTCGGCGATCGCGATCGCCTCCGGCTTGTGCTCCACGACCAGCACGGTGTTGCCCTTGTCCCGCAGGCGCAGCAGGAGTTCGTTCATCCGCTGGATGTCGTGCGGGTGCAGGCCGATGGTCGGCTCGTCGAAGACGTACGTCACGTCGGTGAGCGACGAGCCGAGGTGGCGGATCATCTTCACGCGCTGGGCCTCGCCGCCCGACAGCGTGCCCGCCGGCCGGTCGAGCGAGAGATAGCCGAGGCCGATCTCCACGAACGAGTCCAGGGTGTGCCGCAGGGACGCCAGCAGCGGTGCCACCGTCGGCTCGGACAGCGACCGTACCCACTCCGCCAGGTCGCTGATCTGCATCGCGCACGCGTCGGCGATGCTGACGCCCGCGATCTTCGAGGACCGGGCCGCCGCGGTGAGCCGGGTGCCGTCGCAGTCGGGGCAGTCGGTGAAGGTGACCGCACGGTCCACGAACGCCCGGATATGCGGCTGCATGCCCTCCTTGTCCTTGGCGAGCATCGACTTCTGGATCCGCGGGATCAGACCCTCGTAGGTCATGTTGATGCCCGCGATCTTCATCCGGGTCGGTTCCTTGTACAGGAAGTCCTGCAGCTCCCGCTTGGTGAATTTCCGGATCGGCTTGTCCGGGTCGTACAGGCCGGACTCGGTGTAGAGGCGGTAGTTCCAGCCACCGGTCTTGTAGCCGGGGACGGTCAGCGCGCCCTCGTTGAGGGACAGGGAGTCGTCGAAGAGCTGGGCGAGGTCGAGGTCGGTGACCGAGCCCCGGCCCTCGCAGCGCGGGCACATACCGCCGGTGATGCTGAAGCTGCGACGCTCCTTGACCTGCTGACCGCCGCGCTCCACGGTGACCGCGCCGGCCCCGCTGATCGAGGCGACGTTGAAGGAGTACGCCTTGGGCGAGCCGATGTGCGGCCTGCCGAGCCGGCTGAAGAGGATGCGCAGCATCGCGTTGGCGTCGGTGGCGGTGCCGACCGTGGAGCGGGGGTCGGCGCCCATCCGCTGCTGGTCGACGATGATCGCGGTGGTCAGCCCCTCGAGCACGTCCACCTCGGGCCGGGCCAGGGTCGGCATGAAACCCTGGACGAACGCGCTGTACGTCTCGTTGATCAGCCGCTGCGACTCGGCGGCGATCGTGTCGAAGACCAGCGAGCTCTTGCCCGAGCCGGAAACGCCGGTGAACACCGTCAGCCGCCGCTTGGGGATCTCGACGCTGACGTCCTTGAGGTTGTTCTCCCGCGCGCCGTGCACGCGGATCACCTCGTGGCTGTCGGCGACGTGTGGACCGGGCGGGGCCGCGGCCGTGCTCGTACCCGTACCCGTGCCTGCGCTCGTGCTCGTGCTCGTTCTCGTGGCCTTGCTCACGTGTCTCGTGTCTCCCTCTCCTCTGCGGGGCCGCCTCGGCGCTTTCCCGCACGGCGGGCGGGGCGGGTCGGGTCGGCCCGGCTCCGGGAAAGTATGTCCGACCGGGACGGCACCGCGGGCGCCGGGCGCCGCCGGATCACTACACGATGGACACGATCTGGCAGGCGGCTTCGGCCAGTTGGCGGTCGCCGCCGATACGCGCCCGGGCCAGGGCGGGCCGATGAGGCCGTGCTGTTTCAGACGAACGCCTCGTAGGGGGTGCGTGCCTGCCGCTGCCCCTGTCCCGCCAGGCTGCCTGTTCCCGTTCCTGTGCCTGTGCCCGTGTTTGTGTCTGTGCCTGTGCGGGGCCGGAGTGGGCGGGCGTTGAGGTCCACGCGGGCGCGGAGCGGTTCGGCGTACGGGGACGCCGGGGCGAGGGTGTCCAGGAGGGTGTGCGCGCGACGGCGCAACGCGGCCACGAACTCGTTGTACGGGTCGAGCACCTGCGGGCTGAGCAGCAGGTCGGTCAGCTCGCGGTGCGGGACGTCCGAGCGGGCGGCCTGTTCCAGGAGGCGCAGGGCGTGTGCCCGGGTGTCCGGAGCGGACCGGTTGAGCAGGTGGACCAGGAGGTACGTGGCGGTGCCGTTGCGCAGATCCGTTCCGGGACCGCCGCACACGTCGTCGTGGTCGTTGCGGATCTGGGCCAGGGTCCCCAGCACTTCGCCGAATTCGTGCCAGGCCGCGACGCTGTCCGGGCCGGTGCCGGTGCCGGTGCCGTGGGCCAGCCTCGCGGACATGGCGCAGGCCATCGCGTACACCGCGCCGCTCTTCTTCCGGTAGACCTCGTACACGTCCTCGGTGCCCATCCGATGCGGTTGGTTGAGGATGTCGCGGATCTGTCCGTCGCTGGCGGCGGCCCAGCCGTCCAGATAGTCGGTGCTCAGGGCCTGGCGCAGTGCCTGGGGTACGGGCAGGGCGGCGAGCGCGCGCAGCGGCAGCCCGTATCCGCACTCCAGGGCGGCGGTCATGGCCGCACCGCCGTTCATTCCGTACATCAGCGTGCCGGCGTCGCCGTCGGCCACGTCGTCGAAGGTGTTGGCCGACCGCCACCACAGGGCGTGGACCGCGGCGACCGGTACCGCGGGCGCCGCGCTGCCGCTGATGGCCGCGTGGACGAGGAGGGGGAGGGCGAACTCCTGGGGGTCGTGCCGCCCGTGCGTGACGAGGCCGGCCAGGGAGGTGCGGAGCACCGGGTGGCGGGCCGCGTAGTGCCGCTCGACGAGTTCGGCGAGGTGGTGCCGGACGTCGGGGAAGAGGCTGCTGATGTGCGCCTCGGCGCGGGAAGTGGGGGACAAGCAGGGCTCCGAGAGGTGGTGGTACGGACGAGGGGCGTTGAGGTGCGTGGGTGCGGAGTGGAGTGGTGTCAACGGCCGTGGGAAGGAGGCGCCTTGACGGTGGCCGGGGTACGGGTGTCCGGTGCGGAGCGGGGCGGTTCGGCGGTCGGCTCGACGAAGAGGGCGAGCACGCCGCTGGCCACCGCCGTGAGGGCGATGACGGCCGTCGTGGCGGCGAACGCCCGGGTGGGCGGGTCGCCTGCCTGGACGCGGGCGAAGAACACCGCCCCGAAACCGCACACCCCGAGCGCGGCCCCGAGCTGCTGGACGGTGGAGACCACGCCCGACGCCGCGCCGGAATCCGCCTGGGGGACCGTGCGCAGGGTCACCGCGAGCACCGGCGTGACGAACAGTCCCAGTCCGGCACCGGCCGCACCCAGCGCCGCCAGCAGCCACGGCACCGAACCGTACGCCGCGCTCAGTACGCACCCGGCGTACCCCGCGGACGCCAGGGCGGCCGCCAGGCAGAGCAGCACCCGGTCCGGTATGCGGCGGAGCAGCCGCGGGGCGAGGAGCGAGGCGAGCGCGAAGGTGCCCGCGGACGGCAGTATGCCGGCGCCGGTCGCCAACGGGCCCCAGCCCAGACCCTGTTGGAGCAGCAGGCCGAGGATCAGGACGAACGCGTTCAGACCGCAGTTGAGCAGGGCCACCAGGGCCAGTCCGCGGCGGAAGCCGGACAGCCGGAGCAGTTCCGGAGGCAGGAGCGGTGCGCCGCCGCGCGCCCGCAGCGCACGCTCGTACCGGAGGAAGCCGGCCGCCGGGACGAACGAGCCGGCCAGGCAGAGCAGGGTCCGGAGCGGATAGCCGTGTGCCTGGCCGATGACCAGCGGGACGGTGAACAGGCCGAGCGCACCGGCGGCGAGCACGGTGCCGAGCGGGTCCAGGCCCGCCCGGACCGCCGTGCCCGGAGCCCTCGACGCGTAGACCCGGACCGGGGCGCCCCCGGCCGCCCACGGCAGCAGCGCCAGCGCCGCGCCCCCCACCGGAACGTTGACCAGGAAGACCGTGCGCCACCCGAGCCCGGCGACATCGGCGGCCAGCAGCCAGCCGCCCAGCAGCTGCCCGGACACCGCGCCGATCCCCATCACCGCACCGGTCGCCGCGAACGCCGTGCGGCGCTCGGCCTCGTCGGGGAAGAGGGTCTGCGCCGCCAGGTAGACCTGCGGCACCAGCAGCGCGGTGCCGGCGCCCTGAGCCAGGCGGGACACGACGAGTACGGGAGCCGACGGCGCGAGGCCGCAGGCGAGCGAGGCGGCGGTGAAGAGCGCCATTCCGGCGCCGAAGACGCGGAAGCAGCCGAACGCGTCGCCCAGGCGCCCGCCGGCGATCAGCCCCAGCCCGTACACCAGTTGGTATCCGGCGAGGACGAGCTGCTCCTCACCCGTGGTGGTGTGCAGGCCGCGCTGGAGCGCGGGTATCGCCACGACGACGATGAAGACGTCGAGGTTGGCGAGGAAGGTGCCGGCGAGCAGGACGGCCAGGGCCGCCCGCCGCCGGTCGGCGCCAGGATCGGCCGCCCCGCGCCCGTATCGCTGTACGTGACTGTGTCGTTCCGCCACGTGGTCATCTTGAACGGGGCCCGGGCCGCCGAACAAGCGTATGCGGCCCGCGCGCCCCGCGACGGCGAAGTCCCCGCACGGCAAACGCACGCGAAATGAGGGGCGGGGGACGGGAGATGGTGCCGGTGGTCAAGGTGCGGAGTGGCGGGGGTGGTCCATAGGCGCCATGTTGACGCCCAGCCGCGCGACAGGAGTGCGCGGCACACCATCCGGCCCCCGCCGCCTGCCACCCCTGCTACGAAATCGCCCGCAGCTGGCCGCGGGAGCGGTGGCGGAGCCGGTCGACGGCCTGGGCCGTGTGCTCGTCGGCGGGAAGGAAGACCACCATCTGCTGGGCGTCGGAGGAGAGGTCCAACGTCTCGCGCAGCAGCCGGAGTTCGGTGCCGGATGGATGGTTGAGCCGCAGGACGCCGCGCGGCGGTACCACATGGCGGTTCATGCGCCGGGTGAAGTCGGGTCCGGCGACCGGCGCCAGTTCCGCGCTGAGCCATTCGGAGTTCTCGACGGCCGGCCCGAGCCACAGGTCGAACGCCTGCTCGTCGGCGACCTCGTCCCAGTCCGCGAAGAACGTGCGGGCGCGCGGGTCGGTGAAGACGTAGCGGGTCAGATTCGGGGTCTCCGCGTCGAGCAGGCCGGTCCCGCTCGTCACCGCCTCGTACGCACCGGTGTAGGCGAGGACGTCGCCGAGCCGGTTGGTCACCAGGGCGATGCCTGGTTCGAGGAGGCGGAGGGTCTGGAGGACGGCGGGGCGCACCTGGCGGGGCGGGGGCGTGGGACGGGCGTGCGCGGAGCAGGCACCGCCGGCGATCTTGGCGAGGTAGCGCAGGTGGTTGCGTTCGGCCGGGTCCAGGCTCAGCGCGTCGGCGAGCGCGTTCACCACCGCCGTCGAGGGGTTGCGGTCCCGGCCCTGCTCGATGCGGGTCAGGTATTCGACGCTGATGCCGGCCCGCGTCGCCAGATCCGAACGGCGCAGGCCCGGCGCCCGGCGGCGGCCGTGGTCCGGCAGGCCCAGCGTCTCCGGCTGGATGCTGTCGCGCTTGGCACGGATGAAATCCCCCAGTGGCGTACCCATGCCGTGAGAATACGACGCCGTGCCCCGCCCGCGCAGTGCTCAGGGTGGCCCTGCGGGGGCCAGCCTGAGCACGGCCTGGTTCGGATCACCGCGCGGCCCGATGGTTGTGGGCATGGACACCAACACCAAGCACAAGCTCGTGGTCATCGTCGGCAGCGTCCGGGAGGGCCGGTTCGGCCCGGTCGTGGGCTCATGGGTCGCCGAACAGGCCGCCGCGCACGGCGCTTTCGACGTCGAGACCATCGACCTGGCCGATATCGACATCCCGCTGGCCCTGCCCGCGGCACCGCCGAAGTTCGCCGGCGACGCATATCCCCGGCCCGCCGGGATGGCGGCGCTGACCTCGGCACTGGAGAGCGCGGACGCGTTCATCGTGGTCACGCCGGAGTACAACCACAGTTACCCGGCCTCGCTGAAGGCCGCCATCGACTGGCACTTCACCCAGTGGACGGCCAAGCCGGTCGCGTTCGTCAGCTACGGCGGCGCGGCGGGCGGCCGGCACGCGGTCCTCCACCTGGAGAACGTCCTGACCGAACTGCACGCGGTGACCATCCGCGACGGCCTCGCCTTCCCCAACTACTTCACCGCCTGGGAGGACGGCCGGCCGCTCGACCCCGAGGCGCCCGGATACGCCAAGACGCTGCTGGAGCAGCTTGCCTGGTGGGCGGGCGCCCTCCGGTCGGCGCGCGCCGCCGCTCCGTACCCGGCGTGAGCAAGTCCAGCACGAAGGAGAGAGACGACGATGCAGTACACCACGCTCGGCACCACCGATCTGAAGGTCAGCCGGATCGCCCTCGGCTGCATGGGATTCGCGGACCCGGCGCAGGGGGTGAACCCCTGGGCGCTGGACGAAGAGGCCGCCGCGCCGATGTTCCGGCGGGCCGTCGAACTGGGCATCACCCTGTGGGACACCGCGAACGTCTACGGCGGCGGCACCTCCGAGGAGATCGTCGGCCGCGCCCTCAAGACGTACACCCGGCGGGAGGACGTCGTCCTCGCCACCAAGGTCGGACTCCCCATGCACAGCGGGCCCGGAGGCGCGGGCCTGTCGCGCCGGGCGATCCTCACGCAGGTCGACGCCTCGCTCACCCGCCTCGGCACGGACTACATCGACCTCTACCAGATCCACCGGTTCGACCCGGCGACGCCGGTCGAGGAAACGATGGCGGCGCTCCACGAGGTGGTCGCGGCAGGCAAGGTCCGCCACCTCGGCGCCTCGTCGATGTGGGCCTGGCAGTTCGCCAAGATGCAGCACACCGCGGCCCGGAACGGCCACACGCCGTTCGTGTCGATGCAGAACCAGTACAGCCTGGTCCAGCGCGAGGACGAGCGGGAGATGTTCCCGCTGCTCGCGGACCAGGGCGTGGCCAGCCTGCCGTGGTGCCCCCTGGCCAAGGGGCGGCTGGCCCGTCCGCGCGGCCAGGTGACCACCCGCTCGGCGGGCGATCCGATGGGGCAGCGGTTCTTCGGCGACGTCGACCGACCGATCGTCGAAGCCGTCGAACGCATCGCGGCGGCCCGTGGGATCCCGATGGCCCGGACAGCCCTTGCCTGGGTCCTGAACAATCCCGTCGTCGCGGCCCCCATCGTCGGCGCCACCCGCCCGACCCACCTGGACGACGCGGCAGCCGCCCTCGACGTGCACCTCGACACCGCCGAACTCGAAGCCTTGGAAGGCCCGTACACGCCTCGGGAGCCGACGGGGTTCTGACGGGTTCTGACGGGCCGTCGGGCGGGATGGGACGGGGCGGGGCGGGCCTGGCACGACGTTCGCAGTGGGCCCATCGCCTGCTCGTTGACTTCCCGAACGATTGGAGGTTAGGTAAACCTTACCGAAGGTGCGGAGACCGGCAGCCGGTGACTGGGAAGCCGAACGCCGGGTTGTCTTGGGGAGGCTGGCGTGCAGTGGTCGGTGGTCGTCGGCTATGGCGTGGGTTACGGACTGGCCCTCAGCCTCCTGTTCACGGCGGGGGTGTTCGCCGGGGCGGCCGCCAGCCGGGACTTCCTGCTCGACGACTATCCGCCCGCGATCCAACACCGGTACGGCAAGCCCAAAAGCGCCCGCGGCCGCCGGGTCGCCACCCTCTTCGGTGTCTTCGTCTGGGGTGTCTGCGGCCTTCCGCTGATGGTCGCGGCCATGGCCGGCCTGCACGGTGCCCTGCCCGACGGCCTGTCATTCCTGCCCGCGGCGGTCTGCGCGGCCCTCGTCTTCGCCACCCTGACCGTCTGGGACCTCATCGTCCTTGACTGGCTCATCCTCGCCGGGCTGCGCCCCCGCCTGCTGGTCCTGCCCGGCACCGAAGGTATGGCCGAATACCGCGACCTGCGATTCCATCTGACCGCGGCCCTCAAAGGCAGCCCCCTTATTCTCGCCGTGGGCTTGCTCACCGGCGGAATCGCCGCCCTGATCGCCGCCCTGATTGCGTAGGCGACGTTATTGCCCCACCTCCTGCTTGCCCCACCTCCTGCTTGCCCCACCTCCTGCTTGCCCCACCTCCTGATTTCCCCGCCTCCTGCGTCGCTTCCAACACGGCAGCGCCCTGGGGCGTCCTGGGGCCTCCTGGATGAGCCGGATACCAGATATTCCCCATGCCCCCGATATCACCCCGAATCACCTCTATCGCAGAAATTATCCGCGTATAGATCTTTGTCGGGGGTATCGGACATTTAGCCCCCGTTTTCTATTGCAGTGGTGGGGTGTGGGGGCTGGAGACCCGGGGAGGGAATATGTCCGCAGAGGAGCAGCAGCACCTGATTCCGCGTCCGCGGTTCTGGCCGTCGGTGCCGGTGGCGACGGACCCGTTGTTCGAGCCGGGGATCACCGGCGGCTATGTGGGGGCGTTCAGCGTGACCCGGAGCCTCTGCGCGCCGGACGACGATCTGGAGTACCCCGGCCCGGAGGTCGATGCCCTGGCGGCCAGTCTCCGCGTCCCGCTGACGTTCTCGTTCAAGGACGCCGAGGTGTACGGCGTCCTGTACCACGACCCCGGCCGGCCGAACGGGATCGATACCAACGTGGTATCGTACCACGCCGGCCACGGCGGCACCGACGACGAAGGCGTCTACGCCGCGATCCTCTACCACCAAGGTGACTGCGGCGCCTACTCGGACCTGATGGCGATCGGTGCCCGGCGCTGCCGCTACGTCTTCTGGTCCACCTGCAACTCCACGCTCATCAAAGGCCCGTACACCCCGTGGCGCACCTGGCGGCCCGCCAACCACGGCTTCCGGATGATCTTCGGGTACGAGACCAGTTGCAGCGACGATCCGGGCTACGGGGCCGCCTTCGTCCGCAACGCGCGCTGGGGGTTCTGCTTCAGCGTGGCCTTCCTGCTGGCCGCCTGGGACGCCGACCCCGGCCAGATCCCCGTGGCCACGGCCTGCGGTGCTGAGCCGCCGGAGACCCACGAACGCCTGTGGCGGGAGAAGGTCTTCTCCGCCGAGGCGGTGGATCCGGAGGTATGGGAATGGGTGTCCCTGGAAGAGGTGGCCAGGCTTCACGAACCCAACCTGGTCTACCCGCCCACCCTCCAGATCGCGGTGCTCGATCCCGGGTTCGCCTTCCCGCCCGCGGCCCTGGCCCGGCGGTTCGCCATCGATCCCGAAACGCTGCACCTGGAGGACTCGCGCCTGGTCGCGGCCGATGGCGGGCGCCGCCTGACCATGGAGCAGAGCGGCCGCTGGTGCGTGCATCTGGCCGAACTGGCCGACCACATCGAGTACGGCGGACCGCAGCTCCCCGACGAGCAGGCCCTGGCCCTCGCCGAACAAGCCCTGCGCGAATTCGACCTGCCGCTCTCCCTCTACCGTGCGGAACGGATCGCCCACCTGTACGAAGACACCTCGCGCGTGAGCATCCCGCCCCCTTACCGGCCCGCGCACCGGGCGACGCTCGTGGAGTTCCGCCAACTCATCGAGCACCTGCCGGTGGTCACGCCCGACGCCGGCACGTTCCAGGTCATCGTCGCCGCCGATGGCACCGTGACCTCCATCGTCTCCTCCTTCCGCAGGGTGATGGGAATGTCCGACCAGCCCGTCAGCGGACCACCGCCCATCGGGCTGCCCGACCCGGAGGAAGCCCTCCAACGAGAGCTCCAACTGCTGCTGGAGCGCCTGGACTTCGACGCCGACCGGCTCGGCGCGGTCACCGTGGTCCCCGGCACCTCCGAGATCGGCTACGACATCCAGGGCAACCACGCCGTCCTGGTCGCCCAACGCCGCGTGGAACTCACCAGCAGCAACGGCGTGACGAAGCGGCACCTCCTCAAGGCGGTCCTCTACGGGTAGGCCGTGGCCCTGGAACTTCAGAGGCCGTCGTGACTGGAAGGCTTGCGCCCCCAAGCGGAGATCAACGGTGCGGTGGTAGTGTCGAGTTGACCGGTCGCGAGGTTCGCCAGATGCTCCTGGATCTCCTCGGCCGTCGCCAGTCCGGCCTCGATCAGCCGGTCGCGGATCTGCCGTACGGTCGCGGCCTCCAGCGCGCTCCCCGCCGGAGAGGTGATGGGGAAGTACGCATCGGCCTCGACCTCCGCCAGTCCCGCCGTGCGCAGCAGCCGGGGCAGCGTCCGCCCGAAGTCGAGCCGCGCGCCCCGTTCCGCGAGCAGTGCGCGGAAGCCGCGCCGGACGCGGTTGGCGAGTCGCTGCTCGGGGCCGTACTCGTCCGGGCAGGCCAGCGGCTGGAGCGCCGGATCGGCATCCTCCACCAGCAGCCACCCGCCGGGCCGCAACGCCCGCACCATCGCCCGCAACGCGGCCTCGCGCCGCGCCACATGCACCAGGACGAGCCGCGCGTGCACCAGGTCGAACGGCCCCTCCGGGGGTTCCTCGGCGCCCACATCGTGCCGCAGCACCTCGTACGGAGCGCCGGACTTCGGCATCCACGACGTATCGAGATCGGTGGCCAGCACCCGGCCCCGCGCGCCGGCCCGCGCGGCCAGCCATCCGGGCACGCTCGGGCCGCCGGCCCCCACCTCCCAGCAGTGCCAGCCGTCCGCGACCCCCAGCGCCCGCAGGCGCCGGAACGTCACCGGGTCGAACAACTCCGCCAACGCCGCGAACCGCTCCCCGGCCTCGGCCTGCCGATTGTCGAGCAGATATCCCTTGCCGCCCTCTTCGGCAGCCGCCTCGTCCGTCACCGCCCGAACATAACCCGGGCGGGCCCGGTGGGGTGTCGGGTCACGCCGCGAGGTGGCGTTCGAGTGGGGTGCGGTAGCAGGGGGTGACTCGGGTGCCGCCCAGGAACGCGGACAGGCGGGTGATCTCTTCGGCGATGGCGGTGCGGGCCTCCTGGCCGGGGTCGGTGAGCAGGTGGTGGTTGATGCGGCCGTCACGGTGGTGCGCCCAGGCACCGATGATGCGGCCGTTCCACCAGACCGTGGGGCCGATGTTGCCGTTGCGGTCGAAGAGGGACTTGGTGTGCTCGGGGTCGAGGTACCAGTCGCGGTGGCGCCAGCCCATGGGGGTCGGGTCCAGGCCGGGCAGCAGGGCCGCCGCGGGCTCGGGCGGGGCCGGCGGTGCGTCGTTGCCGAGGGCGTCGAGGTCGTCGGGCAGGAGGTAGCCGGTGCCTTCGTCGAGTTCGACCGCGTGGGCGCCGGTGGCGGCGACGGCCTTGCGGGTGTCGGTGAGGTTCCAGCCGGTCCACCACTTGAGATCGTCGAGGGTGGCGGGGCCGAACGCGGCGAGGTAGTGGCGGGCCAGCGCGGATTTCGCCTCGGCGGCGGGGATACGGGGCAGGGGCCGGGCCGGGGCCCAGCGGAACTGCGCGGAGGTCCAGGAACCCGTGGGCCGGGAGCGCCGGATGCGGCCTTCGGCGGCGAGCACGCCCAGGACGGTCGCGCTGACGCGCTGACGGGCCTCGTACGGCTTGCCGGGAGACATGACGATCTGCTGGCGCAAGTCGGCTATGTCGGCGGCGAGTTGGGATGCGGTGGCCTCGCCCCGTGCGGTCAGGGTCGTCAGGACGGCTTGTTCGGCGGCCGCGTAGCGCCGTTCGTCCCAGTCCAGGCTCTGGCGCAGTCGGGCCACGGCGTCGGCGCGGTGGCGGGGCAGGTCCCGTACGGTCGCGGCGTGGACGGCCGGGGCCAGTTGGCGGGGGACGACGAACATGGTGCGGCGCATACAGCGGATGCGCTCCAGTCCCGGGGTGCCGTCGGCGGTGTCGTAGAGGGAGCGGTCGATGGCGGCCGGGGTCGGTGCCCGCATACGGGCGGCCGCGGCGAGGAAGACGGTGGCCGGATCGGTGGCGTGCAGGCCGACGAGGGCGTGCGCCACCTCCTCGGCTCCGGCCTTGCGCAGGGAGGGCGCGAGCAGGTGGTTGCGCACGAGACGGGCGCGGCGCTGGGCGGCGGTGATGCGGGGGAGGGGGGCAGTCATCCTGTGGTGCGGTCCTTGTGTGTTCGTGGCTGACGTTCGGAACGGCGAAGCTAGCGCACGACCTTGATGCCGAAGTGGCCGCCGGACCGCTGGCCGAGGCCGAAGCCGATGGCGGAGTGCAGGTGCGCGTACATCTCCATACCGCGGGCGCATACCAGGGGGCCGAGGTCGAGGATGTCGGTCCAGCCGTAGGACGCCAGCAGGTCGGTGACCTGCTGCTTGGCGTCGGCGTGGTCGCCGGCGACGAACATGGTGTGGTCGCCGCCGCCGATGGCGCCGGGGTTGACGACGGTCGCCTGTTCCTGGGTGACGAAGGACTTGACGACCTTCACGTCGGGCAGCGCCCGCTGGATCTGTTCCCCGAGACTGTCGCTGTCGCACGGATCGAGCGTCGGCATGACGCCCCACGGGGTCGGCCAGGGGTGCTCGATCTGCGGGTCGTAGCGGAAGGGGACGGCGTAGTCGGCGAGGGTTTTGCCGGTGAGCGGGCCGGCGATGGCGGTGAGCGCGGAGACGGCGTTGCGGCCGTCGATTCCGTTGATGACCAGGTCGTCCGCCGCGTCGGCGGCCTCGCCGAAGGTGCTCAGGGTGATGCCTGGATGGTCGGCGAGCCACTGGGCGCAGGGCGGGTTGCCCATCATGTCGGGTTCGGTGCGGGCCAGGGTGGTCTGCGGATCGCGGGTGCCGACGTGGACCTCATGGCCGAGTTCGAGGAGCTTCGCGGCGTGCGCGCGGGCGCCCCCGCCCGTACCGAGAACGGCGATCTTCGCGGGGGCGGTCGTCGGGGCGTGCGTAGGACTGTTCATCAGGGCCTCCGTGGCGGCGTGGGCTTTCAGCCCGTTTCGATCGCGTTCATTCCGCTTCGTTCCGGCGGACCGTCCCCACACTAGGAGCCATTCAGGACAGCTCCTGTCCTTTGATGCCGGGCATAGTGGGTGTCATGACGAGCGAGATGACCGCCCGCATGCTGCGGCTGCTGTCCCTGTTGCAGACCCGGCGCGAGTGGTCCGGCTCCGACCTGGCGGAACGACTCTCGGTGACCGTCCGCACCGTCCGGCGTGACATCGACCGGCTCCGCGAGCTGGGCTACCCCGTTGACAGCGCCCGCGGCCACGCCGGCGGCTACCGCCTGGCCGCCGGCACCGACCTCCCGCCCCTCCTGCTGGACGACGACGAGGCCGTGGCCATCGCCGTCGCCCTGCGCACCGCCGCGGGCGGACTGACCGGCATCGAGGAGACCGCCCTGCGGGCCCTGGCCAAGCTGGAACACGTCCTTCCGCGACGTCTGCGCGGCCAGGTCACCGCCCTCCAGACCTCACTGGCCGGTATCGCCTGGGAGACCCAGGGGCCGCGCGCCGACCCGGGACTCCTGGCCACCCTCGCCGTCGCCTGCCGCGATCACGAGATCCTCACCTTCGACTACGTCGCCCGGGACGGCGCCGCCACGCCGCGCCGGGCCGAGCCGTGCCACCTCGTCGCCTCGGGTGACCTGTGGTACCTCCTCGCCCACGACACCGGCAGGAACGACTGGCGCCTCTTCCGCCTCGACCGCATCAGCGGCGTGCTGCCAACGGGCCGCCGCGTTCCGCCCCGCGAGGTGCCCGGCGGCGACCCCGCCGCGTACGTCGCCGGCCGGCTGGTCGCCGCCCCCACCCGCTACCGGGCCGTCGCCACCGTCCACGCCCCCGCCGCTCACGTACGCGCGCGAGTCCGCCGCCTGGGCAACCGACTCCAGCCGATCGACGCCGCCACCTGCCGCTTCGACGCCTCCGACGACTCCCTGACCCGCATCGCCCAGACCCTGGCCGCCCTCGACACCGACTACGACCTCGACGCCGACCCCGCCGTCCGCACCCACCTCCGCGAAACGGCCCGCCGCGCGCTGCGGGCCACGGACAGCGCGTCCGGCTAGCTCACGGGGAGAAGGCCGTTCAGAGGGGCTCCGCCCCTAATACACCGGCAGCGCCACCAACGACGTGCCGTTGAGGACGAAGAGGCGGTTGGCGTCGGCCGCGAGGGTGCGGGAGGCGGCGGTGGTGAGGGCGTAGGTCTGCGGCCGGCCCTGGCCGGAGCGGGGCATACCGCTCACGCCGGTCTCCTCGCTCTCCACGATCCAGACACCGTGGCCCTGGACGGCCGGCGGCTGCCACGGCGGGACGACGCCGGCGATCATCACCGGGTCGGCGGCCTGGGAGCCGTCGGCGTGCAGCGACCGCAGGGCCGCGCAGTCCAGCGCGTACACCACCCCGTCGGCCACCGCGGGCGGGCCCCAGCCATCGGCGCCCCGCCGGGGCGGGCGCGTCGGGTCGAGGGACCAGAGCTGGTGCCCGTCGCCGATCCGTACCGCCGCGAGGGTGCGGCCGCCGAGGTAGACGGTGTCGCGGTCGATCGCGGGCCGCAGCGCCCCGTCCGCCTGGCCCGTGCGGACCCAGGCACGGGCACCGTCCTGGGCGCGGACCGCGGCCACATCGCCCTTCTCCGTGCACAGCACCAGGTGCCCACCGCCGAGCGCCGCGGCGGGGCGGCCGCCCGACAGCGCCAGCGGCGGCTGCCGGGTCCAGCGCACCTTCCCGTCCGTGCCGACGCAGCGCAGCTGCCCGTTGGAGGTCAGCAGGTAGACGGCGCCGGCGTCGGCGGCCAGCAGGGCGGCCGCCTGCGCGTCCACGGTCCAGCGGGGGGAGCCGGTGGCGGCCACCCACGTACGCAGCGTGCCGCGGGCGTCGGCGGTGGCCACCAGCCGGCCGCCGATCGAGAGGTAGCCGGCGGACGCCTTGGCGCCGCTGACCCGCCACCGTTCCCGGCCGTCCGTGACCTCGCGGGCCGCGATACCGCCGCCGGCCGCCGCGAAGACCACCACATCGCGGACCGGCAGCGGCGCCGGCGACCCGGTGTCGGCCACGTCCTGGAGCGGGCCCCACAGCGGCGTCGGGGAGCCGTCGGCGGAGCCGAGCGGCGCGGCCCGCACCGCGGCCGCCGGCGGGATGTCGAAGGGGTCGGCCGGGGCGTCGCCGCGGGTGAGCCACCAGGCGGTGCCGCCGCCCGCGGCCAGCAGCACCCCGCCGCCGGCCGCCGCCAGCAGCCGCCGCCGGGTCACGCCGGTGGCACCGCCCGGCCCGCCCCCGGGGGAAGCCGTGACCGAACGGTCCGTCAGGCGCCGTGCCGCTGCCTCCCGTTGGCGGATCTCGTCCCCCAGCGGACCGGACTTCCACAGCCGCTCCGGCTGCCGGGGCGCCGCCGCGGCCTCGGCGACCTGACCGGGCAGCGGGCGGGCCGCCGGGTCCTTGGCGAAGCACGGCGTGACGAGGTACCGCAGGCCCTCGGGCACGCCCGCCAGATCCGGCTCGCCGTGCACGACCTCGTACAGGACGGCGGTGATCTCGGCACCCGTGTACGGGGGCCGGCCGGCCGCGGCGAAGGCCAGTACGGCGCCGAGCGAGAAGACGTCGGCGGCCGGGCCCACGCGCTGCCCCAGGACCTGTTCCGGCGCGCCGTAGCCGGGCGTGACCGGGATCTGCCCGGTGCGGGTCAGCGTCAGGCCGTGCTCGGGGCGGGCGATACCGAAGTCGATCAGGCGCGGCCCGCGCGAGGTGAGGACCACGTTGGGCGGCTTCACGTCCCGGTGGACCAGGCCGGTGGCGTGCACGTCCTGGAGCGTACGGGCCAGCGACCGCGCCAACTCCCGTACGGCCGCGTCCCCGAGCGGCCCGAAGCGCGCCACCGCCTCGTCCAGCGTCGGACCGGCGAGGAACTCCGTGGCGATCCACGGCCGGCCGCCCTCCAGCTCGGCGGCCAGCACCCGGGCCACGCCGTCGCTGGTCACCGCCCGCGCGGTGCGCGCCTCCCGCAGGAAGCGGTCCGCCAGGTGCCCGTCGTGGGCGAGTTCCGGCAGCAGCACCTTCACCGCCGCGGGCTGACCGGCGGCGTCCGCGCCGAAGTACACCTTGCCCATCCCGCCCTCACCGAGGACGCCGTGCAGGCGGTACGGGCCCAGGCGCAGCGGGTCTCCCTGGCCGAGGGGTTTCACGGGCGGTCTCGTCTCCTGTCAGAGGAAAAAAGGGGTCGGTGGTGGCGGGCGTCAGGCGAGCGGGAGGGCGAGGGTGCGCTTCTCCTGGCGGACGTAGAGCCGGCCGCCCTTGGCGTCGGCGGTCAGCACGACCGGCTGGCTGTCGTACGTCCAGACGGCCTGGTGCGCCTGGAGATCGATGGCCCGCACGCCCTTGTCGTCGGCGCAGTAGGCGTACCGCTTGCCGATCGCCGGGGCCGCGTCCCGCTTGTTCCTGCGGCCCGACAACCCCTTCTCCTGCCAGTTCAGCGTGCCGGAGAGGGCATCGACGGCGACCAGGCCCCGGTCCGCCTCGACGCAGTAGACGACCCCGTCCTGGAGGGCCGGGGCGCCATAGCGCCGCTCGTCACCGCCGCTGCCGCCCGTGTCCCGCCCGTTGCCGAAGAGCCACTCCAGCCCGCCGTCGGAGAGCCGGCGCGCGGTGAGGTTCTCCGCGCCCAGGTAGAGGTTGTGGTCGTCGGCGACCAGACGGGTCGGCGGGGCGCCCGCGAACGTCTCCGACATCGTCCACAGCTGCTTGCCGTTGGTCTTGTCGTACGCCGAGAGGCCGATGAACTTCGAGCCCTCGGACGGGCCGGCGCACACCACCACCCGCGAGCCCACCACACCGCCGAACAGGGCCGGCGGGAAGCCCTTGGTCCGCGGCTCGTCCACCGGACCGCGCCAGCGCTCCTTGCCCGTGCCCAGGTCGGCCGCGACCAGGAACCAGCGGCCCCCCGACGCGGCCCGCGCCACCAGGTACGCGACGCCGCCGGCCACGCACAGCAGCTGGTTGAACTGCTCCTTGCCGGTGAACGCGGCCAGCTCCGCCAGCGGCTTCCCCAACTGGCCGTCGGTCTGCGCGACCTCGCACACCGCCAGGGCCGCCGCGTCGTCCCGGTAGTCGCGCAGCGCGTACATCCGGGTGCCGTCGGTGGCCGAACGCCAGACATCGGCGATGTTCGCCTGCCAAGTGGACTGGCCCGACTCGGCGTTGATACCGCAGAGCACGATCCCCGCGCGCATGGCGAGGTTCCGGCCCACCGGCATCACCTCGCCGCCGGAGTCCGGGCACCACAGTCCGGCGCTCCACAGCGCGGCCGGCGGCTTCGGGCGGTCGACGGCGTCCTTCTTCTTGCCGCCGCCCCCGTTGTCGTCCGGGCCCGAGAACAGGGCCCAGCCCGCGCCACCGAGCAGGCCGCCGCCCAGCAGCGCGCCGCCGGCCACGGCCAGCAGCCGCCGCCGCGACACCCCCGCCGCCGGGGCGGCCCCGGCCCGCGGCGCCTCGGCGGGCACCGGCGGCGGCAGCCGGTGCGGCGGCTCCCGCCACACCTCGTCGCTGCGCCGGGCGATCTCCCGCAGTACGGCATCGGGCAGCAGGACCGCGAACGCGCCGCGGTCACCCGGGACGCCCGCGGCACCGCCCAGCGCGGACCCCAGTTCGGCGGTGGACGGGCGGTGCGCGGGATCCTTCGCCAGGCAGCGGGCCAGCAGCGGACGCAGCGCCTCGGGGACGCCGCCCAGTTCCGGCTCGCCGAACCGGACGCGGTACAGCAGATCGGTGGGCGCCCCGCCGCCGAACGGGCCGGTGCCGGTGGCGGCGAAGACCAGCACCCCGGCCAGCGCGAACACATCGCCCGCCGCCGCGTGTTCCAGACCCGCCGCCTGCTCCGGCGACATGAACGCCGGTGTGCCCACCGCGCTCCCGACGTTCGTCAGATGCTCGTCGCCGAACGCCCGGGCGATCCCGAAGTCGATGATCCGCGGGCCCTGCGCGGTCACCAGGATGTTGGACGGCTTCAGATCGCGGTGCACCACCTCCGAGCGGTGCAGCTGCTCCAGCCCCGCGGCGAGCGCCGCGCCCAGCGCCCGCACGGCCGGCTCCGGCAGCGGCCCGCCCGCCTCGACGGCGGTGTCCAGCGGCGGCCCGAGGACGTACTCCGTCGCCAGCCACGGCGTCGGCGCCTGCGGATCGGCATCGACAACGGCCGCCCCGTGGACGGCGCCGATCACCCGCGCCGCGTCCGCCTCCAGCCGGAAACGGGTCCGCAGCGTGGTGTCCCCGGCGAGCCGGGTGTGCAGCGTCTTGACCGCGACGGTCCCCCCGGCCGCCGAACGGCCCAGGTACACGGTGCCCATCCCGCCGCCGCCGAGGCGCGCGAGGATCCGGAACGGCCCGACGGTGTGCGGATCGTCGTGCAGAAGGGGAGAGATCATGGCCTTCAGCTCCCTTGCGTGGGGAGTGCGGCGGCGAGGACCTCCGCCGACTGACGGGACAGCGCCTCGACCACCCGGCCGGGCAGCGGCACCGGCTCGGTCGCGCCGGTCAGCGCGCCGTACGCCGCGCCCGGCACCAACTCGGCCAGCACCCTTGCCGGTTCGGGCCGCCCCTGCGGATCACGCGAGCGGCACGCGGTGACGATATCGCGCAGACCGGCCGGGATCTCCTCCCGCTCGGGCACGGTGTGCCCGGTCGCCGCGTACGCCAGCACCGCGCCCAGCGCGTAGACGTCCGCGGCCCGGTCCACCGGCCCGCCGGCCGCCAGTTCGGGAGCCAGGCACCCGGTCTCCAACACGCTCCGCCCCATGGGGACGTCCCCGGCCACCGGGTTCGCGCGGGTCGCGCCGAAGCAGCTCAGCAGCGGCCCGCAGACGGTCAGCAGCACACCCGCCGGGCACACCCCGCCGTGCACGACGCCCAGCACATGCGCCGAGGCCAGCGCTTCGGCCAGGGTGCCGCCGAGCGTCCGGACCACCGGCTCCGGCAACGGCCCGCCGTGCGCGGCCAGCACCGCCGGCAGCGGCAGAACGGGCCGGTACGGGGACGCCCACCACGGGAACGCCGGCGTCCCGCCGAGCCCGCCGACCGGCCAGAAGCCGGGCTGGGCCAGCCGCGCCGCCTGCTGCGCCTCGGCCGCCCACCGCGCCGGGTCACCGCCGGGCGGCGGCAGGCAGGCCAGTACGGTGTGCCCGCCGTCCGCACTGCGGGCCAGATAGCGGCGTTCCGGAACGCCCCGGCTGCCGTCGGCGTCCAGCCGCGCCAGCGTCACGAAGTCCCCGATCCGCGCAGGATCGTCCTGCCGCAGCCTCTCCACTCGGTGCTCTCTCCCCCGTCAGGCTCGTTACGGGCGAGAGCCTATATTCGGCCACCGCGTGACCCGGAGGCGGGGCCTCCTCCTGCCCACGCGGCGCCGCCCGCCCGCTACCGCCCGCTCGGCTACCGGGCGCCGCCGGGCGCGCCGAACCACCGCCGCAGCGGCCCGACCAGCTCCGCCTGGTCCGCGCCGGCCCACACCACATGCCCGTCCGGACGCAGCAGCACCGCCGGCGCGGCCAACTCCTCACCGTCCTCGATCTCGTCAACGACGTGGTCCACGCGGTCCGCCCACCCGTCCACGCAGAGCCGGCCGGTCCGGTCGAGCAGCAGACCGCGGCCGCCGTGCATCAGCGCGTAGAGGCGGCCGCCCTTCAGCCGCAGGTCCCGCAACCGCCGGCCGAGGAGGGGGTGGCCCTCGCCGACGTCGTACCGCACATCGACGGCGGTGATCATGCCCGTCACGTACCGGTTCACCTCCTCGAAGTCCATCAGCCTGGAGAACAGCCCGCGCAGCGCGGCCGCGCCCGGATCGGTGCCCAGCAGCGTGATCTGCGCGCGGGTGTTCTCCAGCACGGCGGCGCCCACCGGATGCCGTTCGCTGTGGTAGCTGTCCAGCAGGCCCTCCGGCGCCCAGCCGGCCACCTCGGCGGCCAGCTTCCAGCCGAGGTTGAACGCGTCCTGGACACCGAGGTTGAGGCCCTGCCCGCCGGTCGGCGGATGGATGTGCGCCGCGTCGCCGGCCAGCAGCACCCGGCCGACCCGATACCGCTCGGCCTGCCGGGTGGCGTCGCCGAACCGCGACAGCCAGCGCGGTGAGTGCACCCCGAAGTCGGTGCCCGCCACCGTCCGCAGCCGCTGCCGGAACTCCTCCAGGGTCGGCGCGGCCGCCCGGTCCTCGGCCACGCCGTCGGCGGGCACGATGACGCGGTACCGCCCCTCGCCGAGCGGCATGAGGCCGAACCGCAGGTGCGTGGCGCGGACCTCCGCGACCACGGCCTCGATCACCGCCGGATCCTCGGTCGCCGCCATATCGCCCAGCAGCGTCTCGACCCGGGCGGGTTCGCCGGGGAAACCGACCCCGAGCAGTTTGCGCACCGTGCTGCGGCCGCCGTCGCAGCCGACGAGGTAGCGCGTCCGCAGCCGCGTGCCGTCCGCCAGCTCGACGGCCACCCCGTCCGCGTCCTGGCTCAGCCCCACCACCTCGCGGCCGCGCCGGATCTCGGCGCCCAGCTCCACCGCGCGCTCGTTGAGCAGCCGCTCGGTGTCCGGCTGCGGGATGGCGACGCCGTACGGGTGCGCGGTGTCCAGCCCGTCCGGCCACGGCTTCATGACGCCGCCGAAGAGACCACCGGCCCGGAACGTCTCACTGACCGCGAGGAACCGGTCGAGCAGCCCGCGCTGGTCCATCAGCTCGACACTGCGCACGTGCAGGCCCTGCCCGCGCGACTGCTCGGTCGGCTCGGCCAGCTTCTCCAGTACGACCACCCGCACGCCGTGCAGCCGCAGTTCGCAGGCGAGCATCAGGCCGGTGGGGCCGCCGCCGACGACGATCACGTCACTTACTTCGCTTACGTTGCTCACGTCGTTCACGTCACTGCTCATGGTGCTTGTGTCACTCACGTTGCTCATCACAAGGTCCGTTCGAGGAGAGGGAGTTGGAGAGAGGGGCGTTGCCGTTGAGACGTCAGGCACCGGAGCGTCCGCCGCTGGTGAGGACGACGAGCCGCTGGGTCGCGCGGGTCATCGCCACATAGCGGTCCACCGCCCCCGCCACGCCCTCGCCGAAGGCGTCCGGGTCGACGAGGACGACCAGGTCGAATTCGAGGCCCTTCGCCAGCTCGGGGGACAGGGACCGGACGCGGGCCGTCTCCCGGAACGCCGGATCGCCGATGACGCAGGCGGTGCCCTCCGCGTGCCCGGCCAGCCAGTCATCCAGGATCGCGTCGCGCTCGGCGACCGAGCCGCGCAGGACGGGGACGCCGCTGCTGCGGATGGAGGCCGGCACGTTGGCGTCCGGGAGCGCGGCGCGGATGACCGGTGCGGCTTCCGCCATGACCTCTTCCGGCGTGCGGTAGTTGACGGTCAGCGCGGCCACCGCGACCTGGCCGAACCCGACCCGGGCCAGCCGCTCCTGCCACGATTCGGTGAAGCCGTGCCTGGCCTGGGCGCGGTCCCCGACGATGGTGAAGCTCCGGGACGGGCAGCGGAGCAGCAGCATCTGCCATTCGGCGTCGGTGAGTTCCTGCGCCTCGTCCACCACGATGTGCGCGAACGGGCCGGCCAGCCGGTCCGGGTCGGTAGCGGGCAGCGCGGTCTCGTCGATCAGCCGCTCCTGGAGGTCCTGGCCGCGCAGCATGGTCACCGCGCCTTCACCGTCGGCGTCGGCCGCGACCAGGTTGTCGATCACGTCGGCCATCCGCGCGCGCTGGGCGGCCACCGCGGCCTTGCGCCGGACGTTCCGCCGGGCCGTCTCCGGGTCGCCGAGCCGCTGCCGGGCCGCGTCCAGCAGCGGCAGGTCGGATACCGTCCATGCCTGCGCGTCCGGGCGCTGGAGCGCGCGGATCTCCTCCCGGCTGAGCCAGGGCGCACACCTCCGCAGGTACGCGGGTACGGTCCACAGATCGCCCACGAGATCGGCCGCCTCCAGCAGCGGCCAGGCGCGGTTGAGGGTGGTGACCAGCTCCTCGTCCTGCCGCAGCGACCGCCGGAAGAGGTCGGGCGGGACGTCGGCGCCGAGCTTGTCCAGCAGGATCGTGACCAGTTCGTCCCAGATCTGCTCGCGTGCCTCGTTGTGCGGAGTGCCTGGTTCCGGTGCGTCGAACGCCTCGGCCCAGTCATCGGCGTCCAGCCAGACGTCGGACCAGTCGGTGGTGACGGTCATCCCCTCGGCGGGCGGCTCCTCGTAGAAGCGGACGGCCGCCTCGATCGCCTGCGCCATCCGCGCGGACGACTTCAGACGGGCCACCTCCGGGTCGGTCTCGCGCCCCGCTCCGGCTCCCTCGGCCACGAGATCCCGCAGGGTGCAGGTCTGTACGCCCTCCTCGCCCAGGCTGGGCAGGACGTCGGCGACGTAGGACAGATAGGGCTGGTGCGGGCCGACGAACAGGACGCCGCCCCGGCGGTTGCCGAAGCGCGGGTCGGCGTAGAGCAGGTAGGCGGAGCGGTGCAGGGCGACGACGGTCTTGCCCGTACCCGGCCCGCCGTCCACGACGAGCGCGCCGCGGGACCCGGCCCGGATGATGGCGTCCTGGTCGGCCTGGATGGTCCCGAGGACGTCCCGCATCCGCGGCGACCGGCTGCTGCCCAGGCTGGCGATGAACGCCGACTGGTCGTCCAGCGCGGCATGCCCGGCGAACGCGTCCGCGGTGAACACCTCGTCCCAGTAGTCGCTGATCCGGCCGCCGGTCCAGCGGTACCTGCGGCGGCTGGCCAGGCCCATCGGGTTGGCGTGGGTGGCGCCGAAGAACGGCTCGGCCGCGGGGGAGCGCCAGTCCACCAGCAGCCGGCGGCCCGCGCTGTCGGTGAGGCCGAGGCGCCCGATGTAGACGGGCTCGGGGTGGTCCGCGCCGACCATGCGCCCCAGGCACAGGTCCAGCCCGAACCGGCGCAGGGCCCGCAGGCGGGCGGTCAGCCGGTGGATCTCGGCGTCCCGGTCCATCGCCTGGCGGCCCAGACCGCCGGGTGACCTGCGCAGCTCGTCCAGGCGGTCGGACAGCTCGGCGATCGACCGCTCAAGGCAGTCCGCGATGGCCGCGAAGTGCTGCTCGTCACCGGCGATCAGCGCCGGGTCGGCCTTGGCGGCGAGGCGGCCGGGCAGGTCGAAGGCGTGGGTGGTCAGGGAATTCACGTACATCAGCTCCGGTGGGAGGCCGCTTGCGGCCCATCGCGTCGCGGCAAGGCGTCCGGGGATCGGGAGGGGAGAAGGCCAGGGGAGGGGACGGCGAGGTGCGGATCGGTAGGGAGGAAGACGCGCCAGGCGTTTCTGGCTACGGTCGGTGATTCTGCGGCACCACCGGGGCCTTGCCGCAAGCCCCCCAGTGCGCTATATCTTGAACATGGCAAGGAGAGGATGACTCCCTTGCCTTTTTGTTGCCCGCGGCCGGTGGGGTTCCGTCTACCCTCGCGGGGCCGTCCCGGCGGCGCTTTCGTAGGCCCGGGTGAGTTCGGCGAGCACGCCGTCGGGGCGTTGCGGGCGGCCTTCGAGGTGCATGGCGCGCAGCTCGTCCATGAACCGTTCCGCCATCGCCGGACCGCCTTGGGCGAGGAGTTCGGCGCGGATCGACAGCTCGGGTGAGGTCGGCAGCCAACGGGCTCCCCAGGCGCCCAAATCCACGATCAGCGGGACGAGTTGGATCGCCGCTTCGGTGAGCCGGTACTCGATCTTCTGCCGGTGGCTCGGATCGTCGTGCCGGGTGAGCAGGCCCGCGTCCACGAGCTTCGCCAGGCGCGCGGCGAGGATGTTCGACGCGATGCCTTCCATCGAGTGGCCGAGCAGCTCGCGGTAGTGCCGGTAGCCGCCGAACATCACGTCCCGCAGGACGACCAGGCTCCACCGGTCGCCCAGCAGCTCCATGGTCAGGTTGATCGGGCAGCCCGACTTCCCGGCGGGCACCGGCAGGCGGCCGGCCGGCCGGGACAGGCGGTCGGCCGACCCAGGCAAGCCATCGGCCGGAACTGCTTGCGGAGCGTCCATGGGGCGGTAGAGTACTACCGGTTGCGAATTGCAATCAGAAGCGGCGGTCGGCCCCCAAGGAGGGTGCATGTCACAGCTGTTGAGAGTGCAGTGCTTCAATGTGTCGCGGGACGGGTTCGGGTCCGGTGAGGGGCAGAGCCTGGAACGGCCCTTCGGCCACGCGGACCCCGCCGCCCTGTTCTCCTGGGCGGGCGCCACCGCGAGCTGGGTGAACCGCACCGACCCGGGCGGCACGCGCGGCCTGGACGACTACCTGACCCGCGACCACGCCCGCGGCATGGGCGCCGAGATCATGGGCCGCAACAAGTTCGGCCCCCAGCGCGGCCCTTGGGAGAACCACGACTGGAAGGGGTGGTGGGGCGACAACCCGCCGTTCCACGCGCCGGTCTTCGTCCTCACCCACCACGAGCGCCCCTCCTTCACCCTGGGGGACACCACCTTCCACTTCCTCGACGCGACCCCGGCCGAGGCGCTGGCCCGCGCCAAGGAGGCCGCCGGCGGCCGGGATGTGCGGCTCGGCGGCGGCGTCGCCACGGTCCGCGAATTCCTCGAAGCGGATCTGGTCGACACCCTGCACATCGCGGTCGCGCCGGTCGACCTCGGCCGGGGCGAACGGCTGTGGGAAAGCCCCGACGAACTCCTCGACCGCTTCCATCTGGAGAAGGTGCCGAGCGCCAGCGGGGTCACCCACCTCCTGTTCTGGAGGCGGTGACCACCGCCGGCGCGCCGCCTCACGCGCGGCCGGCCCGCTCCTCGTACGGACTGTGCATGGTGAGGTACCGGATCTCCAGGTCGCGCTCCAGGTAGTCCATGCGCCGCTCCCAGAAATCCCGCAGGTGGGGCAGGGCGAGATGGGCGTTGAGGTCCTCCTCGCTCCGCCACGCCTCGTAGAAGACGAAGACGCCGGGGGCGTCCCGGTCCTCGTGGAAGTGGTACTCCAGGCAGCCGGGCTCCTGGCGCGTCGGTTCGACGAACGAGAGGAGGAGCTGCCGCAGCTCCTCCGCCCGCTCGGGCTTGGGACGGGCGGTGCCGACGAGGGTGAAGGGCTGGTCCATGGGGCCTCCGATGGGTGTCGTTCGATGGGCGTCGTCGAGCGCGCACAGGCACGCCGGTCGGCGCGCCTCGGCGTACGTGCCTAGGTACGGTGATCTTCGTACCTGGCGGACGCTAGCGCCCCGCAAGGTACGATGCAAGCCGTACCTAATGGTGAGACGCCTTGATGCCTGGGAGGTGAGGGTGATGCCCGACGACGAGGGGCACCCCGAGGTCGCGGAGATGGAACTGGGCAAGGTGCTCGCCGCGCTGGCCGACCCGCTGCGGCGGCGCGTCGTACGGGAGCTGGCGGCCGGACCGCACGGCGAGGCGCGTACCTGCAGTTCCTTCGCCCTGCCGGTGAGCAAGGCGACCGTCACCCATCACTTCCGCACGCTGCGCGAGGCCGGACTGGTCCGCCAGGTCGACCGGGGGAACAGCCGCATGGCCACCCTCCGCCGCGACGACATCGAGCAGCGCTTCCCGGGCCTGCTGGCCCTCCTCACGGCCGAGGAGGCCCGGGACGCCTGAGCGGGCCGCGGCCTATGCCTGCGCCTCCGGGCCCGCGATCTCCCGCACCTCCCCGCCGGCCAGCCGCAGCCACCGCTCCACGCCGATCGCGCGGAGGAACCGCTCGTCGTGGCTGACCACCACGAACGCCCCCTGGTAGGAATCGAGGGCGCTCTCCAACTGGCCGACGCTCACCAGGTCGAGGTTGTTCGTCGGCTCGTCCAGCAGCAGCAGATGCGGTGCCGGCTCCGCGCACAGCACGCAGGCCAGGGTGGCGCGCAGCCGCTCCCCGCCGGAGAGCGCGCGGACGGGCAGATGGGCACGGGCGCCGCGGAAGAGGAAGCGGGCGAGCAGGGTCAGCCGCTCGGCCTCCGGCCGCTCCGGGGCGTACGCGGCGAAGTTCTCCGCGACCGTGCGGTCCGGATCCAGCAGGTCCAGCCGCTGGGACAGGTAGGCCACGCGCCCGTCGGCCCGCTTGATCTCGCCGCTCTCCGGGACCAGATCGCCGTTGAGCAGCCGCAGCAGTGTGCTCTTCCCGGCGCCGTTGGCGCCCGTCAGCGCGATGCGCTCCGGCCCCCGGATGGTCAGATCGATGCCCCGGCCCGCGAACACCTCCTTCTCGCCGAGCCGGACGCGCAGCCGCTCGCCGAGGACGAGGGTGCGGCCGGCGGGCACGCGGGTGTCCGGCAGGTCCAGGGTGATGCGCTGTTCGTCGCGCAGTGACCGCTCGGCCTCGTCCAGGCGGGCCCTGGCCTCGCTGACCCGGCCGGCGTGTGTCTGGCCCGCCCGGCCCGCGGACTCCTGCGCGCTCCGCTTCAGACCGCCCGCGACGATCCTGGGGAGGCCGGCGTTCTTGAGGTTGCGGGCGGCGTTGCTCGCCCGGCGCTCGGCGCGCTCGCGGGCCTGCTGCAGCTCCCGCTTCTCCCGCTTCAGCTGCTGTTCGGCGGTGCGGACGTTCTTCTCGGCGGCCTCCTGCTCGGCCCGGACGGCCTCCTCGTACGCGGTGAAGTTCCCGCCGTGGAACCGCAGTTCACCGCGGTCGAGTTCGGCGATGCGGTCCATCCGGTCGAGCAGCGCGCGATCGTGGCTGACCAGCAGCAGGCAGCCGCTGAAGTCCTCCAGCGCCGCGTAGAGCGTATGCCTGGCATCGGTGTCCAGGTTGTTGGTGGGCTCGTCGAGCAGCAGCACATCGGGCCGCTTCAGCAGCTGCGCGGCGAGGCCGAGCGTGATGACCTGGCCGCCGCTGAGGGTGCCCAGGCGCCGGTCCAGGGTGACGTCGGCCAGTCCCAGGCGGTCGAGTTGGGCCCGGGTGCGGTCCTCGATGTCCCAGTCATCGCCGATGGTGGCGAAGTGCTCCTCGCTCACGTCGCCGTTCTCGACGGCGTCCAGGGCGCGGATGACGGCGGCGACGCCCAGCACCTCGGCGACGGTCAGGTCGCCGGTCAGAGGAAGGTTCTGTGGGAGGTAGCCGAGGGTGCCGGCCGCGGTGACCGAACCGGCGCCGGGCCGCAGTTCCCCGGCGATCAGCCGCAGCAGCGTGCTCTTGCCGGAGCCGTTCGGCGCGACAAGACCCGTGCGGCCGGGGCCGGCGGTGAAGGAAAGATCCTGGAAGACGGGGGTGCCGTCGGACCAGGCGAAGGAGACGTTCGAGCAGACGATGGCGGCGTCGGACATGGAGGCGACCTCGCGGGGGAGGGGGCAGGGAAGAGACACCTCTGCCCCGGCAACAGACATGGGGAAAAGTGACGGCGGCAACGACAGTGAGACCACAGCGGCGGCGCTCCTGGGCACCGGCCGGTGGCCTGTCGGGTCCGGGTCTCACCCGGAGATGTCGTCGTCCACCACCATGTCTGGGCTCCTCAGCGAACGGGTAACGTCCGCTCCAGCTTAACAGCCGCCGGTGGGCCGGTGTGCCGATGAGTGGGTGTGCCTGGCGGCGCGGGGCCGGCTCCCGGCCGGGCCGGTCAGTAGCCGCTCAGGAGGGTGCGCAGCGCGCGCAGGGCGCCCGGGCCGGCGTCGCTGTGCCAGCGTCCGGGATCGGCGGGGCGGCGCCCCCACAGCAGCAGCACCCGTACCGCCGCGTCGCTCTCGATGGTGGCCGGCCCCTCGGGCGCGGCGAACGAGACGCCGGTCCCGTGCGCGTCCGCCGTGACCACCACGTCATCGGTGCCTGGCGTGCGCAGACGGCCTTCGACCCGGCCGTCCGGGCCGAGATCCAGGCCGGCCGACCCCCGCGCCAGGAGCGGACGGCCGACCGAGCGCACGCTGTGCTCGGTCATCCATGACTCGTTCAGCGCCTGCCTGGACGTGTGGTCGTCCCCGGTCAGATCCCAGCGGTGCAGGATGAGTTCCTCGCGCATGTGCTCCGCGAAGAAGGGGGGCGTGACATGCCGCCCGGTCCACATCACATCGGTGTCCGGCGGCAGATCCTGCTCGGCCGCCGCGGTGACCTCGGTCAGCTCTTCGCAGCGGGCCAGGAACGCCGACCACAGCTCGGCGTCGGACAACGCCCGGTACGGCGCCTCGCGGTGGAAACCGCGGGTCTCCACCGGCTCGCCCTCCAGGTGGGCCCGGAGTACCCGGGCGAGTTCCTCGGCGTTGCCGGTCTGATGGATCAGGACGTCGCGGACGGTCCACGCCTCGCACCACGTACCGTCGTCGGGCCGACGCGCTTGTACCGCATGGGCGAAGGCTTCCAGCTCGGGCAGGACGTCGCGGACTCGGGCGCCGATCATGTAGGGCGGATATCCGGACACTCCCGGCCGAAAACACGGACTACCTGTCTGGCGGAACGGGAGGGGAGAGAGGGAAGGTCCGGCCGGCCGCGGCCGTCGCGTGGCCGGTCACGCCCGATGCCAGACCTCGTCCATGGCGTCCCGGATGTCCTCGGACCGCCGCACCCTGAAGACGGAGACCATCAGGCTCTCGTCGGCGAAGGGCTGGTTCAGGCCGCAGGAGGCGACGTCCACGTAGTCACTCCAGAGGAAGCGTTCGAGGTCATCCAAGGAGACCGGCGAGTTGCCTGGATCCCCGGGCGGGACTCCGATGGCGTGGAGGACCCGCACGGGGTCACCGGTGAGGTCCATACCGCCGTCCGTGCCGTCCCAACCGTCCGCCCGGACAGGCGGAACGCCTGGGACGTGGAGCAGATACTTCACGTAGCTCATGGAGAAATCCATCTCGCAGACACCGATGACGCGGGCGTCGGGATGGTCCGTGACCTGCGCGTCGAATGCGCTGTCCAGATTCCGCGTGGTGATGCCGTCCTCGCCGAACGCGGGATCGGTGATCTGCACCGCGCCACCCCAGCAGCCAACGGTCACCCGGTCCAAGTCCGCCACGGTCCGCGGACTGCCGACGTCGAGGCGGCGCATCGGCTCGCACTCCTCCACCACCCCGGCGACCGTGCTCAGCTCGCTCACGACCCGCCGGGCGCGTACCGGGTCGTGGGCCGGTGCCTGGGCGATGGTGCGGCGGTCGTAACCCGCCGGGACGGGCGGATGGACGCGCGTGATCCGGATGGCGGAGCTGTAGGGCAAGGCGGCCATGGGAGGAGGATAGGGCGGCCTGTTACCGCACCACCACGTTGCCGTCCGGCGTGCGCCGTGCGGTGGCGCCGGTGCGGAAGTAGCCGTCGCTGGTGAAGGCGCGGGCGTTGCGGTCGGGCGCGCGGTAGTAGCCTCGTACGGTGTACGGGCCGCGGGCGAGGAGTTCGCCGGGCTCCCCGTCAGGCACGTCGTTGCCGTCGGCGTCGGCAACGCGGATCTCGTCGTCGGGCGAGAGCGGCCGGCCCTGCGTGGTGAGCACGGTCTCGTCCGGATCGGCGGGCCGGGTGAGCGTGACCAGCCCCTCGGCCATCCCGAAGACCTGTTGCAGACGGCACCCCAGCTCCGGGCCGATCCGTTCGGCGGTGGCCCGGGACAACGGCGCGCCGCCGATCTGAACGAGACGGAGACTGCTCAAGTCGGCCCCGATGGTGGGCAGTTCGTCCAGCCAGCGCTGGGCCGCCGCGGGCGGCAGCGAGGTGAGGGTGACCCGCTCGCGTTCGATGAGCGGAAGGCAGTCGGCGGGTTCCGCGCTGTCGGCCAGGACGACGGTGCCGCCGGCGGAGAGGGTGCCGACGATGCCGGGGCAGCCCAAGGCGAAGGGGGACTCGGCGGGGTGCGCGGCGAGATACACGTCGTTCTCGGTGAGCGACACCGACTCGGCGGCGGCGCGCGCCTGGTAGGCGTAGTCGTTGTGGGTGCGCGGAACGAGCAGCGGCGCCGCGTCCGTACCCAGCGGCGCCTCGGCCGCACTGGCGGAGAGCAGGAAGAACGCCACCTGGTCCGCGCTCCGTGCCTGCGCCGGCACGGGCGGGGCGTCGATCGACCCCAGCGGGAAGTAGTGGCAGCCCGACGGATCGGTCGTCAGGCCGCCGAACGGGGACGACGTGCCCGGCGGCTCGTAGGTGAACACCCGCCGCAGGAACGGGCCTTGGGAGGCGATGCCCGCCGCCATCGCCATGGGGTCGAAGCCCTCGGACGCCGAGGGGCCGACGTAGCCGACGGCTTCGGTGGTCCGCACGAGGTGCGACACCTCGGGGGCGCGGTGCGGGAGCGGGCAGAACACGGGCATCGCGCCGACCCGCATCAGGGCGAAGACGGTGATGACGAGGTCGGGGACGTTGGGAAGCTGGACGATGACGCGTTGGCCGGGCCGGAGGCCGCGCAGATGGAAGCCGGCGGCCATGCGGTCCACGCGCCGGTTGAGGTTGGCGTAGGTCAGGCGGGTGCCGCCGTGCACGAGCGCGGTCCGCGGTCCGTACTCCAGGGCCCAGCCGCGCAGCAGGTTGTCCAGCGTATGGCCGCGCCAGTGCCCGGCTGCCCAGTAGCGGTCGGCGAACTCCTCTGGCCAGGGCGTGCAGCCGTCGAGCATGGGTGTCCTTCGCTTCCTTCGGTGCGTTTTGTGCCTTCGGTGCTTTCTGCGCCGGGGCCTGGACCCGGCCCGCTTCTGCGCCGGTGCCTGAACCCGTGTGCCGGTGCATGGATCCGTGACATGCCGGTGCCTGGATCCGTACGCCGGTGCCTCGATCCGGAAGCAATCCAACCTGTCCGCACCCCCCTGCGCGCAATGCCCTTTCCCGACCATGGAGCACCGACTCCCTCGGCGGAAAGTCCAACGGGCGCCGCTGACCTGGGGGGATGGCGGGTGGGTGGCGCGCCCTCGGGACGGCCGCGCTACGGGAGGACCGACCGCACCGCCTCCGGGGAGCGGCCCAGTACGGCCGTTCCGTCGTCGGCGGTGATGATCGGGCGCTGGATCAAGGCGGGGTGGGCGGCCAGCGCCTCCAGCCAGCGGGTGCGTTCGGCGGCTTCGCGGGGCCACGCCGCCAGGCCCAGTTCGGCGGCGACCGGCTCGCCGAGGCGGGTGATGTCCCAGGGCTCCAGGCCCAGGCGCCGGAGGACGGCGTCCAGCTCGTCCACGGTCGGCGGTTCCTCCAAGTAGTACCGCACCGTGTACTGGGCCTGTTCGGCGTCCAGGAGCGACAGGGCGGACTTGCACTTGGAGCAGGCGGGGTTGATCCAGATTTCCATGGGGTCGGTGCCTTTCGTTCGGTATGGGCGAAGCGGGGCCTCGCGGAGTGGCTGTGTCTATATCTGTGACTGTGCTGGGACTACGACTGGGCTGTGGCTGTCAGGGCTGGAGAAATCAGGTGAGACCGGCCAGGGCCAGGAATTCGCCGCGTGAGCGGGCGTCGTTGCGCAATGTGCCCAGCAGCGTGGAGGTGAGCGTGCTGGAGCCGGTTGCCTGGACGCCGCGCAGGGTCATACAGGTGTGTTCGGCCTCGATCACGACGCCCACGCCCTTGGGCTCCAGCTGGGTCTGGAGCCAGTCGGCGACCTGCTTGGTGAGGCGTTCCTGGACCTGCGGACGGCACGCGAAGTGCTCGACCACCCGGGCCAGTTTCGACAGGCCCAGGATGCGGCGGCCGGGCAGGTAGCCGACGTGGGCGGTGCCGACGAACGGCAGCAGATGGTGTTCGCAGACCGAGCGCACCGGGATGCTGCGGGCCAGGACCAGTTCGTCGTAGCCCTCGTCGTTGGGGAAGGTGGTCAGGTCGAACGGGCGGGGGCTGAACAGCTCGGCGTAGGCGCGGGCCATGCGCCCCGGGGTGCCTTGCAGGCTCTCGGAATCGGTGCTGATGCCGAGAGCCCTGAGGAACTCCCCGGCGGCGCGTTCGGCGGCGGCCAGGTCGATGCCGTCGGTGTCGTGCACGACGCGCAGGGCCGGCTGGGCGGGTATCGGTCTCCCCGTCTCCAGGGCGCTCACCGCGGGGCGCCGGGCGGGGTGGGAGGGCTGGGCAGTCTCGGAAGGCTGGGACATGTCAATTACCGCCGGTGCTGGGGGTTGATGAGGGTGCCGAGGGGGACGCGGGCGCGGGCGCGTCCCCGGGTGCGGATGCCGAGGCCGGTGCGGATATCCCAGGCGGAAGCGGCCGAGAGCGGTGCTCACCGAGGTGAACAGTGCACACCGGGCGATCGCCACGGCTCCGGCCCGCCCGCTCCGTTCCCGTACCCCTCCACATTTCACCAACAAATCTTTGACTTATTCAAGGCGGGCGTCAAGACGCCCAGGTCGCGGCCGCACAGTCGTACGGCATTCGCCGGTTGCACCCACCGGCATACGCGTTATCGTGGAGATGTGACCCCTGACGCAACGCCGCAGCCTCCCGTGGGCGACGCGGCGATCGAGTCCCTCAGCGTCCTCGGGGAGGACTCCCGGCGGCGGATGTTCGCGTTCATCCGACGGCAGGGCCGCCCCGTGACCCGGGACGAGGCCGCCGCCAGCGTGGGCATCTCGCGCAAGCTCGCCGCCTTCCACCTCGACAAGCTGGTGGACGCCGGCCTGCTGCGCGCCCGCTACGAATCACCCGGCGGGATCCGCAAGGTCGGCCGTCAGCCCAAGGTCTACGAACCCACCGACAGCCACCTCCACGTCAGCATCCCCGACCGCCGCCATGAGCTGCTGGCCGATCTCCTGCTGGAAGCCGTCCTGACCGAGGACGACGGCGAATCCGCGGCCCACGCCGCCGTGCGCACAGCCGGCCGGCGCGGTCGCGAACTGGGCGAGCGGGAACGGGAGCAGTCCCGCCCCGGCCGCCTCGGCGCCGAACGTGGACTGAGCGTCTGCGAGCGGATGCTCGACCAGCACGGTTTCGAGCCGGTCCGCGAAACCCCCACCCAACTCCGGCTGCGCAACTGCCCGTTCCACCCCCTGGCGGCCAAGGCTCCCGAGCTGGTCTGCGGTATGAACCACGCCTTCCTCGCAGGCTATCTGGAGGGCCTGGAGGTCAGCGGCGTCGAGGCCGTCCTCGCCCCGCGCCCCGGGGAATGCTGCGTGCAGCTGGGCCCTGCGACGGGATGATGCGCGGCCCCCGCCACCACAGCGACTTCGCCGAGCTGCCGACCGAGGACGTCACCGACGCCACCCGGCGCTCCGACTGACCGACCAGTCACCACGACACGACCAGGCCAGTACCGCGGCGCCGAGCGGCCGCGGGCGACAACCACGGGACCGGTCCGGCGACCGATACGACCGGAGCGCTCCGATGGTTACCAAGCGCCTCACCCACCTCCTGGCACCCACACCGGCGCCACCCCGTACACCATCATCGACATCGACGCGGGGGCCCACCCGGGCGCTCTCCTGCGCCTCGGACTGGGGGCTCCTGCTCATCCGGCTGACCTTCGGGCTCCTGATGGCCGGGCACGGCTCGCAGAAACTCTTCGGAATCCTCGGCGGCAGGGGCCTGACCCGGACAGCGGACGGTTTCGCGGCCCTCGGCTACCACCCCGGCAAACTCTTCGCGCTGATCGGGGGCCTCTCGGAATTCCTCGGCGGCCTCGGTCTGGCCCTCGGCCTCCTCACACCGCTCGCGGCCGCCGCCCTCATCGGCGTCATGATCAATGCCATGGTGACCGTCACCGCGGCCCACGGCCTGTGGGACACGGACGGCGGTGTGGAATACAGCGTCTGCATCGCCGTCGTCGCACTGGCCGTCGCCGCCATCGGCCCCGGCCGGCTGTCCGTTGACCGCTTCTTCCCCTGGCGCGCGGGCGGCTGGCCGGGAGCCGCCGTGGCCGCCGGCCTGGGCGGAATCACCGCGGCGATCGCATTGAGCCTGTGAGGGGCGGTGACGTGGTACGAGGCGGCACGGCACCGCCGAGGGGGGATGGGGGAGCCGGGAGCCCCGGGGGCGGGGGAGTTCCGCGCTCAGCGCTGGGCACTCAGCGCTCGGTCAGGACCTGCCCCGTCCCACCGCCTCGCCCCGTCCCGTCCCGGGCCGAGCCCCGGCCCAGGCACTTGACCGGCGGCTCCCTCACTCTGCCGCGTCCTCCGGATACCACCGCAGCTCCACGGTGTTGCCGTCCGGATCCTGCACGTACACCGACGTCGCGTCGCCTCGCGCACCGAACCGCTGCACGGGACCCTCAAGGACGTGGAACGTCCCCGACGCGATGACCTCGTCCCAGTCCAACGGTTCCACGGTGAGGCAGATGTGGTCGACGTTGGATTCGTTCCGGGGCCGGCTGACCAGGTCGATGATGGTCTCCGGCGTGACCCGGACCGACGGGAAGGAGACCTCGCCCGCCCGCCACTCGGTGACCCGTACCGGCTCCAGGCCGAGCAGCCCGGCGTAGAACTCCAGGGACCGTTCCACATCGGCGACGTTGAGAACCAGGTGATCGAATGCCTTGACGCGCACAGTGGTCACTTCACTTCCAGAGAGAGGGCACGGCGGAGCCGGCCGGTGGTGGTCAGATCATGGTGCCGTCGCCCTCGTGCACAGTCGACGGCGATGGCGACCGCGGTGACGACGGCGGCGACTGCGGTGACGACCGCCACCCGCGCCGCCTGCGACACCTCCCACTCTCGGCCACCGGACCAGCGCCATCAAGCCATGATCCCGATACGATCGTTGAGTCACGTTCAACGCTGGGGGAGTGGGGTGGGGCCGGCATGCTGGAACGCCTGGAAACCGAGGTCTTCCTGGCCCTCGCCGAGGAACTGCACTTCGGCCGTACCGCCGAGCGGTTGGGGATCACCACCGGGCGCGTCAGCCAAGTGGTCAAACAACTGGAGCGCCGGATCGGCGGGACGCTGTTCGAACGCACCAGCCGTACCGTCCGGCTCACCGACGTCGGGCGGTGCCTGGCGGAGGATCTCGCGCCCTTGGCCGCCGCCATGGACGACGCACTGCGCAGGGCGGCCGACGCCAGTCGCGGTATTACGGGAGAGCTGCGGGTGGCTTTCCTCGGCGAGGTCACGGCACCCGTACTGCTCAGAGCGGTCAGCCTGTTCACCGAGCGCCACCCCGACTGCCGGGTCGAGGTACGGGAGGTCCACCTCTCCAACTCCCGCGCGAGCCTGCGGGACGGTTCGATCGACATCCTCCTCGCCTCCTTCCCCTTCGACGGGATGGCCCGCGGCCCGGTGCTGTTGCGGGAGTCAAGGGTGCTCGCGGTGGCGGCCGGCCATCCGCTCGCCGGTGAACGGTCGGTATCGCTCGAAGTCCTCGCGGACCATCCCGTGATCCAATACCCGGACGCGACCTCCGTGACCTTCAAACGGGACCGCACACCGGACCACACCCCGTCGGGCAGACCCGTCCCGAAGGGGCCCGTAGGCGGCTCGTTCTCGGAAATGCTCACCCTGGTCGCCATGGGCAGAGGAGTCCTCCCGGTCGGCGAACACGCCCGCCGGTACTACCCCCGCCCCGACCTCGCCTACGTGCCCCTGCACGACGCCCAACCCATCGAACGGGGCCTGATCTGGTCCGAGGCGAACACCACAGCCCGCGTACGAGCCTTCGTCAGCGCCGCGACCGACGCCGCACCGACCGCCGCCACCAACCCGCTGCCGAACGCCCGGTGAACAGGCACGACTGCCGTCAACAACGAATGCGCGGCCGCACGATCAGGATGTCCGGCGCCAGGTCCAGATCGTCCAGGTACGCGGTGGCTCAGTCGAGACAGCTCATCCCGGACCGGGAAAAGGCGCAGCGGTGGCGCCCCGCCCGCCGTCACCGCCCCCCGTCGCTCGACCGGCGGCGTGATGTCGCCGCTATGGCCAGGCAGAGGGCGGCCATCGGGATTGCCGAGAGGGCCATGGGCCAGGTCGGGCCGAGCCCGGCTCCCTCGTCGAGTACGTGGCCCAGCAGGAAGAACAGCACCATGTTGTTGCCGGCGTGGGCCAGGCTGGCCACCCAGATGCTGCCGCTGCGGGTGTAGAGCCAGAGCAGGAGGATCTCCTGGAGTTGGAAGGAGACGGTCCAGATCAGCAGGCCCAGCACCACGTTCGGGAAGTCGACATAGCCGATGAAGGCGAGGGGGAAGTGCCACACCGCCCAGATCAGCCCGGTGACGAGGGACGACGGCACGGGTGCGCCGCCGAAGAGCCGTGGCCGGAGATAGCTGGTCCAGCCGAACTCCTCGCCGCAGTACAGCGGGGTGAGCACCAGCGCGATCACCATCAGGACCAGCACGGACAGTATGTCTGCGGTGGAGGGGAGGATGCCCGCGGCGCCGGACAGCCGTGGGTGCCACACGCCGAGGAGGGCGGCGAGGCCGAGGGTGCACAGGGCGAGGGCGAGGGGGCCGAGCCAGGCGGCCAGGTAGTAGGGCCAGGCAGCCTTCAGCCGGGGCCTCAGCCCGGCATCGGCGAAGCCCTCGCGGGTCACCCACCGCCGTACCACCACACCCGCGATGCCAGGCATGCAGCCCACCGGTATCTGGAGCAGGGGGTGGACGGGCGACAGGCCGAGGACGACCGTCGCGCACCACAGCCACGCCCAACTGCCACCGAAGGCTATGACCAGGAACGCGGCGACACCTTTGCGGTGGCGTGATGTGCCTTCGATGGACGTTGCCGGCGTTGCCGGCGCTGCGGGCGTTGCGGGCGTTGCCGGCGTTGCCGGCGCTGCGGGCGTTGCGGGCGTTGCGGGCGTTGCCGGCGCTGCGGGCGCTGCGGGCGTCGCCGGGCCGGGGATTGTTTTCTCTTCGGACTTCTCCCGCCTGGCCGCGTCGCGTCGCGTGTCGTCTCGTCCGTCTGTTCTCGTCATGGTGCGCTTCGCTCTCTCTGCGATTCGGTGGTTCCTGGCCGCGAACCGGGGCCGAGGCCGCTCACCGTTCCACCGACCGCCACCAGGCACATCACTCAACTGAGCCACCGGCCGGGGGCCCTCATGTGCGAGGCGGTGCCTGGCTCTATCGGGGGAGGTGGGGGCCGGGGCGGATCCGTAGCATGCGGGGCATGCGCGAAGTGATCAGTGGGACGGCGGGGCGGGCCCAGCTGCGAGGGTGGCTGTATGCCTGTGCGGGTGCCGTGGGGGGAATTCCTGCTTGGGGGATGGCAGTTGTCGCCGCGACGCCCAGGTTTCCGGGCGGGGCGCGGGTGGCTGTGCTCCTTGCCGGATTCGCCATCGCGGCCTGGGCGATGGGGCTGCCGCACGGCGTACGGCGTGCGGGGGTGCGCCTGGCCAACGGGTTGCTGGGCACGGACCTGCCCCGGCCGCTCGGTCCGCCCCGCTCGTGGAGTGACCGGGCCCGGGCGGCGGCCTGGTTGCCGGTGCACGCGGCGGTCGGTGGCGTGGTGGCGGCGGTGACGGGTCTGTGCCTGATGGCGGCCTTCATGTTGCCGGCGGTGTGGCTGGGCGGCCACGGCGAGGTGGCCGTGTTCTGGTTCACCGCGTCCGCGCCGCGCGGGCTGCCGGGTGCCTGGACCCTGCCGGCCGCGGTGGCGTTCCTGCTGGTAGGCGCGGGGTGTGTCTGGGCCGGGACGGCGCTGCTGCGGCGCCTCGCGCCCGTTCTCCTCGGCCCCGGCCCCGCGGAACGGGCTGCCGCGGCCGAAGCCCGGTCGAGGATGCTGGCCCAGCGCAACCGCCTCGCCCAGGAACTCCACGACTCCATCGGCCACACCCTGACGGCCTCGACCATCCAGGCAGCCGTCGCGCAGGAGCTGCTGGACCGCGATCCGCAGGCGGCCCGCCGCGCCCTCAGCAGCATCGAGGAGACCTCCCGCGCGGCGATGGACGACCTCGACCACGTGGTCGGCATCCTGCGCGAGGCCCCGGCCCCGACCCGGCCGCAGCCCGCCCTCACCGACCTCGGCGCGCTGACCGAGCGGATCCGGCGGACCGGCGCCGCGCCGGCCGTGGAGACGGAGGGCGACCTGGGACGCGTACCGGCCACGGTCTCCCGCGAGGCGTACCGCATCCTTCAGGAGAGCCTGACCAACGCGCTGAAGCACGGCGCGAGGGACGGCATCCGTCTGTACGTCGCCGTCCGCGGTGACCGGCTGCGCCTGGCGGTCACCAACCAGCTCCCCACCCCGCCGCCCACCGGCCGCACCGCACGCCCCGGCCACGGCCTGGACGGACTCGGCGAACGCGTGCGGCTGCTGCGCGGAGAACTGTCCGCGGGCCCCACCGGCGACGGCCGTTGGCACGTCACCGCCGACCTCCCCCTGGGGCCGCACGCGTGAACGCCGCCCACCCCACCCCTGACCTGCCTGGCCACCAGCCCACTGAGGAATCCGCGGCGCCGGTGACCGTACTCGTGGTGGACGACGAGGAGTTGACCCGCGCCGGCCTGCGCGCCCTGCTGTCCGTACAGCCCGGCCTGGAGGTGGTTGGCGAGGCAGCGGACGGCACCGAGGTCCTTCCGCTCGTGCGGCGGCTGCGCCCGCGCGTGGTGCTGATGGACGTCCGGATGCCCCGGCTCGACGGGATCCAGGCCACCAAGCGGCTCCGCGCCGAACTGGCCGATCCCCCGAAGGTCGTCGTCATCACCACCTTCGAGAACGACACCTATGTCTGGGACGCGCTGCTGGCCGGCGCCGACGGCTTCATCCGCAAACGCGCTCCCGTTGCCCAACTGGCGGACGTGGTACGGATGGTGGCGCAGGGCGACTCGCTCCTCTTTCCGGACGCGGTCCGGCGGCTCGCCGCCCAGCAGCAGCCGATACCGCAGGCCCGGGGCGTGGGCGGCACCGGCGCCGCCTCCCTCACCGCTCGGGAGGAGGAGACCCTGCGGCTGATGGCCCAGGGCCTGTCCAACCAGCAGATCGCCGGGCGGATGGCGGTACGACTGGAGACGGTCAAGACCCACGTGGCGAACGTCCTGGCGAAACTGAACGCCGACAACCGGACCCACGCGGTGGTGGTCGCGTATGAAACGGGGGTACTGGTGCCGGGGCGACAGGGAGCGACAGGGACTTCCTTCGACCGCTGACTGCGTTTCCTGGCGCTGCCGAACCGCTGGCCGGATCGGTGGCCGAGCCGCTGACCGGCCTCCGAGTGAATCGGTCAACGCCAGGTCAACTCGCAGAAGGGCGGCCATCCGCGTGATCTGATGGGCCCTCCAACCTGCCAACTCCGACCGGGAGGAAGGATGCCCACCTCACGCGCCCACTCATTCAACGCGGCCGCCGCCCGGTACGCGGCGAGCCGGCCTTCGTACCCGCCCGCGGTCTTCGACGCCATCGAGGAATGCATGGGCCGGCGCCTGGCCGGGGCCCGTGCGGCCGATGTCGGCGCGGGCACCGGGATCGCCACCGCGCTGCTGCGCGAGCGCGGCGCCGACGTGATCGCGGTCGAACCCGGCGACGCCATGGCCGCGCAGTGCCGCCGGGCGCTGCCGGACGTACCGGTCCTACGCGGCGACGGCAACGCCCTGCCGCTGGCCACTGCCTCCCACGACCTCCTCACCTACGCCCAGTCCTGGCAGTGGACCGACCCCACCCGCTCCGTACCGGAGGCGCTCCGCGTCCTGCGGCGGGACGGCACGCTGGCGATCTGGTGGAACACCACCGCCTTCGACGTGCCCTGGATCCGCGCCCAGCACGACCGCATCGCCCACCACTGCGGTACGGAACCGAAGCCTGCCACCCGCCCCGACGACGACACCGCCATCCGCCTGGCCGGCCTGTCCGGGCTACGGGTCACCCGTCGCCAGGTGCGTTGGAGCAGGGTGATCGGCCTTGACACACACCTGGCCAACATCAGCACCCGTTCGGCGTTCCTCGTCCTCGACCAGTCCCGCAACCGCGCCTTCCTCGCGGAGGAACGCAGGCGCCTGCGGGAGATGTTCCCGGACGAGCGGGTGGAGGAGACCTATCTGGTGGATCTGCTGGTAGCCGGTCGCCAGTGAGGCGGGTGACGGTTGCGGAGGAGGTGGCAGCCCGGCTCCTGTCGGCCAGGCTGCTCTGTTCCTGCTGACCAAGGGGCTCCGCTACGCGTCGAAATCGGTGGAGCGGGTGAGCTTCTCCCAGGCAGTGAACTCCGCGCGGGAACTGTCCAGATGGGCGGCGATCGCATCGGCGGCGTCACTGCCCAGGGGCAGCCGCAGCGGCGTGTTCTCGGCATCGAGGGCGGTGAGGATGGCGGCGGCGGCCTTCGCGGGATCGCCCGGCTGCTTGCCGTCACTGGCCGCCAGCGTCTCCCGCACCGGGCCGACCGTCTCCTCGTACGCCGGAAGCGCCGCAGACATCTGGAGCGCACCGGCGCCGGCGAACCCGGTACGGAACGCGCCCGGTTCGACAATCATCACCTTGATCCCCAGCGGAGCCACCTCGGCCGCGAGCGCCTCGGACAGCCCCTCCAGCGCGAACTTCGTCGCGCAGTAAGCCGATACGCCGGCGAACGCGAACCGCCCGCCCATGCTCGTCATCTGCACGATGGCCCCGGAACGCTGCCGGCGCATGTGCGGAAGAACGGCCCGCGTGAGCGCCGCCGGACCGAACAGATGCAGATCCATCAGCTCCCGCAACTCCTGATCGGTGGTCTCCTCGACCGCGCCGACCATCCCCCGGCCGGCGTTGTTGACCAGGACGTCGATCCGTCCGTGGCGCTCGACGATCTCCCGCACCGCGGCATCGATCGCGGCGGTGTCGGTGACGTCCAACGGATACGCCGACACCCGCCCCGGGTGGGCCGCCACCAGGTCGTCCAACGCGGCGGTACGACGAGCCGCCGCCACCACGGTGTCACCGGCCGCCACCGCCGCCGAGACGATCGCCCTGCCGAAGCCGCTGCTCGCCCCGGTGACCAGCCATACCCTGCTCATTGCCGCAACCCTTCGTCGGTGGCGCCTTGTGCCCTTGGGGCCTTGCGCCTTCGGTGCCCTGCGCCCTTGGAGCCCAAGCTTGCCGGGATGGCTTGCCGCCTGTCCAAGAACATCTGTGATAGCCGATGGCTATCGTTGGCCCGTTGGCCCGTTGGCCCGTTGGCCCGTTGGCCCGTTGGCCCGTTGGCCCGTTGGCCCGTTGGCCCGTTTCCGTCAGGGCGATGCCGTCAGTCCGCGTTGCGGGTGGTGGTCGTAACGGTGCGCAGGTCGACGTCCCAATCCAGTTGGGCGGCCAGCGTGTCGTCACCGGGGCGTTGGGGCGAGGGTGACGGCGTTCGGCCGGCGGCGGTGCTCGGTGGGGTGCGGGTGCCGCGGGAGATCTGGCCGCTGACGGTGGTGTTGTGCTCCACGCGCGGGCGCCGGCACGTCTCGTAGAGAGCGAACGCGCTCTCCGGTCCGGGGGCGTCCCGCAGTGCCTTGGCGAGGATGACGGCGTCCTCCAACGCCATCGACGCACCCTGGCCCGTCGCCGGCGACGCGGCGTGCGCCGCGTCCCCGACGATCAGCGTCCGGCCGGAACGCCACGGAGTGCCTGGCGGAATCTCGGTCGCGTTGGTGGCCATGATGCCGTCGCTGGAGGAGGCGACGATATCCGCGGCGGGAGTGGCGTCCTGGCGCAGCAACTCAACGAGGCGTTCGCGCCAGTGGGAGGGGGCGGGATGCCCGAGTTCGTCGCTGGCGAGGGCCGGACCGGTGACCCGAGCGAACCAGTAGGTTTCGCCGTCCGGCGAGAGCGCGTAGCCGAACGTGCCGGTGCTGCCCCGCACCATGGTGAGGAGGTCGGTGTCCTGTGCCACCACCGCGTTGCGGGTGTAGCCGTAGAACACGCTCTGCCCCGCGTAGACGGGCTCCGTACCGGGGGCGAACGAGCGCCGGACGGTCGAGTTCAGCCCGTCCGCGCCGATGAGCAGGTCACCGGTCGCTACGCTGCCGTCACCGAAATGTGCGGTCACCTGCTCCGGCCCGTTCTCGACAGACACCAGCCGCGTCCCGTGCGAAAAGCCGATGCCGCGGCGCATCGCTTCACCCTGCAAGGCGGCGTTCAACTCACCCCGGCGCAGGCACCGGTACCGCAGCCGCGCGTCGTCGGCCTCGCCCAGCGGTACGTGCGCCAGCTCGGCGCCCTGGCCGTCGAGCACGCGCATCGAGCGCAGCGGAAAGCCGACCGAGGCGACCGCGTCCGAGGCATCGAGCTGCGCCAAGGCACGCATCCCGTTGCTCGCCAGGGTCAGGAACGCGCCGATGTCCTCGGCCGTGTCGGGATGGGCCTCATGCACGGTGACGTCGAACCCGGCCTTGTGCAGGGCCATCGCGGTCGCCGTACCCGCGATGCCGCCGCCGATCACCAGTATGTGGGTCATGCCGCGTACCACTCCGCTCTGTAGACGTCCGGTGTGCTCTGCCTCATGGGTCCGGCCAATGATGACGCCTATGGGAAGGAACTGGCGTGCATCCGTCAGTTGTTGGTGCGTTGGCCTGCTGCGTGGGTCGCGTGCGGCGTTGACCGGCGTTGACGGGCGTTGACCGACGGTCAACGGCTTTGGGGGCGCGGCCGCCTCTCGGTGCCAAATCGCTGCCCAACATACGCCCAGCCGAACGTCCTGAGCTGCCCAGCAAGGTGTAGGTTAGGCATATGAGTGGTGACCAGCTCGACAGTGTTGAGGCTCTGCTGGAAGAGGCGCGTCTCGCGGCGCGGATGCCGGATCCGGCCGAGCGTCTGCGGCTGCGGGAGGCGGCCGGGCTTTCGCGCGCTCAGGTGGCGGCCGCGGTGGGGGTGGGACGGCAGACCATCGCCAACTGGGAGTCGGGCGTCACCGAACCCCAGCCGCCTGGCCGTATGAAGTACCTGCGGTTGCTGGAGGGGCTCGCGGAGATCCACCCCGCTCCGGCCCAGGCGCCGGCACAGGCACTCGCGCAGGAGCCGGGGGCCGGGGCGCACCCGCCTGCCGCCCCCGCTGGTGCTGCCTGGGACCTCACCGCTCAGACCGCCTGGCGTCCGGACGGTCTGGCCGTCCAGGGCGCGCCTGGCCCGTGCGTCCGCTGTGGTGTGGTCACCCCGTTCCAGTCCACCGATGGCCGGCCCCTGCACGCCGGTGCCATGTGCCAGCCCACGACGGCTACGCCCCTGGCCCCGGCTCCCACCGCCGTCACGGCCCCGGCGCCCACTCCCACCGCCGTCACGCCCCCGGCCCCGGCGCCCGTCCCAGCCCAGGCACCGCCCCCCACCCAGGCCCCCACAACGGCCTCCGCCCCGACCCCCGCCCCGCTTCCCGCACGTCCACTGCGCCGGGCCCGTTCCGCCGCCCGCGCCCAGTCCGAGACCAGCAGCCTGATCACCCAGGCCGTGCACGAGGAGTTGGAGCGTGCCGAGGGGGACGCGGACGCCGCGTTGCAGGCGCTGGTGAAGCGGGCGATCCCGGATGTGATGCGGCTCTTCGAGGAGACCCGGGCGACGGCCCGCTACCAGTACACCGCCTACCCCTCCCTCCCCGACATCCTCCACAAGCCGTCCAAGCGCGAGCCGGACCAGATCTGGGAGGCCCGCCCCAACTTCCACCACCCCCACTACTCCCTCAAGGCCCCCGGTGACATCCGCGTCACCGCCCTGGACGCCAACGCCGCCTACCTCTCCGCGCTCAAGTGCTGGCTGCCGATCGGCAAGCTGGAGCACCACACCGGCAGCGACGGCGTGGATCCCAAGCGTTCCGGCGTCCACCTGATCACCCCCGCCCAGTGGCCCCACCCGCACCTGCCCGACCCCCTCGGCGACCGCGAGGAGCCCGGAGCGCTGTGGATCACCGATGCCACCTTGCGCCTCCTGCTGCGCCTGTCCGGCCCCAAGTACGGCCTGACCGACCCGCCCACCGTGCACGAATCCTGGACCTCCGGCGCGACGGAGAACTTCCTCGACGCCCTGCGCAAGGTCCTGGCCGCCGCCCGGGAGACCGCCCTGGCCGAGGGCGATGCGATCACCGAGGCGTATGTGAAGGCGATGTACTCCAAGTTCATCTCCACGATGGGAGAGTCGATCCACAACCGCGAGATCCAGCGCCCGGACTGGATGCACCTCATCCACAGCCAGGCATACGCCAACCTCTGGGGCAAGGCATACAAGGCCCACCAGGCCGGCCTGGAGATCATCGCCATGATGGGCACCGACGAACTGCACGTCACCGGTGACTGGCGTCAGGTCTTCACCGAGGGCCGCGGCCTGGCCCAGATGAAGATCAAGCACAGCGACACCGCCAAGGCGTCCGGTGAGTACACCGTCGGGAAGGTGGTGCGCTGATGGCCCAGGACTCCCGCTGGCGCCGCATCGGCCACTTCGGCGCCCGCGCCCTGCCCGGCTGGGTCGTCCTGGCCGAAGGCGTCGACCAGATGGTCACCGGCGTCGAATCGCCCATCACCACCGAACGCGGCCTGGCCGCCCGCCTGCGCTACCTCACCGCCTCCGACGCCGGCTATGAAGCCATGGACCGCGCCGGCATCACCGTCCGCCCCCGCACCCTGATCGCCTGGCTCGCCGAGGAACGTACCCCCAGCAAAGCCAACCTGAACCGCCTGGATGACGCCTACTGGGACCTGCGCCGCCGCAACGTCGTCACCGACCTCAAGCGCCGCCTGGCCAACCGCGGCCGCGGCACCCGCATCGAGATCGATCCCGCCGACCAGACCCAGGTCGCCACCCGCCACCGCCGCGACGTCGAAATGCGCTCCATCAACGTACGCGGCCTGGTCTGGGACCGGACCGTCGATGCCTGGCTCTCCCACGACGCCCGCGAACTCGAAGCGATCTGGGACGAGATCATCCAAGGCGGCCTCGGCACCGACTGGGACGCCTACACCTTCGTGTCCTCGGTCGGCTGGGCAGCCTGACGACCCAACAGGCGCGGAGGGGCCGGGGAGGGAGCGTCCTCTCGCGCCCGCCCCGCCCGTCGACCTCAATGCCCCATTGGGTAGATCACAGAAAACCTACGATATCGGGCGCAACTATCCATAAATGCCCCGATTTGTCCGGCCTGGTAGTCGATAGGGGCGCTCCCACAAGTCAAAACTTCCTTGCTTTTGGTGCTTATTTCGGTCTTACGATCAAGGTGTCCCGCACGTATCAGCAGCAGCGCGCGCGTTATGCGGCGGGCGTCCTTCTCTCTGACCAGGAAAAGGCTCCAATGAATCTTCGCCGCACCGTCGCGCCCGCCGTCGTCGCCGCCGTGACCGCGCCCACCGTCCTGCTCGCCACGGGCTCCGCCTTCGCCGACACCAAGCCCGCGGCGCAGCCCCGGACACAGGGGCGGATACAGAACCAGGCGCACAACGGGACTCCGCACAAGCCGACCTACGCCGAACTGCAGAAGGCCGCGGAAGAGGCGAATCGGGCGTACCAGGAAGCGGCCGCCGCCGATGAGGCCGGGCAGAAGAAGCTCACGGCCACCTTGGCCGCGCTGGACGAGGGCAGTCATCCTCTCAAGGCGGCCCTGCTCGCCGCGGAGAAGGCGTCCAAGGCCGCCGACGCCGGCAAGGCAGCCGCGGACCAGGCGGTCGCCGACGCCCAGGCGAAGCTGGACGCGGCCACGGACGACGCCGCGAAGGCCGAAGCCCGCACGGCACTCACCGAGGCCGAGGCGCGGGCCAAGCGGGCAGCGGCCGCGAAGTCCCAGGCACACACCGAGCTGGCCGACGCCCGGAAGTCCTGGGACGACGCGCGTGTCGCGGCGCTCCGGGAGTATTCCAAGGTGTCCAACGCCTTGGACGACGCCCGCACGGCCAAGGAGTCGGCTGATCAGGCACTTGCCGCCGCCAAGAAGTGCGTACGGGAGCAGGGCCTGACCGTACTGGCGAACGGCTTGCCCTCGAAGGTCGTCGCCGGCAGCACGGTCGACTTCTCGCTCACGCTGGCCAACAGCACCGACCGCACGCTCGACGTGGACCCGCTGGTCTTCATCGCGCTCCAGGCCAAGGACGCGGAGCAGCACTTCATGAAGGTGCAGTGGTCCAACGGTTCCGACTGGCAGTCGCTGGACGCCCGCCAGGGGCCCTCCTACATCGCCGCCATCAAGGCCATGAAGCCCGGCGCCCGCACCGATGTGAGGATGCGGATGACGATCGAGGCCCAGGCGCCGGCCGAGAAGGCCCTCGCCCTGCTCGCGGGCGACGCCTCCGACCAGTACAACCCGTGCGTGCTCGGCCCGATGAAGCGCTACGACTTCGAGGTGCTGCCGGCCGGCGAGAAGCCCGGCACGGTGGACGACGCCAAGCCCGGCACGGTCGACGACAAGGACCGTCCGAAGCCGCAGCCCAACTCCCACGCGTCCGACGCGAACGCCTCCGGCGCGGACAAGTCGAACGTGTCGGCGCAGGGCACCGCCTCCACCAAGTCCGTCCCGGCCGCCGACGCGGCCAAGGGCAGCCTCGCCACGACCGGCGCACCGTCCGCCGCGCCGCAACTCGCCCTCGCGGGCGCCGCCGCCGTACTCCTCGGGACCGGGACGGTCGTCGCCGTACGCGGCAACCGCAAGGCCGGCGGAACCAGCTGAGGCCCCCAGGATGCGAACGCGGCCCGTGCCCGCGCTCGCACAGGGCATCAGCCGCCGTCCCCGACCGGCCCTGACCCCGGCCGGCCCGGCACCAACACCTCCCCGTAAGCTCGCAGTTGAGTAGGAACCGAACGGAACCCACACAACTCCGAAAGGCGCGTCACCATGACGGAAGCACAGCGCGTCGTCATCGTCACGGGTGGTGGCACGGGCATCGGCGCCGCCACCGCGCGGTTGCTGCGGGCGGCGGGGCACCACGTCGTGGTGTCCGGGCGGCGTCCCGAGCCCCTGCGGCGCGTCGCCGAGGAGACGGGAGCCCTGGCGCACCCCTCCGACGCCGCCGACCCCGAGGCCGTACAGGAACTGGTCGAGACGGCGGTGCGGACCTACGGCCGGCTGGACGGTGTGGTGCTCAACGCCGGGATCGGGCGCGGCGGCGCGGTCGGCGATATGGCAGTTGAGGACTGGGACGCGCTCATGCGGACCAACCTCACCGGCCCGTTCCTGCTCCTGCGGGCCGCCTTGCCGCACCTGCTGGCGGCCCGCGGCGCGGTCGTCGCGGTCGCCTCGGTCTCCGCGCTCCGCAACGGCAGGAGCAACGCGGCCTACGCGACGTCCAAGGCGGCACTGCTCCAGCTGTGCCGCTCCCTCGCCGTCGACTACGGCCGGCAGGGCCTGCGTTCCAACATCGTCTGCCCGAGCTGGGTGCGTACGGAGATGGCCGACCGGCGGATGGCCCGCTTCGCGGAGGAGGCCGCGCTGCCCGGCGGCACCGACGCCGCCTATGCCGAGGCGACGCGGCTGACCCCCGCCGGCCGCCCCGGTGACCCGGAAGAGGTCGCCGAGGCGATTGCCTGGTTGCTCTCGCCCGCCGCGTCGTACGTGAACGGTGCGGTGCTGACGGTGGACGGGGGAGTGACCGCGTACGATCCCGGAGTCGCCGCGTTCGACTTCCGCATCGAGCCGCGGGTGCCGCGAGAGTGACTGGGGGCGGCCCAGCTCAGGGCCCCGCCCCACCCCAGTAGCCTTCCCCAATGAGCACTTCCGAACGCACCGCAACACACCCCACGCCCTTCGTGCTCGGAGAGCACGTCCGCGCGGCCGTCGCGCACTGTGTCACCACCCTCGCCGGCGCGCCGGCCGCCCAGTGGCGTGCGGCGGCCGGCGACCTGGAGTGGACGTGCTGGGAGACCCTGGAACACCTCGCGGACGACCTGCTCACCTACGCCCTCCGCTTCGGGCTCGCGCGGCCGATGGACGCCCCGCGCGTTCCGCTGCGCATCTCCACCGATCGTCCCGAAGGGCCCGCCAACGTCATCTTCGGTGACGCGGCGGCGGGCCCCGAGGGACTGCTCACCGTCGTCCAGGCATGCGGCGGACTGCTCGCGATGGCCGTGGACAGCGCCCCTCCCACGGTGTTGGCCCCGCACGTCTTCGGCGCCTCCGATCCGGAAGGCTTCGCGGCCATGGGCGTCGTCGAGACCCTTGTCCACACGTACGACATCGCCGAGGGGCTGGGGCGCGACGGGCACCCGCCGGAGGACTTGAGCCACCGGGCCCTCGCCAGACTCTTCCCGGACGTCCCCCGCACCGGCAGCGCCTCGACCACCCTGCTGTGGGCCACCGGACGCATCGCCACGCCCGACCGGCCGCGCCGGAGTGACTGGCGCTGGTACGGCGCTCCGCGCGGAAACGGGTGACTGAGACACGCTAAAACCGGTTGCCCCGCCCGCAGGGAGCGGTGACAGTGGGTCAGGAAGATCGACAACGTAGCGAGGCCCCATGCACGTCACCGTCCCCACCACAGCAGGCCAGGTCCGCGGATGCCGCGCGGGTGAGGTGACGGCGTTCCTGGGAATCCCCTACGCGGCGCCGCCGTTCGGCCCGCGGCGGCTGCGGCCCCCGGAGCCCGCCGAGGCGTGGACGGGCGTGCGGGACGCGTTCGCTCCCGGCCCGTCCGCGCCGCAGCCGGGCTATGTCCCCGCCATGGCCGGGCTGCTGGAAGAAGCGCCCGCGCCGGGCGAGGACTGCCTGAACGTCAACGTGTGGACGCCGGCCCCCGGCCGTACCGGGGGAGGGCTGCCGGTGATGGTGTGGATCCACGGCGGCGCGTTCCGCAACGGCGCCGGCTCCCTGCCCTCCTACGACGGCGCCCGGCTCGCCGCAGACGGCGTCGTATGCGTCACCCTCAACTACCGCCTGGGCGCGGAGGGTTTCCTCCTGCTGCCCGACGGCACGGCCAACCTCGGCCTCCTCGATCAGATCGCCGCCCTGGAATGGGTGCGCGACAACATCGCCGGCTTCGGCGGCGACCCGGACAACGTCACCGTCTTCGGCCAGTCAGCCGGCGCCATCAGCATCACCGCGCTGATGACCATGGACCGGGCCAGGGGACTGTTCCGCCGCGCGATCACCCAGAGCGGCGCCGGCCACCACAGTCACCCCGAGGAGATCGCGCGGCGCGTCACCGAGCGCCTGGCCGCGCTCGCGGGGGCCGAACCGACCCGCGAGGGCCTGGCCGCCGTACCGCCCGAGCGGCTGATCGCCGCGGACAGCGCCCTGGGCCGGGAGATCGCCCAGGCCAGTGATCCCAGTCAGTGGGGCGAATCGGCGGGCGGCGGCACCACCGTCCTCCCCGTCGTGGACGGCACCACCCTTCCCCAACGCCCCATCGACGCGCTCGCGGGCGGCGCGGGCCGGGACATCGACCTGCTCACCGGCACGACCAGTGAGGAGTTCCGGCTCTTCCTCGTCCCGCTGGGAATCGGCCCGCGGATCACGGACGGCATCCTGCACGGCTTTCTCACCGGGTTCGGTCTCGACCCCGGTCGGGCCCGCGAGGTCTACGCCGCCGCGCGGCCCGGTGCGACGCCCGGCGACCTGCTCTCCGCGGCCATGAGCGACCAGGCCTACCGGATCCCGGCCCTCCGCGTCGCCGAGGCGCGCGCCAGGCACGGCGCGGAAACCTTCGTCTACGAATTCGCCCGCCCCACGCCCGTCCTCGACGGTGCCCTCGGCGCCTGCCACACCGCGGAACTCGGCTACGTCTTCGGCAACCTCACCCACCCGCTGGCCGGCCCCGGTGCCCCGCAGGCCCTCTCCGACGCCATGCGCCAGGCATGGACCTCCTTCGCCCGGACCGGCCATCCCGGCGGGAGGGGCACCACGGGCGTCGCACCCCGCACCCCCGGCGGCACCCTGCCGCCCTGGCCCGCGTACGCCGAACGCCGGCAGGTCATGCGCCTGGGCGACGGCGCCCCGCAGCTCCGCGAGGACCCGGGCAGCGCCACCCGCCAGCTCTGGGAAGGTCTGCGGATGCCCCGCCCCGGCGGCCCGTCCGCCGACCCCCAACCACCGGCCACGGCCTGATCCCGCCCGGCCGCTGACCAGGCACTCTCACCGGGTTCGTACGATCGGCGGCGTGGAGATCATGTACGAGTGGCGGGGCGACGTCGAGAAGACACGGCGGTGGCCAGGCAGTACCGGGGGAGGGGAGTGGGCGCCGCGCTCGTCGCAACCGCGGCCGGAGCAGCACGTGCCGGGCACTGCGCCTGGCTCCACGTGGACTCGGAACGGGCCAAGGCCGACCCTCACGTTCGCCGATCACCGGTAGCGGGCCCCTCACCCGAGGCAGGCCCCCCACCCGGCCCAGGCCCCTCGCTGCGCCGGGACTCGATGCCGTCGCCCTTCAGCTCGTACGGTTTGCGCCGGTGCGTCGACCGCGGCAGTTCGTCGGGCTCGCGGCGCTCCAGGACGTCGCCCACCGGCTCGCCGTGTGGCAGCCGCGGGTGGGATTCGGGGTGGGGCGGGCCCGGCTCACGCTGCCTGACGCGCCGGCCCCAGACGAACGCCGCGATCAGCAGGGCGACGACCACAACCCCGACGATCGTGAACAGCGCGCCGCTCGTCCCGTGCGCAGCGGCCAGGTGGGTGGACGGATGCGCCGCCATTCCGGCACCGAAAGACTTCATCCCAACACCCCACGTCTTCATTCCCATACCCAATGTGGTCATTCCGGCAGTCACGGTCTCCATGCCGGCCGGATACCCGCCACCTGCGGGAACAAGCACCGGGATACGGGCAGCGGAGCAAGCAATGGCGTGTCGCCTGCGGGGAGTGGCGGGCCCCACGCTCCCACATGCCGGCCCGGCGCCCCCGCACCCCCTCACCCCCGCAGCGCCTCGAAGGCCAGCCGGGCCCCGGCGCCGATGGCCAGGTCGATGTCCGGTGCGAGTCCGGCGCGGCGGCCGGAGCGGGTGAGGGCGGCCATCGCCACCCGGTCGCCGGCCTCGGACTCCACCACGCCGATCTCGTGCCGCAGATGCAGGAACGTGCCTGTCTTGCCGCTCACCCGCAGCGTGTCCGCCCGCAGTTCGCTGGCCAGGCGCTGGGTGTACACCTGCTGCCCCATCAGGCGGCGCAGCTCCGCAGTGGCCTCCGGATGGGCGATGTCGTCCCGCCAGACCCGCGCCAGCAGATCGACCAGACCGCTGGCGGTCCCGACGTTGGCGTGGGCCGGATCCAGCGTTTCGATGGGATGGCGCCCCACGTGGTCCTCGCGCAGCGCCAGCTCCAGGGCGAGCGAGAAGTCGTTGCCCGCGGCACCGGCGGCGCACTCGTACATCCGGTTCATCCGGTGGCGCATACGGATGCCCGCACAGCCCCAGGCGCGCAGCTGCGCGTCCACCTCCGCCACCGGTACGAGGTCGAACAGCGCGTCGGCGGCGGCGTTGTCGCTCACCGACAGCATCATGTGGAGCAGGTCGCCGATCGCCACGGTGGCCGGATGCCGGAACGCCGCCAGTCCGGTCGGCCCGACGCTGCTCGCGGTGGGGCTGAGGACGACCGGCCGCGCCGCGTCGAGCTCACCGGAGGCGATCCGCTCCAGGACGACGAGCGCGAGCGGCACCTTGGCCACCGACGCCAGCGGCACCAACTCCCCGATGCCGAAGCCGAGTTGCTCGCCGGTGCCGAGGTGCCTGGCCAGGAAGGAGCCGCGGGCCCCGACGGCCGCCCACTCCGCGGCGATCGCCTCCGCGGCGTCGAACAGTTCCGCGTCATCGGCGACGCAGACCGGAGCGGGTGTCTGCCGGGCGGTCATCCGCGCGCCGCCAGCCGGGACGGGGCGTCCTCGCCCGCGCTCTCGGCGGCCGCCACGGCCGGCTCGCCCGTCGCGGCACCGACCGCCGCGGCCAGCAGCCCGACCAGCCAGGGCGGCACCTGTGCCGGCCCCCGGTCACGGTGCGCCGCCCGCACGTCGTACCCCCGGTGCAGCGAGGCATCGGCCAGCGGCGCCCACCGCGCCCCGTGCCGCCGGGCGAACGGCTCCGCGCACAGCAGCATCGCCTGGCCGGCGAGGGTCTCGGCCAGCGCGGTCGCCGTCGGCCCGGCCGACCGGACCATCGCCTCCGGCAGCCCCGCCCGCGCCACGGCCCGCCGCAACCGGTCCCGCGCGTAGGGGACGTGCTCCTCCGCCATGGCCAGGACCGGCACCGCCGCGACCCGCCCCGGCCGCGTACCACCGCCGCGCCGCGGCCGCAGATCCTCCAGGTGAACGGCGTGCCGACGCGTCCGCGGCCGCTCCCCAGGCACCGCCGAGCGGCCCCCGCCCGGCGCGTCCGGCGGCGCGGACGCCAGTCCCAACGGCACGCGCAGCCCGGCGTTCTCCGGGGGAACGCGTACCAGCGCGTACGCCAGCGAGGCGTCGGCCAGGCCCGCCTCGCGCTCCTCCGGCGGCAGCTCCCGGACACCGAACGTGGTGCCGTGCTCGGCGCCGGCGCGGATGATCCGGGCCAGCGCGTCCGGGCCGCAGTCCGCCGGCACCCCGACCGCACGCACCGCCGACTGCCTGGCCGACCGGGCGACATGCCGCAGCCGCTGGGCCCGGTCCAGCACCTCCCGGGCGTACGGCAGCAGGAGAAGGCCCAGCTCGGTGGCGGCCACCTGGCGCCGGGACCGGTCGAACAACTGGCCCTCGAAGTGCTCCTCCAGTGTCTTGATACGCCGGCTGAGCAGCGGCTGGGCGATCCCCAGCCGCTCCGCCGCGCGCGAGAAGCTCGCCTCGTCGACAGCCGCTACGTAGGCATCAAGGTGCGCGAGTAGGTCCACGCTGGAGTCATATCAAGAAGTTATGGGGCCTTCAATCTTTACTCTTGGACATGGGAGGCGTCCGCCTGCTTCGCTGTCCCCCTCGACGCCGCGCCGCGCACGGGCCGGACGTCGAGGACCCCGGCGTACGGCCCCGACGAACGCCTGCGGCGAAGAACAGCGACGACCGACCGCGACCAAGCACCGCGTCGAATCACCGCATCGAATCACCGCAACCAATATCCGCGACGAACGACCGCAGCGAAGCGGCCCGACGAACGACCGCGACGCCCCACCGACGAACGACGCCCCACCGACGAACCGGGAGACCTCCGCACATGCCCAACGCCACCCCGCTCCACCGGCGCGGCCTGCTCAAGGCCGGCCTCGCCGCCTCCACCGCCCTCCTCGCCGCCACCAGCCCGTCCGCGACTGCCTGGGCGGCCACCGGCTCCCGCCAACGCCGCTCCCTGGACAGCCACTTGAGCGACCTTGAGCACCGCTACGGAGCGCGCCTGGGCGTCTACGCCCGCAACGTCCGGACCGGGCAGGTCATCGCCCACCGCGCGCAGGAACGGTTCGCGATGTGCTCGACGTTCAAGGCGATCGCGGCCGCCGCGGTCCTGCGCGACCAGGCACACTGCGCACCGATGGACAAGGTGATCCACTACCCGCCCACCGACATCCTGCCGAACTCACCCAGGACCGAGGAGCACGTCGACACCGGCATGGCCGTGCGCGACCTGTGCGGCGCCGCCATCCAGTACAGCGACAACACGGCCGGCAACCTCCTGCTCCGCCAGATCGGCGGCCCCGGCGGCCTCACGGCGTTCCTGCGGTCGATCGGCGATCCGGTCACCCGGCTCGACCGCTGGGAACCCGACCTCAACACCGCCATCCCCGGCGACCTGCGCGACACCACCACCCCCGAGGCGATCTGCCGCAGCTACGAACAGCTCACCCTCGGCCGGGCGCTGACCGCCCCCGACCGGGAACGCCTGGTCGCCTGGCTCAAGGGCAACACCACCAGCGACGAGCGCTTCCGCGCCGGCCTGCCGCACACCTGGACCGTCGCCGACAAGACAGGCACCGGGTCCTACGCGTCCGCCAACGACATCGGCGTCGCCTGGACCACCAGGCACACCCCGATCGTCCTCGCCGTCCTGTCGACGAAACCCACCAAGGACGCCCCGGTGGACAACGCCCTGGTCGCGGACGCGGCCCGCGTCATCGCCGACACCCTCGCCCCCGGCGAGTAACGTCCCCACGCGGCGTACCAGGCACACCAGGCCCACCCGTCCCGCCCCGCCACCCCACTCTCCCCGCCAACCGTCGACCGTCGAAAGCAGGTACCCCCTATGCCCGCTGGCCGGCCCGACCCGTCCCGCCGCGCACTCCTGGCCGCCGCGGCCCTCCTCCCCCTGACCGGCTGCACCCAAGGCCACCGACCCCCGGCCCAGCCCGCACCGACACCGAGCCGCCGCGCAGCCAACCCGGCCAACTCCCCAGCCGTTACAGCCCAGTTCACCTCCCTCGAACGGAAATACGGCGCCCGGCTCGGCGTCCACGCCGTGGCGACCGGCACCGGCGCCACGATCTCCTACCGCGCGGACGAGCGCTTCGCCTTCTGCTCCACCTTCAAGGCCCTGGCCGCCGCGGCCGTCCTGCACCACAACCCGCTCAGCCACCTCGACCAGCGCATCACCTACACCGCACGCGATATCAACTCCATCTCACCGATCACCCAGCACCACATCGCGACCGGTATGACGCTCAGGGAACTCTGCGACGCCGCCATCCGCTACAGCGACGGAACGGCCGGCAACCTCCTGCTCCGAGACCTCGGCGGACCGTCCCAACTAACCGCCTACCTGCGAGACTTGGGCGATCGAACCAGCCGCTTGGACCGCTACGAACCCGAACTGAACCGCGACCGCCCGGAAGACCCCCGCGACACCACCACCCCCCGCGCCCTCGCCGCCGACTACCAGCGACTGCTCCTCGGGGACGCCTTGCCGCCGGCCAAGCACGCCCTGCTCAAGGACTGGCTCGTACGCAACGCCACCGGCGGCCGGCGCATCCGGGCCGGCCTGCCGCCAGGCTGGACGGTGGCCGACAAAACCGGGACCGGCGACTACGGCCGGGCCAACGACGTCGCCATCATCTGGCCCCCGCACATGGCACCCCTCGTGATCGCCCTCCAGTCCGACCGCCCCGGCTACTCCACCCCGCCCCAAGACGCCCTCCTCGCCGAAACCACAACCCACCTCGTCGCCGCCCTCACCACCTGACGCAGGAAGCCGCTCCCCCCAGGCCAACTCACCACCACCCAATGTCATTTGGTCGCTCGACCGCAGCCTCAGGCGCCCATATCGTGGTTCCGCCCCACCGGCTGACGACCACCTGCGAAGATCGCCCTATGAAGAGCCTCGCCCTTGCCCCCTCGCGCCGTCCCCACGGATCGGCCCGGCCGCGTACCGCAGGCGCCGCATGAGCACCTTCACGGCCGAAACCCTCACCACCGCACGTCTGGACCTGCTGCCGCTCGACGTCGGCCACGCCGAAGAGATGGCCGCGGTGCTCTCCGACCCGGCGCTGCACACCTTCATCGGCGGCACCCCGGCCACCCCGCAAACCCTGCGCTCGCGCTACGAACGCCTGACCGCGGGCTCTCCCGACCCAGCAATCTCCTGGCTGAACTGGGTGATCCGCCTCCGCGCGGATTCCTGCCTGGCGGGTACGGTCCAGGCCACGATCGCACCGGCCGGCCACGGCCACGTTGCCGAGATCGCCTGGGTGGTGGGGACCCCGTGGCAGGGGCGCGGCATCGCGAGCGAGGCCGCCCGAGCGCTTGTCGACTGGCTGAGCCGGCACCCGATACCAACCGTCATCGCCCACATCTACCCCGAACACCAGGCATCCGCCGCCGTCGCCGCCGCTGCCGGGCTCACTCCCACCGGGGAACGGCACGAAGGCGAGATCCGGTGGCAGCGGAGCCTCGACGGACCGCTGCCGCCGACGAGCCGGAGCCGCCGGCGGCAAGGTGGCCGAGAGACCCGCTTCCTCAGCCCGTGACGGTGATGCGCGACGCCGGATCCGTCGTGTCAGTCACCTTGTACGTGGCGTTGAACTTCGAGCTGGTCGCGGTCGTCGGGCAGCCGAAACCGCCCACCACCTTCACCGGCACCGCGGCATCGGTGAACTTCAGGGTCGAGGGCGAGCCGTTCGCCCAGGTGCCGTTGACGGTCGCCGCCGCCGTCGGCGCAGCCGTCACCGTACAGCTGGCCAGCCCGCTGGTCTTCAGGACGAAACCGGCCGTGGGCATGGCCAGCGCGGCTGTCACCGTCGTGCCGTTCTGCATGGAGACGGTCCAACTGCCGGACGTGGTGATGGTCGCGCTGACGCCCGGCATGCTCGTCGTGCAGGAGCTGTACGTGGGCGCGGAGATGGCGCTGCTCACCGGCCCCGAGGCGTTGGAGTTGCCTGGCGCGGCCGGGACCGTGCCACTGGAGCTGGAAACGGAACAGGTCACCGTCACCGAGCCGGCCGAGAACGTCGCCGTACCGCTGAGCGCCGCGCTGAAGGCGTGCCCGGCGGGCGTCACGGTGGTCGAGGCCGCGGCGACCCGCGCGCCGCCGGCGGCACTCGCGGTCGCCGGCCCGGTCGCGGCCAGGCAGAGCCCGAGGGCCGCCGCGATCCCGGCCGACACGGTGATCACGGTGCGGGGCAGGTGCTGTGTCATCACTGTCTCCTTCGTGGGGGTGTGCGCCCGGGGGCCCGGGCCGTGCGAGGGGGAAGTGGTGCAGTGGGGGAGGTGCGGTGGGGGAGTGCGGTGCGGTGTCGCGTCAGTGGCGCGGGGGCGCGCGACGGCGCACCAGTGGCTGGATGCGTACGGATATGGGGCGTACGTACGAGTGCCTGGGAGGGGGATGGGGCGGCGGCACCGGCCTCCCACTGACGACACGACACCGAACGGCGTACGAACTCGCCCGGAACAGAGGGGAGATGAGGGGGAGAGGGAACGCCCGCCGAGAGGGCTACCTCACCGCCCGGACCGGACGTCCACGGTCTCGCCGGCCGCACCGGTACCGCCCTGGCCCTCCACAGCGTCCCCATTCCCGGCGCCGACTCCACCCATCCCTTCGGGCTCCACCGGCTGCCAGGCAAAGATCAACGCCCCGCCGAGAATGCCGAGCACGGTTCCGACCAGGAAGCCGCCGAGGTTGGACATCACCAGCGCGGCCATGGCGCCCACGACGGTGAGGACGCCGGCCAGTCCCCGGTAGTACGGGGCGAACCACGCCGACAGACCCATCACGATCATCACCAGTCCCATCAGAACCGACGGAATCCCGGCGATGCCCTGCTGGAGCATGATTTTCAGCGGGGCCAGCGGCAGGGCGCAGATCTCCGCCCCGGCCAGCACCGCCGCCAGCCCGCCCCAGAACGGACGGCCCCGGCGCCAGCGCCGCCAACGGGCCCGGGCTTGGGCGGCGCCCATGTCAGAAGCATTCCTTCGTGCCCTTGGAGATCTTCATGCTCAGGCCGGTGAGCCGGAAGGTGCCGGCGTTGGTCGCCCAGGCGGTCTGCCGCAGGCGGCTGATGGAGACGTCGTCGGCCTGCTGCGCGAAGAGATCTTGCAGGCCCTGGGCATCGTCCGGTCCCTTGGTGAGCGTGGAGGCGTCCCGGCCGATCTCGATGTGGTGGAACGACGCGTTGCCGGCGAGCTGGGTGGCGTCCACAAAGAGGTTGGTGGCCTTGACGGGCTCGCCCTTCCCCGCCGTCAGATTGAGCGAGATGTCACCGAGGACCGGCAGGTGCGTGACGACGGACTGACACAGGCTGTGCAGCTCGGCGGACTTGATGGCGGTGACGGCGACCGGCAGCAGATCGCCCCGTGCGTTGGCGTCCACACTGCCGTACTGGGCGAAGCCGTCGCCCGTGAGGCTGTCCGCGGACACCTTGAACTGCTGCCCGGAGACCGCGAACGAGGCCGCGAGCGCCCCGTTGGCCAGGGCGATGCCCAGGGCGGCGGTACCGGCGATGGCCGGGACGGCGAGCACGGCGAACCTTCGCCAGCTGATGCGTCCCGTGACATGTCTGCCGTCTGCGTCCTTCACGACGTGTCCCCTTTTGACGAGTCTGATGGTCGCGCTGTCGAACGTGGCGAGGATCCGGCGGAGGCGGCGTACAAGCACCCGGCGCTGCGCCCGGGGGCAGGCCAAGCCCACCGCGAGGGCGCAGGGCTGCTCCAGGGACACCCCGACGCACCTACCCGCCGAGGCCCCTACGCACCGAGCTGCCGACATACAAGCGGGCGTACGGCGCTCGCAGCACCACCGCCCCGCACACCGAACTACCGCTGTTACCAAGGGTGTTACTCGCCAGTTGAATGTAATTCCGGCGTTACCCCCTGACAAGGAGACGCGTGCACTGCTTTTCGGCCGACTGTGCGCCCGGCCGGCCATCCGGCATGACGAATCGTCAACTCCGCGCCGCAAAGCGCCGCAGAGCAACCTCCGTCGCCTCGTCGGCAGGGAAGAACAGCTCGAGGGACAACTCCGACAGGGTGACGTCCGCGGGCGTCCCGAACGTGCTCATCATGGGGAACATCGACAACTCCTCCCCACCGACTTCCACCCGCCACGTCAGCACCGGGTCGTCGGCCGCGCCGTCGGGGGACAGCTGGCTCCAGCACCGGCGTTCAGGGATGTCCGGCCAGGTGGCGATCTCGTTGGCGAGTGCGGCCAGGGCGGGGTCCTGGGTCCGGACGACGGCCCGGTCCAGGCGACCGAGCAAGTGGGCGGACCACTGCGGGAAGTTGCGGGTGCGGCGGGCGAGGCCGTCGGGGTGGAGCGCGGTGCGGAAGATATCGGTCGGCACGCCGCGGATCTCTTCCGGGATGCCCGCGATCAGCCGGCGCCCGGCCGCGTTGGCGAGCCGCACATTCCACTGCCGGTCGATCGCGGCCCCGGGGAATGGTTCGTGCGCGTCCAGCAGTGTCTGCAACGAGGCCCGGACGCGGGACAGCCCCGCATCGGTCAGCGGCGTCTCCGGATAACGGGGAGCGTAACCGGCCGTCAGCAGCCAGTCGTTCCGCTCGCGCAACGGCACGTCGAGATGGCGGGCGAGCGCCATGAGCAGGGCACGGCTGGGGTTCGACTTGCCCAGTTCGACGAAGCTCAGGTGACGTGGCGAAATCCCGATCTCGTGCGCCGGATCCAGCTGTCTGCGCCGGGCCAGGCCCCGGCGCCGGCGAATCAGTTCCCCAACGGTCACAGCGGTCCCAGTGGTCACGAACCGCGACGCTATCCCGCCGAGCGCCGGGAAACGAGTACCTGCCAGGTATTCGCCTCGCGGTCCCCGACGGCCCCACGATGGCCGAGTTCGCCGGCCCTATGACTGGGAGAGGACCTCACCCATGCCCTATTTCGACACCACCGACGGCACCCGTCTCTTCTACGCGGAAGCGGGGGCAGCCGAGGCGCCCCCCGTCGTGTTCGTACATGCCTGGGCCTTCAACAGCGGGATGTGGAACTACCAGATCCCCGCCTTCCTCGCCGCCGGTATGCGGTGCGTCGCCTTCGACCGGCGCGGCCGCGGGCGTTCCGATGTGCCTGGCCAGGGCTACGACCTCGACCGCCTCGCCGACGACCTGGCAGACCTGCTCGCGTACCTGGACCTGCGCGGCGCCGTGCTGGTCGGCCACTCCATGGGCGCGGCCGAGACCGTCCGCTACCTGGTACGCCACGGAACACAGCGACCGGGACGAGTCAAGGGGATCGTCCTGAGCGCGCCCACCACACCGTTCCTGCTGCGCACGGACGACAACCCGGAAGGCCCCGTCCAGGCAGCGGCCGCCGAGGCGGTCCGCACGCTGATGCGCCGCGACATCGGCGCCTTCGTCGCGGCCACGTCGAGCACGGAGTGGTTCGGACCCGGTTACCAGGTATCGGCGGGGCTGAGTGACTGGACCAGCCGCCAGTTCTTCGACACCCCGCTGCAGATCCTGCTGTCCACCAACAAGACGTGCGTCAACGCCGACTTGCGCGAGGACCTCACCAAGGTCACCGTTCCCGCGCTGGTCATTCAGGGCGACGCCGACCGCTCGGCTCCTCTCGACCACACCGGCCGGAGAACCCATGCCCTGCTTCCCCATTCCACGTTCGTCGTGATCGAGGGCGCGGGCCACGGCCTCCACATGAGCGACCCTGACCGCTACAACAAGGAACTCCTCACCTTCATGAACGACCTCCCCGAGTAAGCACAGCCCTTCACACCCACTCCTCGCAAAAGGCGGCCGGCCGCGGTTTCGGGGGTGTCTGTCCCTGCCTGGAAATGCTTTGCCCAGGCGGGGGAGAGGTTGCTACCGTCACGCCGTCCACGGCAAGAGACGCGTGACCGGGGAACGGGAAGGGCGACGACGGCCGTCGTCAGCCGCTTCCACCCTGCCCTGTGCCACCCCGCACGCCGAGCAGAGCGCGGCCGCCCGCCCACCCCAACGCCCAGGAACCACAAGTGACTTCATCCCCTCCCCCTCCCCCTGCCCACGCCCAGCTGACCACCGACCGTCTGATCCTCCGGCCCTGGACCCCGGCCGAGGCCACCGCGGTCCTCGACGACGACCGGCCGGCCCATTGGGCGGACGACTTCCCCGCCGAAGGCGACCGCGTCATCGCGGGCCTCTTCGAGACCAACCCTGCCTGGCTCGGCGAACACGGCCACCGTCTGATCATCGAGCGCGACAGCGGCTTGGTGGTGGGTTCGATCGGCCTGTTCTGGCCGCCCAGCCAGGGCACCGTCGAGATCGGCTACGGCATCGTGGCGTCCCGCCGCGGCCGGGGCTATGCCCCCGAGGCGACCCAGGCACTGGCCGACTTCGCCCTGGCCGCCCCCGGGGTCCATACCGTGTCCGCCACCGTGGAGTTGTCGAACCCCGCCTCCATCCGCGTACTGGAGAAGGCCGGCTTCCACCGCTGGTCCACCGAGGAAGCCACGGCCCAGTTCAGAATCACGAGGCCGAACGGTGACGAACGGTGATGCGTTGGATCGGCGGCATATCGCCGACCGGTCCATAACGTCGCGGAGCAGAGCGGACCAGCGCTGCGCAGGGCAGCGCCGGGCAGCGCAGGACAGGACAGGGACGACCAGGGCAAGGACAGAGGCACAGCGCCGACGCAGAGAATAGGACAGACACGGGGAGGGACTGAGAAGACAGCACCCCCAGCCCCCAAGCGCATCAGGACAACAGGCGACGCAGAACCTCCTCAGCAGCCCGATGGCCTGATTCCGCCGCCCCATCCATATAGCCGGCCCACCTGGTGGCGGTTTCGGTGCCGGCCCAGTGCAGGGGGCCGATCGGGGCGCGCAGGGCCGGCCCGAAGCGGCTGAGTGCGCCCGGTGCGGTGAACGCTCCGTAGCATCCGCGGCTGTACTCCTCCTCGGCCCAGTCGCGTTCGATGTAGGCGAGGGGGTCGCGGGCGCGGGGCCCGAAGTACCCGACGAGGTCGTTGATCACGTGCCGGCGGCGGTCAGCGGGCTCCATACGCGCACCGGTGTCGGCGTGCCGCCCCTCGAGGAAGCCGACGAGCACCCCGGGCGAACCGTCCGGCGGAGTGTTGTCGAAGACGGTCCCCAGGGGCCGCCGGTCGCTGTTCGCCTGGCCGCTGAGGCCCGCGCGGCGCCAGAACGGCTCGTCGTAGACGACGTTCACCTTGATGACCCGGCCCATCGGCATCCGCTGGACGAGCTGGTCGCGGTCGCCGGGCAGCGTCGGGCTGAAGCGGATGCGCGCGGCGAGCGGCGGCGGCACCGCGATCACGGCGCGGCGGGCGCGCACGGCGGTGCCGCCGCCGGTCCCCACCCGCACCCCCGAGCCCTGCCACTCGATCTCGGTAACGGCCGAGCCGAGCACGATACGATCGCCGAGCTCTTCGGCCAGGGCCAGCGCGATACGTTGCGACCCTCCGGTGACGCGGTCCTGCTGGGCCCCGCCCGTAACGTTGATCAACGCGTCCAGACCGCCCGCGGCACCGACGTAGAAGGCGGCCCACAGCGCGGACATGTCCTCCGGTTCCGCGGAGAACACCCCTTCCGTCACCACCCGGAAGAACCTGCGGCCGCGCGCCGTACGAGCGGTGCGCCGCAGCCAGGTCGCGAACGTCTGCGCGTCCAGCTCCCCGGCGCCCTTCGCCCGCCACGGATCCGCCGCCGCGACCTGGCGCGCCGCGCGATCCAGGCGCAGCTGCGTCTGCGCGATATCGGCCAGCACCACCGGATTCACCTTGGGGATCCGCCCGGTGTAGAGCGAGCGGGACGCTCCGAACTCGGCGATGTGCCGGCCGTCGTCGTACGTGGGATACGTGCTCAGCCCCAACTCCTCGATGAGCGCCAGCACACGATGCTGGCCCGGCCCGACCCACTGCCCGCCCACCTCGATGGGCCCGCCGCCGGGCAGCTCGTCGTTCAGCACCCGCCCGCCGACCCTCTCGCGCGCCTCCAGCACCACCACCTCGGCCCCGCCCCGGACCAGGTCCCGCGCGGCCACCAGCCCGGCCACCCCGGCACCCACGACCACAACCTCCGCCGACCGTTCCTTCACGACAACACCCCACCCCTCATGACCACTCAGCCCCTCCCATACACGATGTATCTGGAGTGCGAACCGTATGTGCTATCCCTTGCGCATGGAATCACTGCGGGAGAAATACGTCGAGAACACGCGCCGGACCCTGCTGGAAACGGCCATGCGCCTGTTCTCCGAGCGCGGGTACGCGGACGTGCCGGCGGAGGAACTCGTACGAACCGCCGGCCTCACCCGCGGCGCGCTCTACCACCACTTCGACGGCAAACGCGGCCTGTTCGAGGCGGTCTTCGAGGACATCGAACGCAAGGCCGCGGACCGCATCAGAACGGCGATCGGCTCCGCCCCCGACCCGTTCGAGCGCGTCGACCGCGGCGTCGCGGAGTTCCTCGACGTCTGCGCCGACCCCGTCTACCGGCACATCGTGCTGCTGCAGGGCCCGATCGCCCTGGGCTGGCAACGTTGGCGCGAACTGGACCAGCACCACCTCGGCGGCCTGGTCCGCGACGCGGTACGAGCCCTGCTCGACGCCGCCCTCATCAAGCCGCACCCGGCCGAAATGCTCACCAGAGCGTTCTACGGCGCCCTGACCGAACTCTCCCTGACCATAACCGAATCCCCCACCCCCGCCCGAGCCCGCCTCCAGGCAGCCCACCTCGTACAGGACCTCCTCGGCGGCCTGGTCCTCAACCCCGACTCCGACCCCGACGCCGCACGCCCCACCACCTGACCACCCAACGCCTCCGCCCATGCCAACCAACAGCACGGTGGCGTGCGCACCCCGGACGCCCACCGACCTGCTCATCGGACACCAGCACCTCCAGCTCCACCTCGCGAAGGCCGACAGCTGCCTCGTGGAGTACCGCGACGGCGGCCCGACCGACACTTCCGCACCGTCGTAGCGCCCCCTACGCCTGAGCGGACACGACGAGGTCGCGGTCCTGGTGACGTGTTCGGCTCTTACCCGTTTTGACCGACCCTTAGGTGTGCCGGGCTGCTGTTGGTCGTCGTCGGGTCGCCGAGGCAGTGGAAGCGAGGGTGGAGGCTGGTCAGCGATAGTCGTCGGGGTGCCCCTGCATCCACGTGTTGATCTTTTCGCGGGTGCTGATCAGTGAAGCTCGGTGCTTTTCGAGGTTCTCGAAGGAGCGGTCACCGTCGAGCTTCACGTCGAGCTTCTTGATCAGGTCGATCGGCTCGGTGAAGTGGCCGGCCCCCTTCGGATCTGCTTTCATCGCGCGGTCCATGCGATGCAGTTCCTCGTAGACCCGTCCGAGAAAGTAGGCGCAGTTGCCTGGCGTGCACGAATCGCGCAGGGTTGCCTGGAGCCCGGCGAAGGCGTCGCGGACCGCGCTGACCGGTTCCTGCGTGGCTGCTGACGTCGGCGCGGACTCAACGGAGGCTTCACGGGGCGCCGAGGACGAAGCGGACGGGCTCACCGACGCGCTGGTCTCTTGACTGGCGGTGGCCGGGCCACCGGTCGGTCGATCCGCCTTGGTCGCCGTGCTGCAGGAGACGCTGAGCGTAGCGAGCGCTAAGGCGACAACAACTGCGCGGCGTACTGAAGTCTTGAGCATGGATTCCCCTTGATCGTCAGGCAGGTGACTCTGCAAAGGAGCGAACAGCCCGCAGCACAATCTGGTTAGCGTCCTCACCATACGCAATTGCGCCCCGCAACCACCGCCCCTTGAGTGTGCCTGAACAGTCTCAGCCCGCCCGGCGCGCCATGGTTTCCGGGGACGAGGAGTTTTTGACTGGGATGCCGGAAGCGACCAGTAGCCTCAGCCACCATGGGCATTCGGATTGACGTAGTGGTGGATTACCCGATCAACGATGAGGTGGAGAGGGTGCTTGGGCTGGCCGAGGCAGTCGGCGAGCCCATCACTGTTACGTTCATGTGGGAGGGGCGTGAAGACGCGGAACGTGTGGTGCTCGTACCTGCGGCCACGCTGGCACTCTGGGAGCATTGGGCCCCTACCCCCTACCTGGCGAGCGGTGCCTGCGACGAGAACCGAGCCGTGGCGGAGGCGGAGGAGCCGGAACTTGCCCACCCAGCGGAATTCGGCCCGTTCACGCTCTTTCGCCGTCGCGTAGCAGGGCGGACGGCGGTCGCTCGCGGGGGGTGGTGGTTGCCGAGCTCCTGGATCCCGACGAGGCGCACTGGCTTCAGGAGAAGGCCCGCAACGTCCGCCAGGGCTTCGTGGATCCGAAGCAGAAGGCAGCGTTCGAGGAGTTCCTTGCCCGACAGGCATCTCTCGATGAACAGTGATGCGCTGACGCACTCTTCCTCGCTTGGCTCGCATGGAGACCGCTACCGTCCGGTCGGCTGCGTGGGCGGGGAGTTGTCGGCCGATTGCTGATCTGCCGCCTGGCGGCGGGCTCGGCGCGGCTGCTGGGGTCTGCCGCTTGGTTGTTGTGTCCGGTCATCGGCTGTCTGACGTCCTCCCGTCGTTTCGTTGCGGGGCCTCGGCTGGTTGTCGGCGTGCCTGGCCACGTTCGCCCGGGGGCGCCGTGGGCTATCGGGCCTCTGCCGCCTGTGCTCCGGCTCCGGCGAGGGGGATCGGGCGTTCCCTGTGCTCGTGCTTCTGTTGCTGGGGCACTCAGGGCAGTTCTCGGCGGACCAATGCCTGGGCGAACGGTTCCCCGGTAGCGCGGGCGTAGGCGATCCGTTCGCGTATCTCGGCGAGGGTGCGTGGGCGGTAACCGGGGCCCCCGCAGCAGCTCTTGTGGAAGCGTACCCCGGCGTGCAGGAGTACGGAGAGCGTGCGCCATGCCGCGGTGTTCCGCCTCTTGGGCGGTGCGAAGGCGGACCCGACGTGGGTCAGCGGTCGGGCGCAGCGCGGACAGACCCGCTCGTGGGCGTACGGGCCGGGGTAGGGCTGCTTGTAGGAGCCACGGCAGGGCAGACAGACATACGAGGTCTTTGCGTGGGGCATCCGGCAAGAGTAGGGCGGTGAAGGGCCGGGCTGCAGGGAGTCTCTGGGTTGCTGCGCGTGCTCTTCGGCGGGGGAGGGGCGCTAACCGGCGGCTGCGGTAGCTGTTCCGCGCCGCTTTTGAGCGCCGGCCCGATAGCTGTTGCGGCCCCCCGCGCGGCCGTCCCGGCAAATGCGTCTGCTGCGACAACCGGCACGGCCTCCTCCCTCGTACGGTTGAGCACCCTGACGGTCTCGGTAGGGCGGAAGTCCGGCGCATCGGCTCCTGGCGGTCGGGCTCGCGCGGCAGTGCCGGCTCGCACGGGGAACGATGCCTGGTGTTCCTCGCGCCGCGGGACTGTCGGTATCGCCCGGTACTCACCGCCGTGTGCAGAGAAGCGGCCCGGAGCAAGCCGGGTGGCCCAAGCCCTCTCTGCCCGTCGGCAGCGCCTTCTCCGGCCTGAACTGGTACATCGACATCCTGACCAGACGCGCTGCCGGAACCAGGGCCTTTGGGCGTGGGTCATGGCAGGCCACCAGCCACTGGTCTCCTCCGCTTCCCTTTTCCCGAATCCGAAAAAGGGGCCATGCGCGAGCGCGTCCCATGCCTGGGGTGGCGCGGAGCACGGTGGCGGCGTCGGCCGCTGTGCCGCGACGCTGCCGCTTCCGCGACGGGTCGGTGACGCCGTCGCTGGCTTCCTCGCCGGCCCTGTGGCGTCCGGCGAGGCCGAGAAGCCGCAGAACTGTGGCCGGAAACCTCACCCTTAACCCCGCCAGCGGATTACTGTGCGGACATGTCGCGCTACCCAGCGCGATCATGAAGGAGGGAAATCTGTGTCGTCGCCCTGCGACCCCCAGCACGCTCCCGCCGGCGATGTGTCCACAGCGCTCATGCTGATCGACTCACGGCTGAAAGCCATCCTCGACGGCAAGACGGAGACCGACCCCGAAGAAAAGGCAATGGTGGGTCAGTTCACTGCCTCTCTCGGCCCAAGAGGAGCCAAGGACGTACTGGATGGCGCGTGCACGCTCATCTACATGTTCATGCAGTGGCTGCGAATGGCCTACGAAGAGCACGACAAGGACGTCATCGCATGCGTGGTACCCGACCTCGTGGCCACGATGCGCATGATGCCCAGGAGCGTCCGCCCCGAGGTCATCCCGACCATGGCTGGCCTGCTTGTCGCCGCAGGCACCGGTCTGAGCCCCAGTCTGTGGCGCGAACAGTACGGTTTCTGGACCAAGGACGAGATGAATCCCCTGGAAGCCACCACCCTCCTGCTCGCAGAGCACATCAACCGCCTCACCGATGACCCCGACTTCGCTACCCGTCTGATCACCAACGCTCTCTACGGGCAGGACGAAGACTGACGTGCCGCGCCCTGAGTGCGTGGCTGGCCCAGGATCGGTGACGGGCCGGTAGCCAGCTCGTTGAATCGTGACGTGAGCGCGATCGACGAACCACCGGCGGGGAGCCCCGTGAGCTGAGCAAGCGCGTGGCTGTCGCCGACGATCCTGACGCCAAGGAGGGAGCGATGAGCCACGTCCCGGCAGCTGTGTCACCGGGGTTCGCTGCCGCGACCTCGGAGTTCCCCGCCCAGTACGCGGCGCTGGAGCTGAGCATCGAGTAGAAGTCGCGCTTGGACGACCCGACCGTCGAGCTGGACCTGGAGAACTCGGAGACCCTCACCGCTGCGTGAGCGCATCAAGGGGAGCGTCGAGAGGTCCGGCTCGGCCGCGGAGGTGCTGTACCGTCTGGCCGTGGTGGCACTGGCGTGTCTCGCTGCCCTTCACCGCGCCGCTTGGCCGCCTCTGTGGTCTGGCCGCCGTGCGGCTGTTCTTCGGGTGGTGGGCGGTGGTGGTGTCCGGTCCGGTTCGTCGTACCGTTTGCCGCTGCGTCAGCCGTTGCTCCGTCCTTCACTGGCCGTTGCTGTTCCGCCGCCGGGTTTCTGTGGTGGTGGCCGTTGACCGGACCACGGCTGCCATCGGCCGGTGCGGGCCGCGTATCCCCGCCCGGCCTCGCCGGTGGCTGCATGCCGCCTACCGGGCTCTGCGGTCGGCGGCCGGCGCCCGAACCGCGGTCGTCGTCGGCCCACCGGCAGGCCACGGGAACCTCACCCGCCGGGCCCGCCGCGGGTCGCTGCCGGTGTGCCTGGTCGCGGGCCTGTCGGCCGGCGCTTGCCCGGGTGGCATTCGCAGCCTTCCGTCAGTTACATCCTCTGCGGGCAACTGCCAGGGCGCTTGTGACCGATGTCCGCAGGGAGGTGTTGTTACCTCCGTTGCGTCGGCCGGCCTCTGCGCAGCCAGGGCCGGTGACATGCGGCGGCATACCTCGTTCGCAGGGCATGGACAATAATCTCGGATTCGCCGGCCTGCTGCTGACGGGACGCAGTCCCGAGGTGGCCTGGCAGGCAATCGCCGACTGGGCGTCTCACTCCGTGGTACAGCAGATCATCGAGCACCTCAAAACCACCGAGCGCGTCCGCCAGGCGCTGGAGTATTCCGTCAGCATTGAGCCGACCGAGGCTTGATTGCGCCGTGGGACGCCCCCTCATACGGATCCGCAACTGCCGGTCACGCTGATCAGACACCTGATCACTGCGCCTGTGCCACCCCGGGGGTCGAATACAGCTTCTGACACGGCGGTGGGGCTGGTCGCCAATTGGCGACCAGCCCCACCGCTACGCGCTATCGCACGTCCACCGGCCGTCGCTGTCCGGCGAATTGAGCGAAAACCCACTCGGCTACCTCGACGGCGACGTGTACGGCGCGGACCGCTGGTGGCTGGGCAGCGACACGGGCGCTAACGGGAACAAGGTGACCAGATTCGCCGTCTCCCGCTGGAACCGGTCGGCCCACATCTTCGACAAGGTTGACGCCCAGACGCGCGGTGACAGCACCAGCTGGTCGTACGTGGACACCACCAAGCCCAAGGCACGACCGCGTACTACCACGTGACCGCTACCCTCGCCGACGACACCGAGACGGCCGCCCGCGGGACGGCGATCGCCTCGGTCGACTGGCTCCCGCCCGGGGAAGCAGGGGAGGCACCCGGCCGGAGTTTCCGACCAGGGGCCTCCCTGTTTTGCGCCGCTGCAGGCGTCAGCGCGAGCCGAGGGCCGCTGCCTTGATGAAGTCCCAGAACGCCTTCGGCGTAACTGTGAAGGCGGTCGTGCCTCCACCCGCCGGCTGAGGTAACGCCTACGGTCGGATGCTTCAAGTGGCCTACCGGCACCACCGGTTGTCAGGGGCGAGACGGCGTCTGGTCGGGATGGTAGATGATCTCCCAGGGGACTTGCTGCCATGGGCTGGCGGAGTTGGCAGGGTCCAGGAGGCGTTGGACGGCTTGAACCGTGTCCTCTTGAGAGCCGGACCATTCGGCTCCAGCGTTGCCCATCCACAGCGCCCGGCCGGCGACGAAGTCGTGCGCGAACGCATTCCAGGAGCGGTACGTCTGCGCCGCGGGGGCAACAGCGTTGCCCAGCAGCCGCCAAGCGCCCGGCTCGTCCACGTAGCCGGCTCCGAAGGCCAGCTTGACCACCGTGGCGTAGCGGCCGAAGTCCCAGGCCACGGGAGGGTGCCCGAGGACCGGCGCCATCTGCATGCGATGCCCCTCGACAGCCAGCTGGTGCAAGGTCGCGTGAAGCGACTGCGGTGAGGTGACACCCCAACTCTGCTCCAGGCTCACCTTGCAGTTCGTGGGATTGATCCTCTTCAGCGGGTAAAGCATCAGATGACTGTGCCCCCACATCCGCTCGGCCAAGATCGCGTCCAGCGAGACCATCCATCGCTGGTGGCTCGTCAGCGGCGTGGGAAAGCGCCGCTTTGCTGATGGTCCCAAAGCCATCTTCAGCAGCGAGGACGCCAGTATCCAACCATTCATGGGCACCGATCCTCACAGTCCACCGAACGTATGGCCAATCGCCACCGCGCGGGCCGGACGTGACCGGGGTGAACCGGCTCCGTCGCCGGGGCGGTGACCGGCAGGGCTTCTCGCTGCGGCCTGGCCAGGAACGTGCCACAGCTGCGGCTGCGGCTGGCAGCGAGGTGCATGGCCAGCAACGGATGCACGTCCTCAACGCCGAATAGCGTCAGCACCCGGGTGAGCAGCCCGGAGAATAGCGCCTGGACAACACGGGACGCGTTCTGTTCACCTGGCACGCCGCCAGGACACCGCCCCGGGCAACCCTCCTGGCGCCCGGCCGCCGGCCCTTCCTGCGCCTGGCCCGACGGCCCGTGTTCGCCCGTCGCTCACCAGGCCGCGCGCTTGCCGCCTGGCCCGCCCCGGCCCCGCCTTCATGCCGCACGTCCGCCGCCCACACTCGTCGTTCGATCCCGCCTCCCGCCTGCCGCCTCCCGCCTGCCGCCTGCCGTCCGCCCTCGCGCCGTGCGCTTCTTCCGGTCGCTGGTCCGCCGCCTTGCCCATCCCCGCCGCGCCCGCATCGTGCGGTGGTGCCGGCCGGCGCTGTCGTGCGGCGTCCTGGCTGCTGTGGCCTCTGTGGGCGGCGGCCTGGTCTGCCCGCTGCAGGGCTCGGGTCGGCCACCAGGGCGTGGCACTACGCCCTCGGGCAGACCGCGAGCGAGGGCAACCGGGGGCTGCGCTGGCGGCCCGGCACCCGCGATCTGGCCAACCTTCCACCCAGTACCGCCGCTGATCACTGCCTGCCCGGGGGCACACCCTGCGGGGAGCGCCCAGAGCACGGGCGCTGCATGGAAAGGTGCGGCGTCAGCATCATGGCGGCGCGGTGAGGGAAACCGGTTCCGCCCGGAGCACGACCGCCGGGCGGAACCGTCAACCGAACGCCCGACTCTTACCACGAGAGCCGAGATGGGGTGCCGGCCCACACAGCCGACGCCCCAGCGGCCGCAGGCATCCTGCCCGATGCAACTCAATCATGAGGACGCCTGACCGCCTGGTGCCGACGGCCCGCGCGGAGGCGGAGGCCGCGGGTGCGGGCGACCCGCACGCCGGGCCGACCGACAGCAGCGGCCCGGCCTCGACGGCGGCACGGGCAGGCCAAGACCTGGCATGAACAGTCCGCACGTCGCCGATCTGCCGTTCCCACCAGCCGCTCCGCACGGTAGTCGTGAGGCGTTCAGGGACACGTCCCCGATCCGCCGCCCGCCCCGATCCGGTGCGCGGGCCGAACGAGAAACGAGAGCACACACTTGACACCCGCGCACACACACGACCCGTTCGATGCGATGGCGACCGGCGCCTGGGAGCTCGCGGACGCGGTGTGGCAGGAGACCGAGCTGTTGCTGTGGAAGCCGCCGGCGGCCTGGTTCAGCG
>NZ_LLZI01000222.1 GCF_001509485.1 Streptomyces sp. NRRL F-4489
GGGGGGGGGGCGGTGGGGGGGGGCCCCGTTGGGCCGGCGGGGGCCAAAAGGGCCGGCGCAATTTTGGCCGTCGGGGGGCTGACGGGGCCCCCCACCCGCCAGTACATTGACGCCATGTCTAACACGGCCTCGCTGCGGCCCCAGCCGGTCGCGTCCGAGCACACCCCGCTGAAGGCCCGCAAGGTGTCCTTCGACTGGGCGGACACCCCCCTGCACTGGATACCCGGCGACCCCTCCAGCACGCACACCATCAACGTCCTGCATCTGCTGCTTCCGGCCGGCGAGCGCTGGTTCGTGCACGTCTACAAGCAGGCGCTGCCGTACGTCCGCGATCCGCGGCTCCGGGCGGACGTCATCGGCTTCATCGGCCAGGAGGCCATGCACTCCCAGGCGCACGACGACGTGCTGCCGCACCTCCGGGAGCTGGGCCTGGACCCCACCCCGTACACCGCGCAGGTCGACTGGCTCTTCGAGAAGCTGCTCGGGGACCGGACACTGCCGCCGGGGCGGGCCCGGGAGTGGTGGCTGAAGGAGCGGGTGGCGATGATCGCCGCCATCGAGCACTACACCGCGTTCCTGGGCGACTGGGTGCTCAACGCCCGCGCGCTGGACGCCCGGGGAGCCGATCCGACCATGCTGGACCTGCTGCGCTGGCACGGCGCGGAGGAGGTCGAGCACCGCTCGGTGGCCTTCGACCTCTTCCTGCACCTGGACGGCGACTACCGGCGGCGGGCGCGGACGTGGGCGACGGCGTTCACGGCGCTGGTGTTCCTGTGGCAGCGCGGCACCCGCTTCTTCATGGCGAACGACCCGACGCTGACCGACGGGAAGGCCGCGGTACGGGACTTCCTCCGGGGCGGGCGGCAGGGCGTACTGCCGACGCCCGGGGCGATGCTGCGGTCCATCCCCCAGTATTTGAGCCGCCGTTACCACCCGTCCCGGTACGGGAGCACCGAGCAGGCCCTGGCCTATCTGGAGCGTTCGCCCGCCGCCACCGCCGCCGCGACGTCGACCGCCACCACCAATACCGCCTCCGGAGGAGCCTGAGATGCCCGCGTCTGTCCGTACGCCCCGACCCGCCGGCCGGGGTGCGGCTCGGCTCGGGACCGCCCTGGCCGTCGCCGGGACCGCGCTGCCGGTACGCCGGGCGCTGCGGCGCCGGATCCGGCGGTCGCCGCTGTGGCCGCTGCCCGCGCTGGAGCAGCCGGTCTCCGGGCAGGGCCGGGCCGCGGCGCGCCCGGCGGGGCTGCGGCTCCGGGTGGCCGAGCGGACCGAGGCCGCCCAAGGGGTGGTGGCCCTGCGCCTGGAGGGGGCGCGGCTGCCCGCCTGGGAACCGGGCGCGCACCTCGATCTCGTCCTGCCCTCCGGTGCCGTGCGCCCGTACTCGCTGTGCGGCGAACCGGCCGACGCGCTGCGGACGGACGGCGGTTCGTACACCGTCGCGGTGCGGCTGGTGGAGGACGGCCGGGGCGGTTCGCGGGAGGTGCACGAGGCGCTGCGCGCGGGCACGACCGTCGAGGTGCGCGGCCCCCGCAACCGCTTCCCGCTGGAGGACCACCACGCCTACCTCTTCCTGGCGGGCGGTATCGGGATCACCCCGATCCTCCCCATGGTGCGGCGGGCCGAGGCGGAGGGGGTGCCGTGGCGGCTGCTGTACGCGGGGCGGTCGCGGGCGTCGATGCCGTTCCTGGCAGAGGTGGAGAAGCTGGCCGGGGGCGCGGACGGCGAGCGGCTGACCGTCGTCGCGGAGGACGAGGACGGGCGGCCCGACCTGGCCGCGGCGCTCGCCGCCGCGCCCCCGCACGCCGCGGTGTACTGCTGCGGCCCCGGGCCCATGATGGACGCGGTGGCCGCCCTGCTGCCCCAGGGGGCGGAGGGGTTGGCGCTGTATACGGAACGGTTCACGGCGAGTACCGGCGGGGACGGCCCGGCGACCGGAACCCCGGCGGGCCCCGCCACCGGGAACGAGCCCCACGCCCACGGCCCGTCCGACGACGTACCGCACGCCACCGACGAGCCCTTCGAGGTCGAACTGCGCCGCACCGCCCGTACCGTGACCGTCCCGGCCGGCACCAGCGTGCTGCGGGCGATCCGCGAACAGGCGCTCCCCGATCTGCCGTACTCCTGCGAGCAGGGCTTCTGCGGCACCTGCCAGCAGCGCGTCCTGGCCGGCGAGGTGGACCACCGGGACGAGCTGCTGACGGACGCGGAGCGCGGTGACTCGCTGCTGATCTGCGTGTCCCGCGCGAAGCCGGGCACCGGGGGGCTGGTGCTGGACCTCTGACCCGGGGGCGGGCGGTGCCCCGGGGCGGGCGGCGGAACGGTGGTGGAGCCGCCGGGCCGGTCGTTAGGGTGGGCGCATGACCACCGGGGCACGCCGCAGGATGGGGGTCGAGGAGCGACGCGAGCAGCTGATCGCCGTCGCGCTCGGCCTCTTCAGCCACCGCTCCCCCGAGGACGTCTCGATCGACGAGATCGCCGAGGCCGCCGGGATATCGCGCCCGCTGGTCTACCACTACTTCCCCGGCAAGCAGCAGCTGTACGAGGCGGCGCTGCGCCGGGCCGCCGACGAGCTGACGGCCCGCTTCGCCGAACCGCACGAGGGCCCGCTCGGCGCCCGGCTGCTGCGCGTGATGGAGCGGTTCTTCGACTTCGTGGACGAGCACGGGCCGGGCTTCTCGGCGCTGATGCGCGGCGGCCCGGCGATCGGCTCGACGCGGACCGGCGCGCTGATCGACGGCGTACGGCAGGCCGCCTACGCCCAGATCCTCGCCCATCTCGGCGCGGACGCCCAGGACCCCGGCCCCCGGCTGGAGTTGGTGGTCCGCTCGTGGATCTCGCTGGCGGAGACCACCGCGCTGCTGTGGCTGGACGGGCGGCGGGTGCCGCGCGCGGAGCTGGAGCGGCAGCTGGTGCACGACTTCGCGGCGCTGGCGGCGGTCAGTGCCGCGTACGACGAGGGGATGGCGCGGGTGGTGCGCCGGATGCTGGCGGACGAGCCGGCGGACGGGATGTTCGCGGACCTGGTGGGCCGGCTGCTGGCGCTGCCCCAGCCGGTCTGAGCGGCGCCGGCGCCCCTGGGGCGGCGTGCCGCGCATACGGCAGAATCCGGCCATGGCAGAGATCACTTACCGGCTCGCCGGTCCGGACGGCGACCCGGACGTGCTGGCCGGCCTGTACGACGCGGCGGCCCGCTGGATGGTGGCGCACGGCATCGACCAGTGGAAGCCCGGCGGCAAGGACGCGGCGCACTTCCGGGAGCGGATAGCCGACGGCGAGGTCTGGCTGGCGGAGGCCGCCGGGCGGGTCGTGGGCGGTTTCGAGCTGTGGTGGGAGGACGAACCCGCGTGGGGCCCGCGGCCGCCGGAGGCCGGGTATGTGCACCGGCTGATGGTGGACCGCGGGCACGCCCCGGCCGGGCTGGGCCGGGCGATGCTGGGGCACGCGGAGCGGCGGATCGCGGAGTCCGGGCGGCCCTGGTCGCGGCTGGACTGCATGGCGGGCAACCCCCGGCTGCGGACGTACTACGAGCGGGCGGGCTACGCGGTCGTGGGCGCGCAGCCGCACAAGGAGGGCGCCGGCGGGAGCCGCTACGCGGTGACGCTGCTGGAGAAGCGGCTGGGGTGAGCGCCCCCGAGCGGCCCCACCGAATCACCACCCGCGCCTGGGGCACCCGCCCCGGACCGCGACCCGTACCGAATCACCCTCAATCCCCCGCAAGACCTTTCGCAAGAGATTGCAACAGTGTTACGTTCCGGGGCGAGCCGGTCCGGCCGGCCGGTGGGCCACCGCCCCGCGGCGGCCCCTACGCGCCCGGCCGCCCGGACCGGCCACCAGAGCAAGAGAGTTGACGGCCCGTCAGCGAGAGGAAGCAGTGCGCACCGGCCCCGTCGACCCCCGTACCACCAGCTCCGGCTGGAAGACGTACTCCGTGCGCTGGACCGCGTTCCCCTGGATCTCCTCGATCAGGGCGCCCACCGCGGCGGTGGCCATCGCCGGGACGGGCTGCCGCACCGTGGTCAGCGGCGGGGCGGTGAAGGCGATCAGCGGGGAGTCGTCGAAGCCGACGACGGAGAGCCGGCCGGGGACGTCCAGACCGCGCTGGCGGGCGGTGCGGATCGCGCCGAGCGCCATCAGGTCGCTGCCGCAGACGATGCCGGTGCAGCCGTCGTCCAGCAGCGCGGCGGCCGCGGCGGCGCCGCCCTCGACGCTGAACAGGGTGTGCTTGACCCGCCGTTCGGCCTGCCCCCCGGACAGGCCGAACGCCTCCGCCAGCGCCGCCGTGAAGCCCTCCGCCTTGCGGCGCGAGGGGACGTAGCGCTCCGGGCCGACGGCCAGCCCGATGTCCCGGTGGCCGAGTTCCACGAGGTGGCGGACGGCCATCCGGGCCGCGGCGCGGTCGTCGGGCGAGACGCAGGGCGCGTCGATGCGGTCGTGGTAGCCGTTGATCAGGACGTAGGGGACGCCGCGGGCGGTGAGGCGGTGGTAGCGGGTGGGGTCGGCGGCGGTGTCGGCGTGCAGGCCGGAGAGGAAGACGATACCGGTGACGCCGCGCGCCTCCAGCTGCTCGACGAGTTCGTCCTCGGTGGCGCCGCCGGGCATCTGGGTGCACAGCACCGGCGTATAGCCGTGGCCGGCCAGGACCTGCTCGATGACCTGCGCGAACGCCGGGAAGATCGGGTTGGTCAGCTCCGGGATGACCAGGCCGACCAGCCCGGCGCTGCGCCGCCGCAGCCGGACCGGGCGCTCGTAGCCGAGGACGTCGAGCGCGGCGAGCACCCGCTGCCGGGTGCCCGCCGCGACGCCCGCCCGGCCGTTGAGGACCCGGCTGGCGGTGGCCTCGCTGACCCGCGCCTGGGCCGCGAGGTCCGACAGGCGCGGGCCGGGCCGGGCGGCGGGGCCGGTCACTCCTGCCACCAGACGGTGGTGTCGGCGGGCAGGTGCCGGACGTCGGCGGGCCCGGCGGCCGCGGGGACCGCCCGGTCGCGCGGGGCGGTGAACGGCGCGCGGGAGGAGAGGAGTTGGCGGACCGGCGGCAGGGCCAGCCGGACGTCGGTGTCCGTGGTGTTCACCGTGCAGACCAGTCCGCCGGGGCGGCGGAAGGCCAGGACGCCGTCGGGGGCCGGCAGCCACTCCACCGCCGCTCCGGCGCCCAGGCCGGGGTGCGACCGGCGCAGGGCGAGGGCGGTGCGGTACAGCTCCAGGGTGGAGGTGGGGTCGCCGGTCTGGGCCTGGACGGTGAGTCCGGCCCAGCCGGCCGGCTGCGGCAGCCAGGGCTTGTCGCCGCCGAAGCCGTACGGGGGTTCCGTACCGCTCCAGGGCAGCGGGACGCGGCAGCCGTCGCGCAGGCCGTCCTGGCCGCTGGCGCGGAAGAACGACGGGTCCTGGCGCACCTCGTCGGGCAGGTCGGTGACCTCCGGCAGGCCCAGCTCCTCGCCTTGGTAGAGGTAGGCGGAGCCGGGCAGCGCCAGCATCAGGAGGGTGGCGGCGCGGGCGCGGTCCAGGCCGCCGCCGAGGCGGGTGCGGTGGCGGACGACGTCGTGGTTGGAGAGCACCCAGGTGGCCGGTGCGCCGACCGCGCCCAGGGCGGTGAGGGAGGTGTCGATGGCGGTGCGGAGCGCGCCGGCGTCCCACGGGGTGTTGAGGTAGTGGAAGTTGAAGCCCTGGTGGAGTTCGCCGGGGCGGACGTAGCGGGCGAGCCGTTCGACGGTGGGCGCCCAGGCTTCGGCGACGCCGATCCGCTCGCCCGGGTACTCGTCGAGGATGGCCCGCCAGGAGCGGTAGATGGCGTGCACCCCGTCCTGGTCGAAGAACGGCAGGACCTGGGAGCCGATCAGCCGGGCCTGTTCGCCGTGGCCGATGTCGGGCAGGCCGGGGGCCTTGACCATGCCGTGCGCGACGTCCACCCGGAAGCCGTCCACCCCGAGGTCGAGCCAGAAGCGGAGGATCGAGCGGAACTCGTCCTGGACGGCGGGGTGGTCCCAGTTGAAGTCGGGCTGCTCGGGGGCGAAGAGGTGGAGGTACCACTCGCCGTCCGCCAGGCGGGTCCAGGCGGGGCCACCGAAGACCGACTCCCAGTCGTTGGGCGGGAGTTCGCCGTCGCGGCCGCGCCCCGGGCGGAAGTGGAAGCGTTCCCGGTGGACCGAGCCGGGGCCCTCGGCCACCGCGCGGCGGAACCACGCGTGGTGGTCGGAGCAGTGGTTGGGGACGATGTCGATGATCACCCGCAGGCCCAGGCGGTGGGCCTCGCGGAAGACCGCCTCGGCGTCCGCGAGGGTGCCGAAGCGCGGGTCCACGGCGCGGTAGTCGGCGACGTCGTAGCCGCCGTCGGCCTGCGGCGAGGCGTAGAACGGGCTCAGCCAGACCGCGTCCACGCCCAGGTCGCGCAGGTGGGGCAGGCGGTCGCGGATACCGGGCAGGTCGCCGGTGCCGTCCTCGTTGCCGTCGGCGAAGCTGCGCGGGTAGATCTGGTAGATCACGGCGTCGCGCCACCAGCCGGTGGCCGGCGCGGCCGGGCCGGCGGGGGCGGTGCCGGGCGGGGCGCTGTGCTGTCGGGTCATGTCATCCCTTGGTCGTGCCGGCGGTCAGTCCGGAGACGAGGTGGCGCTGGGCGAACGCGAAGACGACCGCGGCCGGTACGGCGATCAGCACGGCGGCGGCGGTCATCGAACCCCAGTCGTTGGTGTACTGGTTGACGAAGGTCTGCAGGCCGCCGGCGAGGGTCAGATTCTCCTCGCCGGTCATGAAGGCGGAGGCGTAGGCGACCTCGGCCCAGGCGGTGACGAAGGTGTAGAAGCCGGTGACGGCCAGGCCGGGGCGGGCGAGCGGGAGGACCAGCCGCCAGAAGGTGCCGAAGGGGTTGAGGCCGTCCACCCGGCCGGCCTCGTCGATCTCCACCGGGATGGTGTCGAAGAAGCCCTTCATCATCCAGGCGCAGAACGGCACGGCGATGGTGAGGTACGTCAGGACGAGGCCGGCGGGCTGGTTGAGCAGGCCGAGCCCGGCGAGCAGGTTGTAGAGCGGCACGATCAGCACCGCGACCGGGAACATCTGGGTGAGCAGCAGCAGCCACATCAGCGGGCGCAGGCCCGGGAAGCGGAAGCGGCTGACGGCGTAGCCGGTGGTGGCGGCGATGAAGACGCCGAGGACGGTGGTCAGGCCGACGATCAGCAGGGAGTTCCCGAACCACCGCAGAAACGGCGTCCCGGTCAGGACGTGCTGGTAGTTGGCGAGGGTGGGGTGGGTGGCCAGGGCCGTGGTGAAGGCGTCGTTGCGGGGTTTGAACGAGGTGATCAGCAGCCACAGGGGCGGGAAGACCGCGATGACGGTGGCGGCCGAGAGCGCCAGGTGCAGTCCGGCGGAGGCCAGCGGGTGCCGGTCGGCGCGGGTGCGCGGACGGGTACGGGCAGTGCGGGTCATGGTCACCACACCTCTCCTTGCTTGCGCAGCGCCCGGCGGTAGCCGGCGGCGGCCAGGGCGAGCAGGACGAGGATCACCACGCCCCAGGTGGCGGAGGCGGAGAAGTTCCGGGGGCTGTCCACGAAGGAGAGCCGGTAGGCGTAGGTCACCAGGATCTCGGTGGCGTCGCCGGGCCCGCCCCGGGTGAGCAGGAAGATCACCGGGAACATGTTGAACGTCCAGATGGTGGAGAGCAGGAGGACGGTGCCGCTGACCGTGCGCAGCCCGGGCACGGTGATGTGGCGGAAGCGCTGCCAGGGGCCGGCGCCGTCCATCTCGGCGGCCTCGTACAGCTCGCCGGGGATGGACTGGAGGCCGCCGAGCAGGGCGACGAGCATGAACGGCACGCCCAGCCAGACGTTGACGGCGATGACCGAGAGCTTGGCCCAGGCCGGGTCGTTGAGCCAGGGCACGGCGTCGATACCGCCGCCGGCCAGCACCTTGTTGAGCAGGCCGTTCTTCTCGTTGTAGAGCAGCCGCCAGGTGAAGACGGAGATGAAGGCGGGGACGGCCCAGGGCAGGATCAGCGCCAGCCGGTAGAAGGTGCGGCCGCGCAGCCGGCGGTTGAGGAGGGTGGCCAGGGCCAGGCCGGTGAGGAAGGTGAGGGAGACGCAGCCGGCCGTCCACACCGCCGTCCAGCCCAGGCGGCTCCAGAAGACGTCGTCGGTGAGGACCGCGCGGTAGTTGGCCAGGCCGGTGAAGTGGTAGGTGGCGGGCAGGTGGTTCATGCCGATCGAGCGCTCGACATTGGCCTCGTTGGCGTCGGTGAGGGAGAAGAACACGCCGCGGGCCAGGGGTATGCCGATGATGACGCCGATGACGAGGACGGCCGGCGCGGTCATCGCCCAGGCGTACCAGTGGGTGGAGAGCGCCCGGCGGATGCGGGCGGTGACCGTCACGAGTAGTCCTTGAGCAGCTTCCGGTAGGCGTCCCCGGTGGCCTTGGCGGCCTGTTCGGGGGTGGCGGCGCCGGTGAGCACCTTGTTCATCTGGACCTTGAGGGGTTCGAAGAGGGAGTTGCCCTCGGCGATCCAGGGGCGCTGGACGGCGCCGTCCACGGCGGGCTTGAAGAAGCCGACCATTTCGTTCCGCTTGACCGAGGGGGCGGTGTAGACGGACTTGCGGGTGGGCAGCAGGCTGAGCTGCTCAGTGGTCTGCTGCTGGACCTTCGCCGAACTCATGTACTTGGCGAAGGCGTAGGCGGCGGGGAGGTTCTTGCTGCCGGCGTAGACCGAGAGGTCCCAGCCGCCCTGCGGGGAGCCTTGGGCCTTGCTGCCGCCGGGGACGGGCGCGACGCCGAGGTTGCCCTTGTCGGCGAACGCCTTTCCGGCGCGGGCGCCCTCGATGTCCCAGGGTCCGTCGACGGCCATCGCGACGGTGCCGTCCTTGAGGGCCTTGAGCTGGTTCTCCTGGCCGTCGGTGGCGTCGGTGACGGCGGCGCCGGAGTCCACCAGCTGCTTGAGGGTGCGGAAGGCGCGGACCCCGGCGGCGCTGTCGATGGTGACCTTCTTGTGGGCCGCGTCGACCATGTCGCCGCCCTCGCCGTAGAGGTAGGGCAGGAACCAGTACGGGTCGTCGCCGCGGAGGTAGAGGGCGGTGGCGCCGGTCTTGGCCTTGATGGTGCGGGCGGCGGCGGCCAGTTCGGCGAAGGTCTTGGGGACGGGGACGCCGGCGTCCTCGAGGAGCTTCTTGTTGTAGAAGAGCCCGAGGGTGTCGATGACCTGCGGGACGGCGTACGTGCGGCCGTCGAACTTGGTCGAGCCGAGGGCCTGCGGGAGGTAGTCGCCGGTGTTCTCCAGGGCCGGGGTGCCGTCGAGCGGGGCGAGGTAGCCGAGGTTGGCGAAGTCGGCGACCCAGGCGACCTCGGTGCGCATCACGTCCGGGGCGCCCGCGCCGCCGCCCGCGGCGTTCTTGAACTTGGCGTTGGCGTCGCCGAACGGCACGTTCACATAGTCGACCCTGACCTTGGGGTGCTCCTTCTGGAAACCCTCGGCGAGCTTGCGGTACGTGGCCTTCTCGGCGTCGTTGGAGGTATCCCAGAAGGTGACCGTTCCGGACAGTTCCCCGCCCGCCGAGCCGCCGCCGCCACCTCCGTCCCCGCATGCCGTCGCCGCCAGTGCCAGGCCCGCTACCAGCGCGGTGGCGAGTACGCCACGTATGCCACGCCGCATCTGAACTCCTTCGGGAAAGCCTCGGTTGGCGGTCTGGAACGTAACAGCGGCATCAACGAACCGAAAGATGTTGCGGGATTTTTCTGCAAGAATTCTGGAAGCCGGTGCGGCGGAACGGCCGGAACGGGTCCCTCCCGGGGCTCCGGGCCACCGTCACCCGCCGCCCGCCCGCGCGTTGACCCCGTGGAAGCACTTTCAGCACTTCGCCCGAGACCTGACAGGGACGGCAGATGACCCAGGAGCTCACTTCCCCCGGCCCCGCCCCCCAGGCCGCCGCACCGCACGAGAGCCGGGGGTGGTGGCGCGACGCCGTCATCTACCAGGTCTACGTCCGCTCGTTCGCCGACAGCGACGGCGACGGCGTCGGCGATCTGCGCGGGGTGCGCGAACGGCTCCCCTACCTCGCCGGGCTGGGCGTGGACGCGCTCTGGCTGACGCCGTTCTACGCCTCGCCGCAGGCCGACGGCGGCTACGACGTCGCCGACTACCGCGCCGTCGACCCGCTCTTCGGCACCCTCCAGGACGCCGCCGACCTGATCAGCGAGGCCCATGCGCTGGGCCTGCGGGTGATCCTCGACATCGTCCCCAACCACACCTCCGACCGCCACCCGTGGTTCCGGGACCCGGAGCTGGCCCGGCAGCGCTACGTCTTCCGGCCCGGCCGCGGCCCGCACGGCGAACTCCCGCCCAACGACTGGGAGTCGGTCTTCGGCGGCCCGGCCTGGACCCGCACCGACCGCGGCGACTGGTATCTGCACCTCTTCGCGCCCGAGCAGCCGGACCTGGACTGGGAACGGCCCGAGGTGCACGAGGAGTTCGCCGCCATCTTCCGCTTCTGGCTCGACCTCGGCGTGGACGGCTTCCGCATCGACGTCGCGCACGGCATGGTCAAGGCGCCCGGCCTGCCCGACATCGGCCACGGCGAGCAGGCCCGGCTGATCGGCACCCAGGTCCTGCCGTTCTTCGACCAGGACGGGGTGCACGCCATCCACCGCTCCTGGCGGCGGCTGCTGGACGACTACGGGCGGGCGCACGGCCGGGACGTCATCGGGGTCGCCGAGGCGTGGGCGCCGACCGTGGAGCGGCTGGCCCTCTACGTCCGCCCGGACGAGCTGCACCAGGCGTTCAACTTCCAGTTCCTGAACACCGCGTGGGACGCCGCGGCGCTCCGCGCGGTCATCGACTCCTCGCTGGCCGCCGCGGTCGCCGTGGGCGCGCCCACCACCTGGGTGCTCTCCAACCACGACGTGGTGCGGCACACCACCCGGCTCGGCGGCGGCCTGGCCCGGGCGCGCGCCGCGACCCTGCTGATGCTGGCGCTGCCCGGCTCCGCCTATCTCTACCAGGGCGAGGAGCTGGGCCTGCCCGAGGTCACCGACCTGCCCGACGAGGTGCGGCAGGACCCGGCGTTCTTCCGCGGCCGGTCCGGCGGCGCGGACGCCGGCGGCCAGGACGGCTTCCGGGACGGCTGCCGGGTGCCGCTGCCGTGGGCCGGCGAGCACCCGCCGTACGGCTTCGGGCCGGGCGGCAGCTGGCTGCCGCAGCCCGCCGGCTGGGGCGCGCTGAGCGTCGCCGCGCAGACCGGCGACCCGGCGTCCACGCTGGAGCTGTACCGCGGCGCGCTGGCGCTGCGCCGCCGGCTGCCGGGCCTGGGCGACGGGGAGATGGCGTGGCAGCCGGCGCCGGAGGGGGTGCTGGCGTTCCGCCGGCCCGGGGTGCTGTGCACGGTCAACACCCGCCCCGAGCCGGTGTCCCTGCCGCTGCCCGGTGAACTGCTGCTCTCCAGCGCGCCGGTGGCGGCCGAGGGGGCGTCGGCGGTGCTGCCCGGGGACAGCTGCACCTGGTGGGCAATCTGAGAAGCGGGCGGTACAGTCCCCCTCATGACCGCCCGGCTTGCCGATATCGCAGCGCAGGCGGGTGTCAGCGAGGCCACCGTCAGCCGGGTTCTCAACGGGAAGCCCGGTGTCTCCGCCACCACCCGCCAGTTGGTGCTGGCCGCGCTCGACGTGCTCGGGTACGAGCGGCCGGTGCGGCTGCGGCGGCGCAGCGCGGGCCTGGTCGGGCTGATCACCCCGGAGCTGGAGAACCCGATCTTCCCGGCGTTCGCCCAGGTGATCGGGCAGGCGCTGACCCGCCAGGGCTACACCCCGGTGCTGGCCACCCAGACGCCCGGCGGCTCCACCGAGGACGAGCTGACCGAGATGCTGGTGGACCGCGGGGTGGCCGGCATCATCTTCGTCTCCGGGCTGCACGCCGACACCTCCGCCGACATGGGGCGCTACGAGCGGCTGCGCGGCCAGGGCGTGCCGTTCGTCCTGATCAACGGCTTCTCCGATCAGGTGCGCGCGCCGTTCGTCTCGCCCGACGACCGGGCCGCGGTGGAGCTGGCGGTGACGCACCTCACCGCGCTGGGGCACCGGCGGATCGGGCTGGCGCTGGGGCCCCGGCGGTTCGTGCCGGTGCAGCGGAAGGTCGAGGGGTTCCTGCGGTGCGTGCGGGAGCAGCTGGGGCTGGAGGGCGCGGAGGCCGAGGGGCTGGTGCAGCACTCCCTGTTCACGCTGGAGGGCGGGCAGGCCGCGGCGGGCGCGCTGATCGAGCGCGGGGTGACGGCGATCGTGTGCGCCAGCGACATGATGGCGCTGGGCGCGATCCGGGCGGCCCGGCAGCGCGGTCTCGACGTACCGCGGCAGATGTCCGTGGTGGGCTTCGACGACTCCCCGCTGATCGCGTTCACCGATCCGCCGCTGACCACCATCCGGCAGCCGGTGCAGGCGATGGGGCAGGCGGCGGTGCGGGCGCTGCTGGAGGAGATCGGCGGGACGCCCGCGCCGCACAGCGAGTTCGTCTTCCACCCGGAGCTGGTGGTGCGGGGCTCGACCGCCTCGGTGCCGGAGGCGGCTCCCGGGACGGCCGTCCCGCGTCCGCTGCGGGCCGCGCGGTAGGGCTCCGCCGGGCCGTCCCCTAGGGGGACGGGTCCTCCCCTGGGCCTACTCCGCAGGTGGTTCGGGGGGTGGATCCCGGAGGCCGTTTACCCGACCAAGGGATGATCGGGTGCACACCCCTTTCTGGCAGACTGTCTGCCTATGGGTGAAGCGCACGTGAGGACTCTGGACGATCCGTCAGCCGCCCCGACAGCCGCCGGGGAGCCCGCGGACCGCCCGGACGGCCCGGGGCGGCTGGCCCGGCTGAGAACCCCTCGCGCACCCCGCCTGTGGTTCGAGGTCCTGCTGATCGCGGTCAGCTACTGGACGTACTCCATGATCCGCAACGCGGTCCCCGAGCAGAAGGCGCAGGCGCTGCGGAACGCCGACTGGATCTGGCGGGCCGAGCACGCGCTGGGCATCGCGGTGGAGCACACCGTCAACCACGCGGTGAATTCGGTGACCTGGCTCATCGTGTCGATGAACTACTACTACGCGACACTGCACTTCATCGTGACGATCGGGGTGCTGGTGTGGCTCTACCACTGGCATCCCGGGCGGTACGCGGCGGCCCGGCTGGCGCTCTTCGCCACCACCGGCGTCGCCCTGGTCGGCTACTACTTCTTCCCGCTGGCGCCGCCCCGGCTGATGCCGGACGGCGGTTTCGTGGACACCGTCGTGGTGCACGGCACCTGGGGCTCGATGGCGTCCGGCAATCTCGCGTCGATGTCCAACCAGTACGCCGCGATGCCGTCGATGCACATCGGCTGGTCGCTGTGGTGCGGGATCACCATCGTGCTGCTGGCGCGGGCGGCGTGGGCCCGGGTGCTGGGCGTGCTCTACCCGGCGACGACGCTGACGGTGATCGTCTCCACCGCCAACCACTTCTGGCTGGACGCGCTGGGCGGGGTGCTGTGCCTGGCGTTCGGCTACGCGCTGGCCTGCGCGTGGTACGGGCGGCTGCCGCACCGGCTGGCCCGGTACGCGGTGGCGGCCGGGCCGGCGCCCCTGGGGGTGTGAGGCCGGACACCCGGACACGGATGCGGTGACGGGCCGCGGGCGGAGCGCCGCCCGCGGCCCGTTCGCGTACCGGGGCGCCGTACCGGACCGCCGTACCGGTCAGCGCTCGGCGCGGTGCGTGACGTGCCCGCCGGTCATGGTCAGGCGGACGGGGGCGGTGGCCACCTCGTCGGCCGGGGCGGTGACCGGGTCGGCGGCGAGCGCGGTCAGGTCGGCGCGGTAGCCGGGCGCGATCCGGCCGGCCTCGGCCTCCTCGCCGGCCGCCAGCGCGGCGTGCGAGGTCATGCCCTCCAGGGCCATCAGCCCGGTCAGGGCCTGCCCCGGGGTGACCGGGTCCACGTCGGGGCGGCCGGCGGGGCGGCGCAGCCGGGCGGTCGCCAGTACCTGGCGGGGGTCGTGGTGGGCGATCGGCCAGTCGGAGCCGAGGACGAGGACGGCGCCGGCGTCCCGCAGATCGCGGCAGCGCCAGGCGCGGCCGGCCCGCTCCGCCCCGACCCGCCGGGACCAGGCGTCGGTGTGGTCGGCGCGGGTGTAGTGGGTGTGGGTGGGCTGCATGGAGGCGGCGACGCCGAGGTGGGCGAAGCGCGGAAGCTGGGAGTCCGGGACGGTCTCGATGTGCTCGATACGGTGGCGGAGGCGGGCGCCGGGGCGGCCGGTGGGGAGCAGTTCGACGGTGTCCAGGACGTGCCGGACCGCGGCGTCGCCGATGGCGTGGGTGGCGGTGCGCACCCCGGCCCGGTCGAGGTGGTGGACGGCGGCGGTGTACGCGGCGGGGTCGGGCCAGAAGGCGTCGGTGCCCTGACCGTGGCAGTCGGGCCGCTCCAGCCAGGCGGTGCCGCCCTCGACGGTGCCGTCCATGAAGAACTTCACCCCGCCGATCCGCCAGTGCCGGCCGGCCAGCCGCTGGAGGGCGACGAGGTGGTCCAGGCCATCGGTGTCGATACCGGGCATGCACCAGGGGGCGATCCGCAGCCGCACCGGGAGGTGGCCGTCCGCCTCGACACCGGCCAGCAGCTCGGGGACGTCCGCGTGCTCCAGGTCCATGACATGGGCGCCGGTGAGGCCCGCGGCGGCCATCTCGGTCAGCAGGGCGAGCAGCCGGGCGCGGCGGTCGGCGGCCGAGGGGCGGGGCATGGCGGGCAGGACGAGGTCCATCGCGGCGTGCTCGACGAGGTGCCCGGTGGGGCGGCCGCCGTCGTCGCAGACGACGCTGGCGCGCTGGGCGAAGGCGCGCGGCCCGGTGATCCCGGCGGCGTCCAGCGCCCGCCCGCTGACCAGGGCGGAGTGGCCGTCGTAGAGGCGCAGGAAGGCGGGCGCGCCGCCGAGCGCGTCCTCGATGAGGTCGCGGTGGACGGGCCGGCCGCCGAAGACGTTGTGGTCCAGGCCCCAGCCGGTGAGCCAGCCGCCGGGCGGCAGCGCGCGGGCCGCGGCGGCCAGCCGGTCGCGGAGTTCCGGCAGGTCGCGGACGGTGCTCAGGTCCAGGCCGGTGGCCATCTCGACGCCCCACACGGGGTGGCTGTGGCCGTCGGTCAGGCCGGGGACGAGGGTGGCGCCGGCCAGGTCGATGATCTCGGTGCCGGGGCCCCGCCAGTCCCGGACGTCCGCCGCGCCGCCGACCGCGGCGATCCGCCCGTCCTTGACGGCGACGGCCTCGGCCCAGGGGCGGTCGGGGTCGAGGGTGCGGACCCGGGCGCCGGTGAGGACGGTGTCGGCGGCGGTGGCGCGGGGGCCGCGGGCGGGGGCGGCCGGGGTGGACGGGGTGGACGGCACGGGCTGCTCCTTACGGGGGCGGGGGTACGGGCGCGGGCGGGTCAGCGGCGGGCCGCGGTCTCTTCGGGCGGGGTGCCGGAGCGGGGGGCGGCCGGTGCGGCCGCCGGTTCCGCCGCCTGCTCGGGCGCCGCCGGCCCGCCGCCGTCCGGCCCGTCCTCGTCCGGCCCATCGCCGTCCGCCCCGTCCTCCTCCGGTTCGGCGGCGAAGCCCGCGTAGACGGCGGGGCGGGTGCGGCGGACCCGGCGGGCCAGCAGCAGTCCGGCGGCGAAGGCGGCCGGGACGGCCAGGACGAGGACGGTGTCGGTGGTGGCGCCGGCCCCCGTCATGATGTCGATCTTGGCGATGACCAGCACCAGCGCGCCGAGCATCAGCACGGTGGCGGCGATCGGCGTGACCAGGGTGCGCAGCGCGCCCTCCCGGTGGCGGAAGCGGCGGAAGTACAGCGGTACGGCGATCGCGGTGAGCGCCTGGAGCGCCAGCAGGCCGAGCATGCCGGGGGTGTTCATCCACAGCAGCAGCTGGGTGTACGGGTCGGCGCCGGCCAGCGCGAAGCCGAGGACGACCACGGCGGCCAGCACGCTCTGCACCGCGCCCGCGGTGTACGGGGAGCGGTGGCGCGGGTGGACCCGGCCGAGGGCGGCGGGCAGTACGCCTTCCTGGGCCATGGCCAGGCCGTAGCGGTTGATGGCGTTGTGGAAGGCCAGTTGCGAGGCGAGGATGCTGGTCAGGATGAACAGGTGCATCAGGTCCGCGGCCCAGGTGCCGACGTAGCGGCTGGTGGCGGTGAAGAAGAGCCCGGCCGGGTCGGCGAGGGCGGCCGCCACGATCCGGTCGGCGCCGTACGCCTGGATGACGATCCAGATGGTGAAGGCGTAGAAGAGGCCGAGGAAGGCGACCGCGATGTAGGTGGCGCGCGGGATGGTGCGGCGCGGTGCGCGGGCCTCGCGGCGGTAGATGGCGGTGGACTCGAAGCCGGTGAACGCGGCGAAGGCGAAGGCCAGCACCGCGCCGGTGCCGGGGACGAGCACCTGGCGCGGGGTGAAGGAGTCCAGGGCCAGGCCGTGGGCGCCGCCGTGCAGCAGGACGCCGCCGGCGAGCAGGACGAGGATGCCGGTCTCGGCGATCAGCAGGACGCCCAGCACCTTGGCGCCGAAGTCGATGCTGCGGTAGCCGAGGAACCAGATGACCGCGACGCCGGCCAGCGCGATCGGCGGCCAGGGGACGTGGATGCCCCAGAACGCCTTCAGCGCGTCCTGGGTGGCGGTGGCGAGCAGCCCGTAGACGCCGATCTGCATGCCGTTGTACGCGAGCAGGGCGACGGTGGCGGCGCCGAAGCCGGCCGGGCGGCCCAGGCCGCGGGTGATGAAGGCGTAGAAGCCGCCGCCGTTGCGCACGTGCCGGGCCATGGTGGTGAAGCCGACGGCGAAGAGGGCGAGGGTGGCGCCGGCCAGGAGGTAGCCGACGGGCGCGCCCAGGCCGCCGGCGCCGAGGGCGATCGGCGAGGTGCCGGCCATGACGGTGAGCGGGGCGGCGGCGGAGATGACGAAGAAGGCGATGTCGGCGACGCCGAGGGTGCCGCGGCGGAGGGTGGGGGCCGCCGCGGTGGCGGTCGGCGGCGGGGTCTGCTGCGGCGCCCCGCTGCGGGACCCGGAGTCTGCGGCCATGGCTCGGTCGCCCTTCTGCGTCAGGACAGGGAGGAGGGAGCGGCCGGGCGCGGACGGTGGTGACGGCGGCGCGACCGGCCGGGGGAGAGAAACCTAAAGCCTTTCGGTTTGGGGACCGTACCCCGCGCCGTACGATTCGGGAAGACCCCGCGACGGGGGCTTTCGCCGGGAGGGGGCACCATGGGGCGGCCGCGGAAGGCCCTGCTGGACCGGGCGCGGATCGGCGCCACCGCGCTCCAACTCGTCGACGAGAAGGGCGACTTCAGCGTCCCGGAGGTGGCCCGGCGGCTCGGTGTGCAGACCGCGTCGGTGTACCACCACGTGGACGGCCGGGCCGGTGTGGTCGAGCTGCTGCGCGAGCGGGTCACCGACGCGATCGACCCCGCCGCCCTCGACGCCGGTGCCTGGGACGCGGCGCTGGCCGCCTGGGCGCGCTCCTACCGCGCCGCGTTCGCCGCCCATCCGCGGGCGATCCCGATGCTGATGACCTCGCCGGTCCGCGCGCCGCGGGTGCTGGCCCAGTACGACCGGGTCGCCGGGCTGCTGCTGGACGCCGGTTTCCCGCCGGACGCGGTGATGCCGGTGATCACCGGCCTGGACAACCTCGTCCTGGGCTCGGCGCTGGACATGTCGGCGCCGGAGCCGATGTGGGAGGTCTCCGGGGACGCCGAGGCGCCCCGGCTGGCCGCGGCCCAGGCCGCCACCGGCCCGGACCGCGCGGACGCCGCCTTCGAACTGACCCTGGCCGGGTATCTGGCCCACCTGCGGGCGCTGCTGGAGCGGGCCGGGCGGGACGCGGCGGGCTGAGGCCCGGCGGACTGATCCCCGGGGACTGATCCCCGGGGACCGAGGCCCGGCCCGCTGAACTCCGGCCGGCTCAGCCGCCGTAGAACAGCTCCTCCACCACCGCCCGCGCCCGCCGGGTGATCCGCCGGTAGTCCTCCAGCATGTCGCCGACGTGCCCCTCCTCGTAGCCGAGGTAGCGGCCGACCGCGGCCAGCTCCCGGGCGTCCGCCGGGAAGGTGTCGCCGGGGCGGCCGCGCACCAGCATCACCGCGTTGCGCACCCGCGCGGCCAGCACCCACGCCTCGTCCAGGGTCCGGGCGTCGTCGGTGCCGATCAGCCCGGCGGCGTGCGCGGCGGCCAGCGCGTCCCGGGTGCGGGTGGTGCGCAGTCCGGGCAGCTCCCAGCCGTGCCGCAGCTGCATCAGCTGCACCGTCCACTCCACATCGCTCAGGCCGCCGCGGCCGAGCTTGGTGTGGGTTGTGGGGTCCGCGCCGCGCGGCAGCCGCTCGGACTCCATCCGGGCCTTGAGCCGGCGGATCTCGCGCACCGCGTCCTCGCCCAGCCCCTCGGCCGGGTAGCGCAGCGGATCGATCAGCTCGGTGAACCGCTCGCCCAGCTCCTTGTCCCCGGCCACCGGCTCGGCCCGCAGCAGCGCCTGCGCCTCCCACACCAGCGACCAGCGCCGGTAGTACGCCGCGTACGAGGCCAGGGTGCGCACCAGCGGGCCGGACTTGCCCTCCGGGCGCAGGTCCGCGTCGATCGGCAGCGGCGGGTCGGTGGAGGGGATCTGGAGCAGCCGGCGCATCTCGTTGGCGACCGCGTACGCGGCCTTGGCGGCCTCGTGCTCATCGGCGCCCTCGCGCGGTTCGTGGACGAACAGCACATCGGCGTCCGAGCCGTAGCCCATCTCGTGGCCGCCGAAGCGGCCCATGCCGATCACCGCGAAGCGGGTGGGCAGGGTGTCGCCCCACCGCTCGCGGACCGCGGCGCGCAGCGCGCCGGCCAGGGTCGCGGCGTTGACGTCGGAGAGCGCCGCGCCGACCCCGTCGACGGCGTGCCCGTGGTCGGTGCCGGCCGGGCTGGCCTCGGTGCCGTACGCGCCGATGACGTCGGCCGCGGCGGTCCGGAACAGCTCGCGGCGGCGCACCCCGCGGGCCACCGCCACCGCCGCCTCGGCGCCGTCCGCGCGGCCGACCGCGGCCAGCACCTCCTGCTCCAGGGCGGCCCGGCCGCGCGGCTGGAGCCCGTCGGCGGCGCCGAGCAGCGCCACCGCCTCGGGGGCGCGCAGCAGCAGATCGGGGGCGAGCCGGCCGGCCGACAGCACCCGGGCGAGGTTCTCCGCGGCGGCGCCCTCGTCGCGCAGCAGCCGCAGATACCAGGGGGTCTTGCCGAGCGCGTCGGAGACCTTGCGGAAGTTCAGCAGTCCGGCGTCCGGGTCGGCGGAGTCGGCGAACCAGCCGAGCAGGACGGGCAGCAGGGTGCGCTGGATCGCGGCCTTGCGGGACACCCCGGACGCCAGCGCCTCCAGGTGGCGCAGCGCGCCCACGGGGTCGGCGTAGCCCAGGGCCCCCAGGCGGTGGCCGGCCGCCTTCGCCGACAGCCGGGTCTCGCCGGGTTCCAGGTGGGCGACGGCGTCCAGCAGCGGCCGGTAGAACAGCTTCTCGTGCAGCCGGCGGACCTCGCGGGCGTGCCACTTCCACTCCCGGCGCAGCGACTCCACCGGTTCGGTGCGCATCCCCAACGAGCGGGCCAGGCGCCGGAGTTCGGCGGCGTCCTCGGGCATCAGGTGGGTGCGGCGCAGCCGGAACAGCTGGATGCGGTGCTCCAGGGTGCGCAGGAAGCGGTAGGCGGCGTCCAGCGCGGCGGCGTCCTGGCGGCCGACGTAGCCGCCGGCCGCGAGCGCCGCCAGGGCGTCGAGGGTGGTGGCGCTGCGCAGCGTGGCGTCGGTGCGGCCGTGCACCAACTGGAGGAGCTGGACGGCGAATTCGACGTCGCGCAGCCCGCCGGGGCCGAGTTTCAGCTCGCGGTCGACCTGGGCGGCGGGGATGTTCTCCACGACCCGGCGGCGCATCTGGCGGACGTCGGCGACGAAGTTCTCCCGCTCGGCGACGTCCCAGACCATCGGCGCCAGCGCGTCGGTGTACTCCTGGCCGAGCGCGAGGTCTCCGGCCATCGGGCGGGCCTTGAGCAGCGCCTGGAACTCCCAGGTCTTGGCCCACCGCTGGTAGTAGGCGAGGTGGCTGGAGAGGGTGCGGACCAGGGGGCCGTTGCGGCCCTCGGGGCGGAGGTTGGCGTCCACCGGCCAGATGGTGCCCTCGGCGGTGGTGTCCGAGCACAGCCGCATCATCCGGGACGCGAGCCGGGTCGCGGCCTGCAGCGCCTTGGCCTCCTCGGCGCCGTCGCGGGGTTCGGCGACGAAGATGACGTCCACGTCGGAGACGTAGTTCAGCTCCCGGCCGCCGCACTTGCCCATGCCGATCACCGCCAGCCGGCACTGCGCGGCGTCACCGGGCTGCTCCTCGTAGGCGATCTCCAGGGCGGCGCGGACGGTGGCGGTGGCCAGGTCGGCCAGTTCGGCGGCGGTCTCCGCGACGTCGGTGGTGCCGCAGACGTCGCGGGCCGCGATGCCCAGCAGGCAGCGGCGGTAGGCGGCGCGCAGCGCGTCCGCCCGCGGCCGGCCGGCGGCCGCCCCGCCCCAGATGCCCTCGGCCAGAGCCCGTTCGAACTCCGGGGTGGCCGGGTGCAGATCGGCCGCCTCGTAGACGGCCAGCGACCGCCAGTCGTCCGGGTGCCGGACGAGGTGGTCGCCGAGCGCCTCGGACGCGCCGAGCACGCCCAGCAGCCGGTCGCGCAGCGGTTTGGCGGTGGTGAGGGTGGCCAGCAGCTCGGACCGCTCCGCCGGGCCGAGCGCCTCCGCGAGCCGGACCAGCGCGCGCAGCGCCAGGTCCGGGTCGGCGGTGCCGCCGAGCGTCTCCAGCAGCACCGAATCGTCGCGTACGGGGGCGAGTTCGGGGGCGTCGAGCAGCGCGCCGGCCGCCGAGGGGTCGGAGAAACCGTGCCTCAGCAGCCGGGTGAACGCGGAGCTCCGCCGTCCCTGCGGAGCGGGTGGTGCCATGGGCGGCCTCTCGGTGGCGGGTCGGCGCGGACGCGGGGGTGGCCCTGGGCGGTCAGAGCACCGGCAGCATCTTCCGCAGTTCGAAGGCGGTGACCTCGGAGCGGTACTCCTCCCACTCCTGCTTCTTGTTGCGCAGGAAGAAGTCGAAGACGTGCTCGCCGAGGGTCTCGGCGACCAGTTCGCTGCGCTCCATCAGCTCGATGGCCTCGCCGAGATTCTGCGGCAGCGGCTCGATGCCCATCGCGCGGCGCTCGGAGTCGGAGAGCGCCCAGACGTCGTCGTCGGCGCCGGCCGGGAGCTCGTAGCCCTCCTCGATGCCCTTCAGGCCGGCCGCGAGCAGCACCGCGTAGGCGAGGTAGGGGTTGGCGCCGGAGTCGACGGAGCGGACCTCGACGCGGGTGGAGCCCATCTTGCCGGGCTTGTACATCGGGACGCGGATCAGCGCGGAGCGGTTGTTGTGGCCCCAGCAGATGTACGAGGGGGCCTCGCCGCCGGCGCCGGCGGTGCGGTTGGCGCCGCCCCAGATGCGCTTGTAGGAGTTGACCCACTGGTTGGTGACGGCGGAGATCTCGCCGGCGTGCCGGAGGAGTCCGGCGATGAAGGAGCGCCCCACCTTGGAGAGCTGGTACTCGGCGCCGGACTCGTGGAAGGCGTTGCGGTCGCCCTCGAAGAGCGAGAGGTGGGTGTGCATCCCGGAGCCGGGGTACTCCGAGAACGGCTTGGGCATGAACGTGGCCTGCACGCCCTGCTCCAGCGCGACCTGCTTCATCACCAGCCGGAAGGTCATGATGTTGTCGGCGGTGGACAGCGCGTCGGCGTAGCGCAGGTCGATCTCCTGCTGGCCGGGCGCGCCCTCGTGGTGGCTGAACTCCACCGAGATGCCCATCGACTCCAGCATCGTGATGGCCTGGCGGCGGAAGTCCATGCCGACGTTCTGCGGGGTGTGGTCGAAGTAGCCGGAGGAGTCGCCGGGGATCGGCCGGGAGCCGTCCACGGGCTTGTCCTTCAGCAGGAAGAACTCGATCTCGGGGTGGGTGTAGAAGGTGAAGCCGAGGTCGGAGGTCTTGGCCAGGATGCGCTTGAGGACGAAGCGCGGGTCGGCGTACGAGGGCGAGCCGTCCGGCATCAGGATGTCGCAGAACATCCGGGCGGTGCCCGGGGCCTCGGCGCGCCACGGCAGGATCTGGAACGTCCCCGGATCCGGCTTGGCGATCATGTCGGACTCGTAGACCCGGGCGAAGCCCTCGATGGCCGAGCCGTCGAAGCCGATGCCCTCGTCGAACGCCTGCTCCAGCTCGGCCGGGGCGACCGCGACGGACTTCAGGAAGCCGAGGACATCGGTGAACCACAGCCGGACGAAGCGGATGTCGCGCTCTTCCAGCGTCCGGAGCACAAACTCCTGCTGCTTGTCCATGCTTCACCAATCCTTGCAGGTCATCCGGCCTGTCCACGCGTGGGATCATCGCGTTTTGGCCCACCAGTATCACGTCGGCGGGTTACCGTCACATTACGCACCCTTGGCCTGAATCAGAACCGCCGACCCGTGACCCCCTCCCGGCTTCCTCCCGGTGTCTTTTCCCGCCGCGACCAGGCTCAGCGCCGCACGGCGCGGGAAGCGAGAGCCTTGGCCCAGTCTTGGACGCTCCGTGAGCGGCGCTTGACCCGCTTTTGGGCGCTCCGTGTGGCGGCGTGCGGCCGGTAAACGCCGGTCCGGTCAGGCCGCCGTCACCGCCGCTCCGACACCGTCACCGCTGGTCCAGCACCGCCCGGGCGACCGCTCCGGGGGCGTCCGCCATGACCAGGTGGCCGGCGGGCGCGGCGACCGTCCAGCGCGCGCCGAGCGCGGCGGCCAGCGCCCGCTGGCGGGCCAGCCAGCGCCGCCCGCCACGGGTGCCCCGGCCGTCGTCGGCGGCCAGCACGGTGACCGGGACGGCGGGCAGCGGGCGGGCCCGGCGCAGCGCGGCGAGGTCGGCGGCCTGGTAGGCGTAGCCGGCGTTCTCCAGCAGACAGGCGCGCACCACCCGGCTGCTCCCGTACAGCGCGGCGTCCCGGGCCGCGCCCGGCAGCCGGGCCACCGTTCCGGCGCGGACGAGGAACCGGCGCGCGGCCGGGCCCAGCAGGCGCGGCAGTCCGGCGGCGCGCAGCGCGCCGGCCGCGCCGCGCGCCCACGCGCCCCGGACCGCCCGCGGCAGCAGGGGCGCCGGGGACTCCTCGGTGCTGCCGTCGACCAGGACCAGTCCGGCGCACCGGCCGGGGTGCAGCCGGGCGAACGCCTCGGCGTGGAAGGCGGCCAGCGAGTGGCCGACGACGGTGGCCGGCCCGCGGTGGCCGAGCGCGTCCAGCAGGGCGGCGATCCGGTCCGCCTCACCGGCCAGGGTGGCCGGGCCGCCCGGCCGGCCGGCGCTCAGGCCGAGCCCGGGGCGGTCGAAGCGGACGACGGTGCGGTGCGCGGCGAGCAGCGCGGCGACCGCGTCCCAGTCGGACCACGCCATGCCCAGACCGCCGCTGAGCACCACCACCGGGCCGCTGCCCTCGCACACCACGTGCAGCGGCACCCCGCCGACCCGCACCATCCGGCCCGGTACGGGGCGGCCGCCCGGTACGCGGCTCACCGCGCGTCCCCGCACCGGGCCGGCGGCTGGGACCCGTCGCGCGCCACGCACCCGGCGAGCAGCGCGAGGTAGAGGGCGACCAGCAGCACCTGGAGGCGCTGGCCGACGCCGAGCGCCCAGGTGTCGCCGCCGGCGGTGAGCGCGGCGACCTCGGCCAGCGTCCAGGCGGTGGCGGCGGCCTCGGCGAGCACCAGCGGCGGGCCGAAGCGGGCGAGCGCGGGCCAGTGGCCGTAGCGGCGGGCGGCCGCGGTGAGCAGGACCAGCGCGGCGAGCGCCCCGGCCATGGCCAGGGTGCTGCTGACGGCGTGCGCGGTGTGGGTGGCCGGGACCAGTCCGGCGGTCTCCCGGGCGGCGCAGACCGGGTCGGCGGTGGGCGCGCAGCTCAGCGGCAGCCGGGAGTCCAGCACGGTCGCGGCGCCGAACAGCGCCAGCGCCGCCCAGCCCGCGGTCGTCCACGGGCGGCGCCCGGACGCCACCAGCGCGGTCCGCGCACCGGCCAGGACGAGCAGTCCGGCGGCCAGGTCGGTGGCCCGGAACAGCCCGCCCAGCGGCTGGTCGGCGGCGGCCAGTTCGCTCACGTAGGCCCGGACGGGGTCCAGACCGGTGGCGATCACCAGCTCCAGGACCCAGGCGGTGTACGCGAGCGCGCCGAGCAGCAGGAGGACGGCGGTGGCCCGGCGGGCGGCGGCGGGACGGCTGGGGCGGGTGGGGCGCACGGACTTCCTGGTGTTCGGGTGGTCCCGGCGGCGCGTACGGAATGCCGGATTCGCCGGGGGCGGGCGAGGGCCAAGAATAGGCGGGCGGTTCACCGGGCGCGGCGCGCGCGGCGCGGTGGGCCGCGTCCGGGGCCGCGCCCCGGGAGCAGCGGTGCGTCCGTAGGTCCCCGGCCGTCGAGGAGTCCGCGATGCGTCAACCCCGCAGGGCCGCCGGCCGGCCCGGCCGCCCGCCGCGCGGCCCGTGGCCGATACCCCGCGCCGCCGCGCCGGCCCCCGTCCGCCCCCGCTCCCCCGCCGGAGCGCACCCGGCCTCCCCCGATATGCCACGAGGTGCAACCCCATGGAACCCCTTCGTACGCACTCCCGCCGCGCCGTGCTCGGCGCGGGTATCGCGGTCACCGGCGGAAGTCTGCTGGCCGCCGCCGCGCCCGGCGCTGCCGCCGGCGCCGCGACCGCCCCGGACGGCCGCACCGGCGACGGCCGCGGCCGCTATGTCGACCCGCGCGGCCCGGAGGTCGCCGAGGCCGAGCGGCGGCGCGGCTCCGGTCCGGTGCGCCGGGTCCACCTGGAGGCCCGCCGGGCCCGGATCGACCTCGGCGGCCGCGTTGTCGACACCTGGACGTACGGCGACCGGCTGCCCGGCGACGTGCTCCGGGTCACCGCCGGCGACACCCTCTCGGTGACCCTGGCCAACAACCTGCCGCAGTCCACCACCCTGCACTGGCACGGCTTGCCGATCCGCAACGACATGGACGGCGTCCCCGACCTCACCCAGCGGCCCATCAAGCCCGGCGCCTCCTTCCACTACCGCTTCCGGATCACCGACCCCGGCACGTACTGGACGCATCCGCACCTCGGTGTGCAGCAGGACCACGGGCTGTACGCGCCGCTGATCGTGGACGACCCCAGGGAGCCGATGGAGTACGACCACGAGTGGGTGGTGGTGCTGGACGACTGGCTGGACGGGATCGACGGCAGCGACCCGGACGCGGTGCTGCGGGAGCTGAACCACGGGCGGGGGGCGATGCACGGGCACGGGTCCGGGCACGAGGGCGGGGGCCACGGGGACGGCGACCACGGCGGCTCGGGGCACGACTCGCGGCAGGGGAACGGACACGGCCGCGGGCACGGGCACCACAAGCACGGCTCCGGGCAGGACGGGCACGAGCGCGAGCGCGACCACGGCGGCCGCGCGGACCGGCCCGGGCGCGCCGGGGACGACGGCACCGCCCCGTACGCCGGCGCCGCGGTGCCGGACGCCGGCCGGGAGGCGCCGGTCGGCCTGGACGGCCTGGCGACGAGCCTGGGCGGACTGGCCGCCGGATCGGTCGGGGCGGCGCTGGGCGACGCGGGCCTGGTGGGCGCGGAGCAGGCGGCCGGGCGGGAGTTCGGCGGCGCCCTGCTCGCGGACCGGGCCAGCCGGGGGGCGCGCCGCGCGGGCGGCCCCGGCGCGGCGGACGGCGGCGGGCCGTCCCGCATCCTGCGCGGCGCGCACAGCCGGCTGCTGCGCGGTATGCCGGGCAACATCGACTACCCGTACCACCTCATCAACGGCCGGACCAGCCATGACCCGGACGTCTTCCGGGCCCGGCCCGGCGACCGGATCCGGATCCGCTTCATCAACGCGGGCGGCGACACCGCCTACCGGGTCGCGCTGGGCGGCCACGACATGACCGTCACCCACACCGACGGCAACCCGGTGCGGCACGCCCGGACCGACGCCCTGCTGATCGGCATGGCCGAGCGCTACGACGTCCTGGTCACCGCCAAGTCCGGCGTCTTCCCGCTGGTGGCGCTGGCCGAGGGCAAGGGCCGCTCGGCGCTGGCCGTGCTGCGCACCGGGGGCGGCCGGGCCCCGGACGGTTCGGCGCGCACCCGGCGGCTGGACGGCAAGCTGCTGATGGCGCACGACCTGCGGGCGCACGAGAGCGTACGGGCGGCGCGGCGGGCGCCGGACCGGACCATCGGCGCCCGGCTCACCGGCACCATGGAGCGGTTCGACTGGGCGATCAACGGCCGGCCGTACACCCCCTCGCAGCGCTATCCGGTGCGGGCCGGTGAGCGGGTCCGGCTGGTCTTCCGCAACCACACCCGGATGTTCCACCCGATGCATCTGCACGGGCACAGCTTCACGCTGCCGGACGGCGGCCCGCGCAAGGACACCACCATCGTGCGGCCCGGCCAGCACCTGGAGGTCGAATTCGACGCCGACAACCCGGGGCTGTGGATGATGCACTGCCACAACATCTACCACTCGGAGTCCGGGATGATGACGGTCCTCGGCTACCGGCGGTCGTAGCCTCCGGCTCCCCCGCCACGGCCCGTCCGGTGCGCTTCCGCCGCGCCGGGCGGGCCGCCGCGCATCCCCCATCGCGTCAGAAAGACGATTAGACTGGCGGGGTGCCCCAACTCCGTCTCGCCCTCAACCAGATCGACTCCTGCGTCGGCGATCTCGCCCGGAACGCCGACGCGATCGCGCACTGGACCCGGCACGCGGCCGACCGGGGCGCGCATCTGATCGCCTTCCCCGAGATGGCGCTGACCGGCTATCCGGTCGAGGACCTGGCGCTGCGCCCGTCGTTCGTCGAGGCGAGCCGGGCCGCGCTGGGCGCGCTGGCCGAGCGGCTGGCCGCCGAGGGACTGGGCGACGTCCCGGTGGTCGTCGGCTACCTCGACCGCTGCGCGCGCTCCGAGCCCCGCTACGGCCGGCCGGCCGGTGCGCCGCAGAACGCCGCGGCGGTGCTGCACCGCGGCGCGGTCGCGCTCACCTTCGCCAAGCACCACCTGCCCAACTACGGCGTCTTCGACGAGTTCCGCTACTTCGTCCCGGGCGACACCCTGCCCGTCGTCCGGGTCCGCGGCGTCGATGTGGCGCTGGCCATCTGCGAGGACCTGTGGCAGGAGGGGGGCCGGGTGCCCGCCGCGCGCAGCGCCGGCGCCGGGCTGCTGCTGTCGGTCAACGCCTCGCCGTACGAGCGGGAGAAGCACGACACCCGGCTGGAGCTGGTCCGCAAGCGGGCCCAGGAGGCCGGCTGCACCACCGCGTATCTCGCCATGATCGGCGGCCAGGACGAGCTGGTCTTCGACGGCGACTCGATCGTGGTGGACCGCGACGGCGGGGTGATCGCCCGCGCCCCGCAGTTCGAGGAGGGGTGCGTCCTGGTCGATCTGGACCTGCCGGCGGCGGCGCCGGAACCGCCGTCCGGGGTGCTGGACGACGGGCTGCGGGTGGAGCACCTAATCCTCTCCGCCGATCCGCTGCCGCCCTACGCGCCGGAGGTGCCCGGCGGGCAGGCGCCGCGCCTGGGCGACCTGGAGGAGATCTACACCGCGCTGGTCACCGGCCTGCGCGCCTACGTCGCCAAGAACGGCTTCGGCAGCGTGGTGCTGGGCCTGTCCGGCGGGATCGACTCGGCGCTGGTGGCCGCGCTGGCCTGCGACGCGCTGGGCCCGGAGCGGGTGCACGCGGTCGCCATGCCCTCGCGCTACTCCTCCGAGCACTCCGTGGCCGACGCCGCCGAACTGGCCCGCCGCACCGGCCTGCGGTTCCGTACGGTGCCGATCGGCCCGATGTTCGACGCGTACCTGGCATCGCTCGGCGTGACCGGGCTGGCCGAGGAGAACCTCCAGTCGCGGCTGCGCGGCACGATCCTGATGGGGATCTCCAACGAGGAGGGGCACCTGGTCCTCGCGCCGGGCAACAAGTCCGAGCTGGCGTGCGGCTATTCGACGCTCTACGGCGATTCGGTCGGCGGCTACGGCCCGATCAAGGACGTCTACAAGACCGGCATCTTCGCACTGGCCCGCTGGCGCAACGGCGCCGCCGCCGCGCGCGGGCAGACCCCGCCGATCCCCGAGCACACGATCAGCAAACCGCCCAGCGCCGAGCTGCGGCCCGGCCAGGTCGACACCGACTCACTGCCGGACTACGCGGTGCTGGACCGCGTCCTGGAGCTGTACGTCGACCGGGACCGGGGCCGCGAGGAGATCGTGGCGGAGGGCTTCGACGAGGCGCTGGTGACCCGGGTGCTGCGGATGGTGGACCGCGCCGAGTACAAGCGCCGGCAGTACCCGCCCGGCACCAAGATCTCCGCGAAGGGCTTCGGCAAGGACCGGCGGCTGCCGATCACGAACCACTGGCGGGAGGGCGGCTGACCGCCCCGGCCGGCGCGGCCGCCGGCTCGCCGTCGCCGCGCGCCACGATCCGGGTGGTGTCGTCGCGGGAGCCGCGGTCCAGCAGTCCGGCCAGCAGCGCCACGGCCAGACCGGCCGCGGCCAGGACGGCGCCGGCGGCGGCCGGCGAGGTCCAGCCCCAGCCGGCCGCCAGGACCAGGCCGCCGATCCAGGCGCCGCCCGCGTTGGCCAGGTTGAACGCCGACTGGTTGGCGGCGGCGGCCAGCGTCGGCGCCCGCCGGGCCTTGTCCATCACCAGCATCTGCAGCGGCGTGGTGGTCAGGAAGCCGACCGCGCCGATCAGGACGACGGTGACCAGCGCGGCCCACTTCAGGTGCGCGGCGAACGGGAAGACCGCCAGCACCACCGCGAGCGCGCCGAGGGAGCCGTAGAGGGTGGGGCGCAGCGCCCGGTCGGTGAGCGGCCCGGCGGCCAGCGCGCCCAGCGTCATCCCGATGCCGAAGAGCGCCAGCACCACCGGGACCGCGCCCGCGGAGAAGCCGGTGACCTCGGTCATCGCCGAGGCGAGATAGCTGTAGACGGCGAAGATCCCGGCGAAGCCGAAGACCGTGGTGAGCAGGCCGAGCAGCACCTGGCGGTCGCCGAGCGCGCGCAGTTCGCCGCGCAGGCCGCCGGTGTCCGGGCCGGCCGGCAGCGGCGGGACGAGCCGGGCCAGCGCGGCCATCGCGACCAGTCCGATGGCGGCGACGACGAGGAAGGTGGCGCGCCAGCCCAGGCGCTGGCCGAGGAGGGTGGCGGCGGGTACGCCGACGATGTTGGCGATGGTCAGGCCGAGGAACATGGTGGCCACCGCGCGGGCCTGCCGGCCCTCGCGGACCAGCCGGGCGGCGACCACCGCGCCCACGCCGAAGAACGCGCCGTGCGGCAGCCCGGCCAGCAGCCGGCCGGCCACCAGCAGGCCGAAGTTCGGGGCCAGCGCGGAGGCGAGGTTGCCGACCGTGAAGACCGCCATCAGCGCGACCAGCATCCGCTTGCGGGGGACGCGGGAGCCGAGCGCGGTCAGGAGCGGGGCGCCGATGACGACGCCGAGGGCGTAGGCGGAGACGAGGTAGCCGGCGGTGGGCACGGAGGTGCCCAGAGCGTCCGCGACGTCGGGCAGCAGGCCCATCATCACGAATTCCGTGGTGCCGATACCGAAGGCCGAGATCGCGAGCGCGAGCAGAGCCAAGGGCATGGAGAACCTTTCGGGTGGGAGGCGTGCGAGGGGTGGGGTGCGGGAGGCGTACGAAAGGGGTGGGGATGTGTCCGGCGCGGGCGCGCGGAGGTCCGGCCCGCGTTTAAGTTCTGTTCCGGAACAAAGTGTGGCAGGCGGAGTATTCCGCCGTGAAAACGGAATGTGAAATCGCGTCGCGACCCCTCGCCTGCGGACGCGGAAAAAGCCCGCGCCGGCCAGGCGGCGCGGGGGCCGTCCGGCCGGCGCGGGCGGGCGCCGGTGGTGGGGTGGAGTCAGATCTTGACGGTGGCGGCGACCGGGCGGTGGTCGCTGCCGGTCGCGGGCAGCACCCACGCCTTGACCGGGTCGATGCCCTTGACCAGGATCTGGTCGATCCGGGCCATCGGGAAGCCGGCCGGCCAGCTGAAGCCGAAGCCGTCGCCGGCCGCGCCCTGGGCGGAGCGCAGCTGGGAGGTCAGCGGGGCCAGCGAGCGGTCGTTCATGGTGCCGTTGAGGTCGCCGAGGAGCACCACCTGGCGGACCGGGTCGGCGGCGATCGCCTCGCCCAGCGCGCTGGCGCTGCCGTCGCGCTGCCCGGCGGTGAAGCCCTTGTCGACGTTGACCCGTACCGAGGGCATATGGGCCACGTAGACCGCGATCTGCCGGCCGTCGGCGGCGGTGACGGTGGCGCGCAGCGCCCGCACCCAGCCGATCTTGATGTCCACCGGGCGGGTGTCGGCCAGCGGGCGCTTGCTCCACAGGCCGACCGTGCCCTGCACGGTGTGGTACGGGTACACGCCGGCCAGGCCCTTGCGGTACGCGGGCAGCGCGGTGCCGGTCAGCTCCTCCAGCGCGACCACGTCGGCGCCGGAGGCCGCGATGGAGCGGGCGGTGCCCGCCGGGTCGGGGTTGTCGGCGTCCACGTTGTGGGTCAGCACGGTGAGGTTGCCGCCGGTGCCGGCCTTGTCGGTGAGCTGCCCGCCGAAGAGGCTCACCCAGGCGACGGCCGGCAGCACCAGCGCCACCAGGGCGGTCGCCGAGCGGCGCAGCAGCGCGCAGAGCAGCAGCAGCGGGACGCCCAGGCCCAGCCACGGCAGGAAGGTCTCCAGCAGGCTGCCGTAATTGCCCACCGTGTTGGGGATCCGGGCGTGCAGCAGCAGCGCCAGCCCGAGGAGGACCGCGAGGACCGCGAGGACGATGCCGCGCCGCCACATCCCCTCCCGGCGCCACCAGCCCCGCAGCCGCCCGGACCGGGAACCGGTCCACCCGGGCCCCTGGCCCTGCTCCGGCTCCGTCATGTACGCCTGCGCCATACCGCTGTCCTCACTCGCCTGCCACCCTGCTCCGGTGCGCCTCACCTGTGATCTTCGACCCTAGGCGATGGCCGTGAAACGCTCTCTTAGATCCCGGTTTCCGGTGGATCCGCTTGACCGGCGGATCCCCGGTGCGCGGGGTCTTCCGGTGCGTTCCGCAGGGGAGGACGGGCCGTCCGCCGCCGCGGGTTCCGGTCCGGGCGTTCGTGACAGCGGCTGTGACAGAACGGGCATGGTCCGGTCATACGCGGCCCGGCGGCCGTCATCAAGCGGTCGGGTCCCGGTCATGCAGCACCCCAGCGCGGGTCATGCAGCGCCCCGGCCCGGGTCAAGCGGAATCCGCCGCCGGGCGGCCGCCGCACCCCGCGGGCCGCGGCCGGACGCCGTCCAGCACGGTGTCGACGATCTCCTCGGCGAACCCCTCGGGGAGCGGCTGCCCCTCGGGGCGGAGGGCGCGGGCCAGCAGCGGCCCGGTGAAGAGGTCGGCCAGCGTCGCCAGGTCCCGGTCGGCGCGGATCTCACCGGCCGCCACCCCGCGCCGCAACACCGCGAGCAGCGCCTCGTGCCGGGCCCGCAGGACCGTCTCGTGGTACTCCGCCCACAGCTCCGGCTGCGACCGGACGTGGCTGACGACCGTCCGCAGCACCGCCGAACCGCGCCCGGCCAGCCCCCGGCGGCGCAGGAACTCCAGCAGCCGCACCAGGTCCTCGCGGACCGAACCGCCCTCCAGGGGCGGGCAGGGCGCGTCCAGCGACCGCATCACGTCCAGCAGCAGCGCGCTCTTGCCCGGCCAGCGGCGGTAGACGGTGGCCTTGCCGACACCGGCCTCGCGGGCGATCCGCTCCATGGACAGCTCGGCTATCGAGCTGCCGTCCTCGATCAGGCGGAGCACCGCCTCGATGATCGCGGAGTCGGCCGCGGCGCTGCGCGGGCGGCCCCGGCGCCCGGGAGCCGGCCCGCCCGGCCGCTCCCCCGCCGTCCGCCCGCGGGTGTCCGCCGCCCGGCTCATCTCGCTGCGCCCGCCTTCCGTCCGTCCCGGCGCTCCGCGGAGTGCGGGGCCGGGCCCATTCTTCCCGGCAGGAATCCGGCGACGACCGCGGCCCCCAGCACCGAGACGGCCGCCGAGGCGAGCGCGGTGACGTGCATGGCGTGCAGGAACGCGCCGTCGGCCGCGAGCGCCAGGGGGCGGGCGGCGGGCGGGCCGAGCCGCTGGGCGAGGCCGAGGGTGGCCTCGATGGACTCGCCGGCCGCGATCCGCACCGGTCCGGGCACCCGCGGCAGCGCGTCCAGGGTGCCCTGGATGCCGTCGCGGTAGCTGGTGGAGAGCAGCGAGCCGAGCACCGCGACGCCGAGGGTGCCGCCGACCTGCCGGAAGATGTTGTTCAGCGCCGAGCCGGAGCCGGCCTTCTCGCGCGGCAGCGCCTGCATGATCGTGACGGTGACCGGCGGCATGATGTGCGCCATGCCGGTGCCCTGGAGGAAGAACAGCACCTCCAGCACCCACAGCGGGGTGTGGCGGTCCAGCAGCAGCATCCCGGCCATGGTGACGGCGACCACCAGCATCCCGGCGGTGCACACCGCGCGGGCCCCGAAGCGGTCCACCGCGTGCCGGGCCCGGGGCGCGAAGATCAGCTGGGCGGCGGCCAGCGGCAGGATCAGCAGCCCGGCCTCCAGCGGACTGTAGCCGCGCACGCTCTGGACGTAGAAGACGATGAAGAACGTGACGCCCATCAGCGCGAAGAAGACCAGCGCGATGGCGGTGACGGCGGCCGAGAAGGCGGGCTTGCGGAAGTAGCCGATGTCGATGGACGGGTGGTCGCTGCGCTTCTGGTGGACGACGAACGCGGCCAGCACCGCCACCCCGCCGGCCACGGTGCCCACCACCTCGGGATCGGTGAAGTCGGCGAGCTGGCCGCCCTTGATGATCCCGTAGACCAGCAGGACCAGGCCGACCACGGAGAGCAGCACCCCGGCCGGGTCCAGCCGCCCGGGGGCCGGGTCCTTGGAGTCGGGCACCAGCAGCACCATCGCGGCCAGCGCGACCAGCACGATCGGGACGTTGATCAGGAAGACCGAGCCCCACCAGAAGTGGTCCAGCAGCAGCCCGCCGGCGATCGGGCCGATGGCGATGGCCAGCCCCACCCCGCCGGCCCAGACGCCGATCGCCCGGGGCTGCTCCTCGCGTTCGAAGACGTTCATCAGGATGGCGAGGGTGGCCGGCATGACGAAGGCGCCGCCCAGGCCCATCAGGGCGCGGAAGACGATCAGCTGCGCCGGGGAGGCGGAGACCGCGGCGAGCACCGAGCCGGTGCCGAACACGGCCAGCCCGAAGAGCAGCACCTTCTTGCGGCCGAGCCGGTCGCCGAGCAGGCCGGAGGTGAACAGCAGCCCGGCGAAGACCAGCGTGTAGGAGTTGATCGCCCACTCCAGCTCGCTCTGGGTGGCGCCGAGACCGGTGGGGGCCGGGGTGGCGATGGTCTTCATCGCGACGTTGAGGATCGAGTTGTCCAGCACCACGATCAGCAGGCTGAGCATCAGGACGCTGAGGATCACCCAGCGGCGGCGGTGGATCCGGGCGGGGACGCGGGGCGCGGCGGGGGCGCCGGACGCGGCCGGTGGGGTCGGGGAGGTCGCCATGGCGCCACCCTACGCCGATATCGATACGGGACCGTTCCGTATCGGTGGCGCGGCGAGCCGCCGCCGGGACCCCCTTCGACGCCCCCGGTACGCCCCGCCGGGACGCCCCCCGCGACGCCCCCTTTTGCTCCCCGGGCACGCCGTGCCAGCATGGACGGGAGTCCGGAGACACCGTCAGGGTGCTTCGAGATCACGAAACAGGAGCCGTCACCATGACGCAGCTTTCGCCTGCCCGGAACGAGGCCGCGGGGGCCACGACCCAGGAGCCCACCGCCGCGCCCGCCAAGGACAACCCCAAGGCGCTCTACGGAGGCACCCGGTCGCGGCGGATCACCGTCCGCGATATCGCCGCCGCCAAGGAGCGCGGCGAGAAGTGGCCGATGCTCACCGCCTACGACGCGATGACCGCCTCGGTCTTCGACGAGGCCGGGATCCCGGTGCTGCTCGTCGGCGACTCGATGGGCAACTGCCACCTCGGCTACGAGTCCACCGTGCCGGTCACGCTCGACGAGATCACCATCCTGTCCGCGGCGGTGGTGCGCGGCACCGAGCGCGCGCTGGTCGTCGCCGACCTGCCGTTCGGCTCGTACCAGGAAGGCCCGGTGCAGGCGCTGCGCAGCGCCACCCGGCTGGTCAAGGAGGCCGGGGTGGGCGCGGTGAAGCTGGAGGGCGGCGAGCGCTCCGCGCACCAGGTGGAGCTGCTGGTCTCCTCCGGCATCCCGGTGATGGCGCACGTCGGGCTGACCCCCCAGTCGGTGCACGCCTTCGGCGGCTACCCGGTCCAGGGCCGCGGTGAGGAGGCCGCGCAGCAGCTGCTGCGGGACGCCAAGGCGGTGCAGGACGCCGGGGCGTTCTCGGTGGTGCTGGAGGCGGTGCCGGCCGAGCTGGCCGCCGAGGTGACGCGTTCGCTGCACATCCCGACCGTCGGCATCGGCGCCGGGGCGGAATGCGACGCGCAGGTGCTGGTGTGGACGGACATGGCCGGCTTCACCGCGGGCCGGGTGCCGCGCTTCGTCAAGCAGTACCTCGACCTGCGGAAGCTGCTGGGCGGCGCGGCCCGGGCGTTCGCCGAGGACGTCGTCGGCGGCGCCTTCCCGGCCGCGGAGCACTCCTTCCGCTGAGCCCCGCCCGGCGGGCCGCCGGCGGCCGGTCGGTACCGGCTGTCGGCGGCCTGTCAGCGCGCTGTCAGCGGCGTCCGGCACCGTAAGGGGCATGACGCGACAGACGATAACCACCGGGGGCGGCAACGCCGTGGAGGTGCGCGGCCTGGTCAAGCACTTCGGCGACGTCAGGGCCGTCGACGGGGTGGACCTGGACGTGCCGGAGGGCACCGTGCTCGGGGTCCTGGGCCCCAACGGCGCCGGCAAGACCACGCTCGTCCGCTGCCTGTCCACCCTGCTCGTCCCGGACGCCGGCCGCGCCGTGGTGGCGGGCTGCGACGTGGTGCGCCAGCCGCGCGCCCTGCGCCGCCGGATCGGCCTGACCGGGCAGTACGCATCGGTCGACGAGAAGCTCTCCGGCCGGGAGAACCTCTACATGATCGGCCGGCTGCTGGACCTCTCCCGCAAGGACGCCCGAGCCCGCGCCGACGAGATGCTGGAGCGGTTCTCGCTGACCGAGGCCGCCCGGCGGCCGGCCGGGAAGTACTCCGGCGGGATGCGCCGCCGGCTCGACCTGGCCGCCTCGATGATCGGCCGGCCCTCGGTGCTCTATCTGGACGAGCCGACCACCGGCCTGGACCCCCGGACCCGCAACGAGGTCTGGGAGGAGGTCCAGCGGATGGTCCGGGACGGCGCCACGGTCCTGCTGACCACCCAGTACATGGAAGAGGCCGAGCAGCTGGCCGACGGGCTGGCGGTGATCGACCGCGGCCGGGTGATCGCCGAGGGCCGCATCGAGGAGCTGAAGGCCAAGGTGGGCGGGCGCACCCTGCAGATCCGCCCGGCCGACCCCGGGGAGCTGGACGCGCTGGCGGACGCCGTCGCCCGGGCCGGGCTGGACGGCGTCGCCGGGGCCACCGCGGACCACACCGGGGGTGTGGTCAACGTCCCCATCGTCAGCGACGAGCAGCTGACCGCGGTGGTCGGGGTGCTCGGCGCGCGGGGCTTCGCGCTGGCCGGGATCAGCACCCATCTGCCCAGCCTGGACGAGGTGTTCCTGGCGCTGACCGGGCAGAAGACCTCCGGCGGGGCGGACGGCTCCGGCGGGGACGGTACGGCGGACGGGCCGGACGGACCCGCCGCGCACGACGAGCGGTACGCGGAGGTGGGCGCATGAGCGCCGCGACGGTGACGGCGGCCGCCGGGCGGCCCGCCGCCGACGAGGGCCGGATCGGCCTGCGGGCCAATCTCCGGCACATCGGCGCCCTGGCCCGGCGCAATCTGATGCAGATCAAGCACGACCCGGAGACGCTGTTCGACGCGCTGCTGATGCCGGTCGTCTTCATCCTGCTGTTCGTCTACGTCTTCGGCGGCGCGATCGCCGGGAACCAGCACTCCTACGTGCAGTATCTGGTGCCCGGCATGATGGCGATGATGGGCATGAACATCGCCATGGCGGTGGGCAGCGGCGTCAACGAGGACTTCCGCAAGGGCGTGATGGACCGCTTCCGGACGATGCCGATCGCCCGGTCCTCGGTCCTGATAGCCAAGATCGTGGTGGAGGTCGGCCGGATGCTGCTGGCCACCGCGATCCTGCTGGGCATGGGCCTGCTGCTGGGCCTGGAGATCCGCGGCTCGCTCGCGGCGCTGCTGGCGGCCGTCGCGCTGTCCACGGTCTTCGGTGCCGCGCTGATGTGGATCTTCGTGCTGCTGGGGCTGAGCGTGCGGACGCCGCAGGCGGTGCAGGGCCTGGCGATGCTGGTGCTGATGCCGCTGCAGTTCGGCTCGTCGATCTTCGCGCCGACCGCGACGATGCCCGGCTGGCTGGCCGGCTTCACCGAGATCAACCCGCTCTCCAACCTCGCCGACGCGGCCCGCGCGCTGATCAACGGCCAGGGCGCGGTGGCCCATCCGGTGCTGGTCACGCTCGCCTGGACGGTCGCCATCACGGCCGTCACCATGCCGCTGGCGGTACGGAAGTTCCGCTCGAAGACCTGACGCGGCCGCCCGGCGCGTCAGAGGAGGGCGGCGGCCTCGTCCAGCGAGAGCCGGCCGCCCTCGGCCCGGGCCGCCTCGTAGTCCGGCCCGGCCAGCAGCTCCCGGATCGCCGCCTCGGTCCGCGTCCGGTCCTCGCGGACGATCCGCGGCGCCACCTGCGAGGGGCTCCGCAGCGCGTCGTAGGCGCCGACCAGCCGGGCCGCGTCCCGCGCGCCGGCCGCGCCGCGCACCGCCAGCAGCACCCGGGCACCGGTGAGCAGCTGCGTCACCGGCAGGTCCGGGGCGACCAGTTCGGCCAGCGGGTCGCGGGTCAGCGCCAGCGCCCGGCGCAGCCGCGGCAGCAGCTCCGGGCCGCCGGCGCCCTCGTCCACGTCCAGCGAGACCAGCGAGGCGTCCAGCAGCCCCAGGAAGAGGTCGGGGCCGCCCACCGCGAACGTCGCGCGCACCGCGAGGAGTTCGGCCCGCGCCTCCACCGTGCGGCCGGCCAGCGCCAGCCCCATGGCGAGCGTCATGCGGGTGAACGCCACCGCGTCCCGGCCGCCGGTGCGGTCCTCCGCGTCGGCCAGCACCTCCCGCAGCATCCGCTCGCCCTCGTCCGCCCGGCCGGCCTCGATCAGTACGGCGCCCAGCCGGGCCCGCAGCAGCAGCGCCTGGCCGTACGCGCCCAGCTCCTCGGCGTGCACCATCGCGGCCCGGATGTCGCGGGCCGCGCCGTCGTAGTCGCCGCGCTTCTCGGCGGTCTCGGCGCGGCCGGCCAGCGCCTCGGCGGCGCCCCAGGCGTCGCCCAGCCGCAGGAAGAGGCCCAGCGCCTCGTCGGCGTCCCGGGCGGCCCGGTCCAGCCCGCCGGGGCGGTCGTTGCGGAGCTTGCCGCGCATCTGGAGGACGTAGGCCAGCTCCCAGTCGTAGCCGAAGCGGCGGCAGGTGGCGACCGCGGCGTCGACCAGCCCGGCCAGCTCCTCCCACCGGCCGTTGATCATCGCCGCGTAGTGCCACATCACCCCGGGGACCTTGCACAGCTGCGGCATCCCGCCCCGGTAGGCGGCCATCGCCCCGGCCAGCTCCTGCTGCGTCTCGGGGCTGCGCAGCGCGTCCAGGTCGCTGTCCTGGCTGGAGAGCGCCACCAGGCGGACCTCCCGGCGCGCCTCCAGCAGCTGCGCGGGGGGCATCGGCGGGGGTGCGTCGATGGGCCGCTCGTACAGGTCGGGGGCCGGCTCGACGGGGTGGGCGAAGGGGCTGGGGCCGAGCGCGGCGGCGGCCGGGGCCCAGGTGCGGGTGTCGCCGGTGTGGTCGCGCAGCGACCAGAACCACTGAAGGGAGAGCACCAGGCACAGCGCCTCCTGCTCGTCGCCGGCGGCCACCGCGCGGCGCAGCGCGGTGCGGAGGTTGTCGTGCTCCAGCTCCAGCCGGTCGATCGCCGCGCGCTGCCCGGCGCCGCGCAGCAACGGGTCGGTGGTGCGGGCCAGTTCGCGGTAGGCGACCAGGTGGCGGCGTTCGGCGGCGGCCCGCTCGCCGGCCTCGTCCAGCCGCTCCCCGGCGTACTCGGCGACGGTCTCCAGCAGGCGGTAGCGCATCTGCCCGCCGGTGCCGGCCGGGGCGGCCACCACCAGCGATTTGTCGACCAGCGAGCCGAGCAGCCCGGCGACCTCGTACGGGGCGACGCCGGCGCCGGCGCAGACCTCCTCGGCGGCGGCCAGGTCGCAGCCGCCGGCGAAGACCGACAGCCGCCGCAGGACGGCCCGTTCGGGCTCGCCGGTGAGGTCCCAGGACCAGTCCACCACCGCGCGCAGGGTCTGCTGGCGGGGCAGCACCGTACGGCTGCCGCTGGTCAGCAGCCGGAAGCGGTCGTCGAGCCGGTCCGCGATCTGACGGGGCGTCATCATGCGGAGCCGGGCGGCGGCGAGTTCCAGGGCCAGCGGCAGACCGTCCAGCCGGCGGCAGATCTCCGCGCAGGCCGCGGCGGTCTCCGCGTCGGCATCGGTCCGGAAACCGGGGCGGGCCGCGGCCCCGCGCTCGGCGAGCAGCCGCAGCGCGACCGGCTCGGGCAGCGGTCCCACCGGGCGCACCACCTCGCCCGGTACGGCCAGCGGCTCCCGGCTGGTGGCCAGCACCGTCACGCCCGGGCAGGCGGTCAGCAGCCGCTCGGCCAACTCGGCCGCGGCGCCGATGACATGCTCGCAGTTGTCCAGCACCAGCAGCATCCGGCGGCCGGCGCAGTGCTCGGCGAGCCGGGCGTGCGGATCGCGGGCGGTGGCGTCGGTGGCGGCCCGCAGCCCGTCGGCGGTGGAGCCGCGGACCACCGTCTCGCGCGCACCGAGCGCGGTCAGCACCGCCTCCGGGACGGTCCGCGGGTCGTCCACCGGGGCCAGCTCGGCCAGCCACACGCCGTGCGGCCAGGCGTCCGGGCGGGCCGCGGCGGCGCTCTCGGCGCCCTCCTGCGACAGCCGGGTCTTGCCGGCGCCGCCCGGCCCGAGCAGCGTCACCAGCCGGTGCGCGGCCAGGTCGGCGCGGAGCGCGGCCAGATCGCGCTCCCGCCCGACGAACGAGGTGAGCCGGGCCCGGAGGTTGCCGGGCCGGGCGGGGACGGGGGCGGCGACGCGCTCCGAGTGGTCGGAGTGGTTGGCAGCGGCGTACGCGGCCGGGACCGGGGCGTCCGCCCGCAGCAGCTCCGCGTGCAGGGCGCGCAGCTCCGGCCCGGGGTCGGCGCCCAGCCGCTCGGCGAGCCCGGCGCGGATGTCCTCGTACGCGGCGAGCGCCTCCGCGGACCGGCCGGCGGCCCGCAGGGCGCGCAGCCGCAGCGCCTGGAGGGGCTCGTCCAGCGGGTGGTCCTGGCAGAGCGCGGCCAGGGTGGGCAGCGCCCGGTCGGCCCGCCCCAGGGCGAGGTCGGCGGCGAGGCGGTGGCGCTGGGCGTCCAGCCGGCGGCTCTCGGCGCGGGCCGCCTCCGCCGCGGCGTCCGGCAGATCGGCCAGGGCGGGGCCGCGCCACAGGCCCAGCGCCTCGTCCAGCAGCGCCGCGGCCCGGGCCGGCTCGGCGGCGTCCAGCGCCCGGCCGCCCTCCGCCGCGAGCCGTTCGAAGCGGTACAGGTCCACCGCGTCCGGCTCGGCGCACAGCGCGTAGCCGCCGTCGGCGGAGGCGATCGCGGCGCGGCCCAGCGCCCGGCGCAGCCGCGCGATGAGCGCCTGGAGCGCGCCGGGCGCGTCGGCCGGCGGGTCCATCCCCCAGACGTCGGCGATCAGGACGTCAGCGGGCAGCGCCCGCCCGGGCCGCAGCGCGAGCGCGGCGAGCAGGGCGCGCAGCCGGGCGCCGCCGAGCGCGACGGGGGTGCCGTCGGCCCGGCCGGCCCGGGTGGTGCCGAGAATTCCGTAGCGCACCGGCCCATTGTCCGGCACCGGCGGAACTCCCCGCGTACCGAGCGGCGTTTCCGGGTACGGGCGTATCCCGCCCCGCCGCCGACCCTGGGAGCCCCGCCGCGATGACCACCGCCCTGCCGCGCACCGACCGCCGGGTCAGCCCGGTCTTCCTGGCGCTCGTCGCCGCGCTCGCGGTCTCCGGCTGGGCCGTGTGGAGCGGCGCCCTGGCCGGGCACACCGGTGTCGCGGTGTTCCTGTTCGTGGTGTCCGGCTGGGTGGTGTCGCTGTGCCTGCACGAGTACGCGCACGCCCGCACCGCCCTGCACGCCGGGGACCGCACGGTCGGCGCGAAGGGCTATCTCACGCTCAATCCGTTCGTCTACTCGCACGCCGTGCTGAGCGTGGTGCTGCCGGTGCTGTTCCTGCTGGTGGGCGGGATCGGGCTGCCGGGCGGCGCGGTGTTCATCGAGCGCGGCCGGATCCCGGGCCGGCTGCGGCACAGCCTGGTCTCGGCGGCCGGGCCGCTGGTCAACGCGGGGTGCGCGGTGCTGGTCAGCGCGCCGTTCTGGCTGGGCGCGCTGGACGGCGCGCCGGTCGCGTTCCGCGCCGCGCTGGCGTTCCTGGCGCTGCTCCAGGTGACCGCCGCGCTCCTCAATTCCCTGCCGGTGCCGGGCCTGGACGGCTACGGCGTACTGGAGCCGTGGCTGCCGGAGGGCGTGCGGCGGCAGGTGGCGCCGTTCGCGCCGTTCGGGCTGCTGGCGGTCTTCGGACTGCTGTGGGTGCCGGAGGTGAACGACGCGTTCTTCGGGCTGGTGCGGTCCGTGCTGGCGGGGCTGGACGTCCCGGCCCTGGACAGCTACGCGGGCCAGGAGCTGTTCCGCTTCTGGCAGGGCGGCGGGGCGGGGCTGTAGCCGGGCCCGCCGGGACGTCAGGGAGAGCCGGGGATCAGCCGGAGGCGGCCGCGCGCCGCGCCTGGTCCAGCTTCGCCTTGCGGACGTAGAACCACGCCATGTTGCTGGAGATACCGGCCAGCAGCACCCAGACGATGCCGACGAAGCTGCCCTCGGCGAAGGACACCACCGCCGCGGCCACGGCGAGCACGCAGACGGCGAGGGCGAGGACGGCGAGGCGCCGGTCCGGTCCGGGCGGGGGCAGCGAGGGCATGGGGCGGACTCCTGTCGGGTCGTACGGTCCCGTCCAGTGTCCCTTATGCCCGCGGCGCCCCCGCCGCCCCCTCCCCCGCTCCGGGTGCCCGGCCCGGTCCGGCGCCGGTCGGCCCGGCTCAGACGTCGGTGACCCGCAGACCGGCGTGCGCCTTGTAGCGGCGGTTGACCGAGATCAGGTTGGCGACCAGGGACTCGACCTGGTGGGCGTTGCGCAGCCGGCCCGCGAAGACCCCGCGCATCCCGGGGATGCGGGCGGTCAGCGCCTGGACGAGGTCGGTGTCCGCGCGGCGCTCGCCGAGCACCATCACATCGGTGTCGATCTCGGCGACCTCCGGGTCCTGGAGCAGGACGGCGGAGAGGTGGTGGAAGGCGGCGGTGACCCGGGACTCCGGCAGCAGCGCGGCGGCCTGCTCGGCGGCGCTGCCCTCCTCCGGCTTCAGCGCGTAGGCGCCCTTCTTGTCGAAGCCGAGCGGGTTGACGCAGTCGATGACGAGCTTGCCGGCCAGCTCCTCGCGCAGCGCCTGGAGGGTCTTGGCGTGGCCCTCCCACGGCACCGCGACGATCACCGCGTCGCTGCGGCGGGCGCACTCGGCGTTGTCGGCGCCCTCGACGCCCAGGCCCAGTTCGGCGGCGGCGGCCTGCGCCCGCTCCTCGGCGCGGGAGCCGATGATCACCTTGTGGCCGGCCCGGGCGAACCGGTAGGCCAGCCCGCGGCCCTGGTCGCCGGTGCCGCCGAGGACGCCGATCACCAGAGCGGAGACGTCGGGGAGGTCCCAGGGGTCCCGGGCGGCCGGCTTGGCGGCGGCGTCGGCCGGGGCGGCCGGCGGGGTCACGGGCGGGGTCGCAGCAGCGTCGGAAGTAGTCATGACAGCGATACTGTCACGCCCCGCTCCGGGGCCCGCGGCGCGGTCGTCCCGGGACACCGCCGCCGTGCGGAGCCGCCCCGCCCGCGCCCCCGCCCCGTTCGGCCCCACCGGGCCCCGGAATCCTTGACCCGCCACCCGCGCACATGCCTATGGTGACCGCGCTACCGGAGATCACCTGCCGGATTTCCCCAGCTCAGAGCCGCCCTTGGAGGCCCCGTGGCGCTCGCCGCCCCGCTGCACGGCGTCATCCCCCCGGTCTGCACCCCGCTCGACCCGCACGGCGAGGTGGACACCGCCTCGCTGACCCGCCTGGTCTGCCGGCTCCTCGACGCCGGCGTCCACGGCCTGGTGGCCCTCGGTTCGACCGGCGAGGCCGCGTACCTGACGAACCATCAGCGGGCGACCGCGCTGGAGACGGTGGTCACCGCCGCCGCCGGCCGGGTCCCGGTGCTGGCCGGCGTCCTGGACACCACCACCGCCCGCGTCCTGGAGCACGCCCGCAGCGCCGCCGCGCTCGGCGCCGACGCCCTGGTCGCCACCGCCCCCTTCTGCACCCGCCCGCACCCCCGCGAGACCGCCGCCCACTTCCGCCATCTGCGCACCGCCACCGGCCTGCCGCTGATCGCGTACGACATCCCGGCCGCCGTCCACAGCAAGCTGGCGCCCTCGCTGCTCCGCGAACTGGCCGAGGACGGCACGCTCTCCGGCGTCGCGGACGCCAGCGGCGACGACGGGTCGCTGCGCCGGCTGCTGGTCGCCCTCGGCGGCCGCACCGGCCGGAGCACCGGCCCGGCCCCCGGCTTCGCCGTCCTCGCCGGCTCCGAGCTGACCGCCGACGCGGCCCTGCTGGCGGGCGCGGACGGTATCGCCCCCGGCCTCGGCAACGTCGATCCGGCGGCCTACGTCCGGCTGTACGAGGCCGCGCGGACCGGCGACTGGCCCCGGGCCGCCGCCGAACAGGAACGGCTCGTCGCCCTGTACGCCCTGACCGGCACCGGCCCGGAGGCCGATACGGGCCGCGGCTCCGCCGCCCTCGGCGGCTTCAAGGCCGCGCTGGAACTGCTCGGCGTGATCACCCGCCGGGACACCGCCGCCCCGCAGATCCCGCTCGGCGACGAGGCGGTCGCGGAAGTGGCCCGCCGACTCACGGACGCCGGCCTGCGCCCGTCCTCCTGACCGCGCCCCTCGGGCCGTCCCCTGACCGCGCCCGGCGCATCCCGGGGCCGCCCGAACGGGTGACGCCCGGCCCGCCCGGCCCCGCGCGCCCCGCCGGTGCGGCAGCATGCCGCGCCATGGATGCCGTACGCGTCGCCCTGCTGCGTGAAGTCCTCGACGGGACGGAGTGGATCGAGGCCACCCGCCGCTTCGCCGGTTCGCTGCGGACCGCCGTCACCCCGCACGGCGGCGGTCTGCTGCTGGTCGGCACCCCCGGCTACGAGCCCTGGCACCTGGCCGCCCACCTGGACGACGAGGCCGCCTGGTCGGGCCTGCCGGAACTGTCGCCGACCCTGGTCCGGCACCGGGTGCCCGGCACCGCGCCCGCGCACCTCGCGGTCGGCCTGGGCCGGCTCGCGGCGGCCGGACGCGGGGCGACGCTGCTGGTCGTCCCCCGGGAGGCCCCGGACGCCGGCCTCCTGGACCGCGTCCACGACCCCCGCCGCAACGGCGCCACCGTCCTCGCCCTCGACTCCGGCGACCACGACCTGCACACCCTGGCCCACGACGCCCTGACCACCGCACCACCCCGGCCGGAAACCGCGGCCACCCCCGGGCCGCGGACGGGCCGGAAAGCCCCGGACACCCCCGCCCTCGACCCCGCCCCCGCCCTCGACCTGGACACCGCCCAGCACCTCGTCAGCGCCGCCGCCGGCGAGAACACCCACCCCACCTCCCGCCGCGGCCGCCTCCGCGACCGCCTGGCCCGCCTCGCCGAATCCCTGGCCGCCCCACCACCCCCGCGCTGGTGACCGGCCCAGGACGCTTCCGGCGGACCGCCGACGAGGAAGAGCGACCTACCCGGCGTCCCCGCCGTCCGCCCCCCGGCCGCCGCCCTTCCCCATGTCATGCCACTTGGGGTCGGTCTCCCACTGAAGATTCCGCTCCCGGGCGGTCTCCATCGCGTGCGCCGCCTCTTCCCGGGACGCGTACGGGCCGAAACGATCGGCGGCCCGGCACTCGGGGCCCTCCTCGACCGTCTGATGCTTCAGGCAGTAGAACCACTCGCCCGGCTTGCCCACCGTCCGCCGCTTGAACAGCGCCATCGCCGCCTCCCGCCTGAGGTGTTTCCGTGCCCCCATCCTGCCCGACGGCCCGCGGATACACTCGCTGGCATGTCTGGCCAGTCGCTTCTTGTCCCGGGAGACATCTCCCCCACCCGCCCCGTCCCCGCCTCGATCCCGCGCCCCGAGTACGTCGGCAAGGCCGCGCCCACCCCGTACACCGGGCCCGAGGTGCAGGACGCCGAAACGATCGAGAAGATGCGGATCGCCGGGCGGATCGCCGCCCAGGCGATGGAAGAGGCCGCCAAGCACATCGCGCCCGGCGTGACCACCGACGAACTGGACCGCGTCGCCCACGAGTTCATGTGCGACCACGGTGCCTACCCGTCCACGCTCGGTTACCGCGGCTTCCCCAAGTCCCTGTGCTCCTCGGTCAACGAGGTCATCTGCCACGGCATCCCGGACTCCACCGTCCTCAAGGACGGCGACATCGTGAACCTCGACGTCACCGCCTACATCAACGGTGTGCACGGCGACAACAACGCCACGTACCTGTGCGGCGAGGTGGACGAGGAGTCCCGGCTCCTGGTGGAGCGCACCCGGGAGGCGCTCAACCGCGCGATCAAGGCCGTCAAGCCGGGCCGCCAGATCAACATCATCGGCCGGGTCATCGAGTCCTACGCCAAGCGCTTCGGCTACGGAGTCGTCCGCGACTTCACCGGCCACGGCATCAACTCCTCCTTCCACTCCGGCCTGATCGTCCCGCACTACGACAGCCCGCACCACACCACCGACATCAAGCCCGGCATGACCTTCACCATCGAGCCGATGCTGACGCTGGGCACGTACGAGTACGACATGTGGGAGGACGGCTGGACGGTGGTCACCAAGGACCGCAAGCGGACCGCCCAGTTCGAGCACACCCTGGTGGTGACCGAGACCGGCGCGGAGATCCTCACGCTCCCCTGACCGGGACGTCCCGCGCGGAGGTTTTACCGACACCGTGTCGGGAACAGGACGAGCAGGCCCCGCCGCCCGGCGGGGCGGCCCTGGCCTGTTCCCGCCACCGGAGGTCCGCCGTGACAGCGTCCCGCCCGCCCGCGCCGTTCTCCACGGCCCTCCGCACGGCCACCCACGACCAGCACACCGAGGCCGAGAACGCCCCCTTCATGAGCCACCTCCTGGGCGGCCGGCTCGGCGTCGCCGCCTACCGCCGCTATACGGAACAGCTCTGGTACGTCTACCGCGCCCTGGAGGACGTCCCCGCATCCCTGGCCGCCGACCCGGTCGCCGGCCCCTTCCTCCGCCCGGAGCTGCTCCGCACCCCCGAGCTGGAGCGCGACCTCACCCACCTCTCCGGCCCCGCCTGGCGCACCGGCCTCACCCCGCTCCCGGCCACCGCCGCCTACGCCGCCCGCATCGCCGCCTGCGCCCGCGACTGGCCGGCCGGCTACGTCGCCCACCACTACACCCGCTACCTCGGCGACCTCTCCGGCGGCCAGGCCATCCGCGGCACCGCCGAGAAGACCTGGGGCTTCGCCCGCAAGGGCGACGGCGTCCGCTTCTACGTCTTCGAGCAGATAGCCAACCCCGCCGCCTTCAAGCGCGCCTACCGCGCCCTCCTGGACGCCCTCCCCCTCAACGACCTGGAAAAACACCGCGTCCTGGACGAATGCCGCCACGCCTTCACCCTCAACACCGCCGTCTTCCACGCCCTCCACCACGAATTCCCGCTGACCGCATAGCCCCCGCCGCACACCCCTGGCCCGCGAGACGACCACCCGCACCGAACACCTCACCAACCTCCCCCACAAAATGGGCAGTTGGGGCGACGACCCGTTTCCGCGACAGCGGACGACCCATGCACCCGTGGGGACGAGACCACGTAGACAACCGGACCCCGGCCGAGACGGCGGGCCAGCCGCCAACCGGGCCGGGGCGGAGGGGATGTCCCGGACCCCGCCCGCAGGATCTGGAGCGAACCGCGGGGTATTCGTCATCGCACGTACCAGATGCGCCCGCACCGAGGACGGGGTCCGGGGCAGCCCCTCCGCCCCCCACCCACCCCGCGTAGGCGCGGCCACCGCAACCAACCACGGCGCGACACAAAACAACATGGGGCGGCCACAAACAAACCCAACCGCCGGCACGGCGAGCAACCACCACCCGACAGGGTCCGGCGGAATCACAACAAACCCCCGCCCCCACGTGGGCAGCACCCCCCACCCGGTATGGTTGCGGCCGAAATCACGCCCCCACCCCGGCCGCCCCGAAGGAGCCCGAGCCCCATGACACGCAGGTCGCCGTTCCGGGTGCCCGCAACGCTTGTGTCGGCAGCCGCCGCGCTGGTGATACTGAGCGGCTGCATGACGGTGCACGGCGAGCGCGAGATCCTGCCGGCGGTGTCGAAGACCTCTGCCGCCAAGGCGCTCCAGCACTTCACCGAGGGCTTCAACAAGTCGAACCGCACGCTCGACCCGTCGGTCAACCCCTCGTACGAGGGGGGCGCGCTGCTGGCCATCAACCAGGCGGAGATCAAGGCCGCGCACGGCCTCCGCCCGGACGGGAACCCGGGCTTCGCCCCGCTGGCGTTCACCGACACCCACTTCACCGTGCCCAAGCAGAAGGGCTGGCCGCGGTTCTTCGTCGCGGACGGGCTCTCCAACCGCAAGGGGCGCGACGGCCGGAACATCCGCTGGTACCTGGTCTTCAGCCGGGACAGCCTGCGCGAGAAGTGGCGGGCGGTGTATCTGGCGACGTTCCCGCAGAACAAGGCGCCCGAGCTGAAGATCACCGGCGGCTACGCCGAGGCGGTGCCGGTGGACGGCTCGTCGGGGCTGACGGTCGATCCGGGCAAGCTGAGCGAGGCGTACGCGGACTACCTCAACACCGGTAAGGGCGACGCGTTCGCGCCCGGCCCGGAGACCGACAAGCTGCGCGCCTGGCGGGCCGGCCAGGCCAACCAGCCGGGCGCGCGGATCCTGTGGCAGGACCAGGCGTCCGAGCTGCCGCCGGTGGCGCTGCGGACCGCGGACGGCGGGGCGCTGGTGTTCTTCTCGACCGTCTACCACCAGCAGAAGACGGTGTCCAAGGGCCTGACGATCACCGTGCCGCCGGAGCTGCGCGGGATCGTGGAGGGCCCGGCGGCGAAGGCCAGCCGGATGGCGTTCACGACCGTGTCGGGCCAGGCGGTCATCGTCCCGGCGAAGAGCACCGGCGGCAAGATCACCGTACTGGACCGCATCGAGGCCAAGACGTCGGCGAAGGCGCTGTAGCCCAGAAGGCGTTGCAGCCCACCGGCCGGGCCCGTCACCCCACGGGCCCGGCCCCGGCTCCGTCAGCGCCCGATCGGCCAGGCCGCCGTCTCGTGCTCCGCCTCGCGGTCGATGACCTCGGCGCAGGCGTCGGTGAGCGTCTCCAGCAGCGTCAGCGGGTCGGGCAGCGCGAGCTCGGGGCCGCGCAGCCAGCTGACCGCGGGCTGGTCACCGGGGAGGGCGGACGGCGGCAGGAGGACGTAGCTGCCGCGGCAGTGCCAGCGGAAGCCGGGGTGCTCGTCGAGGGTCTCCGGATGGCAGTCCAGCTCGCAGGGCCACCACTCGTCCTCGTCGTCGGGCGTACCGCGGGTGGCGGTGAAGAAGAGCATCCGGCCGTCGCCGAAGCCGGCGCCGCTGAGGCTGACCGGGCCGACGTCCGTACCGGCCGCGTCCAGCCGGGCGAGGGCGCGGTGGCCGGCCTCCACGGGGACGTCGAGGACGTCGTGGGCCATACCGGTGGCGGTGATGAAGTTGGCCTGCGGGAGGGTGCGGACCCAGGCGGCGACCTTGTCGCGGTCGGTGGTGGCGACGGTCTGCCAGCCGAAGGAGATGGGGTGGCGGCCGGGGGTGGGACAGCCGATGCGTTCGCAGGAGCAGCCGTAGCCGGAGGGGTGGGCGGCGGGGGCGACCGGGAAGCCCGCGTCCACCGCCGCCATCAGCAGGTCCGCACGGCCGCGACCGGCCGCTGATCCCGTGTCCGTATCGCCGCCCGATCCGCTCCTCGGCCGGCGCAGCCACTGGGAGAACCTGCTCTTGCGTTCCATCAATCCCCTCACTTCGAGCGGTGGTCTGGGGTCAATGCTGCCACCATCGCGGGCGCCAGGTGACCGGTGTGCGGATCCGGGGTGAACGCGCGGCGGGCGAAGGGGGGCATTTCACGCCATCGCCGCCCCGCCGCCCCGGCTCAGGCGCGCGGGCGCAGACCGCTGAGTACCTGGTCGACGAGGGTGTCGACGTACTCGTGGGTCAGTTCCCCGGTGCGCATCAGCCAGCGCTGTGAGAAGGGACTCAGCAGCATCTCGGTGGCGATCCGGACGTCGATGCCGGGGTCCAGCTCGCCGGTTTCCTGGGCGGCGCGCAGCCGCTCGGTGTAGAGGCGGGTACCCGGCTCCATGAGGCGGTCGACGAAGGTGCGGGACAGCTCCTCGTCGTTGGCACCGGCCGCCGCGAGGGCGCGGTAGGGGGCCTGCCAGGCGGCGTCGTTGAACTCGTCGGCGGTGGCGCGCAGGACGGTCTTGAGGTCGGCGGCGATATCGCCGGTGTCCGGGATCCCCTGCCGGTCGTACTCCTCGGTGACGGCGAGGAAGGCGTCCAGGAGGACGGCGGCCTTGGAGGGCCACCAGCGGTAGATGGTCTGCTTGCCGACGCCGGCGCGGGCGGCGATGCCCTCGATGGTCAGTTTCTCGTAGCCGACCTCGCCGACGAGGGTGAGGGCGGCGTCGAGGATGGCGCGCCGGGAGCGTTCGCTGCGGCGGGTGGCGTCGGGGGCGGTTTTGTTCGGCATGGCGAGGAGTCTAGTCAGCGGGAGGCGAGACGTATCGTCTTGACGAGACGGAACGTCTCGGTGCAGGATGGCGGCGAATGAGCGAGACGGTTCGTCTCGTTCAGGCCCGCGGGCCTGGGTTGTGTGCCGGGGCCCGCGCGGTCGTCCACCGGTCGCGGAGAGAGGGAGAGGCCATGAGCAAGGGCAATGCGGGCGGGATGCTGGGCGTCGGCGGCACCCGGAGCAAGCTGTCGCGGGGTGCGCTGCGCGGCGGCGCGAACGGCCGCGGGCGGGGCGCGCCGGGCGCCGGCGACCCCCAGGAGCAGCGGCGGGAGCTGCTGCGCAAGATGCGGGAGCGGAGCAGCGGGACGTGACGGAGTGCCCGGCGGCCGGCGATCAGGCCGCCGGGCTCGCGGTCACTCCGGCCAGGCGTCGCCCCAGGCCGCGTCGCGGGCCGCGCGGTAGGCCGTGCCGTGCCGCTTGGTGACGGTGTCGCGCCGCAGCCCCTCGTCCGCGGTGCACAGGTCCAGCAGCACCTGCCCCTTGCGGATCTGCGGTTTGCGGACGACCCGGGCGGCGGCCGGCGCGGCCGGGCGGCGGGTGGCCGCGACATAGCTGAACTTCTCGTCCTCGTACGCCAGCGAGCCGCCCTTGACCTGGCGGTGCAGCGAGGAGCGGCTGACCCGGGCGGAGAAGTGGCACCAGTCCTCGCCGGGGACGATCGGGCAGGCGGCGCCGTGCGGGCAGGGGGCGGCGATCCGCAGTCCGGCGGCGGCCAGTTGCTCGCGGGCCTCGCGGATCCGCAGATAGCCCTCCGGGGTGCCCGGTTCGATCACCACGACGGCCTCGGCGGCGGCCGCGGCGGCGACCACCGCGCGGCGGTCCTCCGGCCGCAGCTCGCCGAGCACGTACGAGATCGTGACGAGGTCGGTGCCCTCGGGGACGGTGAGGTCCGCTCCGATGGCCTGGCGGCGCCAGATGGTGTCCGGCAGGGTCTCGGCGGCCAGTTCGCGGCCGAGGTCGAGGGCGGGCTGCGCCCAGTCCAGGACGGTGCTGCGCGGGCCGTCCCAGGTGGCGGCGGTGGCCCAGGTGGCCGCGCCGGTGCCGCCGCCGATGTCGAGGTGGGTGGCCGGGGACCAGTCGGGGACCCGGGCGGCGAACGCGGTCAGCGCGGCCCGTACCGCCTCGAAGGTGGCCGGCATCCGGTAGGCCGCGTACGCCGCGACGTCGCCGCGGTCGCGGAGGACGGGCGCGTCGGTCGGGGTGCGGCCCCGGTAGTTGGCGATCAGCCGCTCGACGGCCTGCGCGGCCTGCTTGGGCGGCAGGCCGTCGAGCAGGCCGGCCAGGGCGGCGCGCAGTTCGTCGTGCATTCCGGACAGTTTACGGGGCGCCGCGCGGGCCCGGGCCGGGCGGTCGGGCGGCGGTCAGGCGGCGGCCACCGCGCGGGCCAGGCAGGTCGCGGCCGCCGCCCGCGGCGCGCTGCCGCCGTCCCGGCGCACCGGGTGGACGGTGGTGGCGAGCAGCACCAGGAAGGTGTCGGTGGCGCGGTCCAGGACCAGGCTGGTGCCGGTGAAGCCGGCGTGCCCGGCCGCGCCCCGGCCGGCCAGCTCCCCCATGAAATACCGCTGGTCCACGGCGAATCCGAGCCCGGGCGGGTCCAGCAGCGCGGCCACCGACGCCGGTTCGAGGATCCGGACGCGGCCGTACGCGCCGCCGTTGAGCAGCGTCCGGCACAGCACGGCGAGGTCCTGGGCGGTGGAGAACAGGCCCGCGTGCCCGGCGACGCCGCCCAGCGCCCAGGCGTTCTCGTCGTGGACCTCACCGCGCAGCATCCCCCGGTCCGCCTTCGCCCACGGCCGCCGCTGGTCCTCGGTGGCGGCCACGCCCTGCGGCGCCAGCGGGCCGTACGCGGTGCTCGCCATGCCCAGCGGGCCGGTGACGCCGTCGCGGACCAGGGCGTCCAGGCGGCGGCCGGTGAGCCGTTCCAGGATCAGCTGGAGGGCGATGAGGTTGAGGTCGGAGTAGCGGTACGCGCCGTGCGGGCCGCCGGTCGGGGCGGCCGCCTCGGCCCGCAGCAGCGCCAGCTGCCCGGCGCGGTCCGGACGCTCGTAGAAGGGCAGCTCGGGGGCGAGGCCGGAGGTGTGCCGGAGCAGATCGCGGACGGTGATCGCGGGGGCGAAGGCGGGCAGGTGGGCGGCGGCCGGGGCGTCCAGGTCGAGCCGGCCGCGCTCGGCCTGCTGGACGGCGGCCAGCGCGGTGAAGAGCTTGCTGACCGAGGCGAGGTCGAAGACCGTGCCGACCCGCATCGGCTCCCAGCGGTCGCGGGGCAGGTCCACGCCCCGGTCGCGGGCGGGGTCGTAGGCGCGGTAGCGGACCGCCCAGCCGGCCGCGGCCTCCGCGGCGACGACCGGGCCCCGGCCGGCCAGTACCACCGCGCCCGCGCACCAGGGACGGCGGCCCTCCGGGAGCGCCCGGACACCGCTGACCAGCCGGCCGATCCAGGCGGGGTCCAGTCCCGCCGCGGCCGGTGTGCCGGGCCGTAGTCCCGTCGCGTTCAGAGTGCCGTCCTCCCGCCGCCGGTGTGCTCCTCCTTACGCTGCCACGGCCGGCACAGTCCGAGGAAGCTCACGAGCGCCAGAACGGCGCAGGAGAGCTGGACGACGGCCATCGGGACGGCCGTCCGCTCGCCCGCGATGCCGACCAGCGGGGAGGCCACCGCGCCGAGCAGGAAGGTGGAGGTGCCCAGCAGCGCGGAGGCGGAGCCGGCCGCGTGCGGGGTGCGCAGCAGCGCCAGGGTGTTGGTGCTCGGCATGACCAGGCCCATCGCGGACATCAGGACGAACAGCCCGGCGGCGACCGGCACCAGCCCGGTCGTGCCGAAGACCCCGGACGACATCAGCAGCAGCGCCGCCGCGGCCAGCGCGACGAGCACCAGGCCGGCGCCCAGCACCTTGTCCAGGGCGACCCGGCCGACCAGCAGTTTGCCGTTGACCTGCCCGACCAGGACCAGGCCGATGGAGTTCAGGCCGAAGAGCAGGCTGAAGGTCTGCGGGGAGGCGCCGTAGATCTCCTGGACGACGAACGGCGAGGCGGAGATGTAGGCGAACAGCGCGGCGAAGGCGAACGCGCCGACCAGGAGGTAGCCGGAGAAGACCCGGTCGGCGAGGAGGTCGCGCATGGTGCGCAGGGCCGGGCCGAGGCCGCCGGGCTGCCGGCGGGCGGGCGGCAGGGTCTCGTGCAGCCGCCGCCACACCAGGCCGGTGAGCAGCAGGCCGACGACGGTCAGCACGACGAACACGCCGCGCCAGTCGGTGATCCGCAGGATCTGGCCGCCGATCAGCGGCGCGACCACCGGCGCCACCCCGGAGATCAGCATCAGGGTCGCGAAGAAGCGGGCCATGGCCACACCGTCGTAGAGGTCCCGGACGACCGCCCGCGCGATGACGATGCCGGCCGCGCCCGCCAGGCCCTGGAGGAGCCGGAAGGCGATGAGGACCTCGGCGTTGGTGGCGACCGCGCACAGGGCGGTGGCCAGGACGTAGATCACCATGCCGGTGAGCAGCGGGCGGCGGCGCCCCCACTTGTCGCTCATCGGGCCCACCACCATCTGGCCCAGGGCCATCCCGGCCAGGCAGGTGGTGAGGGTGAGCTGCACGGTGGCGGCGGGGCTGTGCAGGGCGGCGGTGACCTGCGGCAGGGCCGGCAGGTACATGTCCATGGAGAGCGGCGGGACCGCGGTGAGGCCGCCGAGGACGAGGGTGACGAGGAGGCTGGTGCGGCGGGAGCCGGTGGCGGCCGCGGCGGGGCCGGCGGCGTCCCGCCCGGATATGGCGGGCCGGCCCGGTTCGTCCCGGGTCTCCGCGGCGGCGCCGGACTCTGTCATGAGCGTCTCCAGGGGTCGGTGATGGCGGCATCCCATGGTGGCATGGCCCGGTCACCGCGCGGGGCCGTCCGGCCTCGGTCCTTGGTCGTACGCCCGCAGGTCACGGGCGGTCCGGGGACGGCCTACGACCCGGGCCCCGCCGGGCCGCCCCGCCCCGCCAACTCCCGCCCGCCGCGCGGCCGCCGGCCGCCCCGCCCGGTGCGCGCCCGGCTCCGCTCCCGTACGCCGTTACGCTGCCGCCATGGCACAGAACACAGAGCGGGCAGGGACGGCACAGCCGGCGCCGGAGGCACGGGCCGGGCAGGTGGGCGGGACGGCGACCGCGAACCGGCCGACGCTGCCGGCGCCCGCCGCCCGGGGCGGGCACACCCCGCGCACCGCCCCGGCGCCCCAGGAGGCCCGGGGCGGCGGCCCGGCGGGCCGGAAGGTGGCGCTCGTGACCGGCGCGGGCTCGGGGATCGGGCGGGCGGTCGCGCTGGCGCTGGCCGCCGCCAACTGGACGGTGGTCCTGGCCGGCCGGCGCGCCGAGGCCCTGGAGGAGACCGCCCGCCAGGTCGGCCACACGGGCGCCGAGGGCCCCGCCGTGCTGCCGGTGCCCACCGATGTCACCCGCCCCGAGCAGGTGGACGCCCTCTTCGCCGCGGTCCGCGACCGCTTCGGCCGGCTGGACCTGCTCTTCAACAACGCCGGCGCGTTCGGCCCGCCGGTCCCCGTCGAGGAGCTGGCGTACGAGGACTGGCGGGCGGTGGTCGACGTCAACCTCAACGGCGCCTTCCTGTGCGCGCGGGCGGCGTTCCGGACGATGAAGGAGCAGGACCCGCAGGGCGGCCGGATCATCAACAACGGCTCCATCTCCGCGCACGTCCCCCGGCCGCACTCGATCGCGTACACCGCCACCAAGCACGCGATGACCGGGCTCACCAAGTCCCTGTCCCTGGACGGCCGTCCGTACCGCATCGCCTGCGGCCAGATCGACATCGGCAACGCCGCCACCGAGATGACCGGCCGGATGCAGAAGGGCGTCCTCCAGGCCAGCGGCCGGGTCGAGGCGGAACCGGTGATGGACGCGGCCGACGTGGCCCGTACGGTCGTGCACATGGCGGCGCTCCCCTTGGAGGCCAACGTCCAGTTCGCCACCGTGATGGCGACCGCCATGCCGTACATCGGCCGGGGCTGAAGCACTTTTGATCATTTCCCCGCCGCCCGGGAATAGCCGGGCGGCGGCCGGTGGTTCTCCCGGCCATGACACTCGACACCGCCGCCGAGGGCGCCACCCGCACGCCCGAGATCCTCCGCTACACCGCGTTCTCCGCCGACCCCCGGGGCGGCAATCCCGCCGGTGTGGTCCTGGACGCGACCGGTCTGGACGACGCCGCGCAGCTCGCCATCGCGGCCGAACTGGGCTATTCCGAGACGGCGTTCCTCACCCCGCCGCCGGAGGGACTGGGCGAGCCCGGCCGGGCGTTCACCGTCCGGTATTTCAGCCCGCTGGCCGAGGTGCCCTTCTGCGGCCACGCCACGATCGCCACCGCGGTCGCCCTCGCCGAGCGCCACGGCCCCGGCGACCTGGTCTTCGCCACGCAGGCCGGGACGGTCCCGGTGACCGTCGCCCGGGAGGACGGCGCCCTGCGGGCCACGCTGACCAGCGTCGAACCGCGCGTCGAGACGATCGACCCGGCCGATCTGGACGAGGCACTGGCCGCCCTGGACTGGCCCGCCGCCGATCTGGACCCGGCCCTGCCGCCCCGGATCGCCTACGCCGGCGCCCGCCATCTGGTGCTCGGCGCCGCCACCCGCGAGCGCCTGGCCAAGCTCGACTACGACTTCGACCGGCTGGCCGCGCTGATGCGGCGACTGGACCTGACGACCCTTCAGCTGGTGTGGCGGGAGAGCGGGACGGTCTTCCACGTCCGGGACCCGTTCCCGGTGGGCGGGGTGGTGGAGGACCCGGCGACGGGAGCCGCGGCCGCCGCGTTCGGCGGGTACGCCCGCGCGCTCGGCCTGGTCACCGCCCCGGCCTCGCTCACCCTCCACCAGGGCCACGACCTCGGCCGCCCGGGGCTGCTGACCGTCGACCTGCGCGCCGGCGACCCGCGTTCGCACGTCAGCGGGACGGCCGCGCGGATCACGGAGGCGGATGGCTGAGGCGGGGGTTACGGGCCCTGTAGTGCGCGGCCGGTGGCGCGGGCCGGTGCGCGGTCGCCCGCGGCCCGGCCCGGCGGCGCGTCAGCCGGCCGCCGGGACCGCGCACTCCCGGTCCCCCGGCTCGCACGGCGCCACGCTCCCGCCGTGCGCCGCGCCGCCGACCGGTCCGACGGTCACCCCGCCCTCCCGCGGGCCCGCCCCGAAGGTGTCGTCCCGCCACCCGAGCAGCGCCGACGCCACCACCGCGATCAGCACCAGCACCAGGAACAGCAGCAACGGCCGGGCGCGGACGGCGAGTTGGCGCACCCGCCCGGGGGTCCGCCGGCCGGGCCCGCGGTACGCCCCGCGCGGCCCCGCGCCCGCCGCCGTCCCCGGCGCGCGGCGCAGCCCCAGCGCCCGCGCGATCCGTCTCTTCCAATACACCAGCCGGTAGTAGTGCTTCAGCACCGCGGCGCCCCCTTGTGCGACTGCCCGGGAAAGCACGAGAGTACTGCCCGCCGGGCCGCGCGGCTCGTGGCGTATCCTGCGACGCCCGTCACCGAGGGGGTCCGCCATGCGCCTCGCCGCCGCCACCGTCCTGCTCGCCGCGCTGCTCGTACCGGCCGCGGGCACCGCCGCGCACACCGCGCCGCACACCGAGTCCGCGATCGCCGCCGCCGGGCGCGGCGGATCCTCTGGCCACTCGGGCGGCCACAGCTCGGGCCACTCCGGCAGCCACACCTCGGGCGGATCCGGAAGCCACAGCTCCGGCGGTTCCGGTGAATCCGGCGGCTACGACTCGCCCTACACCCGGCCCGGCCGGATCGACTTCGTCACCGACGACAGCGGCCCGCTCGGCGCCGGCCCCTGGTGGCTGCGGCTGCTGAAGGGGATCGGCTACGCGGCCGGTGCCGTGATCCTCGTCGGCGGCGTGGTGCTGGGCGGCCGGCGCCTGACCGCCGCCCGCAAACGCCGGGCCGGCCTCTAGGCCGCGCCCGGCGGGACCCTCGGCATCCCGCCGCACACGGCAGCGGCCCCCTCCAACCCCCTGAGCAGGCGGGGGCGGAACGGGGCCGCCGGCGAAAGCGCGCAAAAAATCAGGACAGCAGGCCCTTGGCGGGCACCGCCTCCGTGGACAGCCCGTTGGCGGGGAGCGCGGTGGTCAGCCCCTTGGCCGGCAGCGCACCGGACACGCCCTGGGTCGGCAGGGCGTCCGTCGACAGCTGGCCGGCCGGCAGCCCCTTGGCCGGCAGTCCGCCGAGCAGCGCGCCGCCGCCGTTCGCCGCCGCCGCGGTGCCGCCGAGCGCTTCCCCGGCCGCGCCGGCCCCGGTGCCGACCGTACCGGCAGCCGCGCCCACGGTCTCCGCCGCCGGCGGCGCCGCCTTCTGCGCGGCCCGGCCGAGCGCGGTGCCCGCCGCGGGCACCACCTCGCCGGCGGCCTTGCCCTCGACGGCGCCCGCGACCTGCGTCGCCTGCTGCGCGGCGCCCGGCACCGCGCCGCCCAGGGCGCTGCCCGGGTCCACGTCGGTCAGCCCGGCCGGGTCGGGGATCTTCGGTCCGTCGGCGGCGTGGGCTGCGGCAGCCGGTCCCAGCGCCATCGCGGCCGCGGCCATGCCCACTGCCGTCAGAACTCGTCGCATCAAAAGCTCCTCGGTGAAAGGGAGATCTGTTTGTGTGATGAGAACGATGAGCTGCGCGACGGGACACGCCCGGCCGTGTCACCGACCGGGCGTGCGAAGGGTTGTGCGGGGCGGCCGGTACGCCGGGGAAGCGGCGTACCGGCCGGGGGGTCAGCCGCGTTCGAAGGGCGAGCGGACCGGGAAGTACGCGCCGAGGAAGGCGCGCAGCACGCGGTCCTGCTCATCGGCGGGCACCTCGGCGTCCGCCGACTCGCCTATGCAGAAGACGCTGTGGCTGCGGCTGGCCAGCATCCGGCTGAGCCGGGTGTGGTGCGCGTAGTTGCCCGCGTTGACGAACGAGCAGGAGATGCTGCCCGGGGTGGAGCGCCCCGTCAGGTAGCCGTAGTGGTGGTGCAGGGACGAGGCGACCGACAGGTCGGTGGTCGCCCGGAAGCGGCTGGCGGCGGTGGCGGTGATCTCCGCGGGGAACTTCTCCGCGAGCTCGGCCAGGACGCTGCGCCGCAGCGGGTGCGGGGCGTGCAGGAAGCCGTGCGTGGCGGTGCGGCCGAACTCCCGCTGGAGCAGGGTGCGGTTGTTCTTCGCCGCGGCGAAGTAGCCCTCGTCGTCCTCGGACAGCTCACTGGGCGGGACGGCGGTCGGCGAGCGGAAGAAGTGCGCCGTGCCGTTGCTGTCGAAGAACGACTGCGGGGTGAGCGGGCGGCCGAGGAACACGTCGTCGTTGAAGTAGAGGAAGTGCTCCGACAGGCCCTCGATGCGGTGCAGCTGGCTCTCGATGGCGTGCGAGTTGAAGGTCGGCAGCAGCTCCGGGTCGCCGAAGATCTCGCGGTGGCTGACGACCTTGATGCCGGGCTGGGAGGTGTCCAGCCAGGCGGGCGTCTGGTCGTCGGTGACGAGGTAGATGGTGCGGACCCAGGGGGCGTACATGGCCAGCGACCGCAGGGAGTACCGCAGTTCGTCGCGGTTGCGGAAGCGGACGTCGCCGCTGTCCGCGCCGCCGTCGGACAGGCCCGCGGCGCGCTTGGCGGCGTCGCGGCGCTTGCGCCACTCCGGGTCGGTGTCGTCGACCCAGGTGTAGACGACGTCGATGGGGAAGGTGACGTCCCACATCAGGGTGTCGGCGAAGCCGGCCTTGGTGGGGTAGTCGCGGTCGCCCACGCGCAGGGTGGCGTCCGGCTCCAGGGAGGGCAGGCGCGGGCCGAGGAGGGTGGAGCCGCGGGGGGCGGCGCGCCAGCCCGGCTGCTCCTCGTCCGGGCCGTTCTCCGCCCAGAACTCGACCGTGCAGCCGAACGCGGGGCCGTAGCGCAGGGTGCGGCCCTCGGTGGTCAGCGGCTTGAAGACGCGCAGGCCGGCCACGTCGCCGGCGTCCCGCAGCCGTTCGGCGAGCACCGCGCCGGGCGCGGCGCCGCGCGGGGTGATCAGCTCGGCGTAGACGGGCTTGCCGTGGAGTTCGGCGGCCAGCGCCTCCAGGACCTGCGGGCGGCGCTCGACCTCGACGGCGACGCGGTAGGACGTACCGCCGTCGCGGAGCAGCACATACGGGATCTGATGGGCCGTCAGGGCGTCGGTGGCCAGCTCCAGGTTCCATTCGGCCATGCGCGGGGCGAGGACGTCGTCGCGCACCTCGGCGAGCCGGCCGGCCGAGCGGACCAGGGACCCGGTGCGGTCCTGGGCCTGGAGCAGGACCTCGCGGGCCTTCTGCTCGTCGGCGGAGCCGGACAGCACGCTGATCGGCGCGGCGACGTTGAAGCTGCGGCTGCCGCCGGCGGCGATCCGGCGGGCCACGCGGTCGGCGCGGTCGGCGAGCCGGCGCGGGTCGTCGCGGCGCGCCACCAGGCGGGCGAACAGCTCCTCCCACTGCCCGGTGATCTTCTCGGCGCCGAACCGCTCGTGGACGCCCTCGCGCGCGGCCTTGCCGTACGCGCGCCGGGTCTCGTCGTCGGACATCAGCTTGTCCATGGCGACGGCGAGCGAGTCCTTGTCGCCGGCCGGGACGAGCAGGCCGTCCACGCCGTGCCGGATGATCTCGGCGGGGCCGGTGACGATGTCGTACGCGATGACCGGGACGCCGGCGGCGAAGACCTCCAGCAGGACCAGCGGGAACGCCTCGTTGCGGGACGGCAGCAGGGCGAGCCCGGCCTTGGCCCACTCGTGCTCCATGTCGGAGGAGCGGCCGAGGAGTTGGACCCGGTCGTGCAGCGCGAGGCCGTCGATCATACGGCGCAGCCGGACCTCCTGCGGTCCGTCGCCGAAGATCCGCATCGTCCAGTCGGGGTGCTGGTCGGCGAGGGAGGCGAACGCCTCGATGGCGTGGTCGAGTTGCTTCTCCGGCGTCATCCGGGCGGCCAGCACGATGGTCTTGCCGTCGAGGTCGGAGCGCGGGCGGAAGCCGCTGGGCACGGCGTTGGGGACGACGGCCAGCTCGGGGGCGGCGGCGCCCAGCGAGTCGGCGAACCAGTCGTTGGTGCGCTCGGTCAGGGAGACCAGGGCGTCGAACCGGGGCGCGTAGACCAGCAGCGGTTCACCGGAGACGTCGCGCAGCTGGGAGGCGCGGTGCTCCTGGTGGACGGTGACGACGCGGGCGGGCACCAGCTCGGCCGCGGCGGCCATCAGCGCGGGGGTGGTGGTGACCAGGACGTCGGTGTCCAGGGAGCCCAGCGCGGCGGCCATCTCGATGTCGGTGAGCCGGTCGAAGGTGGACTCCCAGGCCGGCTTGATCAGTTCGCTGGGCAGGGAGGCGAGCGTCCGGCACGCCTGCTCGTCCAGGCCGCTCTCGCGCACCGGGCGGCCGTAGGGGCCGGTGCGGTCGACGAGGTAGCGGCGGGGGATGGCGCGGCCGGCGGTGAAGAACGGTTCGTCCCGGGTCTTGAGGACGCTGAGGACCTCGACCTCGTGGCGCGGCGCCAGATGTGCCGCCTGGGTGTAGGTGGCCATCTCGGTGCCACCCATCTCGTCGCCCCAGGTGAGCAGGAACGTGATCTTCATCAGGCGGTTTCCTCGGAGGTGGTGAACGGAGCGCAGCTGACCGCGAAGGTGCCGGCCGCGGAGAGGTGGGCGTGCACGCGCAGCAGCGTGCCGTCCTCGGTGGCGATGGTCCGGAAGGGCGTCCGGAAGACCTTCTTGGGGCGGCGGACGTCGGTCAGCCGGCGGGCGAGCTTGAGCCGGGTCCGGCCGCGGCGCAGCTGGACGTCCCACATGCGCTGGGCCCGGGCGCCGCGGGCCATGGCGGCCAGCGGCACGTCGAAGGTGAAGCGGTCGCCGTCCCAGACGGGGGTGGCGGGCACGGCGGTGGCGGAGCCGCGGCGGACCGCCTCGGCGGTGTACTCGGCGGCCGGCCCGGCGGCGGCGAGCAGCCGGCCGTGCACGGTGACGCGGTCCCAGTGCAGGTCGAAGCCGAGGAGTTCGGCGTGCTCGCGCGGCCCGGTCACCTTGAGCATGGCGTGGCCGTCGACGGACCGCACGGGCCGGAACGTGGCGCCGCTGGTCGTGCTGGGCGGGCTGGGCAGCGTCGGGCCGTCCCCGGCCGGGGCGTCGGGGGAGGCGATCCCGCACCGGGTGGTGCGGCCGCGGGCGTCGGTGACCGCGACGGTCATCCGCCACAGCCCGCCGTCGAGCCGGGGGCCGGACAGGCCGGCGTCGTCGTAGCGGGTGTGGCGCAGCGGCGCGGTGGCGGTGAGCAGGAGGGTGCCGTCCGGCTGCGGCTCCTGTTCCAGGGGGACGCTCTGCTGCCGGCCCCGGCGCTCCAGGACGAGGCGGGCGGCGGTGACGCCGGCGGCGGCGCGGGGCCAGGCCACCGCGACGTTGAGGGTGCGTCCGGAGAGGACGGAGAGGTGCGCCGGGCGCAGGGCCGGCAGCGGGCGGGCGCGGGCGCTGAGCGCCGGCACGGTGTTGATCTGCTCCACCCGGCGGCGGACGCGGCCCGCGGTGCGGCGGGCCCGCTTGACCGCGGCCACCGCGTGGGACAGCAGGGCTTCACTCATGGCGCTTCGTCATCTCTCCTCCTGGCCCGGTAGCCGGCGCTCAGTGTCGAGCAAGGGCGGGGCATCGGCCAAAAATTCGACGGATTAACCCCACACATGTGACGTGAATCACCAGCGCCCCGCGCATCCTTCTCGCCGTGTTCGCCCTCTTATGCGGCGATCGGACAAGAAGAACCCGGTGTTCATTTACATTTCATACTAAAGGTAGTGTCCCGGTAAATTTCCGTGGAGAGAGGGCCTTCCGCCCTCCTGGGACCGGGGGATTCAGGACGAAATGAAGCAGATGGAGAGCGCACGGCCCGCGGAGCAGGGTGCTGCGGCAAGCGGAGTCGAGCGCAGGCCGCGGGCGGTCGGTGCGATACCTGGTGGCGACGGTGGCGTCAACACCGAAGCCTCACCGGTGGTCGCCGTCTACCGCAAGGTCTTGCCCAAGAGTGTGCGCCGGGCGATAGCCAGTCGTTACTCCCCCGAGATGCGGCGGAACGTCAAGCGGATGGTCAGCGCCGCCGCGGTCGGCCACAGCGTGCAGCGGCTGGGCACCGCCGGCCTCGCCGCGCAGCACCGCGTCCTGGTCCAGGCGTCGCAGGGCGTCGTGCTCTCCGTCGACGGCCGGCCGCGGATCGCCTGCGTCGAGGAGCGGCTCTCCCCCGAGGCGGCCCGGCGCGCCAATCTGGGCGCGGTCACCGCGGCCCTGGAGCACGCCGGTATCGACTACTTCTGCGTCCGCGGCCAGGAATCGGACGGCACCCGGGTCGCCGTCGCCGCCGAGGACCGAAGACACGCGCTCAGCGCCCTCGCCGACCTGTGCCGCACGCTCCCGGTGTACTTCGGCCCGCGGGGCCAGGAGGGCGGCCGGGTCACCCCCGCCTACCGCCCGGCCGCCTGGCAGCGCTACGCCAAGGCCGCGTCCCTGTGCCTGTTCTGGTACCGCACCGACCCCGGCCACCGCCTCGTCCTCGGCCCGGAGCACGGCTGCGTCATCGAGTTCTGGCCGCGCGAGGGCGACCGGCTGACCGCCCCCCGGCGCAACGCCATCACCGACTCCGTGCCCGCCGGCGGTCCCGGCATCCGTGTCCCGGCCACCACCTTCACCGCGCCCGACGGCACCCGCGAGTCCTCCGCCCTGACCGTGCGCACCCGTGAGGAATTCACCACGGCCGTACCGCAGGACATCACCTTCCCCATCGACGTCGTCTACACCTGGGTGGACGGCGCCGACCCGGCGTGGCAGCGGCGCCGCGCGGAGTTCTCCGGCACCGCCTACCACGAGGAAGCGGCCAACGCGGCGCGCTACGCCAACCACGACGAACTGCGGTACTCCCTGCGGTCGCTGGCCATGTACGCCCCCTGGGTGCGCACCATCTACCTCGTCACCGACGACCAGACCCCGGCCTGGCTGGACACCTCCCAGCCCGGCATCAAGGTCGTCAGCCACCGCGAGATCTTCGCCGACCCCGCGCTGCTGCCCACTTTCAACTCGCATGCCATCGAGAGCCAACTGCACCACATCGATGGCCTCTCGGAGCACTTCCTCTACTTCAACGACGACGTCTTCCTCGGCTCCGAGCGCTCCCCGCGGGACTTCTTCCTCGCCAACGGCCTGACGAAGTTCTTCCCCTCCCCCGCGCTCGTCCCGCTCGGCCCGCCGTCCCCGGACGACGTACCGGTCTCCATCGCCGGCAAGAACAACCGCGCCCTCATACAGGAGCGCTTCGGCACCACCCCGGTCAGCAAGATGCGCCACGTCCCGCACGCGCTGAGCCGGAGCGTCCTGGCCGAGATCGAGCGGGAGTTCGCCGAGCAGCACCGCGCGACCGCCGCCCAGCGCTTCCGCAGCGGCACCGACATCTCCATCCCCTCGTCGCTGTACCACTACTACGCGTTCCACACCCGGCGGGCGCTGCCCGGCGAGGTCGAGTACATCTACCTCGACGTCGCGCACCCCAACACCGCCAACCGCCTGGACCGGCTGCTGCTCAAGCGCGACAAGGGGGTGTTCTGCCTCAACGACACCCTCTCCACGGAGGACGACATGGAGCGGAGCACGGCGCTGCTGCGGCCGTTCCTGGAGGCGTACTTCCCGGTGCCCAGCCGCTACGAACTCCCCTCCTGACACCCACAAGAGAGCCCCCGTGCGCCCACAGCCCACCCGCCGCAGCCTCGTCGCCGGCCTCGTCGCGCTCACCGCGGCGGGGTGCAGCGGCGCACCGTGGACGGCCTCCCTGCCGGCCGGCCGCGGCGGGGTGGCCGCCGCCGACGACGGCCGGAACGGCAGCCGGGTCCTGCAGATCCTCGCCCACCCCGACGACGACCTGTACTTCATGAACCCCGAGGTCCAGCAGACCCTCGGGGACAACGACCAGATCGTCAGCGTCTACGTCACCTGCGGCGAGACCGGCGGCGTCAACAAGGTGCCCGGGCAGCCCCGTCCGAAGCCCGACCTCGCCGCCTACGCGGGCGCCCGCCGCCAGGGCCTGCGCCAGGCGTACGCGCTGATGGCGACCGGCGACCCGCACGCCCGCTGGGACGTGGCCGCGTCCACCCTGCCCGGCGGGCTGACCGTCGAGGTGGACACCCTGGCCGGGCACCCCGGCGTCCAGCTCGTCTTCCTCGGCGTACGGCAGCACTACGGCACCGGGCACGGCCGCAAGCGCGGTCTGCGGGACCTGTGGGCGGATCCGGCGATGGCCACCGCCACCCTCGTCAGCACCGGCTCCCCGGTCCGCACCGCCCAGCCGGTGACCCGGGCCGGGCTGATCGACGCGCTGACCCAGCTCCTCCAGCGCTACCGCCCCACGCTCGTACGGACCATGGACCCCGATCCGGACATGCAGGTCCACGACCGGCTGCACCGGCTCCACCACGACCAGCGCGGCTACTCCGACCACCCCGACCACACCGCCACCGCGCTCTTCACCTTCGCCGCGCTGGCCCGCTACCAGGGCCCCGGGAACGGCCGCCTGCACGCCGTCACCGCCTACCGCGGCTACTACAACGAACGCTGGCCGGACGCCCTCCCGGACGCCCTCGTCCGCGCCAAGGCCGACGTGCTCAACGCGTACGGCGGCGCGCCGGGCACCTGCGACTTCTCGGCCGGCTGCGGCGACTACGACGTCGGCCGGGACCGCTCGTACCGCACCGGCTGGCTCCAGCGCACCACCCTGCGCTACCCCACCGCCGCGCCGCAGGCCCAGCCGGGCCCGGACGGCCGGCTGGCCGCGTTCGCCGTCCTGGCCGGACAGGCCGTCTCCTGGCAGGAGACCGCGCGGGCGAGCGGCACCTGGTCGGCCCCCAAGTCCCTGGGCGGCAACGGCCTGCTGCCCGGTCTGCGCGCCGTCCTGACCGGCGACGGCCGCTGGCAGCTCTTCGCCGCCCGCATCGCGGCCCTCGGCCCCGCCGCGCGCGAGAACCGCCGCGAGATCGTGATGACCGAACAGCCGCGCCCCGGCGCCGCGTTCGCGCCGTGGTCCTCGCTCGGCACGCCCGACCGGGACCCGGACCGCGGCCGCCGGGTCGGCGGTCCCGTCGTGGCGCGCGGCGGGGACGGTACGACCTGGCTGTTCGCCCGCGACTGGGCCAAGTCCCCCGCGGCCCGGCGGCGGCGCGCCGACGGCGGCTGGGACGACTGGACGGCCCTGGAAGCGGCCGAGGTCCAGGAGGGCCTGTCCGCCGCCACCGACAGCCGGGGCCGGGTCCACCTCTTCGGCGCCGGGCACACCACCGTCCACCACTGGCAGCAGGACCACCCCGGCGGCCCGTTCGCCCTCCGCCCCACCGGCCTGCCCACCCCGGCCGACCCGCCCACCGCGCTGGCCCGGCCGGACGGTTCGATCCTGCTCGCCTTCCGCGCGGCCCCGTCCGCCCGCCCGCTGCTCTACCGCCTGGACCCCGACCGCGGGACCTGGCACGACGAACGCCCCGGCCTGGACGCCCGCGGCTACGGCGTCCTCGCCCTGCACCCCGTCCGCGACGGCGTCCTGCTCGCCGCCCGCGACAACTCCGGCACCACCGCCGTCGCCACCCTCACCACCCGCCGCCACGACTTC
>NZ_LLZI01000223.1 GCF_001509485.1 Streptomyces sp. NRRL F-4489
CCGCCCCGCGCCGCCCGGCCCCCACACCCCCCGCCACCCCCTCCCCCCTCCGCAACCCCTGGGAGGAACCCCCGTGTTCAGCATCACCGTCCGCGATCACCTGATGGTGGCGCACAGCTTCCGGGGCGCGGGCTCCGGGCCCGGGCAGCGCCTGCACGGCGCGACCTTCGTCGTGGACGCCGCCTTCCGCCGCCCCGCGCTGGACGACGACAACATCGTGGTGGACCGGGCCCTGGCCGCCCAGGAGCTCGGCGCCGTGATCGCCGAGCTCAACTACCGCAACCTCGACGACGACCCGGCCTTCGCCGGGGCCAACACCTCCGCCGAGGCGCTGGCCAAGGTCATAGCCGACCGGCTGGCCGACCGGGCCACCGCGGGCCGGCTCGGCGCGGGCGCCCGCGACCTCGCCGGGATCACCGTCACCCTGCACGACTCCCCGATGGCCTGGGCGAGTTACGAACGCGCGCTGTGATCAGGGCGGGCCGGCCGGCCCCGTCCGGCTCTCCCGGCCCGCCCTCGCCCCGCCCCCGTCCCGTCCCCGTCCCGAAATTCGCACGGCCCAGCATCTACCCATAAAGCCGACATAAGCGCAAAATAAAGATGCGCGGCCCGATGCCACGCGATGCGGCCCGAGTGGTGAGCGAAGGAGGCGAGTCGGATGGCCGATGTCTCACACCGCAGGGGAGATCTCGCTGGTCACCCCGACGTCACCGAGATGAGGGAGCGCTACGAGCGGATGCTCGGCGGGCGGGATGTGGTGCTCGTCGACGGACCGGTCTTCCTGGTCGGTCTGTACTGCGCGGTATCGCCGTGGGTCGTGCACTTCACGGCCTCGCAGCCCGCGCTGATGACCCACAACCTCATCGTCGGCATCGCGGTCGCCCTGCTGGCGATCGGCTTCACCGTCACCCCGGAGCGGATGTACGGGCTGAGCGGCGCGATGTGCGCGATCGGTGTCTGGCTGATCGTGTCGCCCTGGGTCGTCGGGCGCGGTCCCGACGCCGGAGTCATCTGGAACAACATCGTCATCGGCGCCCTGACGTTCCTGCTGGGCGCGCTGTGCGTCGCCGTGGCATCGAGGAGCCGCCGCGTCACCTGAGCGCGCTCCCGTGCGAACGCGGGGGAGAACCACCGGCCCGCTTGCCCTTCGGAGTCCCACATCGACGGCAAGCGGGCCGGGCACGTGACGTTATCCAGCGGCGCGCCAGGGCCCGTGAGCGGCTATCGCCGACGGTCCCGGCCGCCGGGCCGGCCCGGGCCGACCAGCTGGCCGGCGACCCCGGCCAGGACCAGCCCGCCCGCCAGGACCAGCCCGTGCGGCAGGGCCACCCCGGCGGCCAGGGCCACCAGTGCGGTCGCCAGTATCAGCCGGACCACCGCCCGGCGGAACGGCGCGGCCGGGGCCGCCGGGACGGCGGGTGGGCAGGGGGCGGGGTCGGGCGGGAAGCGCTCCGCGAGGTCGCGGAGGCGGAGGTCGTCGTCGGGGGACAGGGGGCGTCCCTCCTCTCCCGGGAGGTGCTGCCGGTGGCGCCGGACGGGCAGGGTGGCGGACGGGGGCATTGCCTCGAAGATCGGGCGGACTTAGGGTTACCTAACTACGGCTGGCCCCGGTGTGCTGCGCGACGTCACACAGGCGTTGTTGTGCCCTGCCGGGCCCCGCCCGTAACGCCGTTGGCCGGACATCACCGGAGAGGAACCCCTCATGTCGAACGCCCCGTCGCAGCAGCCCCACCCGCAGCACGAGCCCCACGCGTCCCACCCCGATGACCAGGCCCGCACCACCCTGGTCACCCTCGCCTACGGCGCGATGGCCACCCACACCGTCGCCGCCGCGCTCCGCCTCGGCGTCTTCGACCGGATCGGCGACGGCCGGGCCACCGCAGACGAGCTCGCGGACCGGTGCGCGGCCCGACCCGGGGAGCTGGCGCGCTTACTGCGGGCGCTGACCGGTCTCGGCCTGCTCACCGAGCCCGAGCCGGGCCGCTTCGCGCTCACCCCGGCCGGCGCGCAGGCCCGCAGCGACGCCCCCGGCTCGCTGCACGCCGTCCTCCAGCTCTTCTCCGACCCCATGATGCTGCGCGCCTGGGAACGCCTCGACGACAGCGTCCGCACCGGCGAGCCCGCCTTCGACACCGTGCACGGCACCGACTTCTTCGGCTACCTGGCCGAACGGCCCGCGCTCTCCGAGCGGTTCAACGCCGCGATGAGCCAGGGCAGCGCGCACACCGCCGAGCTGCTGCCGGCCGCGTACCCCTTCGACCGCTTCCGTACCGTGGCCGACATCGGCGGCGGTGACGGCACCCTCCTCGCCGGCATCCTGCGCGCCCACCCCGGCCTGCGCGGCATCCTCTTCGACCGCCCCGAGGGCCTGGCCCAGGCCGGCCCCCGGCTCGCCCGCGACGGCCTGGCCGACCGCTGCGCCCTGGTCACCGGCGACTTCTTCGCCACCGCCCCCGAGGGCGCCGACGCCTACCTCCTCAAGAGCGTGATCCACGACTGGAACGACGAGCGGTGCGCGCGGATCCTCGGGCACATCCGCCGGGTGGTCCCCGACGACGGCCGGCTGCTGATCCTCGAACCGGTCCTGCCCGAGCGCACCGGCCCCGGCGACGACGCCATCAGCTACCTCAGCGATCTGAACATGCTGGTCAACGTCGGCGGCCGGGAGCGCACCCGGGACGACTTCGCGCGGCTGTGCGAGGCCGCCGGCTTCGCCGTCCGGTCCGTCACCGCCCTCCCGCGCCCCAACCGCTTCTCGGTCATCGAGGCCGAGCCGGTGTAACGCCCGCCGCCTGGGGAGCGTCCGGTACGGGCGCGTCCCGACCCCCGTCACTCAGGAGGGTGAGCCCGGAGCGGGCCGCCGCGCGCTCCCCGGCCCGCTCCGCACCCGGGCGCGGTCCGCGGCGCGCTCCGGCGCCCTCCGGTGTGGGGCAAACTGGGCCGGTGGTGAGCAACGTTCCCGAGGAGTCCACGAGCTTCATCGGCCGCCGGGCCGAACTCCGGCGGCTGAGCGCCGAGTTGGACCGGCACCGGCTGATCACCCTGACCGGCCCCGGCGGTGTGGGCAAGACCCGGATCGCGGTACGGGCCGCGCAGGCCGCCGCCGAACGGTTCCCCGACGGGGTCCGCTGGGCCCCGCTGTGGCCGCTCCAGGGCGATCAGCTGCTGGTCGCCACGGTCTGCGACGCGGCCGGCCTCGCCGACCACTCCGCCCGCACCCCGGCGGCCGCGCTCTGCGAATGGCTCGCCGGCAAACGGCTGCTGCTGGTGCTGGACTCCTGCGAACACCTCGTCACGGCCTGCCGGGAGCTGGTCGGCGACCTGCTGGCCGCCGCGCCCGGCGTCACCGTCCTGGTCACCAGCCGGCAGCCGCTGGACGTCCCCGGCGAGTGGATCACCGAGATCGGCCCGCTGCCCTGCACCGGCGACAACGACGCGCTGGCGCTGTTCACCGCACGCGCCGGTGCCGCCGCCCCCGGCCTCCGGCTCACCGAACCGGCCAACGCCGCCGCCGCGGACCTCATCTGCCGCCGCCTCGAAGGCATCCCGCTCGCCCTGGAGCTGGCCGGCGCCCAGCTCGCCCACCGCCCGCTCGCCCAGGTCGCGCAGCGGCTCGGCTCCCGCCTCGACGCCCTGGACGGCACCGGCCTGCCCTGGACCCCGCGCCACCGCACCCTGCGCACCGCCATCGGCTGGAGCCACGAGCTGTGCGCCCCGCTGGAGCGGCTGCTGTGGGCCCGGCTCTCGGTCTTCCGCGGCACCTTCGACGCCGGGTCCGCGGCCGCGGTGTGCGCCGGCGGCCCGCTCACCGCCGACGGGGTGCGCACCGCGCTGGCCGGTCTGGCCGCCAAATCCGTCGTCACCCGCGAGGGCGCCCGCTTCCGGATGCTCGACACGCTGCGCGAGTACGGCCGGATGTGGCTGGCCGAACTCGACGAGACCGCCGCCGTCGCCGGCCGCCACGCCGACCACTTCGTCGGCTTCGGCCGCCGCGCCGAGCTGGGCTGGCTCGGCGCGGAGCAGGTCAGCTGGTACGGCCGGGTCGCCGAGGCGTACGTTGACCTGTGCACGGCGCTGGACCACCTGCTGGGCACCGATCCGGCCCGCGCCCAGGAACTCGCCGCCGCCGTCGGCTTCTTCTGGACCTGCTGCGGCCATCTGCACGAGGCCCGGGACTACCTCGACCGCGCCCTGGCCGCCCACGACGGCCCCGGCCCGGCCCGCACCCGCGCCCTGTGGGCGCTCGGCGTGGCGATCCTCCTCCAGGGCGAACTGCACACCGCCGAGGCCCTGGGCCGCCAGTGCGCCCGCGCCGCCCGGGAGGCCGGCGACCGGGACGCGGTGCTCGCCGCCGGCTACCTCATCGGCCTCACCCACCTCATGGCCGGCCGCCCGCTGACCGCCCACACCGTCGCCGGCCAGGTCCTCGGCCCGCCGCCGGACGACCCGTTCGACTCCGCCGCCCGGCTGCGCTGCCACCTCATCCGGCTCTTCGCGCTCACCGCCCTGGGCCGCCTGGACGAGGCCCGCGAGACCGCCACCGCGCTGCGGCTCGGCTGCGTGCGGCGCGGTGAGTACTGGTCCCGCTCGTACACCGACTACCAGCTCGCGCTGGTCTCGCTCTTCCAGGGCCGGGCCGAGGAGTCCGCCGGCCACGCCCGTGCCATGCTCGCCGCCAAGCGCCGGATCGGCGACAACTTCGGGATCGCGCTCGGCCTGGACGTGCTCGCCGCCGCGGTCGCCGCCCAGGGCCGGGGCGCGGCCGCCGCCCAGGTCTACGGCGGCGGCCAGGCGATCTGGCGCACGGTCGGCCACCCGCAGCGCGGCACCCCCGAACTCCGCGCGATGCGCGAGGAGTGCGAGCGGCGCGCCCGGGCGGCGATCGGCGACCGGGCGTACGCCGCGGCCTTCGCCCGCGCCGCCGAGCAGGACCCCGAACCGCTCCTCGCCCGCATCCTGTCCGGCGACCTCTGACCGCCCGCCCGGCTCACCCCTCGCCGGCCAGCCCGTACAGCAGCTCGTAGGCGGTGGTCACCATCCCGCAGCCGCGGCCGCGGCGGGTGGCCAGCGCCACCAGCCCGGTCCCGGACGCCGGGTGGTAGCCGACGAACGCCTGCTGGCCGAAGGTCGCCCCGACGTGGAAGAGCAGCGGTCCGCGCGGCGCCGGGTGCTGATACCACGTCAGGGTATGGGTCTCGCGGTGCCGCCAACCGCGCCGCAGCAGCGGGATCCGCACCTCGCGCAGCGCCCCGGCCAGCGGGCTGCCCTCCGGGTCCAGGTGCGCCTCCACGTACCGCAGCAGGTCGTCCGGGGTGGCGCGGACCGCGCCGGCCGCGGCGAACGCCCCCATGTCCGTACTTCCCACCGGCGTGGTGCCGTTGGTGCGGTGGCCGACCGCGTCGGTGCCGGTCGCCCCGGGCGCCAGGGTGGTGCCGGTCAGCCCGAGCGGCGTCAGCACCCGGTCGGTGAGCAGCCGCGGGTACGGCGTGCCGGTGGTGTGGCTCATCGCGGGGCCGAGCAGCGCCAGCCCGAAGTTGGAGTAGTGCCAGCGGGTCCCCGGGCGGTGCCGGGGCCGGGTCCGGGCGAAGGTGCGCAGCAGCCGCCCGGTGTCGTAGCCGGCGTAGCCGTTGTCGTACGGGCGGAGCAGCGCGCCGGCCAGCAGGTCGGCGGGGATCCGCGGCAGCCCGGAGGTGTGGGTGGCCAGATGGCGCAGGGTGATCCGGCCGGAGCGCGGATGGCGCAGCGGCAGCCGCGGCAGCCGGGCGGTGAGCGGATCGTCCAGGGAGAGCACGCCGCCGGCCGCGAGGTCGGCCAGCAGCAGCACGGTGAACGTCTTGGACAGCGAGCCCAGTTCGTAACGCAGCTCGCGGCGCGGGGTGGGCGGGGCCAGCGCGCTGCCGCCGGTGACGACGGTCCGCCGGCCCTGCCGGGTGACGGCCAGGACCACGTCCGGGGCGTCGATCCGGGCCAGCGCGTCCGCCAGCCGGTCGGTGAGCGCGGGCCGGCCGGTGAGCACGGGCCCGCCGGGTGCCGTGCGCATCAGCCGGCGGCGGTGGTCAGGGCGCGGGAGGTGGCCATCGCCGAGGCGAACGCGGCGACCAGCGTGGGGTGGTGCACCTGGTCGAACACCACGTCCGGGCTCCCCTCCGGCATCCCGCGCTGGATCGGCATGGCCCCGGACTCCGCCTGGGCCGCGGCGTACCGCTCCCACAGCCGGGCGTCCAGGGTGGGGCGGGGCAGGCAGGCGTCCACGACGAGGAGTTCCCCGAGCAGGTCCCAGTGCTCCAGGTCCGCCCAGTCGTCCAGCCAGGCCGGCAGGTAGCGGGTGAGGTAGTCGGCGATCTCCGGCGGGATCCGGTCGGGCGCCTCGCCCCAGTTGGTGACGTGGAAGACGGTGTGGGTGACGTCGTACGCGATGTGCAGCTGCACCGTCCAGGGCTCGGGCAGCTGCCCCAGCCAGGTGCGGGCCAGCGCCTGCCCGAAGTCGGCGCTGGGCGCCAGCCCGATCTTGCGTTCGGCGTTGAGCACACCGAGCCGCCGGTTGGGCACCATCTCCAGCGCGGTCCAGGTCCCGGTCCGCCGGCACACCGAGAGCAGCGCCTCCAGGCCCGGGTGGCGGTGGCCCAGTTCGTGGAACGGGGCGTAGACCTCCAGCGGGACGGGGGAGAGCGGTTCGTCCTGCTGGAGCGCGGCCAGCACGTTGCCGCCGTCCAGCAGCTCCCGCCAGGCGAAGTCCAGCAGCGCGCCGGCCCGGGTGCGCTGCCGGGAGCCGGCCACGCCCTCCCGGAACAGCACCCGCATATTGATCGCCAACTCGCCGATCGGCTTGAGCCGTTCGATCATCGCGCTGCCGGTGGCCCGGTCCCGGTCCGTCAGCCGGAAGTGGTCGCGGTGCGCGTCGAGCCAGGTCAGGGCCCGGTCGCCGACCCGGTGCAGCAGGGCCGGGGAGGCCGGGGACGCAGCCGTCACGGTCACAGCGCAGCCTCGCTTTCGAAGGGGGTCGGCCCGGCCACCGCCGCGTCGCCGGCCGGCACCGGGCCGGTCCCCGCCCCGGCCTCGTCCGAGGCGGTACGGGCCAGGGTGCCGGCGAACGCGGTCACCAGGGTGGAGTGGTAGCAGGCCAGGAAGTCCTCGGCCGGGTCGGCGGGCCGCGGCACCGCACCGGTCTCCGGTACGCCGCCGTCGGCGGCCTGCGCACCGGCCAGCCGCTGCCAGGCCGCCGCGTCGTACGGGGCGCCGGGCAGGCAGGCGGCGACCGCCAGCAGCTCACCGACCAGGTCCCACAGCCGCTCCTCGAGCCAGTTCTCCAGCCAGGAGGGCAGCCACAGCCGCAGATAGCCGGCCGCCTCGGGGGAGAGCCGGTGGCGGTTGCGGCCCCAGTCGGTGAGGTGGAAGACGTCGTGGGTCAGCCCGTACGCCGCCTTGCGGTCCAGCGCCCACGGCTCCGGACGCAGGCCGAGCCCGGTGCGCGCGAACTCGGCGTCGAAGTCGGCGTGTTGGGCCAGCCCGATCCGCCGCTCGGCGTTGAGCACCCCGAGCGTACGGGTGTGGTCCTCGCGCGCCACCCGCCAGCCGCGCAGCCCGGTGGTGGTCAGCACCAGCTCCTCGACGGCCGGGTGCCGCAGCCCGGCCTGCGCGAACGCGCCGTAGATCTCCACCGGGTAGGTGGCGTACGGCTCGCCGCGGATCAGCTCGGCGAACAGCTCGCCCTCGCGGGTCTCCCGCCAGGCGAACGCGAACAGCTCCTCGGCGGCGGCCCGCACCCCGGGCAGCGGGTGCGTCGAGCCGATGAACTGGGTGAGTTCGGCCAGTTCGCCGAGGGGTTTGAGGGTGAGGTTGGGGTCGGCGTCGGTGGTGGCGTCCGGGGGCAGGCGGAAGCGGTCGCGCCGCCGCTCCAGCCAGCCGAGGGCGCCCCCGACCAGCCGGTCCAGCAGCTCCGGGTCGCCCCGGCCGGCGGCCACCGGCCCGGGGGCGCCCCGGCCGGCGGTCACCAGCCCCGCCCGAAGAACCGCTGGGCGGCCACCACGTGCAGCGCCACCCGGGGGTCGCCGCCGCCCATCTGGCGGACGAACGCCAGCCCGGCGTCCAGCCCCAGGGTCGGCGGTACGCCGGGGAGCCGGGCCAGCCAGCGGCCCACCCCGGCGGCCTGGAGCCAGTCCCGGCGGCGGACCGCCCGGACGAAGCCGCGGGCCAGGTCGTCGGTGCGCGCGGTCAGTTGCTCGGCCAGCTCGCCCGCCAGGTCCGGCAGGGCCAGCGCCGCGAGCTGGGACACCCGGTGCGCGAGCCGGGGCCAGGGGTCGGTGCCGGTCCACTCGGCACCGGCCTCGGGCGGCCGCGGCCAGGGCTGCCCGCTCGCCGGAAGGTAGGCGTGGGTGGCCTCCACCAGGCCCCGGTAGCTCCAGGACGAGACCTCGGAGGCGTCCGGGCCGGGAGGATAGGCCGCCAGCGTCTGCCGCACCACCGCTTCGTCGTCCGCTCCGGCCGGCGCCGCCCGGTGCTCCAGCGCGTACGGCGCCAGCGCGTCGGCGCCCAGCACCCGGACCGCGGCCGCCGCGAGCGGATCGCCCTGGCGCAGGATCCGGGAGAGGGCATAGGGGTCGCCCCCACCCTGGAGGGCGAGGGCGACCCCGGTTGCGGCATCGGCGATCACAGCGCTGAGCGGGACCGCTCCCTGCGTCTGTTCAGCCAACGCGAATCCCCTCAGCGAACGCCGGTCTTCGGGCGAGGGGTGGGGGGCGAGATCAGCAGCAGGCCGAGCAGCAGCAGCCCGCCCCCGCACTCGCGGGTATCGCGGTAGACACCGTCGGGTTCGGCGGGGCTGAGCAGACCCTCGACCTCGGCGGCGAGGGCAGCCGTCTCGACCGGCGCTGTGCGATCCGTAACCATGCGATCAACTCCTTCGACGAATGGGGTACCAGGCTTACATTCGGCACAAACCGCCGCAATCCGGACTAATCCGACGGTGAGGGGCCGTCGCCTGCGCCCCACCCGGGCGCCGTTGCCCCGCCCGCCGATGACGGACACGACAACTGTCCCTGGATACAAGGGAGTTGATGGGCGGTCCCGCTACGGCCGGTACGCGTACGGCCGGGTCGTGGTCAGCATGGCGAAGCCCAGCCGGTCCAGGATCGGACTGCTCTGATCGGTGGCGTCCACCTGGACGTACCGGAATCCCCGGGCGGCGGCGAGCCGCGCCCGCCGCGCCACCAGCGCCCGGTACAGGCCCCGTCCGCGCCACTCCGGCAGGGTGCCGCCGCCCCACAGGCCGGCGAAGTCCGTACCGGCCGGCAGCTCCAGCCGCGCCGCGGACACCGGTTCCCCGTCCGCCAGGGCGACCGTCAGCACCAGCGTCCCGGGATCGCGCGCCAATCGGGTGAGCAGCCGGTGCCGCAGCCGCGCCGCGGACGTCCCGAACACCGCGGTGTGCACCCGGACGACCAGCTCCACCCCTTCCGGGCCGGTCACCTCCGCCAGCCGCACGCCCGGCGGCGGTTCGCCCGCCGCGGCCGGCCCGTCCGACCGCGCCACCATCAGCGACTCGGCGGGCTCGGGGGTGAAGCCGGCCGCCCGCAGCCGCGCGCCGAGGTCCGCGGGCCGGTCGTGGGCGTACGCCTTCCACTCGAAGCCGTGGCCGCGCGCGGTGAAGTGCCGGACCTGGGCCGCGATGGCCGCGTCGGCGGTGGCCTCGTCCAGATCCGACCAGAGGACGCCGTTCCAGTCGTCCGGCCCGCCGGTCTGCCGGACCACCGGGCCGTCCCGTTCCACCCGGGTGCCGGGGTCGGGCGGCGCGGAACGCCGGAGCTGGTGGTCGTAGCGCGCGAGTACCGCCGCGTGGTCCGTTTCCATCGGCTCAGTCCAGCACGGCGCGGGCCGGATGGCGACGCGCTTTTCCGCGGGCCGTACGGCGGAGGAGGAGGCCCTGGAACCGACCCGCGGGTCAGGCCATAGAGTGCGCACGTGCCCTCCTACAGCATTGGTCAGGCAGCCCGGCTGCTCGGTGTGAGTTCGGAGACCGTCCGCCGCTGGGCCGACGGCGGGCAGTTGCGGATGGACCGGGACGGGGCCGGCAACCGCGTGCTCGACGGGGTGGCCCTGGCCGCGTTCGCCAAGGAGCGGGGCGCGGGGCTGCACCCGGTGCCGGGGGAGGCCCGGACCTCGGTCCGCAACGCCTTCGCCGGGATCGTCACCGCGGTCACCCTCGACGACGTACTCGCCCAGGTCGAGGTCCAGTCGGGGCCGCACCGGGTGGTGGCGGTGGTCAGCCGGGAGGCCGTCGAGGAACTGGGCATCGAGGTCGGCGTCGAGGCGACCGCCCGGGTGAAGTCCACCCATGTGCACGTCGATCTGCCCGACGAGCGCGGCTGACCGGCCCCCCCCGGGCAGCCGTACGGCCCTCAGCGGCACAGCAGCGCCGCGTGCAGATCGAGCTTGTGGTCCAGCCGGGACAGATCGCGGCCGGTCAGGGTCTCGATCCGCTGGATGCGGTAGTGCACGGTGTTGACGTGCAGATGCAGCACCTCGGCGGTCCGGGCCCAGGAGCCGTGCTGGGCGAGGAAGACCTCCAGGGTCTCCAGCAGCATCCGGTGCGAGGCGCTGCCGGCCCGCGCCAGCGGCCCCAGCACCCGGCTGCTGAACGCCGCCCGCACCTCCGCCGGCACCCCGGACAGCAGCGTGCCCAGTGTGCTCAGATCGTCCACGGAGGTCACCCCGGCGCCCTCCGGTGCCGCCGACCGGGCCGCGGCCAGCGCGTACCGCGCCTGGTCGAGCGCCGCCTCCAGGCCCTGCGCGGTGGCCGCCGGACCGCTCACCCCGGCGTGCAGCGGCGCCTGCGGGCGGCAGCTGCGCAGCGCCGGCCAGACGGCGGCCAGCGACGCGGTGTCCGGGCCGCCGGCGACCACCGCGGCCGCCTCACCGCCCGGCAGCAGCCCCGCGGCGAACGGTTCGCCGGGGGAGTGCCGCAGCCCCTCGGCCAGGGCCCGCACCGCCTGCCCGGGCTCGCCGCCGCCCAGGGTCGCCACGACCACCCCGAACGGGCCTTCGGCGGGCAGCCCGCAGGCGTGCAGCGCGGCCTCCAGCGCCGGGCCGTCGGCGGCCCCCGCGGCGGCCAGCGCCAGCAGCGCGTCCGCCGCCTGCCGCGCCGCCCGCTCCCGCGTCTCGTGCAGATGCCGGTACTCCGCGATCACCTCGGCGATCTCGTGCAGCACCCGCGGCGGGGCGTCGTCCGCACCGCGCGGCAGCAGGAACCACGCGTCGTACGGGCCCGCCTCGCCCTCGATCCGCACCCCGCGGCCGCCGTCGGCGGCGAGTGCCTTCCGCGCCTGACGCGCCGTCAACTCCGGGGCGCCCGGCGTCCGGGCGACGACCCGGCCGGTGGCGGTCAGCACGTAGCAGGCCGGGCCGCCCAGGTGCGCGAACGCCCGGTCCAGCAGGGTGTCCGGACCGGCGTCCGCGGCCAGCAGCGCGGTGAGTTCGGCGCGGACGTTCTCCGGCAGTGCGAAGTGCCCGGTCGGGCGGCGGCTGAGATCCCCCCATTGGCGCAGGTACACCGCCTCGGTGATGGTGCGGAAGGTGGTGTGCGCGGGCACCGCGAGCAGCGCGACGCGGTGCGCCCGGCAGGACTCCACCAGCACCTCCGGGATCGCCCCGTGGGTCTCCTCGCCGGCCAGCAGCGCGGCCGCCCCGGCGTCCGCCACCGCCGCCACGAAGCGGTCCACCTTCTCCCGGTCGTCACCGGGCGCCCACCACACCAGTCCGCTCAGCACCAACTCTCCCGGCTGGAGGAACCGCGCCGGGTCCTCCAGGTCGGTGGCGGTGACCCCGCTGACCTCCCGGTCGAGCAGGGGGCCCTCGCCCCACAGGAGGGTCAGATCGAGCGCGTCGAGCTGGAGGAGGTCGTGGACGTGCATGCGGTGGCTCCTTGGACGGCTGCCGGGCGGACGGCCCGGCATCTCACATTCACCAGGCGAATGTGGGTCCTGGCATCGTAAATGCCAGCCGTTCTTGCGGATATCCCCCTTGGTTGATCATCCAGTTCCGGGCCCGGGGCTTGGTGCGTTTTCCGTGCTGCGGACCAGTCGTGCGGCCCGCCGCCCGGTTGCTTCACTCAGCGGTATGGACCTGAACACCGTGCTGGAGGTGCGCGACGCCCGGCAGCACGTCCCCTGGCGGACCGGCGACGCCTACCTGGGCGGCGGCACCTACCTCTTCTCCGAACCCCAGCCGCATCTGCGCCGCCTGGTGGACCTCGGCCGGATGGGCTGGGAACCGGTCACCCGGCTCCCGGACGGCTCCCTGGAGATCGCCGCCACCTGCACCATCGCCCAGCTCTCCCGCTTCGCGGCCGAGTACCCCGCCCCGGCCGCGCCGCTCTTCGAGCAGTGCTGCCGCGCCTTCCTGGCCTCGTTCAAGATCTGGAACATGGCCACCGTCGGCGGCAACCTCTGCAACGGACTGCCCGCCGGCCCGATGATCTCCCTCACCGCCGCCCTCGACGGCACGTGCCTGCTCCAGGCCCAGGACGGCTCCCGGCGCCGGGTCAAGGTCGCCGACTTCATCACCGGCGCCGGCCGCAAGGACCTCGGCGAGGGCGAACTGCTCCGCTCGGTCACCCTGCCCGCCCGCGCGCTGACCTGCCGCACCGCCTTCCGCCAGGTCTCCCTCTACGGACTCGGCCGGTCCGGCGCGCTGGTCATCGGCACCCTCGACCCGCTCGACGGCTCGCTGGCCGTCACCGTCACCGCCGCCACCGTCCGCCCGTTCCGCCTGTGGTTCCCGCTGCCGCCCACCGCCGGCGTACTGCGCGGCGCCATCGACCGGGCCGTCGCCGGCCACGAGTGGTTCGACGACATCCACGGCCTGCCCGCCTGGCGGCGCCATATGGCGCTCCGCCTCGCCGAGGAGATCCGCTCCGAACTCACCACCCGCCCGCCGTCCCCGAAGGAGGCCACCCGATGAGCTACACCCTCCGCGTCAACGGCCGGGAGACCGACGCCGCACCGCATCCCGGCCAGTGCCTGCGCACCTACCTCCGCGACCGCGGCTGGTTCGGGGTGAAGAAGGGCTGCGACGCCGGCGACTGCGGGGCCTGCACCGTCCACGTCGACGGCGAGCCGGTGCACAGCTGCCTCTACCCGGCCGTCCGCGCCGCCGGCCGCAGCGTCACCACCGTCGAGGGCCTGGCCGAACCGGACGGCGAACTCCACCCCGTCCAGAAGAAGTTCCTCGCCGCCCAGGGCTTCCAGTGCGGCTTCTGCACCGCCGGCTTCCTGATGACCACCGCCAAGCTCAACGAGGACCAACTCACCGACCTGCCACGGGCGTTGAAGGGCAACCTCTGCCGCTGCACCGGCTACCGCGCCATCGAGGACGCGATCCGCGGCGTCACCCACGTCGAGGAACCCCGGCCCGGCGAATCCGTCGGCCGCAGCCTCGGCGCCCCCGCCGGCCCCCAGGTCGTCACCGGCACCGCCCGCTACACCTTCGACATCGACGTCCCCGGCCTGCTCCACATGAAGCTGCTGCGGTCCCCGCACCCGCACGCCCGGATCGTCTCGATCGACACCTCCGACGCGCTCCGGGTGTCCGGCGTCCGCCTCGTCCTCACCCACCACGACGCCCCCGAGCGGCTGTTCTCCTCCGCCCGCCACGAGCACCCCACCGAGGACCCCGACGACACCCGCGTACTGGACGACGTGGTGCGCTTCGCCGGCCAGCGGGTGGCCGCTGTGGTCGCCGACACCGAGGGCGCCGCCGAGGAGGGCTGCCGCCGTATCGCCGTCGCGTACGAGGTGCTGCCGCACGTCCTCGACGCCGAGGAGGCGATGCGGCCCGGCGCCCCGGTACTCCACCCCAAGGACCCCGACACGTCCCGGATCGCCCGCCCGGAGAACAACGTCGTCGGCGAGGTGCACGGCGAGATCGGCAGCGTCGAGCAGGGCTTCGCCGACGCCGACCTGGTCTACGAGGAGACCTTCCGCACCCAGCGCGTCCAGCACGCCAGCCTGGAGACGCACGGCGCGGTGGCCTACTTCGAGGAGAAGGAGGACGGCGGCGGTGAGCGGATCGTGGTCCGCTCCAGCACCCAGGTGCCGTTCCTGACCCGGCGCGCCCTGTGCGCCCTGTACGACCTGCCCGAGGACGGCGTCCGGGTGGTCGCCGGCCGGGTCGGCGGCGGCTTCGGCGGCAAGCAGGAGATGCTCACCGAGGACATCGTGGTGCTCGCCGCGATGCGGCTGCACCGGCCGGTGAAGCTGGAGTTCACCCGCGCCGAGCAGTTCTTCGGGGCCACCACCCGGCACCCGTTCAGCATCCGCGTCAAGGCCGGCGCCAAACGGGACGGCACCCTCACCGCCCTCCAGCTGCGGGTGGTCGCCAACACCGGCGCGTACGGCAACCACGGCCCCGCCGTGATGTTCCACAGCGTCGGCGAGTCGATGGCCGTCTACCGCGCCCCGCACAAGAAGGTCAACGCCTACTCCGTCTACACCAACTGCGTCCCGGCCGGCGCCTTCCGCGGCTACGGGCTCGGCCAGGTGACCTTCGCCGTCGAGTCCGCGATGGACGAACTCGCCCGCCGGCTGGGCATTGACCCGCTGGTCTTCCGGGAACGCAACATCATCGGCCCCGGCGACCACATGATCGGCCCCGGCGGCGAGGAGGAGGACCTCCAGATCGCCAGCTACGGCCTGGACCAGTGCCTGAAGGTCGTCCGGGACGCCATCGCCGGGGACCGCAGCGCCGCCGACGCCCCCGAGGGCTGGCTGGTCGGCCAGGGCGCCGCGATGGCGATGATCGCCACCGGCCCGCCCGGCGGCCACTACGCCGACGCCACGGTGACCCTGCTGGAGGACGGCCGCTACGACATCGCCGTGGGCACCGCCGAATTCGGCAACGGCACCACCACCGTCCACAAGCAGATCACCGCCGGCGCGCTCGGCACCACCGTCGACCGGATCGAGATCCGGCAGTCCGACACCGACGTGGTCCGCCACGACACCGGCGCCTTCGGCTCGGCCGGCACCGTCGTCGCCGGCAAGGCCGTGATGCGGGCCGCCAACGGACTGGCCGAGCGGATCCTGTCGTTCGCCGCCGAGTACGCCCGCACCCCGCGCAGCCAGTGCCACCTGCTGGCCGACGCCGTGGAGTGCGCCGGGCGGACGGTCTCCCTCAAGGAACTGCACGAGGCCGCCCGCGAACGCGGGGTGGAACTGACCGCGGACGGGCACTGGGGCGGATCGCCGCGCTCGGTGGCCTTCAACGCCCAGTGGTTCCGGATCGCCGTCGATCCCGATACCGGCGAGATCAAGATCCTGCGCAGCGTCCACGCCGCCGACGCCGGCAAGGTCATGAACCCGATGCAGTGCCGCGGCCAGGTCGAGGGCGGTGTCGCCCAGGCGCTCGGCGCCACCCTCTTCGAACAGGTCCTCATCGACGCCGGCGGCAAGGTCCTCACCCCCGCCTTCCGCCGCTACCGGCTGCCCGCCTACGCCGACGTCCCGCGCACCGAGGTGCACTTCATGGAGACCTCGGACGCCATCGGCCCGCTGGGCGCCAAGTCGATGAGCGAGAGCCCGTTCAACCCGGTCGCGCCCGCCTTCGCCAACGCCCTGCGGGACGCCACCGGCATCCGCTTCACCGAGGTGCCGTTCCTGCGGGACAAGGTGTGGCTGGCCCTGGAGGAGCACCGCGCCGCGGGCGCCGAGGAGGGCCGCCCGGCCCGGGCGCACCCGTCGCGGGAGGGGTCGGTGTGAGGGCGGCGGGTCCGGGGCCGCGCGGGGGAGCCTCCGGACCCGCGCCGGGCGGCCTTCCGATCCGCGACCCTCTTGCCCCCTTTCGCCTCACTTACGCGAGGGAAACATCGGTAGTCGGGTGGCATATGTGATTGAGTCATGCGGCCCCGGGGCATCACAGGGAAGCAGCCGCCGCGTGCCCCGTCTCCAGGGAGACACCCATGAGCCGAATCAGCCCGCCAGCCCGCCCCGCCGCCGTCCGCGCCGTCCCCGGGGACGCCCCCGCCGCGCCCCCGCGCTTCGTCATCAGCGGCCAGCTGCGCCGCCCGCTCGCGCTGACCGTCGCCGATCTGCGGCGGCGCTGGCCGCAGCGGCACGCCCCGGTGGTCTTCGACTGCGCCACCAACGGCCCGCAGCACCACACCTTCGACGGCCCGCTGCTCCGGGACGTACTGGACGAGGCCGGCCCGGCCTTCGACGTCCGGCGGCGCAAGGACCGCTCCCGCTTCCTGCTGACCGTCTCCGGCGGCGACGGGCACCACGCCGTACTCTCCTGGGCCGAGATCGACGCGGACTTCGGCGACGCCCCGATCCTGCTGGCCACCGCCATGGACGGCCGGCCGCTGGACACCGCCGGCAGCCAGCTGGTGGTGCCCTCGGACCGCTGCGGCGCCCGCTACATCAGCGCCATCACCGGCATCTGGGTGGGCACCTGCCCGCCGCCCGGGGCGCGGTAGCCGGGCGCGGTAGCCGGGCGGCGGACCGCCGCGCGGTAGCCCCCCGGCGGCCCGCCGCGCGGTCTCAGTCGGCGGTGGCCAGCGCGACCTCGGTGGACTTGATCAGCGCGGTCACCTCGGTGCCCGCGTGCAGGCCCAGGTCGGCCGCCGCGTCCTTGGTGATCGCGGCGGTCAGCTCCCCGCCCGCCACCGCCACCCGGACCCCGGCCATCGCCCCGCCGGTGGCCACGTCCACCACCGTCCCCGGGAGCCGGTTGCGGATGCTCAGCCCGCCGACCGGGCCGGTGGCCAGCGCCACCTCGGTGGACTTCACCAGCGCCCGCACCGGCGAACCGGCCGTCAGCCCCAGGTCGTTGACGGCGTCCGCGGTGATCGCGGCGGTGAGCTGCCGCCCGCCGTCCAGCTGGACGACGACCGTCGCCATCGCCTCGCCGGAGGTGACGGCGAGCACCGTCCCGGAGAGCTGGTTGCGGATGCTGAGGGTCATGGGAACCACTCCTCGGGGTGCGGGGGCGATGGGGTACGGGCGCCGGGGTGTGTTGGGTGTACGGGTGCTGGGTGTGCTGGCTGCGCGATCGCCGGGGGCGGGTTGCCTTGCGACCGGCCGGGCCTCGATGCTTCCGACGCACCGGCCGGGACCCGTCCGTCCCGACGCACCGGCCGGTCCTCGCACTGTAAGCACGTCCGGCCGCGGCTTCCTCGCCGGATACCGCCCCTCGGGTGCCGGCCCCGGCGTCCCCACCCCGGACTCCGCTGGCCGGAACCAATGCTTGGCACTTCCTCCAACCACCCTCGCATCTGCTGGAGAGAAAAGCCAAAAGGCTTGTAAATGCGAGGGATCACCCCATACCGTGTGGCACATGCAGTCGTACACAATCGGCCAGGCCGCGCGCCTGCTGGGCGTCAGCCCGGACACCGCCCGCCGCTGGGCGGACGCGGGCCGGGTCGCCACCCACCGCGACGAGAGCGGCCGCCGCCTCATCGACGGCCGGGACCTCGCCGCGTTCTCCATCGAGGTCGGCCAGTCCGCCGGCGAGGAGGACGACGCCTACACCTCCGCCCGCAACGCCTTCCCGGGCATCGTCACCGCCGTCAAAATCGGCGACGTCGCCGCCCAGGTCGAGATCCAGGCCGGCCCGCACCGCCTGGTGTCCCTGCTCACCCGCGAAGCGGTCGAGGAGCTCGGGCTGGAGGTCGGGATGCAGGCCGTCGCACGGGTGAAATCCACCAGCGTGCACATCGACCGCACCTGACCCGCCCCCCCCACGCGCCCCCCCGGCGGTCCGTCCGCGCCCCCACCGGACCGTCCACCCAGCGGCGCCGCCCGTCCACGGCGCGGCTGCGTCCCCATCCGCCCGGGCGCCCGCTCGCCCCGCGCACCAAGGAGTCCCGCACCATGTCCCCCTTCCTCACCCGGCGCCGCGCCGCCGCCGCGCTCGTCACCGCCGCACTCCTCGTCCCGCTCGCCGCCTGCTCCGGCGGCAGCGGGGGCAGCGACGGCGCCAAGAAGAAGGACGACGGCGCCTCCGCCGGCTCCGCCAACCTCACCGTGCTCGCCGCCGCCTCCCTCACCGACGTCTTCAAGAAGGCCGGCGCGCTCTACGAGAAGGAGCACCCCGGCACCAAGGTCACCTTCTCCTTCGCCGGCTCCCAGGAGCTGGCCGCCCAGGTCAAGCAGGGCGCCCCCGCCGACGCCCTGGTCACCGCCGACACCAAGACCATGGACGGGCTCAAGGCCGACACCGGCACGCCCACCGTGATCGCCAAGAACCGCCTGGTCATCGCCACCGGCAAGGGCAACCCCAAGCACATCGGCGCGCTCAAGGACCTCACCGACAGCAAGCTCAAGGTCGTACTGGCCGCTCCCGAGGTGCCGGTCGGCCGCTACAGCAAGAAGGTGCTGGACGCCCAGCAGCTCACCGTCAAGCCGGTCTCGCAGGAGCCCAACGTCCGCGCGGTGCTCAGCAAGGTCGAACTGGGCGAGGCGGACGCCGGCCTGGTCTACAAGACGGACGCCGCCACCGCGCCCACCAAGGTCGACGCCATCGACATCCCCGACGCCCAGAACGCCGTCGCCTCCTACCCGGCGGCCACCCTGAAGTCGTCCCAGCACTCCGCCGCGGCCACCGCGTTCGTGAAGTGGCTGAGCACCCCGGAGGCGCAGAAGCTCCTCCAGGAAGCGGGCTTCCAGAAGCCCTGACCCCACGGCGTGCGGGACTGTCCGGCTCGGGGGAGCGGATAGTCCCGCATCTGGCTTGGGGGCGGACTGCCCCGCACCGGGCTCGGGGGAGCGGGGCAGTCCCGTACCGGGCTCAGGAGCGGACAGTGCCGCACCCCGCCGTCCCCGGGTCGCCGCCCGGCCCCCGACCCGCCCCGATCCCAGGACTTCCGATGAGCCGCACCAGCACCCCGGCCCCGGCCCCGGCCCGCTCCGGACGGCGCCGCGCCCCCGGTGCCCGTACTCCCGCCGCACTGGCCATCCCCGGGCTGCTGGCCGTCGCGTTCCTGCTGATGCCGCTGCTCGGCATCCTCGCCCGCACCGACTGGTCGCGGCTCGGTACGCATCTGACCAGCCCCGGAGTGCTCCAGGCACTCCGGCTGTCGCTGCTGGTGTCCGGCTGGGCGCTGGGCCTGTCGCTGCTCCTCGGCGTCCCGCTGGCCTGGCTGCTGGCCCGGGTCGACTTCCCCGGCAAGGCGCTGGTCCGCTCGCTGGTGCTGCTGCCGATGGTGCTGCCGCCGACCGTCGGCGGTGTCGCCCTGCTGCTCGGCTTCGGCCGCCGCGGACTGCTCGGCCCCTGGCTGGAGAACACCTTCGGCATCGTGCTGCCGTTCCACACCTCCGGCGCGGTGGTCGCGGCCACGTTCGTGGCGATGCCGTTCCTGGTCATCAGCCTGGAGGGGACACTGGCCGGCCTGCGCCCCAGTTACGAGGAGACCGCGGCCTCCCTCGGCGCCTCGCCGTTCCGGGTCTTCGCCACCGTCACGCTGCCCATGGTCGCCCCCGGCCTGGCCGCCGGCGCCGCGCTGACCTGGGCCCGCGCGCTCGGCGAATTCGGCGCGACGATCACCTTCGCCGGCAATCTCCCCGGCACCACCCAGACGCTCCCGCTCCAGGTCTACCTCCTCCTCCAGGATTCCCCCGAAGCCGCCACCTCCGTCTCCCTCCTCCTCCTGGCCATCGCCATGGCCGTCCTGCTCTGCCTGCGGGGCCGGTGGCTGGGCGGCGGCGCGGGGGGCGGCGCGGCGGGCGGGGGCCGAGCTGGACGGGTGGGGCGGCTGGGCCGGGGGGTCGTAGGCGACGAACTTCCGGGTGGAGGTGAAGGGTTGGGAACGGGCGGACCGTCGGGCTCTGGCGCGCCCTCGGCCGCACCCGGGGGCCCCACCCCCACCCCCACACCCGCGTCGGCGTCAACGTCGGCATCAACGTCGGACTCAGCGTCAGCCTCCGTGCCGGCCTCTGGTCCGGCCTCCGTTCCGGCCTCTGGTCCGGCTCCGGGGCCCACTGCTGGAGAGCAGCGGTGGCCGCTGGAGGCCGAGGTCACCGGCTTCACCGAACTCAGCCTTCAAGCCGCCCCGGGGACGACCATCGCCGTCGTCGGGCCCAACGGCGCCGGGAAGACCACGCTGCTGCGCGCCCTGCTCGGCCTCACGCCCCGGGCCCGCGCCGCCCTGCGCCTGGGCGAGACCGACGCCACCGCACTGCCCCCGCACCGCCGGGGCGTCGCCTGGGTACCCCAGGACGGCGCGCTCTTCCCGCATCTGACGGCGCTGGCCAACACCGCCTACGGCCTGCGCGCCCAGGGCGTCCCGCGCGCCGAGGCCCGGCGCGCCGCCCAGCAGTGGCTGGACCGGCTGGGCGTAGGGCACCTGGCCCAGCGCAGGCCCGCCCAGCTCTCCGGCGGCCAGGCCCAGCGCGTCGCCCTGGCCCGGGCACTGGCCGCCCGGCCCCGGCTGCTGCTGCTCGACGAACCGCTGGCCGCCCTCGACCAGACCACCCGCGCCCACGTCCGGCACACCCTGCGCACCCACCTCTCCGGCTTCGGCGGGGTCTGCCTGATCGTCACGCACGACCCCGTCGAGGCGGTGTCGCTGGCCGACCGCGTGCTCGTCCTCGACGACGGCCGGGCCGTGCAGGACGCCCCGCCGGCCGAGGTCACCCGCCATCCGCGCTCACCGTGGGTGGCCCGGATGCTGGGCCGCAACGCCTGGCCGGGCACCGCGGACGGCGACGGACTCCGGCTCGGCGAGGGCGGCCGGCTGGTCGCCGCCGACCAACTGCCCGAGGGCACCCGGGCGTTGGCGATCATCGCCCCCGAGGCGGTCTCCCTCCACCTCGACCGGCCCGCGGGCAGCCCGCGCAACGCCTGGCCCGGGACCGTACGGGAGATCACTGCCGCCGGCAGCCGGCTCCGGGTGCTGGTCACCTCGCCCGAGGCGCCCGACCTCGTCGCCGAGATCACCCCGGCGGCGGCCCTGGAACTCGGCCTGGCCGATGGCGCACCCGTCTGGACCGGCGTCAAGGCCACCGAGGTGACCCTCGTGCCCCTCTGAGGTCGTTCGACACGCACGCCGGTGCTGCCTCAACTGGTGGGCACCAGTGCGGGGTGGCCGCCGACTCCAGCACGAAGACCGGCATCTCGCGGTCCGTCTTCTCCTGATACCAGGCGGAGTCGGGGAACGCCTCCACCGCCCGCGCCCACCACCGGCCCTTCTCCTCGCCGGTGCCCCGGGGCTGAGGATCATCCGCGTCGGATCGTACGCCAAGCGTTCGTCGGCCCTCCTGGGCAGCGGACAGGACGCCGGTTGCGGGGCTTCCTTGACCCGCTCCGCAACCCGAACACGGTCCCGCGCCTGAAGGCTGCCGTCGCCGCCGGTGCCGAGCTTCAGGAGCGTGACGCACTCATCGTCGCTCGTCAGGCCCGCAGACGCACGCGGCTTCTTCTCAGTGCAGCTGCTCGGCCAGTCCGACGATGATGCCCTCCGGGCCGCGCACGTAGCAGAGGAGATAGCTGTCCTCGAACTGGGCTATCCCGCCGAGGAGTTCGGCGCCGTGCGGGCGCAGGCGGGCAACGGTGTCCTCGATGTCGTCGACGGCGAACATGACGCGGTGCGTGCCCAGAATGTTGTGCGGCCGGTTGTGCGGACCGGCGCTGAGCGCCTCGGGGCTGCGGTACTTCGCCAGCTCCAGGCGACTGTGACCGTCCGGGGTCCGGAGCATCGCGATGTCACAGCGAACGCCGTCGAGTCCGGTGCACCGGTCGGCGAAGGGACCCTCGACCTCCGCCCTGCCCTCCAGTTCCATGCCGAGTTCCACGAAGAACGCGATGGCGGCATCCATGTCATCGACGACGATGCCGACGTTGTCCATCCGCTGAATCGCCATGCCGGCTTCTCCTTCTTCCTCGTGCGGCCGGTGGTGGCCGCGCCCATACCCATGAAGACGATCCGCCGTAAAGCGTGCCGTCATGTCCGTCCTGGCGCCTGCGGGACGGTCGGTAGGCGCGGCGCTCGAAGGCGGGCACGGTGTTCCTGTACGTGTCTCTCGTCGATCGCCCCCCGTCACTGGGTCCTGTGCCTTGTCATTCTCCTGTGACTGTCCTGCCGCTGGCCGGTGTCCCGCGCCCTGTCACTCTCTGTATTCGTCCAACGACGGAGTTGCCGGGATGATTCCCGGCCCGCCGGAATTGATGTGCCGGGCTCCTGTCGCGCCGAAGCGCCGGGCCGCCGCCCCGGCCCCGGTCCCGCCCCCGCCCGCGAAGGCGGAGGCGGCGGCCCGGGCCGCGGCTCAGGAGACCAGTTCCACCGCCCGGCTCCGGCCGCGGCGGTGCTGTTCGGCCCAGTTCGCCAGGGCCGCCTCGCAGGCGTGGTCGACGTGGCGCAGGCCGCTCAGGTCGAGTTCCACGTCGCGGTCGGCGGGCAGCGCCTCCAGCTGGTCCAGGAGCTTGGGCAGCCGGAGGAAGGTCGCGTTGCCGACCGCGCGGACCCGCACCGGCCCGGGGGCGTTCGGAATGTGCACCTCCAGATGCGCCTTCGAGGTCTCCCAGGCCGTCTTGGCCACCGCCAGCGCCAGACCGATCAGCACGCCCTCGAACATGTTCACCGTCACGATGGCCACCGCTGTCACACACAGCACCACCGCCTCACCGCGATGCGTCCGCCACAGCGGACCCAACTCCCGCAGCGGGATCAGCTTCCAGCCCGCGTGCACCAGCACCCCCGCCAGCGCGGCGACCGGCACCACGCCCAGCGCCGCCGGGAACGCCGCCGCGAACAGCAGCAGCCACACCCCGTGCAGCACCCGGGACGCCTTGGTGCGCGCGCCCGCCCCGACGTTGGCGGCGCTGCGCACGATCACCGCGGTCATCGGCAGCGCGCCGAGCACCCCGCACACCGTGTTGCCGGCGCCCTGGGCCATCAGCTCCTTGTCGTAGTCGGTCCGCGGCCCGTCGTGCAGCCGGTCCACCGCCGCCGCGCTGAACAGTGACTCCGCCGACGCGATCAGTGTGAACGCCAGGACCGTGCCGAGGACGCCCAGTTCGGTGAGCCGGCCGATGTCGGCCATGCCGGGCGGCTGGATCGCGTCCAGCAGCCCGCTGACCCGGACCCGGGCCACCGGCAGGTCCAGCGCCCACACCGCCGTGGTGGCCAGCGCGACGGCCGCCAGTGGCGCCGGCAGCACCCGCGCACCGCGCCGCCACCGGGGCCACAGCACCAGGACGGCGACGGTGCCGGCGCCGATCGCGCACGCCGCGAGCCCGGTACCGGACCGCGCGGTGTCCAGCACCAGCCGCGGCAGCGCCCCGATGTTCGCCAGGCCGCCGCCCGGCGCCTTGGCGTCCGCCAGCGCGTAGAGCTGCCCGGCGATCAGGACCAGCCCGATGCCGGCCAGCATGCCCTGCACCACGGCGACCGAGATCGCCCGGAACCAGCGCCCCAGTTTCAGGGCGCCCATGGCCAGTTGGAGCAGACCGGCGGCCAGCACCACCGCGCCGAGCACCCCCAGGCCGTACGCCTTGACGGCCTCGAAGACCAGCACCGTCAGCCCGGCGGCCGGGCCGCTGACCTGGAGGCTGCTGCCGGGGAGCAACCCGGTGACGAGCCCGCCGACGATCCCGGTGACCAGCCCCAGTTCGGCCGGTACACCGGAAGCCACCGCCACCCCGACGCACAGCGGGACGGCGACCAGGAAGACCACGAGCGAGGCGGTGAAGTCCGCCCGGAGGAAAGGGAATCGCGTCATCGGACAGCCCGCCTTCACAGAGGGAGGAACGCGTCGGCGGCGGGCCGGTGCACGGACACCGCGCCGGTGTGCACCTCGTAGAACCAGCCGTGCAGCCGGACCTCGCCGGCCTCCAGCCGCTCCCGTACGCACGGATAGCCGCGCAGCCGGTCCAGTTGCCGGCACACGTGGTGCTGTACGGCCGCGGTGACGGCCGGTCCGTCGCCGCCGGGCAGTTCGCCGGCGAGCTGGAGTGCGAGCCAGTCCCGGACGGCGGGCGCGCCGGCCAGGTCCTCGCCGCGGGCCCGGGCGCCGACCGCGCCGCAGTGCGAGTGGCCGCAGACGACGATGTCGCCGACCCGCAGGACCCGCATGGCGTATTCGATGGTGGCGGCCTCGGCGCTGGCCGCCATGCCCTCCCGGTAGGCGGGTACGGCGTTGCCGGCCGTGCGGAGTTCGAAGAGTTCGCCGGGCCGGGCCCCGGTGATCAGGGACGGGACGACGCGCGAGTCCGAGCAGGTGATGAACAGGGCGAGGGGGGACTGGCCGGCCGCGAGCCGGCCGAAGCGCTCCCGCTCGTCCCGGTGTCGGGAAATACGGGCCGTCAGGCCGCGGGCGTGCTGGATGAAGGTCTCCACGAGGAGGTCTCCCGCTGATGAAGGGTGCCACCGAGGGGTGGCGTGGACGTGCGGCACGGGGTGGCCGGGCGCGTTCGCCTCGGGCCACAGGTCCGGTCAGCAGCGGAAGACGCAGTGGAGGAGGGGGAGTTGGGAGGGTTTGGTGGTGGGTGGGGCGCCGGGGGTGGGCGGCAGGCGTCGCGGGGATGACGCGTCGTCGCCGGCCGCGCCACGGCCCGGGGTCGGCGGCAGCGGTCGTCCGGCCACCCCCTCCGCGGACGGGGACGGGCGCCGGGGGCCGCCGCGTTCGGTCTCGCGCGGGGAGGGCTTCTCCTCCTCGGTGCCGGCGGTGGCGGCCGGGGCCCCCGAGGTGCCGGGCGCGGACGCGGTGGAGGCGGCGGCGGTGCGGGCCGGCTGGGCCGCGGACGTGGGTGCCGCCGCGCCGAGCAGGAACGCCAGGACGACGGCGAGCGCGAGCAGCGGCAGCCGGCACAGGGCAGGTATACGGGGTGCGCGCCCCCGTATACCGGTGTCCGCGTGCATGGTCGTCCTCCGCTTCGCCCCGGGTCGCCGGGGGCCGTTCCGTCGTTCAAGACAGTGCTCGTGGTTGAGCGCAGTGCTGGTGGTCGAGCGCAGTGCTCGTGCTTGAGAGCCATGCTCGTGGTGGAGAGCAGTGCTCGTGGGTCAATGCAGCGTTCGTCGTTCAAGGCGGCGTTCGCTGTTCAAAGCAGCGTTCGTCGTTCACGGCGGGAAGTGGCGGGCCGCCGCCCGGGCCGCGCCCGGCGGACCGCACCGCCGCACGGTGGGGGTGCTACGCCGCCAGGGGCCCGCGAGCCGCCCCGCCCGGGACCCGCGCTCCCAGCGTCCCGCGTCCATGTTTCCGGCAGGAAAACGAGAAATGACGCCATGTTGCGGGCTTTCTCACGGACATCGGGTGTCGCCGCCACCCCGCGCGGCGAGCAGGGCCACCGGGACCACGGCCGCCGCGAGCACCCCGCAGACCAGCGCCAGCACCGGGAATCCGGCCGCCGCCAGCACCGGCCCGGAGGCCGTTCCGCCCACCGCGCCGGCCAGCGCGATGCCGGCGTCCACCCAGCCCTGGGCGGCGGCCCGGCGGTCCGGCGGCAGCGCGCCGGTGACCAGCGTGGTGCCGCTGACCAGCCCGAAGTTCCAGCCCAGGCCCAGCAGGACGAGCGCGGCGGCGAGCGCCGGCACGGAGTGCGGCGGGGCGGCGGTGGCGAGCAGCCCCGCGCCCAGCAGCACCACCCCGGACGCCGTGGCCACCGCGCGCGGTCCGGCCCGGTCGACCAGCAGCCCGGTCAGCGGCGACGGCAGGAACATCGCGCCGACGTGCAGCGCGATCACCAGCCCGGCCGCCTGGGTGCCGTGGCCGTGCGCCCGCAGATGCACCGGCGTCATGGTCATCAGCGCGATCATCACCAATTGGGTGAGGATCATGACTCCGGTGCCGGCGGCCAGTTGGCGCCGCAGGACGGTTCGCGCACCGGAGTCGTCCGGGCCGTCCGGGCCGTTCGAGCCGTCCGGGCCGTCCGGGCCGTCCGGTGGCGGCTCGCCCGGGTCCCGCAGCGGGTCCGGCCGCAGCAGGCACCCCAGGACGGCGGCGGCCGCGCCGAACGCCGCGGCGGCCAGCAGGAACGGCCCGGCCAGCCGCGGTACGCCCCAAGCCGCCGCCAGACCGCCGGTCGCCGTCACCAGATTCGGGCCGGCCACCGCGCCGAGCGTGGTCGCGCCCAGTACGGCGCTCACCGCGCGCCCGCGCCGTTCCGGCGGGACGAGGTCGGCGCCCGCGTACCGCGCCATCAGGTTCGTCGCGGTGCCGGCCCCGTAGACCAGGAGGGACAGGAAGAGCAGCGGCACGCTCTCCAGGGCGGCGGCCGCCACCACGCCCAGGCTGCCGAGCGCCCCGGCCGCGTACCCCAGGGCGAGCCCGGACCGGCGGCCGCGCCACCGGGAGACCCGGCCGATGGCCACCGCGCCCAGCGCCGCACCGGCGGTGAACAGGGCGCTGGGCACCCCGGCCAGCCCGGTGGAGCCGAGCATGTCCTCGGCGAGCAGCGCGCCGACCGTGATCCCGGCCGCCAGCCCCGCCCCGCTGAGGACTTGAGCGAAGACCAGGACGGCCAGCAGCCGCCGCGGCGTCGTGGTGCTCATCCGGCCGGCGGCTCCAGCGCCGCGATCTCCGCCAGGGACATGCCCATCCGCACGTGCAGGAAGCGCACGATCGTCCAGTGCGGCAGCGCGCCCTCGTCGAACGGCCCGAACTCCCGGCAGTACAGCGGGATCCAGCGCAGCGCCTCCTCCAGGGCCTGCTCCCGGCCCGGCTCCCGCTGGTACTCCTCGTAGCCGATGCTCCGGTGCTCGATGAAGAAGCCGCCGGGCAGCCGGGCGCACAGGGCGCGGTACTCGCGGGTCTGGAGGATGAGGTAGTGCCAGATCTCGTCGATGTCCTGCTCGACGGGGAGGAACAGCCCGCCGAGCCGGCCCCCGTAGCGGGAGACGAGGTAGAGGTAGCGCAGGCACTCGGTGATCTGGCGGGACGCGAACTCCTCGTCAGCGCCGGTGCGTTCGACGGCATGGCGGAGCACTTCGGTGTGCAGGCGGGCGCCGAGGAGGTCCCGGAGGGCGTCGGCGGATATCGGTGGGGCCGGGGCCGGGGCCGGGGCCGGGGGCGGCGGTGCGGTCCGGTGGGTCATGCGGTTCCTCCCGCGAGCCAGGAGTATTTCCCGGACCGGCCGATGGGGATGTGGGGGCGGTGGTCGGCGCGGCAGTGCCGGCCGGTGAGGTCCGAGACGGCCGCTTCCAGCGCCGCGGTCTCCGGCCGGCCCAGGGGCGCGCCGCTGAAGGTGGTGTACGCCAGGACCGCCTCGGCGGGGCCGGCCGGCCGCAGCTGCTGGACGAAGACGTGCGGGGTGACCGCGCTGACGCACCGGTCGAGGTCCCCCTGGGCGACCGGGCCGTGCCGGGTGTCCAGCAACTCCTTGGCCCGCCCGGCGAATTGGGTGATGCGGGTCGGGTCTGGGGTGCCGTCCGCGGTGCGTACGCAGTCGCCGGAGCGGTAGCGGATCAGCGGCATGTAGGGGTTGCGGACGCTGGTGACGACGAGGTGGTGGAGGGCGCTCTCCGGGGCGACCGGGTGGAGTTCCACGCTCATCGCGTCCAGATGCGGCCGGTAGGTGCCGCGGCGGTCGCTGGAGTAGAGGTAGCCCAGCTCGGTGCTGCCGAAGAGGTCGATGATCGGGCAGGCGAAGTGCTGGTGCAGGAAGCGCCGGACGTTCACCGGGGTGTACTCGTAGGCGTGGATGATGCTGGCGGGTGGCGGGAAGTCGTCCCACAGCCCCTCCTGGCCGACCCGGCGCACCAGGTGGGCGAGGTGGTAGCCGGAGCAGTCGAGGTGGTACCACCCCTGGGGGTGGGTCTCCTGGGCGGCGCGGATCTCGGCGAGCATCCGGACGAGGTCGGCGCGGTCCCACAGCGCGGGGTCCAGCCGGAGGTTCAGATAGCTGGTGCGGTCGTCCAGCCGGCGTTCCTCGGGGCCGGGTACGGGGGAGGGCGGGGTGCCGCGCCGGGCGGCGTTGACCCGGGCGGTGTGCTCGGTGGCCAGGACGGTGGTCAGGGAGACCCGGCGGCAGCCGGCCTCCCAGGTGGCCGAGATGTCGGGGTGCTCGCTCCACAGCTGGTAGTAGGAGCGCAGCAGGAAATACGGGGGCCGGACGAGCTGCATCCGGGCGTGGTTGGTGCCGGTGGACAGGACGAACTCGGCCTCGCCGGACTCCAGCGCGGCGGCCAGCCGGGGCGTCATCCAGTTGTCCGGGAAGCCGCGGGCGAGATCCGGCTTGTCGAGCACCGGGAAGTGGCCCTTCGCCAGCGACGCGCGGTAGAGCGGGATGTCGCGGATCTGCTCGATGATCTCGGCGGTCGGCTGACCTTCCATGGAATCCCTCGGGGTGTGGGGGCGGACGGGGCGATGCCGTCCGTACGGGGGCCGGGCCGGCGGGCCGGCGGCGGGGGTGCGGCGCCGACGGCCCGCCGGGGTCGGGTACCGGGCGTCAGGAGGCGCGGCCGGCCCGGGGCGCGGCGCTGATGCAGCCGGTCTTCGGGGCGGCGCTGATGCAGCCGCCCTTGGCCGACGGGTCCTGGCCGGCGGAGTTGGCGGCCACCCAGCTGCGCCAGATGTCGTCCTGGGCCATCTTCTTGATGAGCTGTTCCACGGGGACCTCCGAAAGGTGTGGGGAAGGGGGCGGCACCTGGTGGCGCGCGGCTGATCCGCGCCGGTGCCGGCTCATCGAAGGTAAAAAGCTTACCAAGCGACTGTCAATGAATCGCAATGTCCGGCGGGCGGTAACGGGGTCCGGTGCGCCAACTTTGGCGGAATCGTGGCGGGATGGCCTGTGGCACGGAACTTCCTGACGAGTAGTCAGCAGGAGCGCCCCGCCGATGAGCGCCGGCCCGCACCGGCCCGGCCCGCCTGGCGCCCGCCCGGGATCCGCCGCCCGGCCGCCCCACCGGGCCGCGATCGGGTGACCTCACCAGCGGGTCCGCCGCCCGGCGCCCGTCCCCGGGCCACGATCACGTACGTCCACCGGTTCCGGCCCCAGGGAGCACGCTGTGCGCATCCTGCTCATCGCCGGCGCGTTCAACAGCCTGACGCAGCGCGCCTACGCCGAACTCACCGACCGCGGCCACCACCTCGGCGTCGAACTGGTCACCCGGGACACCCCGCTGGCCGCCCTGGTGCCCCGGCACGCCCCCGACCTCATCGTCGCGCCGATGCTCACCACCGCCGTGCCCCGCGAGGTCTGGTCCGCCTGGCCCTGCCTGATCGTCCACCCCGGCCCGCCCGGCGACCGCGGCCCCTCCTCGGTGGACTGGGCCGTCCACCTGGGCGCGCGCCGCTGGGGCGTCACCGTCCTCCAGGCCAACGACGAGATGGACGCCGGCGACATCTGGGCGTCCGCCGAGTGCCCGGTCCCCGACGTCGGCAAGAGCGACCTGTACCGCAACGAGATCGCCGACGCCGCCATCGAGGCCCTGCTGACCGCCGTCGACCGCTTCGCCTCCGGCACCTACCGCCCCGAACCCCAGCACACCCTGCCCGCCGGCCGGCTCCCCGGCCGCCCCCGGCCGCGGCTGCGCCAGGACGACCGCCGCATCGACTGGGCCACCGCCCCCACCGCCACCGTGCTGCGTACCCTCCGCGCCGCCGACTCCCGCCCCGGCGTACGGGACCGGCTCCTCGGCGGTACGTGGTTCCTGCACGGCGGCCACCCCGAGGACACCCTCACGGGCCGCCCCGGCGAGCTGCTCGCCACCCGCCACGGCGCGATCTGCCGGGCCACCGCCGACGGCGCCGTCTGGATCCCCGAACTCCGCGCGGCGCGCACCCCGGGCGCCCCCGCCCCCGTCAAACTCCCCGCCACCCTCGCCCTGGGCGACCGGCTCCCGCCGCTGCCGGAACTCCCCGCCCCTCTGGAGCCCGGCGACACCCCCCGCACCTGGGCCGATATCCGCTATCACGAGGACGGACCGGCCGGATTCCTGCGCTTCTCCTTCCCGGGCGGCGCGATGAGCACCGACCAGTGCCGGCGGCTGCTCGCCGCCTTCCGCCACGCCCGCACCCGGCCCACCTCGGTCCTGATCCTCGGCGGCCACCGCGACTTCTTCTCCAACGGCATCCACCTCAACGTCATCGAGGCCGCCGCCGACCCCGCCGCCGAGTCCTGGGCCAACATCAACGCCATCGACGACCTGGTGCACGAGGTCCTCACCACCACCGACCGCCTCGTGGTCGCGGCCCTCGGCGGCAACGCGGCGGCCGGCGGCGCGATGCTGGCGCTCGCCGCGGACGAGGTCTGGTGCCGTTCGGCCGCCGTCCTCAACCCGCACTACCGGCTCATGGGCCTCTACGGCTCGGAATACTGGACGTACACGCTGCCCCGCCGGGTCGGCGCGGAGACCGCCGCGCATCTGATGGACCGGGCGCTGCCGGTCACCGCGGCGAGCGCGCAGCGGCTCGGGCTGGTCGACCGGGTCATCGACTGCGCCGCGGGGGAGTTCGGCGACCGCACCGGCGAACTGGCCCGCCGGCTCGCCGCGTCCCCCGGGATCCAGGCCCGGATCGCCGCCAAGAAGGCCCGCCGGGACGGCGACGAGGCCCGGCGGCCGCTCGCCGCCTACCGGGAGGACGAACTCGCGCGGATGCGGCGCACGTTCTTCGACCCGGAGGCGCCGTACCACGCGCTGCGCCGGGCGTTCGTCCGGAAGGAGCCGGCGGCCGGCACCCCGGCGCACCTCAACCCGGCGGCCGCCCCGGGACGGGGCTGAAGGGCGGTCCGGCGGCCTGCTGTCGGCGTGCCTGCTGCCGGACCGTTTCTCCAGCCCCGCTCACGGGGGCGGTGTCAGGGCGTGGGGAGGTACTTGTACCCGACGCCGAAGACCGTGCTGATCGACTTCCGGCGGCCCGGCCCCAGCCGCCGCCGCAGCCGTGCGATGTGCACATCGACCGTACGGGCGCTGGACCGGCAGTCGGGCCAGACCGCGGCCATCAGCTGCTGCCGGGTGAACGCCCGCCTGGGGTGCAGCACCAGGTGGGCCAGGAGGTCGAACTCCAGCCGGGGGACATCGATCTGACGGCCGTCGATGGTGACGGTCCGGGCGGCGGTGTCGATCTGGATCGGCTCCGGTGCGCCCTCCGCGGCCGGCGGCGGCGGACCGGCCGGGGCGTGCGGCGCGGCGGCGGGCACCGCGGCGTGCGGCGGGGCGAGGATGATGTGCACCTTGTCGGAGGTCAGCCGGTGCACCGAAACCGGTTCCAGATCGTGCAGGGTCAGTTGCCACTTGCCGTCGGGGAGCCGGTCGACCGCCAGGGGTGGTCCTTCGCCGGGGCCGGCCAATGCCGGCCGGCCGGAATCGGCCTCCGGTCGCAACGCAAGGGGGGTCGTCGACGCGTTCATAAACATGATCTGGGCCCATTCCTCTTGCAAAGCAGGCGTGTTCGGACAGACATGGCGGTGCTCGACGTGCGGCGCGCTGTTCACCGCGCCGCAATCGCTGCGCGGACCGGGGCGGAGCCGGACCGGTGCACCGGCACGGGTGATGCGGGTGCGGCCGGCGGGCCCATCGCGCTCCCTTCCCTGTGCGGGAGAGCGGTCGCGCCCATGTCCGACGCAGCCGTGACGTGAACATCCGTCACGTCACCGGTCGGGACGAACGCTACATGTGATCGCGCGCTTCCGGATAGTAGCTTCCGCTCATTACGGTTGCTCTTGAGCCGATTTCGTGTTTGCCCGTGCTACGCGCGAGGGGCGGCGGCGTCGCGCCGCGGCGTCCGGCGCGGGCGCGGGGAAACGGCGGCGGGTTTCTTACAATTCCTTTATGAGTCCCGGGAGTTGGCGCGCCGGGGTTACGGCGCCCGGGAGCCGCCGCGCCAGGGCCGGTGCCGCCGTACGGCGTCGGGGCGGCGCGGGCGGCGCGGGCGTCGCGGGTGGGGGAGCCCGCCACCCCCGCCCGCGCCCTGGCCGGAAACGTCCGGCGGCCGGCCGCCTTCGCCGCCGCGCGAGGAGGCCGCGCGCCCCCGAGGGTGCCGCCGGCCTGTGCGCCACCGCCGAGGCGGCCGCCGGGCCGGCCGCCCGGCGGATCCGCGAGAAAGGCTGAATATGCCAGCCAAATGTCCTGACCCGATCGCCCGGCTTTCCGCCGCCGTCCGGCGAAAAGGTGCGGAACCAGATATTCCAGACGACTGTTTTCGAAAAGTGGAGGAAATGAGTAGGGTATGGCCCGCTGCCGACTGACCAGCGGCGGCGGTCCAGCCGAATTCGGCATGGACGGAATGCGCGGACGCCGCAAGGCGCCCGCGTGCACCGGGAGGGGAACATGCCGGCCGGCTCTTTCGAGGGACAGTACGTTTGGAGTCCAGCAGCCGATGACCGGGCGCTGGCGCGCGCCTGCATGGACGTCCGGGCCGGGCGCTACTGGAGCGCCCACGAGGTGCTGAAGGAGACCCGCGGCGATGTCGAGCTGCGCGCCCACCGCTCCCTGGTCCTCGCCTCGGAAGCGGCCGGCACGGACCTGGCCGAGCGCTGGCTCGACGAGGAGCCGGGGCCGGAGGCCGCGCTGCTGTGGGCCAGGGTCGCGATGGTGCGGGCGCTGCGGATGGCCGACGCCGGCGACCACCGGGCCGGCGCCCTGGAGCGGATCGCCCGCACGGCCTGCGAACGGGCCGCGAAGCTGGCGCCCGACGACCCCACCCCCTGGGTCGCCCAGCTCGCCCTGTCCCGCCTCGACCGCCCCCGCGACCCGGCACCCCAGGGCCTGCTGACCGCCCCCACCGGCCCGTGGTACCTCTTCGCGCACATCCTGCGGACGGCCCCCTGGCACCGCGAGGCCCACCACCGCTTCCTGGCCTTCTTCTTCCCCCGCCACGGCGGATCGTCCAGCGCCGGCTGGGACGTCGCCGCCTTCCTCAGCCAGCGCGCCCCGGCCGCCTCACCGCTCCGGCTGCTGCCCCTGGTGGCCCTGGTGGAGGACTACACCCCCGGCGCCCCGCTGGCCGACCGCGCCTGGGAGCAGCCCCAGTGGGTCACCGCCGCGACCGGCGTCCACCGCAACTGGTTCCCGACCGTCGCGGACTACCGCTTCACCCCGGTCGTCGACCTCTCCTACCTCGCCCACGCGCTGTTCATGGCTGGGCACGAATTCGAGGCCCGGGAAGTCCTCACGGCCATGGGGCCGTACGCCTCGCGCATGCCGTGGAGCGCGTTCGGCGATCCGGAAGAGCAATTGACCAGGGCCCGCCGAGCCTGCGGCCTGCCCGTACCGCACGACCCCTGACCACCGGCCGCAATTCCGTCGCGGCCGTTGATCCCGCTCACAGAAAGGTTGTGGCAGTGTCCGAGCGTATCTCGTCCCCCTTGCGCGCGAAGACCCGGTCGAAAGCACCCCAGGACACCGGACCGGCCGGTCTCGATGACGACGCGACACTCCATGCGATGGGTTATCCGCGGAAACTCACCCGGAGATTCCGCGCCTTCGACAATTTCGCCATTTCCTTCACCATCATCAACATCATCTCCGGAATTTTCTCATCGTTCGGTTTCGGGCTGAACGCCGGCGGCCCGCGCATCCTGATATTCGGCTGGATCGGAGTCTCCGTCATGGTGCTGTTCGTCGGCGCCGCGATGGGCGAGATCGCCTCCGCCTACCCCACCAGCGGCGCCCTCTACTTCTCCGCCGGCAAGCTCGCCAAACGCCACAAGGGCGCCTGGTCGTGGTACACGGGCTGGCTGAACTTCGTGGGCCAGGTCGGCGGCACCGCGGCCACCAACTTCGCGGCCGCCACCTTCATCCAGGCATTCATCGCCATGCAATGGCCCGGCTACCAGCCCACCGCGCCGCAGACCGTCGGCATCACCGCGGCCATTTTGCTGGTGCAAGCGCTGGCGAACACCTACACCGTCCGGCTGGTCGCGCTGCTGAACCGGATTTCGGTGTGGTGGCTGCTGTTCGGCCTGGTGGTCATCGTCGCCGCCCTCACCTTCATTCCCGCGCACCACCAACAGCCGTCGTTCGTCACGCACTTCGCGAACAACACCGGCTTCACCAACGCCCTTTACGCCGGAATGCTCGGCCTGCTCGTCACCAGCTGGACCTTCACCGGATTCGATGGCTCTTTCCATATGTCCGAGGAAACGGTGAAGGCGACGGTCAATGCCCCGCGCGGCATCATGCGGGCGATCGGCGGCTCCGCGCTCGCCGGACTCGTCCTCATGCTCGCCCTGGTCTACGCCATCCGCGACTACGGCGTCACCGCGAAGGCGGACGCGCCGCCGGTGCGGATCCTCACCGACGCGCTCGGCGTGCACACCGCGAAGTTCCTGCTGCTGATCGTCATCGGCGCGATGCTCTTCTGCGGACTGGCCAACATGACCAGCAACACCCGGCAGATCTTCGCTTTCTCCCGCGACGGCGCGATGCCCGGCTCCCGCTGGTGGCACTCGGTCTCCGAGCGCACCCGCACCCCCGTCAAGGCCGTCTGGCTGGCCGCCGCCTGCTCGTTCGTCCTGGTCGTGCCCGGCTGGTGGTCGCACACCGCCTTCACCGCCGTCGTCAGTGTCAACGTCGTCGGCCTCTTCCTCTCCTACGGCGTGCCCATCTTCCTCCGGCTGCGGCTGGACGACTTCACGACCGGTCCGTGGAACCTCGGCCGCTACGGCAAGCCCGTCGCCGCGATCGCGGTGGTGTGGATCGTGGTGAGCAACGTCCTGTTCATGCTCCCGCAGCAGTACCCGGTCACGCCGGAATCGTTCAACTACGCGCCGATCGCCCTGGCGGTGGTCCTGGTGATCGCCACGGTCTGGTGGTTCGCCACCGCCCGCCGCCGCTTCCAGGGGCCGGTCAGCTACGGCAGCCCCGACGAGGTCGCCGCGATGGACCTGATCTGACCCCCGCCCACCGGAAAGGACGCCCCACCCCCATGCGACCGACCCCCACCACGACCGGTACCGGCCAACTGACCGTGGCCGCCGCCCCGTTGGACCACTGGGACGAGATCGTCGGCTGGACCGCCGACGAGGGCTGGAACCCCGGCGACGGCGACATCGCCCTCTTCCACCCCACCGACCCCGGCGGCTTCTTCACCGGCCGCCTCGGCGACCGCACCGTCTCCGCGGTATCCGTCGTCAACCACTCCGCCGACTACGCCTTCCTGGGCTTCTACCTCGTCGCCCCCGACCTGCGCGGCCAGGGCCTGGGCCTGGCCACCTGGCGCGCCGCCGTCCCGCACGCCGGCGCCCGGACCATCGGCCTGGACGGCGTTCCGGCCCAGGTGGACACCTACCGGCGCGCGGGCTTCCGGCCCGCCCACGACACCCTCCGCTACACCGGCCGCCCCACGCCCGGCGGCCCGCTCTCCCCGGACGTCCACCCGGTCACCGCGGCGCACCTGGACGCGATCGCCGCCTACGACCGCCGCTGCTTCCCCGCCGACCGCCGGGACTTCGTGGCCCGCTGGCTGACCGCGCCCGGCCGCACCGCCCGCGTCCACCTGCGCGACGGCGAGGTCACCGGCTACGGCGTGCTCCGCCCGGCCCACGAGGGCCACCGCATCGGTCCGCTCTTCGCCGACACGCCCGCGACCGCCGAGGCCCTGTTCGACGCCCTCACCGCCGAACTCGACCCGGCCGCCGAGGTCAGCCTCGACATCCCCGAACCCCGGTCCGACGCCCTCGCCCTCGCCGCCTCCCGGGGCCTGACCCCCCGCTCCCACACCGTCCGGATGTACACCGGCCCGGTCCCGCCCGCGGACCCCGCCCGCACTTTCGGCGTCACCAGCCTCGAACTCGGCTGACGGACCCGGACCCCGCCCGGCCCGTTCCTCCACCACCCGGGCGGGCGGGCGTCCGCGGCCCGCCGCCGCGTAAATCCGGTGGTACCGGTGCCGGGGCCCGGGGCAGCATGGCCGTCATGGACAAGCCGGCTGAACGGTTCACCTCCGGCGCCGCCGAGCTGCGGCGATGGCACCCGGACGACCTCGACACCCTGGTGCGGGTGGTCGAGGAGTCGCTGGACCACCTGCGGCCCTGGATGCCCTGGGCGGCCGGCCAGGACCGGGCGCAGAGCGCCGGCTTCCTCGCCCGCTGCGAGGAGGAGTGGGAAACGGGCCAGGCGTTCAACTACGCCGTCACCACCGCCGGTTCGGTGATCGGCAGCTGCGGGCTGATGCGCCGGATCGGCCCCGGCGGCCTGGAGGCCGGCTACTGGCTGCACCCCGGCTGGACGGGCCGGGGACTGGCGACGATGACCGCCGCCGGCCTCGTGGACCAGGCGTTCCGCCTGCCCGGTACGGGCCGGGTGGAGATCCACCATGACGCCGCCAACACCGCCAGTGGCGCCGTCGCCCGCCGGCTCGGCTTCACCGAGGCCGAGCGCCGGCCGGCCCCGGACGGTCCGGAAGCCCCGGGCGAGGTGGGGATCGGGGTCGTGTGGCGGGTGACGGCGGCCGAGTGGGTGGCGCGGGGTTCCTGACGAGTCGTCAACAGGGTCCGCACGGAGGCCAGTTCACCAAGCGGCGGCCGGCCGGGGAGCGGTATCAACCCGGGCACCCCGGGCGACTCGCGACGTCGGCGGAGAAGGCCGGACTTGGGGCCGTAATGTCTGATTCCGCACTGGGGGAGGCGGGAGCGTTCCACGATGCTGAGGTGCCGGCCGGGGCAACGGACCCCGGCCGGCCCAATCAAGGGGGACCTCATGCGAACGATGCTCCGCCGTGCCGCCGCGCTCGTGGCCGGCACCGCGGCGGTGGCCGTGCTCACGGTCGGCACCGCCGACGCCGCGCCTGCCGGTACCTCGGACGGATGCCCGTACGGCGCCGTCTGCGTCTACCCGCAGGGACAGAATCCGGCCACCACACCGAACCTGATCTTCTGGACCTACGGCGCGCACAACCTCAGCGGGCAGTACGGCTTCCACTGGATCCTGAACAACCAGTACGGCGGCGCGCGCGCCAAGCTGTGCTCGGGCTACAACGGCACCGGCACCTGCCACCACGACATGGACCCGCAGGACGGCTGGTGGACCGACCTCACACCGGTCAACTCCATAGTGCTGTACAAGTGATCCCCGTGCCGCACCGGTGAGGTGAATGCCTGATCGGGCCCGAGCGGGCCCGGGACGGGTTCACGGCCCGACGGTGCCGTCCACGCCCTCGCGCAGCAGGTCGGCGTGGCCGTTGTGGCGGGCGTATTCGAGGATCACGTGCAGCATCACCACCCGGAGCGAGACCCGCTCGCCCCAGCGCGGTACGTCCACGGTGTCGTCCAGGGACGGGGCCGCCCGCTCGATCCGGCGGGCGTGCTCCACCTCGGCCTGCCAGGTGGCGAAGGCCGACGCGCCGGTGGCCGCGCCGTCGTCGAACGCGGCCTGGAAGTCGCCCTGGTCGGACCAGACGAGGGGGACGTCCTCACCGTTCACCGTCCGGCGGAACCACGCGCGCTCCACCTCGGCCATGTGCCGCACCAGGCCGAGCAGGGAGAGGGTGGACGGCGCCATGGGGCGCTGCCGCAGCTGGTCATCGGTGAGGCCCTGGGCCTTCATCGCCAGGGTGGCCCGGTGGAAGTCGAGATAGCCCCGCAGGGTCTCGCGCTCACCGGCGCGGCGGGGCGGATCGATCCGTTCGATTGTCATGTACGGAGAGGTTAGCCGGGGCGCGGCGGCGCGGTGCGGCCCGGGCGCGCGCACCCGGACCGCCCGGCTCGTGCCGGTGAGCCGCCGCTACGGCAGATACCGCTCGATGGCGGCGCGCCCCTTCTCCTCGATCAGGCGCTTGGCCCACGCCAGGCTCTTCGGCGTGGGCTCCCGCCCGGAAGCCCTGACCAGGTCCTCCGGGTCGAAGGGCCGCTCACTGCCCGTGTACAGCTCCGCCGGCCGCCGCTCGGCCGGGGTCTTCGCGCCATTGGTCGTCACAGGACCTCCTCTGTCCGCGCCCGCCGAGTGCCGGGTCCTCGCTGGTTCCATCATGGGACCGGCCCGGGCGACCCGCACGGCGTACGCCGGGCCACCCGGTCAGCCCACCGGCCGCGGCGCCCCCGGATAGTCCGCCGGGAACGCCTGCTCGGCCCAGATCGTCTTACCGGACGGGGTGTACCGCGTACCCCAGCGCTGCACGAGCTGCGCGACGATGAACAGCCCGCGCCCGCCCTCGTCGTCCAGCGCGCTGTGCCGCAGATGCGGCGAGGTGTGCCCGGTGTCCGACACCTCCGTCACCAGCGCCAGATCCCGCAGCAGGCGTACGTGCACCGGCCCGGAGGCGTGCCGCACGGCGTTGGTGACCAGTTCGCTGACCGCCAGCTCGGTGGCGTACGCCAGCTCGTCCAGGCCCCACTCGGCCAGCTGCCCGGTGGCCAGCTCCCGGGCGGTGGCCACCGCCGTGGGCTCGGCGGGCAGCTCCCAGGCGGCGACCTGCCGGGCGTCCAGCTCCCGGGTCCGGACCACCAGCAGCGCCGCGTCGTCGGGCGCCGACCCGTGCGGCAGCAGCCGCGCCATCGCCCGGTCGCACAGCTCCTCCAGGGGCCGGCGGTTGTCCCGCAGCACCCCGTCCAGGATGGCCAGGCCCGCGTCCACATCGCGGTCCCGGTCGCGCAGCAGCCCGTCGGTGTACAGGGCCAGCAGACTGCCGGCCGGCAGCACGGTCTCCCAGGACTCGAACGGCAGACCGCCCAGGCCCAGCGGCGGCCCGGCCGGCAGCTCCGGGAACGTCACCCCGCCCCACGGGTCCACGATCGCCGGCGGCGGATGCCCGGCCCGGGCCATCGTGCAGTGCCGCGACACCGGGTCGTAGACCGCGTACAGGCAGGTCACGCCGGCCGCGACATCGTCCGGGGCGGTCTCGGCGGCGGTGCCCGCCGCCCACTCCTCGGGGGTCTGGCCCACCAGGTCGTCGAGCCGGCTCAGCAGCTCGTCGGGGGCGAGATCCAGCCGGGCCAGGGCCCGTACGGTGGTCCGCAGCCGGCCCATGGTGGCCGCCGCCTGGAGGCCGTGCCCGACGACATCGCCGACCACCAGCCCGACCCGGGTCGAGGACAGCCCGATCACATCGAACCAGTCGCCGCCCACCCCGGCCCGGTCGTCGCTGGGAAGATACCGGTAGGCCATATCGACGGCCGACTGCGCCGGCAGGTGCTGGGGCAGCAGATTGCGCTGGAGGGTGAGGGCCGCGGTGTGCTCCCGGGCGAAGCGGCGGGCGTTGTCCATCGACACCGCGGTCCGCAGCACCAGCTCGTCCGCCAGGTCGATCTCCCCGCTGTCGAACGCCGCCGGATCGTTCCCGCGCTCGAAGGTGACCAGCCCCATCGGCGTACCGCCGGCCCGCAGCGGCACCACCATCGCCCGCTCCCCGCGGATCATCCCGCCCGACGACAGGCTCCGGTACTGGAGCGTCCCCGGCCGGTACGCCACCGGGTACGGCGGGTGCGGCGGCCGGTCCGGCGCCTCGTCGGCGGTGCGGGTGGCGACCCGCACCAGCTCCGGCACCGCGCCCTCGCCCGGCCCCGCCTCGTCGCCCTCCAGCACCGGCCGCAGCAGGTCGACGGTGACCGTGTCGGCGAAGTCCGGCACCGCGACCTCGGTCACCTCCCGGGCGGTGGTGACCATGTCGAGCGTGGTGCCGACCCGCCGGCCGGCCTCCACCAGGAGGTTCAGCCGGCGCTGCGCCTGGTAGCGGTCGGTGATGTCGAAGGAGTCCTCGCACACCCCCAGCACCCGTCCGTCCGGGTCCTGGAGCCGGTAGTACGAGCAGGACCAGACGTGTTCGGCGCCCGGGTCGGTGGGCTGTTCGCCGAGGAAGTGCAGATCGACGAAGGGCTCGCCGGTGGCCAGCACATGGGTCAGCACCGCGTCCATCGAGCTGGGGTAGCCCTCCGTCACGAACTCGCCCGGATACAGCTCGTCGGCCCGCTTGCCGGCCAACTCCGCCAGCGGCAGCCCTATCTCCCGCCCGTACGAGGCGTTGAACCAGTTCAGCCGCAGGTCGTTGTCGTAGATGGCCAGGCCGACCGGCGACTGGGTGGCCAGCCCGTGCAGCATCGCCTGCCGGGACTCCCACCGCCGCAGATCGCCCAGCGCCGTGGCGACCAGCACCCGGGCCGGGCCCGCGCCGGGGCCGGCGCCGGGCAGCGCGTCGGCGAGCGGGCACATGGTGATCGCCACCCGGAGCGAGCGCCCGTCCGCGCGCCGGGCCGTCCGGACCTCGATACCGGCCGGGTCCACCGCCGGCGCCGCGCCGCCCTCGCCGCCCGCGAAGCCCTCACCGCCGGTGGCGCCCGCGCCGTCCCCGGACCGCTCGCCGTCGCCCGGCCGCTCGCCGTCCGTGCCGGGCAGGAACGTGCCGACCGGCCGCCCGATGATGTCCTCCGGGGCGTAGCCGAGCAGCCGCCGGGCCGCCGCGCTCCAGCCGATCACCCGCCCCCGGGCGTCCAGCACCGCGGTGGCCGCCCTGGTGACGTCGAGGGGACCACGGAAGTCGGCGCTCTTCGCCGCGTTCCATGCGTTCATGGCATCAACCCCGGCCCGGATCGGTACCTCCAGCATCGAACCCGGTCACCGGCGGCACAACCGGCCCTGCCCCGAGCGGGGGACCGGCGGCGCGTGCGGGGGCGCGCGGTCGCTGGCACAGTGGGAGAGGGCGCCGAGGACCCGGCCGCACCACGCCGACCCGCGCGGGCTGATCCACGCTCACCCGTCCGACCGGCCCGAGCCACAGGAGGCAGATGCCCATGCCGTCCCCACGCCCGACCCCCCCGGTGCACGGCGCGCCGTGCTGGGTGAGCCTGATGGCCCGCGATCTGCCGTCCGCGCAGACGTTCTACGGGGCCGTGCTGGGCTGGCGGTTCCGGCAGGCCAGTCTGGGCGAGGAGTTCTCCGTCGCGCTGAGGGACGGCGAACCGGTCGCCGGGATCGGCGCGCTGGCCCCGAGCCTCCAGGTGCCGGTGGCCTGGATGCCGTACTTCGCGGTGGCGGACGCCGATGACACCGCCGCGCGGATCAGGGAGCGCGGCGCCACCGTCGCGGTCGGCCCGCTCAAGCTCGGCCCCGGACGGGCCGCGCTGGCCGCCGACCCGGACGGCGCCACCTTCGGCTTCTGGGAGGGGCGGACCGCCTCCTGGCGGGTGGGCGCCGGCAGCGCCCCCGCGATCCTGGAACTGCGGACCCGGGACGCCTTCGCGGCGGCCATCTTCTACGCCGGGATCTTCGACTGGGCCTCGGAGCGGCCCGGCGGCTGCGAGGTCACCTACGAGCACGACCAGGTCATCGTGCACGACGGGACGCATGTCGTGGCGGCGCTGCGCGGCGGCGGGGTGGAGGCCGCGCCGGACCCCCGGGTGCGGCCGCAGTGGCATGTGCACTTCCGGGTGCGGGACATCGCCGCCGTCACCGAGGCCGCGGTCGAGGCCGGCGGGACCGTCACCCCGGTCACCGCGACCCAGGACGGCAAGGGCAGCCAGGCGCTGGTACGGGACCCGGACGGCGGGCTGTTCACGGTGACGGCGCCGGGGGCGCCGGTCTGAGGGGGCCCAAGTGGGCTGATGTGAGGCACTGTTGACGAGGCGTTAGTTCTCGTACGTGCCGTGCCTGCCCGGTCGCCGCCGCCCCCGGCACCCGTCCCCACCCCCAGGCGTAAAGCAGGGCTGAGGGCGCGGTTAAGAAAACCTCGATGGACCGCGGGCCCGTCGTGCGGAAGATTGCTGGCCGGATACCGGCGGGCCCATCCGGCCCCCCGGTACGTCACAGCACTCGACGCACCACGGGAGCCGTTGCGGTGAAGGCACTGGTCAAGCAGAAGGCGGAGCCGGGACTCTGGCTGACGGACGTGCCGGAGCCGGCCATCGGCCCCGGCGACGTGCTGATCAAGGTGCTGCGCACCGGGATCTGCGGCACCGATCTGCACATCCGCGCCTGGGACGGCTGGGCCCAGCAGGCGGTCAGCGCGCCGCTGACGGTCGGCCACGAATTCGTCGGCGAGGTCGTCGAGACCGGCCGGGACGTGGACGGGATCGCGGTCGGCGACCTGGTCAGCGGCGAGGGCCACCTGGTCTGCGGTACGTGCCGCAACTGCCTGGCCGGGCGGCGCCACCTGTGCCGGGCCACGGTCGGCCTGGGCGTCGGCCGGGACGGCGCGTTCGCCGAGTACGTGGCGCTGCCCGCGGGCAACGTCTGGGTGCACCGCGTCCCGGTCGACCTCGACATCGCCGCGGTCTTCGACCCGTTCGGCAACGCCGTGCACACCGCGCTGTCCTTCCCGCTGGTCGGCGAGGACGTACTGATCACCGGCGCCGGACCGATCGGCATCATGGCGGCCGCGGTCGCCCGGCACGCCGGCGCCCGCAACGTGGTCATCACCGACGTCAGCGAACGGCGCCTGGAACTGGCCCGCAAGGTCGGCGTCAGCCTCGCCCTGAACGTCGCCCGCACCTCCATCGAGGGCGGCCAGCGCGAACTGGGCCTGCGCGAGGGCTTCGACATCGGCCTGGAGATGTCCGGCCGCCCCGAGGCGCTGCGCGACATGATCGGCAACATGACGCACGGCGGCCGGATCGCCATCCTGGGCCTGCCCGCCGAGGAGTTCCCGGTCGACTGGTCCCGGATCGTCACCTCCATGATCACCCTCAAGGGCATCTACGGCCGGGAGATGTTCGAGACCTGGTACGCGATGTCCGTACTGCTGGAGGGCGGTCTGGACCTCGCGCCCGTGATCACCGGCCGCTACCCGTACCAGGACTTCGACGCCGCCTTCGCCGACGCGGCGAGCGGCCAGGGCGGCAAGGTCATCCTCGACTGGACCGCCTGACCTCCGGCCCCGCACCGCCCCCGCCCCCGCCCCGCTCCAAGGAGACACCCCTGATGTTCGACGCCGTACGCGACGACCTGCGCGCCACCCTCGACGAGATCCGCGAAGCCGGACTGCACAAGCCCGAGCGGGTCATCGGCACCCCGCAGTCCGCCACCGTCGCGGTCACCGGCGGCGGCCGCCCCGGCGAGGTCCTCAACTTCTGCGCCAACAACTACCTGGGCCTCGCCGACCACCCCGAGGTCGTCGCCGCCGCCCACGAGGCGCTGGACCGCTGGGGCTACGGGCTCGCCTCGGTCCGCTTCATCTGCGGCACCCAGGAGGTCCACAAGGAGCTGGAGCGCCGGATCTCCGGCTTCCTCGGCCAGGAGGACACCATCCTCTACTCCTCCTGCTTCGACGCCAACGGCGGTGTCTTCGAGACCCTGCTCGGCCCGGAGGACGCGGTGATCTCCGACGCCCTCAACCACGCCTCCATCATCGACGGCATCCGGCTCAGCAAGGCCCGCCGCTTCCGCTACGCCAACCGCGATCTGGACGATCTGGAGCGGCAGTTGAAGGAGGCGGCGGGCGCCCGGCGCACCCTGATCGTCACCGACGGGGTGTTCTCCATGGACGGCTACCTCGCGCCGCTGCGGGAGATCTGCGACCTGGCCGACCGCTACGGCGCGATGGTGATGGTCGACGACTCGCACGCGGTCGGCTTCGTCGGCCCCGGCGGCCGCGGCACGCCGGAGCTGTGCGGGGTGATGGACCGGGTGGACATCATCACCGGCACCCTCGGCAAGGCGCTCGGCGGCGCCTCCGGCGGCTATGTCGCGGCCCGCGCCGAGATCGTCGCGCTGCTCCGCCAGCGCTCCCGTCCGTACCTCTTCTCCAACTCCCTCGCACCGGTGATCGCGGCCGCCTCGCTGAAGGTGCTCGACCTGCTGGAGTCGGCCGGCGAGCTGCGCGAGCGGCTGCGCGCCAACACCGCGCTGTTCCGCTCGCGGATGACCGAGGAGGGCTTCGCCATCCTGCCCGGCGAGCACCCCATCGCGCCGGTGATGATCGGCGACGCCGCCGAGGCGGCCCGGATGGCCGAGCTGCTGCTGGAGCGCGGGGTCTACGTGATCGGCTTCTCGTACCCGGTCGTGCCGCAGGGCCAGGCCCGGATCCGCGTCCAGCTGTCCGCCGCGCACTCCACCGCGGACGTGCACCGCGCGGTGGACGCCTTCGTGGCCGCCCGGGCCGCGCTGGCCGGCTGACCGGGCGGCCGCCGGGGAGCACGCGGGCGGACCCTGCGAAACTGGACCCATGATCGACCCACGCCGGCTGCACATCCTCCGTGCGCTGGCCGACCACCGCACGGTGACCGCCGCGGCCGCCGCCCTCTACCTCACGCCCTCGGCCGTCTCCCAGCAGCTCGCCGCGCTGGAGCAGGAGACCGGCCACCGGCTCGTGGAGCGGGGCGCCCGCGGGGTCCGGCTGACCCCGGCCGGCGACATCCTGCTCGGCCACGCCAACGCGGTCCGGGCCCAGCTGGAGCGCGCCGAGGCCGAGCTGGCCGCGTACGACAAGGGCGAGGCGGGCACGGTGACGGTCGCCGCGTTCGCCACCGGCATCGGGCTGGTGGTCGCGCCGGCCCTCGCCGAGCTGGCCCGCTCCGCGCCCGGGATCCGCCTGCGGGTCCAGGACGCCGAGGGCGACGCCAGTCTGCCGATGGTGCTGGACCGGCAGGTCGATGTGGCGGTCGCGGTCGAGTACCGCGGCGCGCCGGACGCGGACGACCCCCGGCTGACCCGCGTCCCGCTCTACGCCGAGCCGTTCGACGCGGTGCTGCCGCCGGACCATGCGCTGGCCGGCGCGGCGGCGGTGCCGCTGGCCGGGCTCGCCAAGGACGACTGGATCGGGCCGTACTCCGGCAATCCCTGCCAGGACGTGGTGGTGCTGGCCTGCGAGTACGCCGGGTTCCGGCCGCGCCTGGCGCACTCCTCGGACGACTTCCGGGCGGTGGTGGCACTGGCGTCGGCGGGCGCGGGGGTGGCCCTGGTGCCGCGCTCGGCGCTGCGCGGGATGGATCTGGGCGGGGTGGTGGTCCGGCCGGTCGACGGGGTGGCGCCCACCCGCCGGGTCTTCGCCGCCGTCCGCCGCGGTTCGGAGGGCCATCCGCTGTTCCGGCCGGTGCTGGCGGCGCTGCGGACGGCGGCGGCCGCGCAGGGGTGAGGGGGCGCGGTCGGGCGATTGGCTGCTGACGGCCCGTCAGGTTCGTGCGTCAGCGTTCGGTCGACCGCGGCCTGCGCCCCGTCCGCGTCCACGTCGCCAGCTGGCGCGCCGTCCAGGTGGTGATGATCCGCTCCGCCGGGACGCCGCACTCCTCGGCCCGGGCGCAGCCGTAGCTCAGCCAGTCCAGCTGGCCGGGCGCGTGCGCGTCGCTGTCGACCGCGAACAGGGTGCCCGCGTCCAGCGCCTCCCGCAGCAGGCGGCGCGGTGGGTCGAGGCGGTCCGGGCGGGAGTTGATCTCCACCGCGGTGCGGTGCTCGGCGCAGGCCGCGAAGACCTCCGCGGCGTCGAACGCCGACTCCGGGCGGCCCCGGCCGCGCACCAGCCGCCCCGTGCAGTGGCCGAGTACGTCCACCAGCGGGTTGCTGACCGCGGCCAGCATCCGGCGGGTCATCGGCCCCTTGTCCATCCGCAGTTTGGAGTGCACCGAGGCGACCACCACGTCCAGCTCGTCCAGCAGCTCCGGGTCCTGGTCGAGCGAGCCGTCGTCGAGGATGTCGCACTCGATGCCGGTCAGCAGCCGGAACGGCGCCAGCCGCTCGTTCACCTCCGCGACCAGCTCCAGCTGCCGCCGCAGCCGCTCGGCGGTCAGGCCGCGGGCGATGGTGAGCCGGGGGGAGTGGTCGGTCAGCGCGCACCACTCGTGGCCGAGGTCGCGGGCGGCCCGCGCCATCGCCTCCACCGGGCTGCCGCCGTCCGACCAGTCCGAGTGGGTGTGGCAGTCGCCGCGCACCGCGCGCCGCAGCGCCTCGCCCCGGCCGCCCTCGACCAGCGGGGCGGTCGCCTCCTCCTCCAGCCGCGCCAGGTAGGCGGGCCGGTCCCCGGCCAGCGCCTCCTCGGCGACCCTGGCGATCTTCGGGCCCAGGCCCTTCAGGCGGCTCAGTGTGCCGCTCCCGGCCCGTTCGCGCAGTTCGTCCGCCGGCAGCCCGCCGAGCACCGACGCGGCCGTGCGGAACGCCTGCACCCGGTACGTCTCCGCGCCCTGCCGCTCCAGCAGGAACGCGATCCGGTCCAGCGCCGCTACGGGATCCACCTCCCCACCGTGCACCGGACGCCGGCCCGCTGCCACCCCGGCCGGTCCCGGGCGGGCACCCCCTACCGCAGTTATGCGAATATTTCCGTTCTCCGGCCGGTGAATCCGTTTCCAGGGGAATAGGGCGGGCGGGTGGTGAGGATTCCGGGCATTACCGCCCGGGGTGCCATGTGGACGTCATGGGAAATCATGTGCGGGAAAAACTTCCGCAACACCGCGGCCGGGCCGGGGAAAGGCGAATCGGGCTTTCCGGTCCGCCGGTGCGCCGCCCGGCCGGAACGTCCCGCGGCCTTCAGAGAATCTGCACACCCCGTGCGCAGCCGCTTCGCGCGCTGCCGTGCCGCGCCCCGGCGGCACCCCGTTGATCAGCGGCTTGGTGGCGGAATGTCCCGTTCCGCAGGTATCGCAACGACGGTGCGGCGAAAAGGAAACCGGAGAAGGTGTGAAGAAGCTCCGCCCATGTCATGGACGGATGTCCACGTCCGGTAATTCCGCGGTGCCACGGCGTCCGGATCGGCGGTGATCCGATTAGCAGCGCAACCCGCCCGCATGCTTTGATCCATCGCACCGCGGAAGTCGCCGGGGTTTCCGGATATCGGACCCTGGCTGCCGCGGCCGCGGCCGGGTCACTCACCGGACGGCCCGCCGCTGATTTTCCTTGTTAGTGATCCGAAAGGAACTCCCCATGAACAACGCCCAGGTGCAGACCCAGGAAATCTCCGACGCCGACCTGGACAACGTGTCCGGTGGCCTCGTCGGCGGTGTGCTGAACACCGTCACCACCACCGCCGACTCCGTGGCCCCGGTCTCCGGTGTCCTGAACACCGCCACCGGCCTGGTCCAGCAGACCACCGGCCTGAACGTCCAGGGCGTCGCGGGCAACCTCACCGCCGGTCTCTGATCCGACCGGTCCGGTGCCGCAGCGCGGCACCGCCGGTACCGATCGGTCGCGTCGCGGCAGCCGGCGCCCCCTCCCTGCCGATCTGCCGCCCCGAGTGCCCCGGAGTGCCCGTGTTCTTCCACCGGGTCCCGGGGCACCCGGCTGTCCGCCGCCGGTACCCTCGTCGGGATCCACCGCCGGACCACCACCCCGGCGGTGCTCCGCCGTGTCCCCGTACCGCCCGTGCAGGTGAGGACGAGTCCCCGTGCAGTTCCGCCAACAGGCCCTTTCCAAACTGCAATCGCCCGAGGAACTGGACCTCCCGGTGCGCTTCGCCCGCCCCCAGGGCTGGCTGGTGCTCGCCGTCACCGTCCTGGTCATGATCGGCGCGACGGTCTGGGCGGTCACCGGCACGGTCACCTCGACCCTCACCGCCCCCGGCATCCTCACCCACGGCCACGGCAGCTACGTCCTGCAGAGCCCGGTCGCAGGGCAGGTGACCGCGGTCCTCGCCGACGAGGGCCGGCCGGTCGCCGCCAACGCCCCGCTGGTGCGCATCCGCACCGCCCAGGGCACCACCACCGTCGTCCGCGCCCTGGCCGCCGGCCGGCTCACCGGCCTGGTCGCCACCATCGGCTCGGTCGTCACCACCGGCGCCGACCTCGCCTCCGTCGAGAAGACCACCGGCCCCCGCGACCCGCTGACCGCCACCGTCTACGTCCCCGCCGCCGGCGCCGCCACCATCCCGCCGGGCGCCGCCGTGGACCTCACCGTCGCCTCCGCCCCCACCCAGCGGTTCGGCGTGCTGCGCGGCCATGTCGCCGCGGTCGGCCGCACCGCCCAGTCCCGGCAGCGGATCTCCGCGTTCCTCGGCAGCGCCCAGCTCGGCGAGCAGTTCTCCCGGGACGGCCAGCCGGTCGCGGTCCTGGTCCGGCTCGACCCCGCGCCCACCGCCTCCGGCTACGCCTGGTCCACCTCCGGCGGCCCGCCGTTCGCCCTGGACTCGATGACCCAGGCCACCGCCGCCGTCCACCTGGCCGCACAGCACCCGATCGATTGGCTGCTCTCGTGACCGCCCCGGACACCTCCGCCCCGCCCCCGCAGCACCTCCCGCCCGCCGGCCGCGGCCGCCACCGCCCCGAGGGCGCGGCCCCCGCCCGGCGCCGCCGGGCCCCGGCGCCCGCCCCCAAGGCGAAGAAGACCGTCCGGACGCCCACCGTCCTCCAGATGGAGGCGGTGGAGTGCGGCGCCGCCTCCCTGGCCATGGTCCTCGCCCACTACGGACGCCACGTCCCGCTGGAGGAGCTGCGGATCGCCTGCGGCGTCTCCCGCGACGGCTCCCGCGCCAGCAACCTCCTCAAGGCGGCCCGGAGTTACGGTCTGGCGGCCAAGGGCATGCAGATGGAACCGGCCGCGCTCGCCGAGGTCCAGGCCCCCGCCATCCTCTTCTGGGAGTTCAACCACTACGTCGTCTACGAGGGCACGGGCCGCCGCCTCGGCCGCCGCGGTGTGCACCTCAACGACCCCGACAAGGGCCGCCGCTTCGTCCCCGTCGAGGACTTCGACACCAGCTTCACCGGCGTCGTCCTGGTCTTCGAACCCACCGCCGCCTTCACCCGGGGCGGCCGCCGGCCCAGCGTCCTGGCCGCCCTGCCCGCCCGGCTGCGCGGCACCACAGGCACCCTGCTGGCCGCCCTGCTCGCCAGCCTGCTGCTGGTCGGCGTCGGCGCGGCGGTGCCCGCGCTCAGCCGCACCTATATCGACATGTTCCTGATCGGCAACCAGACCTCGCTGCTGGGGCCGCTGTTCGCCGCGATGACCGCGATGGTGGCGCTCACCGCCGTCCTCACCGGCCTCCAGCAGGCCAACCTGCTGCGCGGCCGGATCATCTCCTCCACCCTCAGCAGCGCCCGCTTCCTGCGCCATCTGCTCCGCCTGCCGGTCACCTTCTTCGCCCAGCGCTCACCCGCCGACCTCGTCCAGCGCCTCCAGTCCAACGACGCGGTCGCCGAAACCCTCGCCCGCGACCTGGCCGCCGCGGCCGTCGACGGCGTGGTCGTCGTCCTCTACGCCGTGCTGCTGTGGACCTACGACCCGCAGCTCACCGTCATCGGCGTACTGATCGCGCTGCTCAACGTCGTCGCCATGCGGATCGTCGTCCGGCTGCGCGCCACCCACACCCAGAAACTCCGCGCCGACACCGCCCGCCTCACCAACACCTCGTACACCGGCCTCACGCTCATCGAGACCCTGAAGGCCACCGGCGGCGAGAACGGCTACTTCCGCCGCTGGGCCGGCCAGCACGCCACCACCCTGGAGGAGCAGCAGCGGCTGGGCGTCCCCACCGCCTGGCTCGCCGTCGTCGCGCCCACCCTCGCCACCCTCAACAGCGCCCTGATCCTGTGGATCGGCGGACTGCGCGCCGTCGAGGGCCACCTCTCCATCGGCCTGCTGGTCGCCTTCCAGGCGCTGGTCACCCGCTTCACCGCCCCGATCACCCGGCTCAACGGCGTGGCCGGCCGGATCCAGGACTTCGCCGCCGACGTCGCCCGCCTCAAGGACGTCGAGAGCTTCCCCGCCGACACCCTCTACTCCCGCCCGGACGCCGACGCCGGCACCCGCCGGCTCAAGGGCCACGTCACCCTGGAGAACATCACCTTCGGCTACAGCCCGCTCGACAAACCCCTGCTCACCGGCTTCTCGCTGGCCGTCGGCCCCGGCCGCCAGGTGGCGCTCGTCGGCGGCTCCGGCAGCGGCAAGTCCACCGTCTCCCGGCTCATCTCCGGCCTCTACACGCCCTGGGAAGGCACCATCCGGATCGACGGCCGGCCGCTCGCCGACATCCCGCGCAGCGCCCTGGCCGCCTCGGTCTCCTTCGTCGACCAGGACATCTTCCTCTTCGAGGGCACCGTCCGGGACAACGTCGCGCTGTGGGACCCCTCCATCCCGGACGACGCGGTGATCGCCGCCCTCCAGGACGCCGCCCTCTACGACGACGTCATCGCCCGCCGCCCGGACGGCATCCACAGCCGCGTCGAGCAGGACGGCCGCAACTTCTCCGGCGGCCAGCGGCAGCGCCTGGAAATCGCCCGGGCCCTCGTGCGGCGCCCCAGCATCCTCGTCCTCGACGAGGTCACCAGCGCCCTGGACGCGCGGACCGAGGCCGTCATCATGGACAATCTGCGCCGCCGCGGCTGCGCCTGCGTCATCATCGCCCACCGGCTGAGCACCGTCCGCGACAGCGACGAGATCGTGGTCCTCGACCACGGCACGGTCGTCGAACGCGGCCGCCACGCCGAACTGGTCGCCGCCGGGGGCGCCTACGCCGAGCTGGTCAAGGAGCACTGACGTGGCATCCGTACACCCGTCCCCGGACGCCGGAGCCGCGGCAGGCGCCGCCGCGCCCCCGCCGCCCGCCGGGCCGGCGCTCCCCGCGGCCCCCGGCGACCCCGTCACCCACGCCCTGGGCGGCCTCGGCACCCCCGCCGGCCCCGCCGGACACCGCAACCTCCCGCTCGAAGGCCCGCACGTCGTCTGGCTGGTCACCGGCGGCACCCTCGACCTGTTCGCGGTGGACGCCGCCCAGGAAGGCCACTGGCACTTCCTCGGCCGCCTCGAAGCCGGCACCCTGCTGCTCGGCCCCGTCCAGGGCCCCCAGCACACCCTCGTCGGCCGCCCCTCGCCCGACTGCGGACTGCGCCGGATCGCACTGCGCGAACTCCCGCCGCCCGCCCCCGGATACGACGACCCCTACGGCGCCGCCGCCCAGCCCGGCCCCCTGGAGCACGCCTTCGCGCTCGGCACCGCCCGCGGTCTGGGCGTCCTCTTCGAGGCGCCGCTGGACGGCCGGCCCGCCGACGAGGCGGTCGCCGACGACGACGTGCTGTGGATGCCGGTCCCGCCCGGCGCCGTCCGCTACGGCGCCTCCTACAGCGCCGAGGCCGCCGCCGACCTGCTCATCGACCCGGCCCTGTGGCAGCGGATGGTCAACCAGCAGTACCGGCTGCTGTCCGCCGTCGACCGCTGGATCGAGCAGCTCGAACGCGCCCACGAGGACCGCGCCGCGGCCGGCATCAAGGCCGGCGAGGCCGTCCGGGAACGCGCCGACCAGGCGCTGCTGGCCGCCATCGGCACCGACCGCGGTGGCCGTACCGCGGCGGGCCGCGACCGGGCCGGCGACGACCTCACCTTCGCGGTCTGCCGCACGGTCGCCGCGGCCGCCGGCCTCACCCTCACCGAACCCCCCAAGGGCACCGCGCCCGGCGAACGGGTCAGCCCGGTCGAACGGATCGCGCTGGCCTCCCGGGTCCGCACCCGCGCGGTCCGCCTCGACGGCCGCTGGTGGCGCACCGACGCCGGCCCCCTGGTCGGCCGGCGCGCCCGCTCCGGCGCCCCGGTCGCCCTGCTGTGGCGCCGCGGCCGCTACGAGGCCGTCAACCCGGTCTCCGGCCTGCGGATACGCATCGGCAAGGAGAACGCGGAGGAATTCGAGCCGCAGGCGGTGATGTTCTACCGGCCGCTGCCCGACCGCCCGCAGAACCTCTGGCGGCTGATGCGCTTCAGCCTCCGCGGCACCCGCGCCGACCTGCGCAACCTCGCCCTGAGCGGCCTGGTGACCGTCGCCCTCGGCGCGCTCGTCCCGATCGCCACCGGCAAGGTCCTCGGCGTCTACGTCCCGGCCGCCGCGCGCGGCCCCATCGTCCAGGTCTCCCTGGCCGTCATCGTCTCCGGCGTGGTCGCCGCCTCGTTCACCCTGCTCCAGAACCTCACCGTGCTGCGCGTCGAGGGCCGCATCGAGAGCACCCTCCAACCGGCCGTCTGGGACCGGCTGCTGCGCCTGCCCACCACCTTCTTCGCCGCCCGCTCCACCGGCGAACTGGCCAGCGCCGCCATGGGCATCAGCGCCATCCGCCGGGTGCTGGCCGGCGTCGGCCCGGTCGCCGTCCAGGCCGCCACGGTCGGCGCGGTCAACCTCGTCCTGCTGCTCCTCTACAGCGTGCCGCTGGCGCTGGCCGCGCTCGCCATGCTGCTGGTCATCGGCGCGGTCTTCCTCGTCCTCGGCCTGTGGGAACTGCGCTGGCAGCGCCGGCTGGTGGCCCTCGGCAACAAGCTCAACAACCAGGCGTTCCAGACCCTGCGCGGGCTGCCGAAACTGCGCGTCGCGGCCGCCGAGTCCTTCGCGTACGCGGCCTGGGCCCGGGAGTTCGCCCGCTCCCGGGAACTCCAGCAGAAGGCCGGCCGGGTCAAGAACGTCACCACCGTCCTGAACGCCGTCTATCTCCCGCTCTGCTCCCTGGCGATGTTCATGCTGCTGGCCGGACCGGCCCGCGGCACCATGTCCGCCGGCTCCTTCCTGACCTTCAACACCTCGGTGACCATGCTGCTGACCTCGGTCACCCAGATCACCGGCGCGTTCGTCACGGCCGCCGCCGCACTGCCGATGTTCGAACAGATCAAGCCGGTGCTGGACGAGGCGCCCGAGGTGCGCGGCGGCAGCGCCCAGCCCGGCGTCCTCACCGGCGCCATCGAGGCCCGCAAGGTCTCCTTCCGCTACCGCGAGGACGGCCCGCTCGTCCTCGACGACGTCTCCCTCCAGGTCCGGCCCGGCGAGTTCGTGGCCGTCGTCGGCCCCAGCGGCTGCGGCAAGTCCACCCTGCTCCGGCTGCTCATCGGCTTCGACCGCCCGACCTCCGGCAGCGTCCTCTACGACGGCCAGGACCTCGCCGCCCTCGACCAGGCCGCCGTCCGCCGCCAGTGCGGAGTGGTGCTCCAGAACGCCCAGCCGCTCACCGGATCGATCCTGGACTGCATCTGCGGCGCCGAGGAGTTCACCCAGGAAGAGGTCTGGGCGGCGGCCGCGATGGCGGGCCTGGCCGAGGACATCCAGCGGATGCCGATGGGCCTGCACACCATGATCGCCGGCGGCGGGGCGATCTCCGGCGGCCAGCGCCAGCGGCTGATGATCGCCCAGGCACTGGTCCGCCGCCCCCGCATCCTCTTCTTCGACGAGGCCACCAGCGCGCTGGACAACGAGACCCAGCGGATCGTCATCGACAGCACCCGCGCGCTCAGCGCCAGCCGGGTGGTCATCGCCCACCGCCTGTCCACCGTGCTGGACGCCGACCGGGTCATCGTCATGGCCGAGGGCCGGATCGTCGAACAGGGCACCCCCGCCGAACTCCTCGCCGACACCGGCGGCCGGCTGCACGACCTGGTGCGCCGGCAGAGGGTCTGAGTCCGGCCGCCCGGACCGGCCGTTCCGCCGCTGCCGCCCGGACCGGCCGTTCCGCCGTTGCCGCGCCTCCGCCGCATAAGGTACGTATCACCGCGTACTGCCGCATGGAGGACGAGATGGCCACGGTCACGCACCTGCTCGACGCGCTGCCACCCGACCGGCGCCGCCGGCTGACCGAGCAGGCCCGCGAGGTGACGCTGCCCCGCGCCACCCGCCTCTTCGAGGAGGGCCGCCGCGCCGACCGCTTCTGGGTCATCCGCTCCGGCCAGGTCGCCCTGGACCAGCGCGTCCCCGGCCGCCGCGCGGCCGTCGTGGAAACCCTCGGCCGCGATGACGTGCTCGGCTGGTCCTGGCTGTTCCCGCCGCACATCTGGCACTTCGGCGCGCAGACCGTGGGCCAGGTGGAGGCCCTGGAGTTCGACGCCGCCGTGGTCCGCGCCCTCTGCGAGGACGATCCGGTCCTGGGCCGGGCCGTCTACCGCTACGTCGCCGAAACCGTCGCGGACCGCCTCCACCGCACCCGCATCCGGCTGCTGGAGCTGTACGGGCCGCAGGGGAGCGGGGAGGAGTCGTAGGCGGCACCGGCCCATCCCTCGCCGCGCCCCGGTGGGGCCGAGCGGCCCGTCAGCGGCCGCCGCCCTCCGCCGGTCCCGCCACGGCCGCCGCCATCCGGACCGCCCGATCGGCCGGTTCGGGATGGCCGTGCTGCCGGGCCCACACCGCCAGCTCGCCGAGCAGCCGCGCGCACTCGCCGCGTACGGCGGCCAGCGGGACGCTGCCGCTGCGGGCCTCGACGGTGCCCTCCCCGGAGCCGGAGACCAGCCCCGCGCGGTCGCAGACCCCGAGGGCCTCCACGCGGGGCTCCGGGCCGTCCCCCGGGACCGGCACCAGCCGGACGTAGTACGGCCCCTCGAAGAAGTACACCTCGCCCGCCTCGCCGCGCCCGGCCCGCGCGAGCGCCTCGCACAGCGAGCCGAGCACCGGCAGCGGTGTGTCGCTCCAGCGGGCCCCGGGGAAGTCCGTGCCCGCCAGGGTGAACCAGATCCGGCCCGAGAGCTGCCGCGGCTCACCCGGCGCCACCTCCAGATCGGCCAGGGTCATCGTCAGGCCGCCGCTCTCCGTCACTCAGTCACTCCAGGGAACGAGCGGATAGATGGACCGCACGACGCCGGTGTCGCGCGAGATCTGGAACTGCACCATCTTGCCCTCCACCACCGCCACCGCCTGGACCATCCTGGTCTGCGGGTCGTAGCCGATCACCCGGGGGTTGTTCCGCATCGCCTGCTGCGCGATCGACGCCAGCCGCTCATCGGTCATCTTCGCCGGCCAGAGGTCCTTCTGCGACGTCACTCCGGCGCCGCCGGGGAAGTGGTTGCGGCGCACATGCGCGGTGTCCAGCCCCTCGTACTGCCGGGGCACGCGGATGCCCTTCAGGCTTTTGGCATCGCGCTTCATCGCGCAGTTGTGCACCAGGACCGGGGTGTCGCCGGCCAGCACGTAGTACGTGTGCACCCCGTCGACGCTGAGGTTGTAGGTGCGGGCGGCGGCGCGGTACGGGCGCACCTCCCGGACCGTCGCGGTGCCCTGGCCGGTGGTCTGGAGCCGGTCGCCGGGCCGCAGGGCGGCCGCCTGCTTCCAGCTCCCGGCCGCGGCGTCGTAGAACAGGTGGTGCGCGGTGGAACGGATCGTGCCGCTGCCGTGCGGGCCGGCGACGGTGAGCCGGACGAAGTCGCGGTCGGTGTCGGTGACGATGACCGCGCCGACGCCGTGCCGCTGGAGCGTGCCGCTGCCGGGCGCGGCGTTGCGGATCTCGTCGCCGGGCCGCAGCTTCTCGATGGCCTCGGCGCCCTCACTGCCCCCGCCCGCCGTCAGCACCGGCGTCCCGGCCACGAAGCTGTCCCGGGCGCAGTCCGGAGCCGGACCGGCGTTCTCCTTCGCCGTCTCGACCGCCCTGTTCCGGTCGGCCTGCTGGGCCTTGACCCGCCGCTCGATCTCGGCCCGGGCGGAGGCCATCGCCATGATCTGCACCTGCGCCCGGAAGTTGATCGTGTACGGGATCCGGACCGGCCGGCGGGTCGCCCGGGCCTGGGCCTCGGCCTCCCGCTGCTTCTGCGCCTTGATCCGCTGGACGATCGGGGCCGTCCCCGCGGCGACGCAGCTCATCGTCCCGCCGCCGTTGACCGGCAGCGTCGCGGTCGCCGAACAGCCGCCGCCGGACTCGCCGTTGACGGTCACCTGGGCCGTCATGGAGGCGTTGACCGTGCCGGACACCCGTGCGCCGGGGGCGGCCGTGGTGGAGGTGACGACGTTCTCGGTGACCGTGCAGGACTGCGAACAGCTCAGATTGCCGGACTGGTTGAAGTTGAAGCGGATGCCGAGGTCGACGGCGCGGTCCAGGGTCCTGGTCTGGCCGATCAGGTCGTCGTAGGCGGAGCCGACCTGGTCGGGGGACATGGGGGTGAGGTCGAGGCCGCCGGCCCCGGCAGCCGTCGCGACTGCTCCGGCCGGGGCTCCCGCCGGCCGCAGGGCAGCCGCCGCCTGTACCGGGGACGCGCCCCGGCCGGCCGTCGCGCCGCCGGTGGTGCCGCCCGCCGGGCCGAGGGGCTCCAGGCGCAGCACCCGGTAGGGCGCGGACGCCGAGACGTACAGCCGCCCCCGGGGCGTCAGGACGGACAGCGCCATCGGTCCGCCGGGCCGCACCGGCGCGGCCTTGAGGTGCGGAAAGGCCGTGATCCGGTCCAGTCCGGACCACAGCGCGGACGCCAGCTCGGCGGGCGAGCCGGGGACGTCGGCGAGCCGGCGGGTCAGCCGGCTGTCCCCGGTGACCCACATGCCTTCCAGCGTTGATGCCCGGACGCCGTTCGGGAGGTCGGTCAGCAGCTCCTGCGGCGGTTTGGCGTAGGTCTTCCCGCCGACCCGGAGGACGGCGAACTTCCGCCCTTCCATGGTGAGTTGGCCGTGCGCCTCACCGCCATCGGTGACGGTCACGTCCCACGCCGTCCCGCCGGGGGCGGAGCCGACGTAGTGCGCCATGGGCTCCTCGGCGAGGTTGTAGAGCGCCAGGTAGAACGGGGCGCGGTCGCCCTCGGACTCCTCCCGCGGCCCCGCCGCCCGCCACAGCAGCGTTCCCGCGACCAGCGCCAGGGCCAGGACGCCGGCCCCCGCCGCCAGCAGCCAGGGCGGCCGCCGCCACCAGCTCTTGCGCGCGGGTGGCTCCGGCGCACTCGCCGGCACCGCCCCCCACGGGTCGTACGCCGCCGGTGCGGCCCCTCTCCAGGGCTCCTGCTCCCCGCCCCCGGGCCCCTGGCCCGTACCCGTTGCTCCCCCGTACATCTCCGCCCCCTGCGGCTGCTAGTAATAGAACGTCGGTCTCGCGGTCTCGCGGTTCTGGTTTCCTGGTGACGGGTGGTCGGTCGTCCGTCCGGTGGTCAACTGCCGTACGCCGTCCAGCAGCACGATCCCGTACCGGGCCCGTACCGGCCACCCGTATCCCGCAAGTGGGACGGTGTCGTGACAGGCGGCATGCCGCGACCGGTGGCCGCCGCCGGGGAGTGGGGAGGGAACAGTGGCCGAACCGCAGCGCGGAGCCGCCCGGTCCGGGCCGCTGCCCAGCGGGCGGCACCGCCTCAGCCGGGAAGAGGTCGTGGCGTCCCAGCGGGCGCGGATGCTGATCGCCACCGCGGAGGCGATGCGGGACAAGGGCTACGCGGGGACGTCCGTCGCCGACATCATCCGGCGGGCGGGCGTCTCGCGCGAGACCTTCTACCAGCAGTTCCGTTCCAAGGAGGACTGCTTCGTGCAGGCCCTCGACGCCGCCACCGACCGGCTCGCGGGACGGCTGGCGGCCGCCTGGCAGCCACCGGACGCCGGTGCGACCGCCGCCCCCGAGGAGTCCTTCCGCCGCCTGCTCCGCCTCTACCTCGACACCCTCGCCGAACACGCCGCGTTCGCCCGGCTGTTCCTCGTCGAGGTGTACGCGGCCGGGCCGGAGGCGATGGCCCGGCGGATGCGGTGGCAGCGGTGGTTCGCTGACGGTATCGCCGGGATCTTCCCGGCGGCGCCGGACGGCGGTGCGGACGAGCGGCGGTTCCACTGCGAGGCCCTGGTCGCGGCCGCCGCGCACCTGGTGACGGTGCACCTGGTCGCGGACGATCCGGCGGCCCTGCGCGCGCTGGAGGATCCGCTCGTCCGCCTCGCGGTGCGGCTCCTGGGGTGACCGGCCGGCCGCCGGGAACGGACCGGACGCCGGGAGCTGCCCGGCCACCGGGGACCGGCCGGCCACCGGACGTCAGCCGGCCGTCTGCCGGGCCCCGGCCGCGCCGCTCCCGGTCAGCTGCTGGGACGTCCGGCCGGGCAGCGGCAGCCCGGGCCCGCAGACCGGGACCTTCGGCGGCTGGTGGTTGAGCTGCTCGCCGCCGCCCTGGACGGCGTGCGGGTCGATGGCGTAGCCGTGGTCGCCGGTGAAGTAGCCGACCACGCCGTTGGCGAAGCACAGCAGGTTCGAGAGCGTGTTCTCGGAGTAGCAGATGCCGTCGTTGGTGTTGCAGATCTCCTTGACGGTCAGATCGCCGAAGCCGCGCGCGCCCTTCATCGTCATGCCCGGCAGGATCGTCGGCAGATTCGTCTCGATGCCGCCCGGGCCGCCGTTCGTGCCGGGCCGCCGCGGGTCGCCGTAGAGCACGCCGTTGATCTGGCCGTGCGGGACGGCGTTGGTCCGGGACAGGGCGGCCAGTTCGTCGCCGGCGACGATCGCGCCCTGCGAGTAGCCGGCCACGGTGACGTGGCTGCCGGAACAGGCGCCGTGGAAGTCCTTGACCGCCTTGTCGAGGGTGGCGATGCCCTCGGCCACGGAGTCGTCCAGCGTCTTGGTGTCGCCGGGGTACGGGGCGATGGACGCCGAGTAGTGGATCTTGGTGAACGACACGCCCGCCGGGAGCCTGGCGTTGGAGGCGTCGTAGATCGCGGCGTCCTGGTCGAGGTGGCCGCCCACCTCGAAGATCATCGTCTCCGGGCAGCCGGCCCGGGTCTGCGGCTGCGCGGTGGCCGCGAGGGCGTGCGGTGCGCTCAGGCCGAGGGCGGGCAGTGCGAGGAGTAACGCGAGGACGGGTCGGGCCTTTCGCATGGGCGCCTCTTCTCCAAGTGGCTTGCCAGGCACGGGAGTTCATGCCGGTGCGACGCAAAGGTAGCGTCGCGGACCTTCGGCGAACAGAGGTGTTCGTGAAAGTTTGGTGTGCGGCCGCCGGCGCCCGGGCCGACGGTCAGGGCCGGACGCGCGCCCCGGGAAGCCGCCCCGCGCCGGGAACCACCAGCGGAATCCGTACGACTACCTGTGCCGGGCCACGTGGGTGGCCCGCGGCCGGCGGACCGGCCGGAGCGTCACAGCGGTAGGGGAGAAGGCCCATGCGCCCAGTGAAGTGGTGCGGACTCGCGATGGTGGTCGCGCTGACCGCCACGGCGTGCGGTGGAGGCAGCGGTGAGCGCGCCACGGGGGCGGACGGCGGCCCTCCGGGCCACGGCGGCTTTCCGGTGAAGGTCGCGGACTGCAAGGGCGTGCAGACCACGTTCACGGCGCCGCCGCGCAAGATCGTGACCAGTAACGCGGCGGCGCTGGAGATGCTGCTGCGGCTGGGCGCCGGCGACCGGGTCGTCGGCACCGGCTTCCCGCCCGGCAAGGGCACGCTCCCCGGAGAGCTGGGGAAGCGGGCGGCGAACGTCCCGGTGCTCGGCAAGGCCGTCATCCCGAAGGAGAAGCTGCTCGGCTCGGGCGCGGATCTCTATATCGACACCTTCGCCGCCATGGGGTCGATGGGCGGCGCGGGCGACGCGCCCACGGACGAGGAGTTCAAGGCGGCGGGCATCCGCCACCTCTACCTGGCCTCCACGGCCTGCGCCCCGATGGCCAAGGGGCCGCAGCGGGACCTGTCCGGCGTCGAGGGGGACCTCACCCGGCTGGGCGCCGTCACCGGCACCGCGCCGCGCGCCCGGGAACTCGTCGCGGACATGCAGGCCAAGGTCGGGGCCGTCCGCAAAGCGGTCGGGAACGTTCCGGAGGCGCAGCGGCCGGGCTACTTCTTCTTCGACTTCGACGCCGGCACCAAGCAGCCGATGGCCGTCTGCAACCGGCAGGTCGCCAACGCCGTGATCACCCTGGCCGGCGCCCGCAACGTCTTCGCCGACTGCGACGGCGACTTCAAGCCGGTCTCCTGGGAGGACGTGGTGGCCCGGAACCCGGACTGGATCCAGCTGGGCATCCGCGACCGCGGCGACGCGGCGGCCAACGCCACGGCGTACGACCAGGCCGCCGCGTTCCTCAAGACGTTCCCCGCGACGAAGGGGCTGGCGGCGGTGCGGAACGGCAAGTTCCTGCGGATCGGCTCGGAGCCCACCACCATCGCCGGCACCCGCACCGCGGACACCGTCGAGGAGATCGCCCACACCCTCTACCCGGCGCGCTTCAAGGCGGCGCGGTAGTGCGGGGGGTGGCGGCCGAGCCCGTCCCCGCGCCGGACACCGGGCGCCGGCCGCGCGTCGTCCGCGCCGGCGCGTGCGCCCTCCTCCTCGCCGCCGCGCTGCTGGCGGCCCTGACCGCCGCCGTATCGCTGGGGTCCACCGATATCGCGCCCGGCCACGTCTGGTCGGTGGTCCTGGACCGGCTCGGCGGGGCGCCGCCCCGGCCCGGGACCGACGACCTCATCGTCTGGCAACTCCGCGTCCCACGCGCCCTGTTGGCGGCCGCGGTCGGCGCCGGACTGGGCCTGGTCGGCACCGCGACCCAGGCCCTGGTCCGCAACCCGCTCGCCGACCCGTACCTGCTGGGCATCTCCAACGGCGCCTCGCTGGGCGCGGTCGCCGCGATCGTGCTGGGCGCGGGCGCCGGCGGGGCGCTGGGCCTCGGCCTGTCGGCGGCGGCCTTCGCCGGGGCGCTGCTCGCGTTCGCCCTGGTGTGGTGCATGGCGCGCCGGGGCGGCGGATTCTCGCCGCTGCGGCTGGTGCTCGCCGGCGTCGGCATCGGCCAGTTCCTCTCCGGTTTCACCAGCTACCTCGTCCTCCAGGCCGGCGACGAGCAGCAGACCCGCGGAGTGCTGTTCTGGCTGATGGGCAGCCTGAGCGGCGCCACCTGGGGGACGCTGTGGCTGCCGGTGCTCGCGGTCGCCGGGGGCCTGCTGGCCCTCCAGGCCCGCGCCCGCGCCATGAACGCGCTGCTGATGGGCGATGAGACCGCCGCCGGCCTCGGCGTGGACGTCACCCGGCTGCGCCGCGAACTGTTCGTGGTGACCAGCCTGCTGACGGGCGTCCTGGTCGCGGTCTCCGGTGCCATCGCCTTCGTCGGCCTGATGGTGCCGCATCTGTGCCGGCTGGTGCTGGGCGGCGACCACCGCCGGCTCCTCCCGGTGGCGGCGCTCACCGGGGCGCTGCTCCTGGTGGTCGTCGATGTCGTCTGCCGGACGGCCATGGACGGTCAGGAACTCCCCGTAGGGGTCGTCACGGCCATGATCGGCGCCCCGGCGCTGCTGTTCATCCTGGACCGGCGGCTGGGGGCGGAGCGTTGAGGATCGACGCGGACCGGGACGGGGACGGGAGCGGGAACGGGTGGATGTGACGGGAGCGATGAAGAGCCATACCGAGGAATCGCGGACCGGCGGCGCGGAGCCGGGCGGAGCGATGCGGATCGACATCGAGGACCTGCGGGTCAGCTACTCCGGGCGCGATGTGGTCTCCGGCGTCCGGCTGATGGCGGCGGCCGGCGAGATCGTGGGGCTGGTCGGCCCCAACGGGAGCGGCAAGTCCACCGTCCTGCGGACCGTCTACCGCCATCTGCGCCCCACCGCCGGCCGGGTCCTGCTCGACGGTACGGACCTCGGCACCCTGCCCCCGGCCCGTACCGCCCGCCATATCGCGGCCCTGCCGCAGGAACGCGCCGCCGCCTTCGAGCTGACCGTCCGCGAGGTGGTGGCGATGGGCCGGACGCCGTACAAACGGGCCTTCGCGGCCGAGGACCGCACCGACCGGGAGGCGGTGGCCGGGGCGCTGGCCGCGGTCGGGATGGCCGGCGCGGCGGCCCGCCGGTTCTCCGCGCTCTCCGGTGGTGAGCGGCAACGCGTGCTGCTGGCCCGGGCGTTCGCCCAGGATCCGGACGTGCTGGTGCTGGACGAGCCGACCAACCACCTCGACGTCCGCCACCAGGTCGAACTGCTCGCCCTGCTCCGCGACCGGGCCCGCACCACGCTGATCTCGCTGCACGACCTCAACGCCGCGGCCTCGCTCTGCGACCGGCTGCACGTCCTGCACGCCGGGCGCCTGGTGGCGTCCGGGCCGCCCCGTACAGTGCTGACGCCGGAGCTGCTGGCGGAGGTGTTCGGCGTCCGCGCGGCGGTCACGGAACACCCGCTGACGGGTGATCCGCTGATCGCATTCGATCATCGGGGGGTGCCGGTGTGAGGGGCCGGGGCAGGGGCCGGGGGCGGTCTGGCCGGGGGCGGTCTGGCCGGTCCCGGTCCCGGTCCCGGGCCGGGAGGCGGGTCCGGTGTCGGCCCGCCTCCCGGCCCGTCGGCGTGTTACGCCGCCACGGTGGTGAAGTGGCTCGGCCGGCCGTCGCGCGTCACCAGCCGGCCGCGCCGCTCGGCATCCACCCGCCGCATCAACTCCCAGCGCCCCTCGGCGTGTTCCAGTACGCAGGCGTGCCACGGCGTCATCCACACATCCGGAGCGTCCAGCAGCCGGATGCCGAACTTGGCCGAGCCCCTGGGCTGCGGATGGATGGACAGCCGGACCGCCCCGGGGTGGTACCGCTCGATCAGCTCCCCCCAGGCCCGGCTCCGCCGGATCACCCCGTAGGCGCGGGCCCGGCACTCCCGTTGGAGCGCCGAACGCGTCCCGGTGTACGCGCCGGTGTCGGTGTCCTCGAAGAGGAACCGGGTGATCCCCTGGTACAGCCGCCGGGCCGTCTCATCGGCGCGGGTCTCGGCCCGCAGCACCTCCAGCGCCGGCGCGTGCTCCGCCTCCACCGCGGCCCGCTTCTCGTCGTACGACAGCCCCCCGTACGCCGCGCGGAGGTCGTAGACCGCCAGCCGGTCCGCGAGCCGCTCCCGCGCGATCAGCGCCCGCAGCCCGTCCCCGTACGCGTCGATATCGGCGTCCGGGACCCGGATGAGATCGCTGAAGACATGGCCGTCCGAGCAGATGACCACCCGGGCACCGGGCGGGTACACGGCCGCGATCCGGGCGCACAGGCCGTGCAGGAAGCGCAGCGAGAGGCGTTCGCCCTCATCGGGGAGGGGGCCCAGCACCTTCGCGGGATTGGGGGATTTACAGGGGAAACCCGGCAGGGTGAACAGCACCGGCTCACCCGCCCCGACCCACCGCGCCAACTGCCGCACCTGGAGCGGGAAGGCATCGGGGCTGTCCCCGTGGGTGGTGGCGTCCAGCGTCCGCCGGTAGGGGAGGAGGACGCGGAGGATGCGCTCGCAGATGGCGCGTGTGGCGGGTGAGATGGGTGTGATGTGGGGGGCGGTGGGGGTGGCCGGGGGGGGC
>NZ_LLZI01000224.1 GCF_001509485.1 Streptomyces sp. NRRL F-4489
CAACTGGCCCGATCCGGACCACTTCCGCCTGGTCACGCTGCCCAACAAGGACGATCTGACGGACGCCGTCACCCGAATCGGCGCCTTCCTCGAAAGCTACGGACAGTACTGAGCCGACCCCGCCCCCTATACAGCCCACAACTTTAGACACGGTCTAAGCTAGGATGGCCTCCTAGACGTTTTCAGGAGGCCGTCCCATGTACGAACCGATCCGCACCAAGTCGGTCCACACCATGGCCGTCGCCCCGGGGATCCCGCAGCGCTCCCGCGAGGAGGAGCTGGACATCCGGCTCGCCGGGCAGCTGACCGCCCTGCTCACCGTCACCGACGAGCTGCGCGCCCTGACCGAGTGCGGCGCCCGTCGCGCCGCCCTGACCGAGGCCGCGGACCGCATCGCCGCCGAGGTCGCCCGCCTCAGCGGCCACCCCCCGCTCCGCGCCGAGCCCACCGACGGCGGCGACCCCGCGCGCATCCCCGCCCTCCGCCAGCGCGCCCGCACCCTCGCCGGCAACGCCCTCGCCGTCGCCACCACCCGCGACGACCCCGCCGCCATCACCCTCATAGAGTCCCAACTCCCCCTCCACGAGGCCGGCGACCTGGCCACGGCCTAAAAAGCCCCACCGGCCACCCCACCTGAAGACGCGAGCCGTCCCACCCACCCCAGCCCCCGCCCACCCAATTCCCACCCACCCACGGGAGGGGGTGGTGTGCCGGACGTAAAGCGAAGCAGTCCGGCACGCCACCCCCTCCGGCCCGTCACCGCACCCAAAAGCCCCGCGCAGCGGCTTCCCCGCCGCAGGCGCAACAACGCACCCCGCGACGGGAAAGCCGACCACGCGGGACCGGGCTGACTCACGCCGAACAGGCGCCGCAGGCGCAACGAAAAGACCCCCACGGCGGGAAAGCCGACAACGTACGGCTCACCCCAGGCGCCGCACCAACGCCCGATACTCCTCCCAAAGCTCCTCCGGCGTGTGCTCCCCGAACGTGTTCAGGTGCTCGGGCACCAGCGCCGCCTCCTCGCGCCAGATGTCCCTGTCGACGGTGAGCAGGAACTCCAGGTCCGCGTCGGAGAGTTCCAGCCCCTCGGTGTCCAGCGCCTCCTTGGTCGGCAGCACGCCGATCGGGGTCTCGACGCCCTCGGCGGTGCCCTCCAGCCGCTCGACGATCCACTTGAGCACCCGGCTGTTCTCGCCGAAGCCCGGCCACACGAAGCGGCCCGTGTCGTCCTTGCGGAACCAGTTGACGTAGTAGATCTTCGGCAGCTTGCTCTGGTCCTTGCCGGCCCCGACCTTGATCCAGTGCGCCATGTAGTCGCCCATGTTGTAGCCGCAGAACGGCAGCATGGCGAACGGGTCGCGGCGCAGCTCACCGACCTTGCCCTCGGCCGCGGCGGTCTTCTCGGACGCCACGTTGGCACCGAGGAAGACACCGTGCTGCCAGCTCAGCGACTCGGTCACCAGCGGCACCGCGCTGGCCCGGCGGCCGCCGAAGAGGATCGCCGAGATCGGCACGCCCTTGGGGTCCTCCCACTCGGGCGCGATGGTCGGGCACTGGGCGGCGGGCACGGTGAAGCGCGCGTTGGGGTGCGCGGCCGGAACACCGGATTCCGGCGTCCAGTCGTTGCCCTTCCAGTCCGTGAGGTGCGCCGGGGTCTCCTCCGTCATGCCCTCCCACCACACGTCGCCGTCGTCGGTGAGCGCGACGTTGGTGAAGACGGAGTTGCCCCAGAGGGTCTTCATGGCGTTGGCGTTGGTGTGCTCGCCGGTGCCGGGCGCGACGCCGAAGAAGCCCGCCTCGGGGTTGATGGCGTAGAGCCGGCCGTCCTCGCCGAAGCGCATCCAGGCGATGTCGTCGCCGATGGTCTCGACCGTCCAGCCCGGGATCGTCGGCTCCAGCATGGCGAGGTTGGTCTTGCCGCAGGCGCTCGGGAACGCCGCCGCGACGTACTTGGCCTCGCCCTGCGGCGGGGTCAGCTTGAGGACGAGCATGTGCTCGGCGAGCCAGCCCTCGTCGCGGGCCATGACGGAGGCGATGCGCAGCGCGTAGCACTTCTTGCCGAGCAGGGCGTTGCCGCCGTAGCCGGAGCCGTAGGACCAGATCTCGCGGGACTCGGGGAAGTGCGAGATGTACTTGGTCGAGTTGCACGGCCACGGCACGTCCTGCTCGCCCTCGGCGAGCGGGGCGCCGAGGGTGTGCACGGCCTTGACGAAGAAGCCGTCCTCGCCGAGCTCGTCGAGTACCGCCTGGCCCATCCGCGTCATGGTGCGCATCGACACGGCGACGTAGGCGGAGTCGGTGATCTCCACGCCGATCGCGGAGAGCGGGGAGCCCACCGGGCCCATGCAGAACGGGACGACATACATCGTCCGGCCCTTCATCGCACCCCGGAAGATGCCCTGCTCACCGGTGAAGATCTCCCGCATCTCGGCGGGGGCCTTCCAGTGGTTGGTCGGCCCGGCGTCCTCTTCCTTCTCCGAGCAGATGAAGGTGCGGTCCTCGACGCGCGCCACGTCCGAGGGGTCGGAGGCGGCGTAGTACGAGTTGGGGCGCTTGATCGGGTCGAGCTTCTTGAAGGTGCCCTTTGCGACGAGCTCTTCGCACAGACGCTCGTACTCCGCCTCCGAACCGTCGCACCAGACGACCCGGTCGGGCTGGGTGAGAGCCGCTATGTCCTCGACCCACCTGCGCAGGTCCTGGTGCCGGGTGGGGACGGGAGAGGGAGCCGCGTTGTCGCGCGCCACGATCGCTCCTAGTTGAGGGGTTTGGTCGGCTTTCCGCTCATAAGGCAAGAAAACCGCTTCTTTTACTTCTCTGCCCCTTGGGGGCCGCGACCCGGATGCTTCGTGACCGCTCATCCGGTGCCGACCGCACTCATTTGATCATCCGACCCCGTTTCCGTTCTGTCCAGGGGGCACCGTGGTGACCGTCACCACTTCAGGTAGAACCCGTAACTTACGGTTGCGTAGGTAGCATTGCGCCATGACTTCCGCGCCTGACGCCGGCGTAAGCCGCCCGCCCTCCGCGCCGTCCAGGACCGACTCCGGCTCGGGGGTGGCCGCCGCGGTCGCCGCCGCTGCCGCGCCGCTCAAACCGAAGCTGCGCGGCTGGCTGCACGCCGGAATGTTCCCCGCCGTGCTGCTCTCCGGTGTCCTGCTGACCGCGCTCGCCGACAGCCCCCGCGGCCGCCTGGCCTGCGGTATCTACACCCTCAGCGCCTGCCTCCTGTTCGGCGTCAGCGCCCTTTACCACCGCGGCAATTGGAGCCCGCGGGTCGGTGGGCTGCTGCGCCGCCTCGACCACGCCAACATCTTCCTGATCATCGCGGGCACCTACACACCGCTGACCCTGCTGCTGGTGCCGGGCACCCGCGGGCAGGTGCTGCTGTGGGCGGTGTGGGGGGCCGCGCTGGCGGGCATCGCCTTCCGCGTCTTCTGGGTCGGCGCCCCGCGCTGGCTCTACACCCCGTGCTATATCGCGATGGGCTGGGCCGCCGTCTTCTTCCTCCCCGACTTCCTGCGCACCGGCGGCATCGCCGTCCTCGTCCTCGTCATCGTCGGCGGGCTGCTCTACAGCGCGGGCGGCATCATCTACGGCATCAAGCGCCCCAACCCGTCACCGCGGTGGTTCGGCTTCCATGAGGTCTTCCACTCCCTCACCCTTGCGGCCTTCGCCGTGCACTACGTCGGCATCTCGCTGGTCGCGTACACCCATCGCTGAGCCGGGCCGGGGCCGGGCGGCCGGCACCCCCGGTATCCCGGCCGGCACCCCAGGACGTCCCCCGGCCGATCTCACCTCAGACCCCCCGGCCCGTCTCGCCGCAGGTCTCCCGGCAACCGCCGCGCGCCCTCCCGGCCGGGGCCGGGAGGCGGCGGCCACCCGCCAGGCCAGCACCGCCACCCCGGCCAGCACCAACGCCGTCACCAGCAGACCACCGCCCAGCACATAGCCGCCCACACACAGCGCGGCGGCGAGCGCGGCGTACACATGAATCGCGGGTCGCATCGCGAGCCTCCCCTCCGAGCGTCACTGTCAGTAATCATGCCCGGCTCTCAGCGTGACACACCCCACTGACAATCAGAGATCTGTCAATGCGCCGGACCTCGGCCACGCGCCGCCGCCGGCGCTCCGCACCGCGGCGAGGCGTGGGTGCAGCGACGGATGGGGACAATGAGCCGCATGGTCTCCGCACGCACCCCCGCCGCGGCGCCGCCCGGAACACCCCGGCCCGGACTGCGCGAGCGGAAGAAGCTCCAGACCCGGCACGCGATCCGCCGGGCCGCCTTCCGGCTCTTCGCGGAGCGGGGCTACGAGGCGACCGGTGTCGACCGGATCGCCGAGGCCGCCGAGGTCTCCCCCAGTACGGTCTTCCGCTACTTCCCGGCGAAAGAGGACATCGTGCTCCCCGACGAGTACGACGACCTGCTGGCGAGGGGACTCCGGAACCGCCCGGCCGGTGAGCCGGTCACCGAGACCCTGCGCCAGGTCGCGGTCGGGATCCTGCGCGATATCAGCGCCGCCGACCGCGCCGAACTCCTCCAGCGCATCCGGCTGATCCGCGATGTGCCCGCCGTCCGGGGCCGCACCGCCGAACGCACCGCCCGCCACGTGGACCTCATCAGCACCGTACTGGCCGAGCGCACCGGGCGGCCCGCGGACGACCTGGGCCTGCGGGTCCTCAGCGCGGCCGCCCTGGCCGCCCTCCAGGAAGCGCTGCTGCGCTGGGCCGAGGACGCCCGGGCGGCCGGCCCGGAGCCGCTGATCCACCAGGCGATGGACGTCCTGGCCGGCGGCCTCACCCGCTGAGCGCGCGCGGTGCCAGGCCGGCCGCCACCCGCTCGATGCCGGCCGCCCAGGCGAGCAGCTCCTCGTCGGCGCCCGCCCCGCCCACGAGTTGGAGGCCCAGCGGCAGACCCCCGGCGGACCGACCGGCGGGCAGGGTCAGCGACGGCAGTCCGGCGTTGCTCCAGGGCAGGCACATCACGGAGTTCCCGGTGGTGGCCAGGCCCTCGGGCGCCGGACCGGTGGCCGCCGGGGCGATCCACAGGTCGATCCCGGCGGCCGCCCCGTCCGCGGCGAGCCGTTCCCGGAAGGCGGCGCGGCGTTCCCGGGCGGCCTCGTAGGCGGCGTCCCCGATCGTGTGACCCTCGCGGATCGCGGCCGCGGTCTGCTCCCGGTAGCGGTCGGCGTGGCGGGCGAACCACCGGGCGTGGGCGCGGGCGACCTCGTAGCGGTTCATGGTGAAGAGCTGCTCGGTGATCCGGTCGAAATCGGCCATCACGGGCACCTCGCGGACCTCGTAACCGGCCGCGGCCAGCACGGCCCGCTGCTTCCCGAAGGCGTGCCGCGCCTCGTCCCCGGCCCGCCCCAGATAGGGGCCGACCGGCACGCCGAGCACCGGGAGCCGGGCCGGGGCGCCCGCGTACCCGGTACCGCCCGCGTCCCCGGTGCCGCTGTCCTCATGGGTCCGCCAGTCGTCGCAGAGCACCGACGCGGCCAGCGCGACGCCCGCGACATCCACGGCATAGCACCCGAGCGTGTCGAAACTGACCGCGTTCGGCAGGACGCCGTCGCACGGGATCCGCCCGAACGTCGGCTTGAAACCGACCACCCCGCAGTAGGCGGCGGGCCGGATCATCGAGCCCACCGTCTGCGTCCCGATGGCCAGCGGCACCATCCCGGCGGCGACCGCGGCCGCCGACCCGCTGCTCGAACCGCCGGGCGTGTGCCCGGTGTGGTGCGGGTTGCGGGTCGGCCCCGGTGCGGTGACCGCGAACTCCGCGGTCACCGTCTTGCCCGCGATCAGCGCCCCGGCGGTCCGCAGCCGGTCCACCACGGCGGCCTGCGGACCGGCCAGCTCCTCCGGCGGCAGCGCCGAACCGGCCCGCGTGGGCAGCCCGTTGACGTGCACGATGTCCTTGACACCGACCGGGACGCCGTACAGCGCGGGCCGCCCGGCGGGGCCCGGCGGCCCGGCCGCGGCCAGCTCCCGGGCCGCTTCCCGCAGCCGATCGCGGCGCCCCGGCTCCGGGACGAAGGCGTGGATCCGGTGGTCCACCGCGTCGATGCGGTCGCAGGTGCGCAGCACCGCGGTGAGCGGGTCGTCCGCGCCGGACCGCAGCGCCGCGGCCTCCTGGACGAGGGAACGGCTCCCCAGCAAGGTCGTCACCCGTGCAGGCTACTCCCGGAATCCGCAATCCCCCGGACGAATGACCCACTCGGCGACAGCCGGCCAACGCCCTTGTGTTTTCCTCCCGTTGCTCACAGCTCGACGAGCACGGCACCCAGGTGCTCGCCCGCGATCAGCTCCCGGAGGGCCCGCGGGGCCTGCTCGATGCCCTGGAGGCGGGTGTGCGGGAAGGTGAGGGTGCCGTCGCGCAGCCCCTGGCCGAACAGCCGGTTCCACTCCGGGATCAGGTCGCGGTGATCGTGCAGGGCGACCCCGCGCAGCGTGATGCCGCGGGAGACCAGGGACAGGGTGTCGACCGGGGTCGTGACCCGCCGCCCCTCGGCCAGTTGGGCGGAGAGCGCGCCCACGAGGGCGAGCCGGGCGCCCCGTTTGGCGACCGCGATCGCGGCCTCCAGCTGCTCGCCGCCGACGTTGTCGAAGAGCGCGTCGATACCCTCGGGGGCGGCCGCGCGCAGCTGCTCCTCGATGGGCCCGGCGCCGCGCAGGACCACCGCGTCGTAGCCGAACTCCGCGCGGAGCCGCTCGGCCTTCTCCGGCGATCCGGTGCTGCCGATGACCCGGGCGGCGCCGCGCAGCCTGGCGATCTGGCCGGCCAGCGAGCCGACGCCGCCGGCCGCCCCGGTGACGAACACCGTGTCCCCGGGGCGCACTTCGGCGCCGCGGTCGATGCCCATCAGGGCGGTGGGGCCCTGCGAGAGGTAACCGGCGGGGTCGGGCAGCAGACCGGGCTCCAGGCGCCGCGCCTGGTCGGCGTCCACCAGGGCGTACTCGCGCCAGCCGAAGCGGTGCTCCACCAGGTCGCCGGGGTTCAGGCCGGTCCCCGGGGCGGCGACCACCTCGCCGACGGCCGGGCCGTGGAGCGCCTCGCCGACCACGAAGGACGGCATCGGGACGGGGGCGGTCTCATCCATCAGGGTGCGCATCACGGCGGCGACGGACATCAGGGTGTTGCGTACGAGGACCTGGCCCTCGGCCGGTTCCGGAACGGGGACCTCGGCGATCTCGAAGAGGTCGTCGGTGACCGGGCCCGAGGGACGGGCGGCGAGGCGGACCTCGCGGTGCGTGCGGTTCGTCATGTGCGGAGGCTAGAACGTGCGGCGTGCGGCACGTTCAACCAGGTCTGGGGACCTAGGACTTGAGGCGGGACGGCCGAAGCGGGGCCGGGCCCCGGGGACAGGGGCCGGAGGCCGCCCAACGGGCCACGCCCCGCCCCACCCCCTGGACCGGCGCCTCAGCTGCGCAACCGCCCCGCCAGCTCCTCCGGATCGGTCGTCGGCCGCTCGCAGGTGAAGTGACGGCACACGTACGCGGCGGGCTGCCCGTCGACCAGCGGGCGGGACATCAGCAGCGGCACCTCGGCGGCGTCGTCCGGCCCGGGGGCGCCCAGGGCGACCACCGTCCCGGGGGCGGTGCCGAGCAGGGCGGCGCGGTGCAGCGCGCGGGTGGCCGGGTCCTCCGGCGGGCCGACCACCGCGACCTCGCGCGGCCCGTCCAGCGCGGCCTCGGCGACCGCCAGCCCCCAGCCGATGAAGCGCGGCGCCCGGCCGCCGAGGGCGGTGACGATCCCCAGGGCCCGCTCCGCGGCGTCCCGGTGGAGCGCGCTGCCGGTCAGCGCCCCGTAGGAGAGCAGTGCCCCGGCCGCGGCGGTCCACCCGGAGGGCGTGGCGTTGTCGGTCGGGTCCTGGGGGCGGCGGATCAGCTTCTCGGCGTCGGCGGCGGTGTCGTAGAGGGTGCCGTCGGGCGCGGTGAACTGGACCAGCACGGTGTCCAGGAGGAAGCCGGCGAACTCCACCCAGACGCCCTCCCCGGTGACCGAGGCCAGCGCCAGGAAGCCCTCGGCGGCGTCGGCGTAGTCCTCCAGGACGCCGGTGCTGGTCCCGGCCGTACCGTCCTTGGAGGTGCGGTGCAGCCGCGCCTGCCCGTCCATGTGGACGCGGACCAGCAGATCGGCGGCGTCGGTGGCGGCCTGCACGAGGTCGGGCCGGTCGAAGTAGGCGCCGGTCTCCGCGAGCGCGGCGATGGCCAGGCCGTTCCAGGAGGTGACGACCTTGTCGTCGCGCCCCGGGCGCGGCCGCTGCGCGCGCGCCGCCAGCAGCCGCTGCCGTACGGAGGCGACGCGGTCGGCGTCCGCCAGCGGGCCGCCGGTGTCGGGGAGTTGGAGGACCGAGGCGCCCTCCTCGAAGGTGCCCTCCTCGGTGACGCCGAAATACGTGGCGGCGAACGCGGCGTCGTCCTCGCCCAGGACGGCGCGCAGCTGCTCCGGCGTCCATACGTAGTACGCGCCCTCGGCGTGCCGGCCGGTGCCGTCGTCGCTGTCCGCGTCCAGCGCGGAGGCGAAACCGCCCTGTTCGGTGCGGAGTTCGCGGACCATGAAGTCGGCGGTCTCCAGCGCGATCCGGCGGGCCAGGTCGGAGCCGGTGGCGCGCCACAAGTGGGCGTACAGGCGGCAGAGCAGCGCGTTGTCATAGAGCATTTTTTCGAAATGCGGAACGACCCATTCCCGGTCGACGGAGTAGCGCGCGAAACCGCCGCCGAGCTGGTCGTAGATCCCGCCGCGGGCCATCGCCGCACAGGTCGCCTGCACCATCTCCAGGGCGCCGGCGGAGCCGGTCCGGGCGTGGTGGCGGAGCAGGAACTCCAGCACCATGGACGGCGGGAACTTCGGGGCGCCGCCGAAGCCGCCGTGCACCGCGTCGAATTCGCGGGTCAGGCCCATCAGCGCGGTGTGCAGCTCCTCCGGGCGCGGCGGCCGCCGGCCGTCCTCCGGGAGCGACTCGGCCAGCGAGCGGCCCGCGAGGTCGGCGACGATCCGGCCGGCGACCTCCCCGACCTCCTCCCGCCGGTCGGCCCAGGCGGCCCGGACCCCCTCCAGCACCTGCCCGAACGAGGGCATGCCGTGCCGCGGCTCCGGCGGGAAGTACGTACCGAAGTAGAACGGCTCGGCGTCGGGCGTGAGAAAGACGGTCATCGGCCAGCCGCCCTGCCCGGTGGCGGCCTGGACGGCCTCCATGTAGACGGCGTCGACGTCCGGGCGCTCCTCGCGGTCGACCTTGACGGCGACGAAGTTCTCGTTGACCAGCCCGGCCAGCTCCGCGTCCTCGAAGCTTTCGCCGGCCATCACATGACACCAATGACAGGAGCTGTACCCGACGCTGAGCAGGACCGGGACGCCGCGGCGGCGGGCCTCCTCGAACGCTTCGGGGGACCAGGGCCACCAGTCGACGGGGTTGTCGGCGTGCTGGAGCAGATACGGGGAAGTCTCATGGGCCAGGCGGTTCGGCATGGGGCCATCCTCCCCCAACGGGGCGGCGGATGCCGGGTGCGGCGGGAGTTATCCACAGGGCTGACGCGATCCGCGCGGAGGGGGAACACTGTGCGTAACGGCGGTGATCGCGCCGGGGCGGAGTGCGGTGGCGTGAGCGGCGTACGGCCGGGGCACCGATGATCCGCGGGGAGTGCTGGACTCGCCAGGACTGCTGGCGACTGCTGGAGGGGGACGGGCATGCCGGGCGAAGGAACGGGGCTGCGCGACGGCCACCGCAAGGACGCGCGGGAGCTGCTGAAGCGGACCGTTGAGGAGGAGGTGCGCCGCTCGGGCGGGCGGCTGGACGGGCCGGCGCTGCTGGCCAGAGCGTCCGCGGCGCTGGACGAATTGGCCGCGCCGGCGGCGGAGGAGTACGCCGCGTATGTGCGGGCGCTGGACGAGGCGGCGGCCGGCCGGCGGCCGCTGGCGCGGCGGCTCACGCGCAAGGAGCTGGGGACGCCGGCGGTGACGGCGCTGGTGGCCGCGGTGGCCGCGTTCGGGGCCGATCTGGCGTACGGCACGGGCGGCGGCCCGGCGCTCGGCGCGGGTGGTGCGGCGCTGGTGGCGGGCGCGGCGGCCGCGGTGGTGAAGCTGGCCGCGGGGCACTTCCCGGCGGCGCACCGCCAGGCCGGGATGCGCGGTCAGCCCGGCGGCGCCGAGCAGTTGCGGCTGGCGTGGCTGACGGCACTGGAGGTGCGCGGGGTCCGCCCGTTCCTCGATCAGCAGCGGATGCTGACGGCGTCCCGGAGCGGCGGCGCGTCGTCCGGGCAGGCGGCGGGGAAGGGCTCCCGGGGGCCGCGGCTGCGCGGCGCGGACCGCAGCGCGGCGGCCCGCCGGCGGTCGGTGCTGGAGCGGTCGTTCGGCCAACTCCCGCAGCCGGACGGCCCGTTCGCCGGGCGCCGGGCGGAGCTGGAGCGGATCGACGGGTGGGTGCGGGCCGGCCGGGCGAGCAGCGGGACGCGGCCCACGGTGGTGGTGCTGCACGGCGAGCCGGGTTCGGGCCGGACGGCACTGGCGGTGCGGGCGGCCCATCAGCTGAGCGACCGGTTCCGCGGCGCCTGTGTGGTGGACCTGCGCGGCGACACCCCCGGGGAGGCGCCGCTGCCCATCCGGGACGCGCTGCTGCATCTGCTCAACCGACTGGGCGCGCCGCGCGAGCAGCTGCTGTTCCGCGAGCGCGCCTCCCAGGAGCAGCACGTCAAGCGGCTCACCGAGATCTACCACCGGCATCTGGCCGAGCTGCCGGTGGCCGTGCTGCTGGACGACGCCGCGGACGCCGAGCAGGTCCGCGCCCTGGTGCCGGACGGCTCCGACAGCCTGGTGCTGGTGACCTCCCGTACGCCACTGGACCTCCCGGCGGACCTGCCCGCGCGGGTGCACCAGCTGCCGGTGACGGGGCTGGACGCGGCGGGTACCGAGGAGCTGCTGCGCTCGCCGGCCGCCGCCGGGGAGACACCGGCGGAGGGCGCGGGCCCGTACGACGCGCAGGCCGTCGACCGGATCGCGGAGCTGTGCGGCGGACTGCCGCTGGCGCTGCGGGTGGCCGGCTCGGCGCTGGGCGACCGCTCCCCCGCCGCGCTGGCCCGGGAGCTGGCGGCGGCCGGCGGGGCGGCCCCCGTGGAGCGGGCGCTGGCGCTGCGGTACGCCGACATGCCGCCGCCGGCCCGGCAGCTGCTGCGCCGGCTGGCCCTGGTGGGCCGGGCCAGCCTGGGCACGGCGGCCGCGGCCGCGCTGCTCGGCGTGGCGGACGCGGAAGCCGGGCGGCAGCTGGCCGCGCTGGCCCGGTCCGGGCTGATCGAGCACGTCCGCGGCGAGCGCTACCGCCTGCATCCCCTGGTGCACCGCTTCGCGCACGCCCGGCTGGCGGCCGAGGAGGAGCCGGCCGAGCGCGCCGCGGCCCAGGAGCGGCTGATCCGCGGCTACGCCGAGCTGGCCGACGCGGTGATCCGCCTCGTGGACGGCAACACCTCCACCCGCGCCGACCGCTTCGGCCCGCACGGCTTCGCGTCCCTGGACGCGGCCCTGCAGTGGCTGGACGACGAGACCAGCTTCATCACCGCCGCGCTGCGCCACGCCGACCAGGACGTCGACCAGGAAGCGGTGTCCCATCTGCTGGGCGCGCTGTGCGACTACTGCCTGCTGCGCGGCGACCTCTACCGCCTCGGCGAGCTGAGCGAGCTGACCCGGGCGGCCGGCCAGGGCCTGCTGGTGCGCTCGGTGCAGTGGCGCACCGGCGTCGCGGCCCGCCAGCTCGGCGAGCTGGACCGCGCCCGGGCCACGCTGTCCTCGGTGGTCGACCTGTATTTCGAGGCGCAGCATCCGGTGGGCGCGGCCCGCGCGCTGCGCGATCTGGGCATCACCCTCCAGCAGCAGGGGCAGCTCACCGAGGCCGCGGCCCGGCTGCGGGAGGCGCTGGACCTCCAGTCCGGGCCGGAGATGCGCGGCGACCGGGCCTGGACGCTGCACGCCCTGGCGGCGGTGGAGCGGGACCGGGCGCGGCTCGCCGAGGCCGAGGAGATGCTGCGGGAGTCGCTGGCGCTGCACGAGGAGAGCGAGAGCCTGCACGGCCAGGCGTGGGCGCACTTCCAGCTCGGCCAGGTCCATCTGCGGCGCGGCGACGTACCGGCCGCCGAGACCGCGCTGCACGCCGCGCTGGAGCTGTACGGCCGCACGCACGACGACCGCGGTACGGCCTGGGCGATGACGCAGCTGGCCCGGGCCCGGCTGGTGGCCGGTGACGCCGGCCCGGCCGTGGACCGCCTCCACCAGGCGCTGCCGCTGCACCGGCAGCACGAGGACGCGCGCGGTGAGGCGTGGACGATGTACTACCTCGGCCACGCCCTGGAGGAGCGCGGCGAGCGGGACGCCGCGCTGCGCCAGCTGGAGCGCGCGCGGAACATGTTCAGCCGCATGCAGGACGGCTACGGCCTGGCCTGCGCGCGCCACCACGCGGGCCGGGTGACCCGCGATCTGCGGGCCGAGCAGACCGGCTCGCTGCGCAACAGCGGGTTCGCCCGGCAGCTGCTCCAGGACGCCCGGAGGGACTTCCAGCGGATCGGGGTGGCGCACGGCGAGGCGTGGTCCGTCCTGGAGCTGGTGATCATCGACGCCGGCAACGGGCGGTCGGCGCAGGCGCTGGAGCTGGCCGGTGAGGCGGCGGAGCTGTTCGCCGGGTACGGCGACCGGCGCGGCGAGGACTGGGCGCGGTTCCTGCGGTGCACGCTGCTGCCGTTCGCCTCACCGGGCGGTTCGGTGGTCGGTACGGCGGTGGCGCAGGAGGAGCTGGCGCGGCTGGTCGCGAAGCGGCACGGCGGCCGGGACGCCAAGCTGGCGGACTGCGCGCAGACGCTCGGGCTGCTGCTGGAGCGCGGGGTGGAGCCGGAGACGGGCTGGCAGGCGTGGCGGCTGGGCATGGTGCCGGACCGGCACGCCAGAGAGGTCATGGGCGTACCGGCCGTGCCGGCGGCGGCCGCGGAGTGAGGCCGCCGTGTCGGGTCCGTACGCGGCATCGCGCGCCGGCCGGCGGTACGGCCCGCTGACCGCGTGGGCCAGCGAGCCGCCGGGCCGGTCTGCCGGCCGCTGCCAGACGGCCGGGTCCAAGGCCGCCGCCCGGTCATCGTGCCCGCGCGCCGCGCACCGCGCCCGGAGTCGGGCGCCGGGCCGTCAGCTGGTCTTGGGCTTCGGGGCCGCGGCGGCCGGGGCGGTGGTGCCCGCCTGGCCGTCCTCGGGGGTCTCCTCGAAGTCCACCTTGCGCATGTGCTTGTTCATGGACTTCATCAGCAGCCACACGGCACCGCCGATGACCGCGAAGACGATGAAGCCGAGGACGCCGGGGGTCACCTTGTCCTTGTCGAAGCTGTCGGCAAGGGTGACGAAGTGCGTCAGGGCGAGGGTGCTGGTCGCGCTCATCATGGGCTCAATTGTTGCGGATGCCCGCGAAGAGGTCGTCCTCGGGGAGCGAAGTGTCCACGAGCGACTTCGCGAGCTCGTATTCCTCGGTCGGCCAGACCTCGCGCTGGATGTCCATCGGCACCCGGAACCACCCGCCGTCGGGGTCGATCTGGGTGGCGTGGGCGATCAGCGCCTTGTCGCGGATCTCGAAGAAGTCGGCGCAGGGGATGTAGGTGGTCAGCGTGCGCTCGCGGCGCTCGAAGGACTTCCACCGCTCCAGCCACTCGCCGTAGGGCGACTCCATACCGCGCTCCAGCAGCGCCTCGTGCAGCGCCAGGGTGCGGGGCTTGTTGAAGCCCTGGTTGTAGTAGAGCTTCTGCGGCTGCCAGGGCTCGCCGGCCTCCGGGTACTTCTCCGGGTCGCCGGCCGCTTCGAAGGCCACCATCGTGATCTTGTGGGTCATGATGTGGTCCGGGTGCGGGTAGCCGCCGTTCTCGTCGTAGGTCGTGATGACCTGCGGCTTGAATTCCCGGATCAGCTTCACCAGGCGCCCGGCCGCCTCCTCGACGTCCTGGAGCGCGAAGCAGCCCTCGGGCAGCGGCGGCAGCGGGTCGCCCTCGGGCAGCCCGGAGTCCACGAAGCCCAGCCACTCCTGCTTGACGCCCAGGATCTCGCGGGCCTCGTCCATCTCCTTCCTGCGCACCTCGTGGATGTGCTCCTCGATGTACGGATCGCCCTGGAGCTTGGGGTTGAGGATGGAGCCGCGCTCGCCCCCGGTGCAGGTGACGACCAGCACGTCCACCCCCTCGGACACGTACTTGGCCATGGTGGCCGCACCCTTGCTCGACTCGTCGTCGGGGTGGGCGTGGACCGCCATCAATCGCAGCTGCTCAGTCAAGACTCGATCCTCAGTGAAGGGCCGGAGAAGATGCCTCCTATAGTGACCGAAGCGAGGGGGCGCTGTATTCCCCGGGGCGGGGACCCCCCGGGGGTCCCACGGTCCCCGGTCCCCTACCAGGAGGATGGATCATGGCCGCGGTGCGCGAAGAGCTCCCCGAGGGACGCTACGGCCGCTCGGCCGACCAGCGCGCGGACCGCACGCTCAAGATCGTCGGCGGGGTGCTGGGCGCGGTGCTGCTCGGCGTCGTCGGCTGGCTCGGCGCCTCGTACATCTCCGGGCAGGATCTCAGCGGCCGGATCATCACCTGGGAAGCGGTCTCCGACCACGCGGTCAAGGTCCACCTCGAAGTGGTCAAGGGCAAGGACGACCGGGGCGTGTGCACGCTCCGTTCGCAGGCCACCGACGGTTCCGAGGTCGGCCGCAAGGACGTCGCCATCGACCAGCGCTCGGGGCAGGTCGATACGGAGGTCACGCTGCGTACGACGAAGCGGGCGACCAACGCCGTCCTGGTCGGCTGCACGGCGGCGTCCGGCAGCGCGGGCTGACGCGACCGCTGGACGGTTCCCCGCCGGCCGGGTCCGCGGGCTGACGCGACCGCCCGCTGACGGGACCGCCGCCCGGAGGCCCGGACCGCCCGGAGGCCCGGCGCCCGGTGACTCGTACGGCCCATCCGCCGGGAGCGGCCGCACCGCTCCTGAACTGCGGTGATGCGGTCCCGCACGACCACTGTGAAATTCCTCTTCCCCGTTTTGTGCCGGAATTGTTAGGCTCGTGGTTTCGCCCACCTGTGAAGGCGCAAACCTTCCTGGTAGGGCGTTTGATTTATCCCCAGTACCGACGAGGAGCACCTGTGACCCAGACCAGCGAGAACGTCACCTGGCTGACCCAGGAGGCGTATGACCAGCTCAAGGCCGAGCTGGAGTACCTGTCTGGTCCCGCACGCGCCGAGATCACCGAGAAGATCCAGGCGGCCCGCGAGGAAGGTGACCTGAAGGAGAACGCCGGGTACCACGCGGCCAAGGAAGAGCAGGGCAAGCAGGAGCTGCGGGTCCGCCAGCTCAAGCAGCTGCTGGAGACCGCGAAGGTCGGCGAAGCCCCCGAGGCCAACGGCACGGTCGCCCCCGGCATGGTCGTCACCATCGCGTTCGACGGGGACCCGGACGACACCCTTTCGTTCCTCCTGGCCTCGCGGGAGTACGCGAGCGGGGACATCGAGACGTACTCGCCGCAGTCGCCGCTGGGCTCCGGGGTGAACGGCAAGAAGATCGGCGCCGACGCGGAGTACGAGCTCCCGAACGGCAAGCGGGCGTCCGTGAAGATCCTCGACGCCAAGCCCTACACGGGCTGAGCGGCGGATCCGTACGGAGCGGCGGAGACGCGGAGACGCGGAGACGCGGACACGCGGACACCCCACGCGATACCGCGGAAGCGGCCCGGAGCACGATGCTCCGGGCCGCTTCGCGTACCCGCCGCCTACCGCCCTCGCCACCTACCGCCGGCCGCCTGCCGCCGCGCCACCTGCCACGAGCCGGCCAGGGGCGGCTGCTCAGGCGGTCGCCGACCGGTACTTGCGGACCGCCAGCGTCCGGAAGACCGCGATGATCAGGACCGACCAGAGCACCGAGGCGAGCACCGGGTGCTCCATCGGCCAGGCGCCGGTCACCGACCGGGGCACGCCCTCGATGGTGTTGCCGAACAGCTCCCGGGCCCCGGCGACCGTGGCACTGAACGGGTTCCACTCCGCGACGTGCTGGAGGAACGCCGGCATCCCGTTGACCGGCACGAACGCGTTGGAGACGAACGTCAGCGGGAAGAGCCAGATCAGCCCGCCGGACGTGGCCGCCTCCGGCGTCCGGACCGAGAGGCCGATCAGCGCGCCGATCCAGGAGAACGCGTAGCCGAGCAGGAGCAGCAGCGCGAAGCCGGCCAGCACACCGGCGACGTTCTCGTGGCTGCGCCAGCCGATCAGCAGCGCGACGGCGGCCAGCACCACCATGGTCAGCGCGGTCTGCACCAGGTCGGCGAGGGTACGGCCGGTGAGCACCGCGCCCCGCGACATCGGCAGCGACCGGAACCGGTCGATCAGCCCCTTGTGCATATCGTCCGCGATGCCCGCGCCCGCACCGGCCGTGGCGAACGTAACGGTCTGCGCGAAAATGCCCGCCATGAGGAATTCCCGATACGCCTGGGCATCACCGGCCGGGGCGCCCGGGACCGCGATGGATCCGCCGAAAACGTAGGTGAAGAGCACCACGAACATAATCGGCTGGACCAGGGCGAAAATGACCACTTCGGGAATGCGCCGCATGCGAATCAAGTTCCGCTGGGCCAGTACGAGTGCGTCGCGGGCGGAACGGATGAGTCCGCTGATGGGGCGTTCGCCGTGCGGGGCTCCGCTCGGGGCGGGGGCCGGGCCGGTGGCCTGGTCCAAGGGGGTCCCGCCCGGGTGTCCGCCCGGGTGTCCGCCCGGGTGTCCGATCGCGCTCATCGCACGCCCTCCCTTGCGCTCGTAGCCGTGCCGGGGTGCGGGCCGCCGGCGGGTGCATCGCCGTCCGCGGGGACGCCCCCGCCGCCCCCGCCGCGCCCACCACGACCCGCCGTCCCGGCCCGCGGGTCCCCGGCCCGCGCGCCGGACTCCGACTCCGCCGCATGGCCGGTCAGCGCGATGAAGACATCGTCGAGGGTCGGGCGGCGCAGCCCGATGTCGTCGATCTCCACGCCCCGGCCGTCCAGTTCGCGGATGACCTCGGCGAGCAGCCGGGCGCCGCCGGTCACCGGGACGGTGAGCCGCCGGGTGTGCGGATCGGCCGTGCCCTCCCCCTTGGCGACCGCGTCCAGTACCTCGCGGGCGGCCGCCAGCTGCCCGGGCTCGTGCACCACGACCTCGATCCGCTCACCGCCCGTACGGGCCTTGAGCTGGTCGGAGGTACCGCGCGCGATGACCCGGCCGTGGTCGACCACGCAGATGTCGTGGGCGAGCCGGTCGGCCTCCTCCAGATACTGGGTGGTGAGCAGCAGGGTGGTGCCGCCGGCGACCAGTTCCTGGATGACGTCCCACAGCGCCTGGCGGTTGCGCGGGTCCAGGCCGGTGGTCGGCTCGTCCATGAACATCACCGGCGGGCTGACGACCAGCGCGGCGGCGAGGTCGAGGCGGCGGCGCATCCCGCCGGAGTAGGTCTTGGCGGGCCGGTCCCCGGCGTCCGCGAGCCCGAACCGCTCCAGCAGTTCGGCGGCCCGCCGCTTGGCGTCGCGGCCGCGCATCTGGTAAAGCCGCCCGACCATGACGAGATTCTCCCGGCCGGTCAAGTACTCGTCCACGGCGGCGAATTGGCCGGAGAGACCGATGGCGCGGCGGACCGCGTCGGGCTGCGCGAGGACGTCGAGGCCGGCGACCCGGGCGATGCCGCGGTCGGGCCGGAGCAGGGTGGTCAGGACCCTGACGGCGGTGGTCTTGCCGGCGCCGTTCGGGCCGAGCAGTCCGAGGACGGTGCCTTCGGGAACGTCGAGATCGACGCCGTCCAGTGCCCTCACCTCGCCGAAGGTCTTCACCAGACCTTCGGCGTAAATGGCACCTGGCATGTGGGTACCCCCATGGTTGGCGCATTCGGAACGGTACGTACGGGAACGCACGGCAGCGCGACGCGTCGTATGACGATGTCCACGACAAGCTCTATGACGAGTTCTATGACGAGCTGACATACGGCGAACCGGCAGCGACACCGCCACATTTCCACGCCGGTCCGGCCTCCGCCACCGAAAACACCCAACCGGCAGGTGGGGGCCGTCGTACAACTCTCGTATTGCTCGTACAACTCGTACCGAAGACTCCACGCGTCACTCGGGCCCGTCCGACCCGTCCGACCCCTCCGGCCCGTCCGATCCCTCCGACCCCGTCGGCCCCTCCGGCCCGTTCGCTCAGGCCGCGACCACGTCGTAGCCGGCCTCGCGCAGTGCCGCGCACACCTCGGCGCAGTGCTCGGGCCCCTTGGTCTCCAGATGGAGTTCGACCTCGGCCTCGGTGAGCCCCAGCCGGGGGTCGGTCCGTACGTGCCCGACGTCCAGCACATTGGCGTCCACCACCGTCAGCACGCCGAGGAGGGTGGCCAGCGCGCCGGGCCGGTCGGTGAGCCGCAGCCGCAGCGAGAGGTAGCGGCCGGCGGCGGCCATACCGTGCCGCAGGATGCGCTGCATCAGGAGCGGATCGACGTTGCCGCCGGAGAGCACCGCGACCACCGGCCCCTCGAACGAACCGGGCGCCGACAGCAGCGCCGCCACCGGGCTCGCCCCGGCCGGCTCCACGACCAGCTTCGCCCGCTCCAGGCAGAGCAGCAGCGCGCTGGACAGCTCGTCCTCGGTGACCGTGCGGACCTCGTCGACCAGTTCCCGCACCATGCCGAACGGGACGTCGCCCGGCCGCCCGACCTTGATCCCGTCCGCCATCGTGGTCAGCGGCTCGATGGCCACCGGGCGGCCCGCCGCGAGCGACGGCGGGTAGCAGGCCGCGGCCGCCGCCTGCACCCCGACCACCCGCACGTCCGGGCGCAGCGCCTTGACCGCGAGGGCGATACCCGCGGCGAGCCCGCCGCCGCCCACGCCGACGACGACGGTCCGCACCTCCGGGCACTGTTCGAGGATCTCCAGGCCGACCGTGCCCTGGCCCGCGATGATGTCGCGGTGGTCGAAGGGGTGGATGAAGACCGCGCCGGTGCGCCGGGCGTACTCCTGGGCGGCGGCCAGCGTCTCGTCCACCACCTGGCCGTGCAGCCGCACCTCGGCGCCGTACTCGCGGGTCGCGGCGACCTTGGGCAGCGGGGCGCCGGCCGGCATGAAGACGGTCGACTCGACGCCCAGCAGGGAGGCCGCGAGGGCGACGCCCTGCGCGTGGTTGCCGGCGCTCGCCGCGACCACGCCGGCCCCGCGCTCCGCCGCCGAGAGGCCGGCGATCCGCACGTAGGCGCCGCGGATCTTGAACGAGCCGGTGCGCTGGAGGTTCTCGCACTTGAGGTGGACGGGCGCGCCGACCAGCGCGGAGAGGTAGCGGCTGCCCTCCATGGCGGTCGTCCGGGCGACGCCGGAGAGCAGCTTCTGGGCCTCGCGGATGTCGTCGAGGGTGAGGGTGGTGGGGGCCGGGGCGGGGGCGGTCGGCCCGGGGAGCGCGTCCCACCCGTCCGGCCCGTGCGGGGGTACGTCCGGGCCCTCCGGCCCGTGCGGACCCTCCGGCCCGTGCGGCGTGCGCGGCGGCGTGTGGTCGGCCATGCGGCCAGTCTCGCAGTTCGGCCACGATCCGGGCTTTTCCGGCCGGATGCCGGACACCGGCGCGTCCCGGCCCCCGTCCGGCCAGGTACGGCGCGGCCCGGAGGCGGCAGCGCCGGTACGGGCCGCGCCGCCGCCGCGTACCCTGTCTTCCCCAGCCATCCATGCCCATCCCGATGAAGCGAGCCCCGGCCATGCCCACCTCTCCGGACATGACGACCCACACCGACACCGCTCTTCTCGACGCGCTCCAGCACCAAGTGGCGGTCTTCGCCCGCCGCGCCGAACAGAGCCGGCTCGGTGGCGTCGGACAGGCGCGCAACTCCATGGACCGCGCCGCCTACCTGCTCCTCAACCGCCTGGACCAGGAGGGCCCGATGGGCGTCAAGGCCCTGGCCTGCGGGATGGGGATCGACTCCTCGACGGTCACCCGGCAGGTGGCGCCGCTGGTCGACGCCGGGCTGGTCGACCGCGCCACGCACCCGGAGGACGGCCGCGCGGTGGTCCTGGAGCTCTCCGAGCGCGGCCACGCCCGCCTGGACGAGGTCCGCGCCTCGCGGCGGGCCCTGATGGCGCTGGTGACGGAGGAGTGGAGCGAGGAGGAGCGCGAGGCGTTCACGTCCCTCCTGACGCGCTTCAACACCTCCCTGGCCGAGATCACGGCACTGGCCCCGGGGGGCGGGGCGGGGGCGGCGTCCTGACGGGTGCCGTGGTGAGGGGTGCTGTCCTGGGCGGCGTCCTGACGGTGCCGCCTTGGGGGCCGCGCCGAACGGTCGGTCGCGCACGGCGCGCCACACCTGGCCTTCCCCCTGTCCGACCCCTTGACCCCGTTGGCCGGACTGCCGTGCCATAGGGGCCAGAGGGCTGTCCGGCGGTTCCCGGGGGCGTCGCCACAGGGGCCGGGGCGCCCGGGGGCCGTCATCCGGGAGGCGCGGTGGGAGAGCGGCGGCTGGTGCGGGAACGGTGCCGGGCCCGGGAGTTCGAGGCGTTCACCGCGGGCGCGGCGGGGCGGCTGCTGCACGCCGCGGCCCTGCTGACCGGTGAGCCCGCCGACCGTCCGGCCCCCGCCGCCGAGGACCTGCTGGTCCGCGCGCTGGCCCGGACGTACGCCGGCTGGGACCGGCTGCGCGGCGAGGACCCGTACGAGCGGGCCCGCCGCGAACTGGCCGCGCTGTTCGCCCAGACCGCCCGGCGGCACCGGCGGCCGCGCGGCGGGCTGCTCGGCCGGCTGCCCCCACGGGAGCGCCTGGTGCTCGTCCTCCGCCTCCACGAGGACATCGCCGAGGAGCAGACCGCGGCCCAACTGGGGCTGCCCGCCGAGCGGGTGCAGGCGCTGTACCGGAACGCCCTCTCCGAGCTCCGCAGCCACCGCCCCCGGCCGGCCACCCCGTCACCGTGAACCCGGCCCCCACCAGCCCCGACCTGCCCCATCCGCCGCCGGACCGCAAGGAGACCGAGGCGCGGCGGACGCTGTGGGCCGGACCGTGGCCGCCGGTGCCGCCGGACCTGGCCGCGCGGGCCGCCGCCCGGGGCCGCCGGCTGCGGGCCCGGCGCCTGCTGCTGCACCGCGCCGGCTCACTGCTCGCCCTGCTGGCGCTGCTGTCCCTCGCCCTGTGGGCGGCGGCCGACCAGCCCTGGCGCCCGCCCCCGGCCCGTACGACGCCACCCGTGGTGGGGTACTGAACGGGCCGGGGCGGGCCGTGGCCAGACGGACGTACGGGGACGAGCCGGGGCGCACGGGGCCGGGCCGGGGCGTACGGGGACGAGCCGGGCCTACGGGCACAGGCCGACCAGCCCGCCGCCCAGCCCCCGCGCCCCCTCAGCGCCAGCCTGGGCCCGGGCCTCAGCCCAACGCCTGCGTCAGATCAGCCAGCAGATCATCAACCGACTCGATGCCCACCGAGAGCCGCACCAGATCCGCCGGAACCTCCAGCGCCGACCCGGCCGTGGACGCGTGCGTCATCCGCCCCGGGTGCTCGATCAGCGACTCCACGCCGCCCAGCGACTCCCCGAGCGTGAACAGCCGGGCGCGGTTGCAGACCTCCACCGCCGCCTCCTCGCCGCCCGCCACCTGGAACGACACCATCCCGCCGAAGGCCCGCATCTGCTTGGCCGCGACCTCGTGGCCGGGGTGCTCGGCCAGCCCCGGGTAGTAGACCCGGGTCACCTTCTCGTGCGAGGCGAGGAGTTCGGCGACGCGGGCGGCGTTGGCGCTGTGCCGGTCCATCCGGACGGCCAGCGTCTTGATGCCGCGCATCACCAGCCAGGCGTCGAACGGCCCGGCGATCGCGCCCATGGCGTTCTGGTGGTACGCCAGCTCCTCGCCGAGCGCGTCGTCGTTGACGACCAGCGCGCCGCCGACCACGTCCGAGTGGCCGCCCATGTACTTGGTGGTGGAGTAGACCACCACATCCGCGCCGAGGGCGAGCGGCTGCTGGAGGTACGGGCTGGCGAAGGTGTTGTCCACCACCAGACGGGCCCCGGTGTCCCGGGCGACCGCGGCCAGCGCCGCGATGTCGCTGATGCCGAGCAGCGGGTTGCTGGGCGTCTCCACCCAGATCGCCTTCGTACGCGGCGTGACCGCGGCCCGGACCGCCTGCGGGTCGGAGGTGTCGGCCACCGACCACTGCACGCCCCACCGCTCGGCGACCTTGGCGAACAGGCGGAACGTGCCGCCGTAGGCGTCGTTGGGGATCACCACGTGGTCGCCGGGGACGAGGAGGGTGCGCAGCAGGCAGTCCTCGGCGGCGAGGCCGGAGGCGAAGGCCAGGCCGCGGCGGCCGCCGTCGAGGGCGGCGAGGTTCTCCTCCAGGGCGGTGCGGGTCGGGTTGGCGCTGCGGCTGTACTCGTAACCGCCGCGCAGCCCGCCCACGCCGTCCTGCTTGTAGGTGGACACCTGGTAGATGGGCGGTACCACCGCGCCGGTCGCCTGGTCGGGCTCCTGACCTGCGTGGATGGCAAGGGTTTCGAAGTGCTGGTGGCGCTTGTCGCGCGGATCGCTCATGTCTGCCGAGGGTAGTCGGCCGCGCCACCGAACTTTCCGGAACTTTCCCGTTCCCTGGATAGTGAATACAGAGGGAGTTCCTGCCCACCCCGTGACCACCCCGCCCGAACGCCCCCTGAAACCTCCGGGCAACCCCGGAACGACCCACCCTCCGCCCCTCCGTCCTCCACTTCCGCCCCTCCGACCAGGACACACACCACATGGACGCACTGCTGCTTCTCCTCGTCGCGATCGCGCTCGGCGGTCTGGTCTTCCTGCCCTGGATGCGGCGCCGGCGGGCCGTCCGGCACGCCGTGCAGGGGCACGCGGTCGCCACCGACCCCATGGCCGGCTACGGCTTCGTCCCCGTGGAGCGGCTCGACGTACGGCTGCCCGGCCCCGACGAGGCGCTGGACGCGGCGCTCGCCGAGATCCGCCGGACCCACGACTGGCGGCCGGCCGCCGAGCTGCTGCGGTCCACCGGGGACGACTGGGAGCTGCGCTGGCAGCGGGTGCAGACGCTGGCCGGCGCCGCCGCGTTCGAGCTGGCACGCACGCCCGGCGACCCGTCCGCCCCGGGCGGTACGCGCACCGGCGGCATCTGGCTGCGCAGCTGGCGCGCCGAGGCACCCAAGGACCCCGGGGGCGCGGAGACGCACGCGCAGTTCCTGGTCGTCCAGGCGCTGCGCGACCCCGGCTCGCAGGACTTCCGGATGATCCTGGAGGAGGCCCGTACGGTCTGCCGGGAGGCGGCGCTGCTGGCGCCCGGCAGCCCAATCCCGTACATCACCGAGCTGGCCGTGGCCCGGGGGCTGGGCGCCCGCCCCGCCGACTACGAGGAGCTGTGGTCCCGGGTCCTCCAGCGGGCCCCGCACCACATGGGCGCGCATCTGGCCGCGCTCCCGTACTGGTCGGAGAAGTGGCACGGGTCCCGTAAGGAGGCGGAGGCGTTCGCCGAGCGCGCCGCCTCCGGGGCGCCGGCGCAGAGCCTGCTGCCGGCCCTCCCCCTCTTCGCGGTCTACGAGCACCTGCCCGAGGCCAACATGGTCCACAGCCTCTTCCAGAGCGCGGTCATCGAACGCGCCATCGAGGGCGCCCACTTCGCCCTGCGCCAGGCCCCGGCCGACCATCCGATGGCGCCGCACGTCCGCCATCTGCTCGTCTGGTTCCTGGTCCACGCCGAGCGGTACGCCGAGGCGATGGAGCAGCTCCGCCTCGTCGACGGCCATGTGGGCGCCGTCCCGTGGTCCTACGGGCGCAGCCCGGCCGCCGAGTACGCCGCGTACCGCGCCGTCGCCATCGCCGGCTGGGAAAAGCTCGGCGGCACCCCCGCCACCTTCCGCCCCCACGACTGACGCCCGGGCCACCGGGCCCGGCCCCGGAATGCGACCCGTCCGCGAGACGTTCTCCCTTACGAACCAACGCCCGCCCCACAGGGCCCCCGGCCCCGACGCACGACACACAACGCTGAAGAAGCTAACGCCGCTAAAGAAGCTAACGAAGCAGAGCCGAGCCCACCCCCTGGAGCCCACCCCATGCTGTTCTCCCGCTTCAAGACGCACCTGCCCACCCCCGAGGAAGCGCTCCAGGGCCGCCCGGAGCGGGACTTCCCGGTCCCCGACCGCCACACCGTCCTCGGCAACCCCCTGCTCGGCCCGTACCCGGACGGCCTGGAGATCGCCGACTTCGGCCTGGGCTGCTTCTGGGGCGCCGAGCGGAAGTTCTGGCAGACCGAGGGCGTCTGGACCACCCTCGTCGGCTACCAGGGCGGCCACACCCCCAACCCCACCTACGAGGAGGTGTGCAGCGGCCACACCGGCCACACCGAGGCCGTCCGCGTCGTCTTCGACCCGTCCGTCGTCCCGTACACCGCCCTGCTGAAGCTCTTCTGGGAGTCCCACGACCCCACCCAGGGCTTCCGCCAGGGCAACGACGTCGGCACCCAGTACCGCTCGGCGATCTACACCCACTCCCCCGCCCAGCAGCAGGCCGCCGAAGCCTCCCGCGACGCCTACCGCACCGTCCTCCACTCCTCCGGCTACGGCGACATCACCACCGAAATCCTCCCCGCCGCCCCCCGCCCCTTCTACCCGGCCGAGGCGTACCACCAGCAGTACCTCGACAAGAACCCCGCCGGCTACTGCGGCATCGGTGGGACCGGCGTCTCCTGCCCTGTTGGTGTCGCCCCGGCCGGCGACTGACGGTTCAGCGTTCCTCACACGGGGAGCGCTGGGCTCCACGATGCCCACGCCGATGTCGCCGGCCACGGACGTGCGTTCTCACGGGCTCAGGGCAGGTTTTCGAACCATCCTGTCCCGAGCCCATGGCGCACCAGACTTCCTGGCACCCGATTCAGCCATAACCCGCCGTGCGGGCATGGCCCAGGAGGCACCGCGCCACGTTTGAGGGCATGAGGACTTCGGGGGCCAGGGCCAGTCGGTTCGGTGGCCTGGGGCAGTGGTGGGGCGTCCTGGCCGGCGGTCTGCTCATCGCCGCATGGATCAACAGAACCGCAGGACCTGCGGTGATCACCGGCCTCTCCGCCGTCGTCCTGCTCTGGTCCTTCTTTCAAGCACCGGTGACGTGCGGGGCTCCGGTCAGAGGGCGGGACGACGGCTGCCGCAACAACGCGACCGGCCTCCTCATGGGCTGCCACATCCGCCAACACCGTTGGCAGAAGCTCAAGATGCTGATCCTTCGGTGACGAGTACGCGCTTTCTGCTCCGGACTGTTCTCCGATGGCAAGGCCACCCTCGTCACACTCGCGGCAGCAGGCAGCTTCCTCTCCGGACTCGTCGCACTGGTCCCCGGAGTGGCCGTTCACTGACCGAAGCGGCAAGGGACCAGCTGCTACTGGGGCGGGCCGAGGTCACGCCGCGGCGGTGCGCAGGGCGGTGAGGGCGGAGGTGATTTCGTTGGTCCAGTAGGAGGTGACGGCGGCGCTGTCGGCCGTGATGGCGATCTGGGCGTTGGGGGCGGCCTTTCTGGGGACGCGGAACTCGCAGACCGTTTCGCCGCGGGTGAGCCGGCCGGTGGTTTCGAAGTCCAGGCGGGCGGGCCGGAACGTGTAGAACTCCGGGTGGGCGAGGTAGACGGCGGTGTTGGGGTCGTGCAAGGGCATGGGGACGTTCTTGTCCTTGTCGCGTATGCGCAGGTAGAAGTCGGTGTGGTGGGCCAGGGCCTCGGCGACGGGGCCGCCGGCGGCGCGCATCGCGTCCTCGAAGGACGCGTCGATCAGCGTCTGGTTGGTGAGGTTGAGGCCGAACATGCGCAGGGGAATGCCGCTGTCGCACAGCACCTGTCCCGCTTCGGGGTCGGCGTAGGCGTTGAACTCGGCGGCCGCCGTGTGGTTGCCACGCCCCACCCCGCCTCCCATGAAGACGAGTTCGCGGATCTTCGGGACGATGTCGGGGGCGGTGCGGACGGCGAGGGCGATGTTGGTCAGGGGGGCGGTGGCGACGATCGTCACCTGCCCGGGGTGGGCGCGCAGGCAGTCGATCAGGGCGGGAACCGCGTGCTGGGGTTCGGGGCGCCGGTCGGTGGCGGGCAGGCCCGTCCCACGGGCGCCCAGGCCGTCCTCGCCCAGCAGGCCCTCGATCGTGCAGGGTTCGGCCGCGAGGGGTTTGGTCGCGCCCGCGTGGACGGGCGCCTGGATGCGGAAGGCGTCGACGACGCGGAGGGTGTTGCGCAGGGTGTTGGCGAGGGTGGTGTTGCCGACGACAGCGCTGACGCCCAGGAGGCGGACGTCCGGCTGGTGGGCGAGCAGGACGAGGGTGATCATGTCGTCGTAGCCGGTGTCGCAGTCGTACCAGATGTCGGTCATGGGGTGAGCTCCTGGTCGGTGTCGGGTCGGATACGGGGGGCGTGGGGGCCGAACGGCCGATGGGGGCGAGGGCCCGTGGGTCAGCCGAGCCCTTGGGGCAGTGGGCCCGTGGTCAGTGGGGGATGAGGAGCCAGGTGAGGGTCAGGCTGACGAGGATTCCGGCGCCCATGGGGACCGCGGTCCGCTTGACCAGCTCGGTCGGCGCCACCTTCAGCACGGACGCGACGATGATCACGACCGCGGAGATGGGGGACATGGCGCGCGTGAGGTTGCCCATGAACTGCATGGGCAGCGCCAGCAGGGCGCCGTTGAGGTGCGCCTGCCGGCTCACCTCGCCCAGCGCGCCGCTGACGGCGTAGAAGACGGACATACCGCTGCCGGTGATCAGCGTCATCAGCAGTTCCGCGCCGGCGAAGCAGATCATCAGGATGAACCCGGCCCCGTGGGCGTTCTTGACCGCGTCGATCAGCTGGGCGAGCACGCCCATCCGCGTGATGCCCTCCACCAGCAGGGCGGCGCCGATCAGAAGGGCGACGGTGGTCTTCAGCCCGGCGGCCATGCCCTCGTAGAACTGGCGGGCGTCCTCGAAGGACGCGGCGACCTGCCGCCTGCGCAGCAGTTCGACGGCGAGCGTGATCAGCAGGCAGGCCAGGGTGATCGGCACCAGGCCGGTGTCGAGCCCCGCGCCGACCTTCAGCGCCACCACCATCAGCAGGGGCAGCAGGGGGAAGACGGCGTACCACGAGGGCGGCAGGTCGGTGCGGATGTCGAGCCGCTCGTCCTCCAGCGTGTCCGCGGTGGGCGCGGGACCGGCGCCGGCCGCCCGGGCCCTGGCGTCCATGTACTTCTGCCAGAAGTAGTGGACGACCGCGATGACCAGCAGCGTCGGTACAGACACCTTGGCGTGCATGCCGTACGTGTAGTCCAGCAGGCCCACGCCCAGGGACTTGGCCGCCACGATGTTGTCGGCGCCCAGCGGGGTGGGGACGATGGTGGCGGTGGTGGCGATGACGGCGCCGGCGGTGAGGCGGGAGAGCCCCACGCCCACCAGGGTCGGGTAGAGGGTGGCCATGAGCAGGATGCCCAGGCTGGAGGCGCTGGGCACGACGAGCGAGAGCACATTGCCGAGCAGGAAGGTGAGCGGCACCAGGAGGTAGGTGGCCCTGATCTTCCGCAGCGGGCGCGTCAGGACGTGCACGGCCACGTCATTGGCGCCGATGCGCGTCATGTAGGTGGAGAAGCCGAACAGCACCATGATGGTGAGCCCGACCTCCGCGAGGCGGTTGCTGATCACCGCGCCGACGAACGCGAAGACGTCGAAGAAGGCGTTGCCCGTGGAGTCGAACTCCAGCTTGCCGTCGGGTCCGTGGCCGAGCAGGGCGGCCACCAGCAGCAGGACCGTGCCGAGGGTGAAGAGCACGATCGTCGGGTTCAGCTTCTTCCCGATCATGTAGGCCGCTGCCGCCACCACGACCAGCACTATGGCGATTTCGAGCATCGTCCTTCCTCGGGGAGTCCAGGTGCGGCGGGCCCGGGTGGCGCGCAGCCGCAGGAGCGGCGCAGCGTGAGGCTGCTGGGGACAGTGACGCGGCGGGCCACCTCGCGGCCCCGTAAGACGTCCCGGATCAGGTCCAGGGCGCGCCCGGCGAGGGCGGGCACCGGCTGGACGACGGTGGAGAGCGCCGGCCTGGTGAAGCGGGTCTCCTCCGTACCGTCGAACGTGATGACGGCCAGGTCGTCCGGGACCCGCACCCCCGCCTCCTGCACGGCGGCGAGGAACCCGGCGGCCTGCTGGCCGCTGCTGACGAACACCGCGCGGGGCAGCGGCCGTTGGGTCCGGCGGCGGCCGTCCAGCAGCGCGCGGGCCGCCGCGTGGCCGCCGCGCCGGGTGAAGTCGGCGGTGACCGCCGGTCCGGGCGCGAGCCCGGCGGACGCCACCGCGGAACGCCACCCCAGCACCCGGTCCTGGGCGACCGGCAGATCGACGGGACCGGCGACGCAGCCGATCCGGCGGTAGCCGTGCGCGGCGATCAGGTGCGCGGTGGCCGCCCGCGCACCGGCCCGGTGGTCGACGGTGACCAGCCCCATCCGCGGGTCGCCGGGGTCCCGGTCCACGGCGACGACGGGGACGCCGGCGTCGATCAGGGTGCCGAGCCGGTCGGGGTGGTCGGCCCCGACGGTGATGACCGCCTCGACCCGGCGGGCGAGGAAGGTCTCGGCCAGGCTGCTCTCGCTGACGCGTCCGCGCGCCGCGGAACCGAGCACCACGGTCCGGCCCCGGGCCTGGGCGCAGGTGGCGACGGCGTCGGCCAGCGCCGCGAAGAACGGGTTCTCCAGGGTGGGCACCAGCATCCCGTAGCTGTCCGACCGCTGGGAACGCAGCGCGCGGGCAAGGGAGTTGGGGCGGTAATCCAGTCTCCGTACCGCCGCCAGGACCCGCTCCCGGGTGCCCGGGGCGACCGGCCGCGGCCCGTTGTTGAGGACGTAGGAGACCACCGCGGTGGAGACGCCGGCCAGCCGGGCGACGTCGTCGCGGGTGGCGCGGGCCGGCCGCGCGGGGTGCGGCGGCCCCTCGGCGGACGCGGTCACCGGACGCCCTGCCGGCCCGGCGCCCCGGGGCACCCCTCGCCGTCATGCCCGGTGACCCGAACACCGTTACTGCGGGCGGTCCCTGACGGGGCGGGACCTTGGACGCGCGACGCCATCGTCACACCACTTCCCAGTGCGCACACGAGCGTCTACTCGTGTAGAGAGGATGTCGCGTCCATGCTGCGTGCCCCGCCGCTTCCGGCTGAAGTGGCCAAGGTCCTTACTTCCCGGGGCCATTGCCCCCGACCGGGCCGGACGGCGGCCCCCGCAGCTCACGGAGGCAGGGGCGCGGAGCGGTCAGTCCTGCGGCGGCGGTGTGGGGTGGCCCAGGCGGGCGCGGTCGGCGGCGGCGGTGCCCTGGTGCCAGCCGGCGGCGTCGCGGACGCCGCGGAGGCGGACCGGCGCGGTGTCCGGGAAGAGGGCGCCCGCGGTCTCCTCGACGGCGAGTTCCCGGGCGGCGAGCACCGGCAGGAGCCGGTCGGCGGTGGCGGGCGTCCGGTCGGCGGCCTCGGTGGTGGCGGCGGCGGTGGCCGCGGCGAGCCGGGTGCGGATGCGGTCCGCGTACGCCACGAGGAACGTCTGGCGGAAGTCGCGGGTACGGCGGGAGCGGCCGCGGGCGTGGTGGTCGTCGGCCGCGCGGTTCATCGCGGTGGTGGCCTGGAGGAGCAGCGAGGTGTAGAGCAGTTCGGCCGCCTCCAGGTCGGGCGGGAAGCCGATGACGGTGGAGAAGCCCAGGTCGGAGGCCCAGACGGCCTGGCAGCGGTTGGCGGAGGCGACGGCGTCCAGGAGGAGGGCACGGGCTTGCTCGTAGGGGCCCTCGATGCCGACGCGGATCGCCGCGGGGCCGTCGGCGGGCCGGCCCGGGTCCCCGGCGTGGGCGAGCAGGGCCTCGTCGATGCTGTGCCGGGCGATCAGTTCCTGGGCCTTGGCGGACAGCGCCTCGGCCTCCACGGGGTACGGGGTCGCCTCGGCCTTGGCGAGCAGGCCGCGGATCCGGCCGAGCGCGCGGGAGGCGGCCATACCGCCGGCGGGGGCAGCCGTACCGGTGGGGGACGGAGGTGGCAGCGGCGTGATCCGGGGCAGCCGGGCGAGCAGGCGCAGGGTGGTCAGGACGTCGCAGGCGGTTTCGAAGCGGGTGGCGCGGCGGCGGGCGGCCAGCGCGTCCAGGTAGCCGGCGTCGGTGTCCCACCAGACGCGGGCGTCGAGGCGGGTGAGCTGGGCCTGCCAGCGGGCGTCCCGGGCGGGGCCGCCGGCGGGCCGGGGCCGGGCCTCCTCGGCGGCGATGGCGTCGAGGACCACGGCCGCCGGCGCGGTGTCCTGGGCCTCGCGCCGGACGATCCGTTCGAGGTCGGCGGGGTGCCAGCCGCCCGCCCAGCAGCGGCGTACGGCGTCCGCGGCGGCCGCGATCACGGCGGTGCTCATGGCCGGCCAGCCGGGGGGCGCAGCGGTCAGCTGAGAGGCGCCCGCTTCGATGGCGTCCTCGGCGGCCGTCCCGTCCGCCGCGTAGCGGACCCGGCCGAGGATGTCGCCCAGGACGGCCGTGGCGGACCTGGTGGCGGCGGGGTCGGGGGCGGGCTGCCCGGTGCCGCGAGGTTTCCGGGTGCCGCGCCCCGTGCGGCGGTTGTTCGTGCGGTCGTCGCTCACCTGGCCACTGTACGGAGGGGCGGGTGGGCCTGCGCATACGGACCAAGCGGAAGCGGAAGCGGAACGGCCCGGCCCCCGCGCCGAAGCGTCGGGACCGGGCCGTGACGAGCGCCGTGCCGGGCCGTGGCCGGCCGGCGTCAGCCGCTTCGAGACAGCAGCCGCTTGAAACGTCAGCCGCTGGGAGGCGTCAGCCGCCCGCAGGCATCAGACCGCGCTGCCCGCCACCCACTGCGACCAGGACATGTTCCAGCCGTTGAGGCCGTTGTCCGGCTTGATGGTCTTGTCCGGGGAGTTGATCACCTTCACCACGTCGCCGAGCTGCGAGTGGTTGTAGAACCACGCGCCGTCGGTGGACGGGTCGCCCGCGCCCTTGACGTCCTTCAGGCCGATGCAGCCGTGGCTGGTGTTGGCCTTGCCGAAGATGCCCTTGCCCCAGTAGTTGCCGTGGATGAAGGTGCCGGAGTTCGACAGCCGCATGGCGTGCGGGACGTCGGGGATGTCGTACTCGCCCTTGCCGTCGGTCTTGTTGGTGAAGCCGACGGTGGAACCGTCCATCCGGGTCTGCTGGAACTTCTCGGAGATGACCATCTGACCGTTGTAGGTCGGGTGGTCGGCGCTGCCCGAGGAGATCGGGATGGTGCGGAGCGTCTTCCCGTCCCGGACCACGGTCATCATGTGGGTCTTGGTGTCAACAGTGCTGACCTGCGAGTGACCGACGTGGAAGTGGACGGTCTTGTTCTGGATGCCCTTGACACCCGGCGACGCCTCGACGCCGTCCAGCGCGAGCTTCAGCGTGACGTCGGAGTTCGGCTTCCAGTAGTCCTTGGGCCGGAAGTCCAGCCGCTTGTCGCCGAACCAGTGGCCGACGACCTGCTGGTTGCTGCTGGACGCGACCGAGATCGCTGACTGCACGGCCTTACGGTTCTTGACCGGCTTGTCGAAGTTGATCGACACCGGCATACCGACGCCGACCGTCGAGCCGTCCTCGGGAGTGAAGTTCCCGATGAAGCTGTTGGCCGGGGAGACGGTGGTGAAGGTGGAGTTCTCCACCGCCGTACGGCCCTGGGCGTCCTTCGCGTGCGCGGTGATCTTGTAGGTGGTGGCGCGGGAGAGCGCCTGGTCCGGCTTCCAGGAGGTGCCGTCCGCCGACAGCGTGCCCGGGACGGTCTTGCGCTGCGTCTGCTGCGACTGGTGCGCGGTGACCGTGGTCAGGGTGACGTCGGTGAGCTTGCCGCCACTGGCGGTCACCTTCGCGCTGTTGAGACCGGCGTCGGTGGAACCGTCCTGCGGGGCGATGGTGATCTTGGCCTGCGAGGCGTCCTGGGCGGCCGCCTCGTCCACCTGCTGGGTGCTGTCGTGCTGTCCGTTCTCGTGGCGTCCTGCGTTGGCACCGCCGCCGTGGCCGGTGGCGCTGCTGGCGCCGCACGCGGCGACCGTGAGTACCCCGCCGAGCAGCGCGGCACTGGCTATGAGGCCCTTGCGGCGCTTGCGGTCCGTCATCACACGCTTCTCCATTGTTACCGATTGCGAAAAATCCCCGAGCGAGCCGCCAACTGACCGCAGACATATCTGGACGCAGGCATTCCGGCCGACTCCCATGGAACGCCTTATCCGTTTCGTCTGCTCCATTCCTGGCGGAAATGTGGGGAAGGACACGCAAGAACACGTAAGCGCGGCAAAACGGCCATGGGGGGATGAATGATATGGGTCACGTAGAGGTCTGCGGGGTGGCGCATGGGGTGCGTCCCGTCCGTTGCGGCACGGTGCGTGCCGACAGCCAGACCACGGCCCGGCTGTTCAACGAGTACCGGGCGGAGAGGGCATCGGCCGCGCGTGGCTTTCCTTCCGGGCGGGTTCCCCGGAACCGGCCGGATATGTCGCGCCGCGGGGATTCGTCCGTCCACGCGGGATACGGCCCCCGTAGGGCGCGGCGTCGTGCCGTGTTCCACCGGGGGCCGGGGGTCGGGGCCCGTTGCGCCGCGGGGCGTGGCGGACCGGTCGGGCCTCAGTCCTCGCCCTCCGCGTCCTCCGCGAGGTCCCATTCCGCCGCGTCCCACTCGGCGTCCGGGTCGTAGTCGGTCATCTCCTCGCTGCTCCAGGACGCCTGGGCGAGTTCGGTGCCGGGCACCCCGGTGACCAGGTCGAACGGGTCGATGAGGTGGGCCAGCGCCTCCGCCGGGTCGTCTCTGACCGTTTCCAGCGATTGCCTGCGTTCGTCCTCGGGGACCGCGGCCTCGCCCTTGATGTGGTCGACGGCGGCGCCGGTGAGGCGATCGGCGTCGGTGACCTCCATGACGAGTTCGACGTGAAGCCGTACAAAGCGTGATGTCTCACCATTGCTCATGGACGGAGGGTAAGCACGTCCGGGTCCCGACTACCGCGCGACCCGCGGCGGTCACTAACATCTGCGGGCAACGGCCAATTCGCCGAACCCACAAGGGGGATCGCTTTCGTGACCGCACGTCGACCACTACTGACCGCCGCTGCCGCGGGATCGGTGCTGTTCGCCCTGTGGTTCGTACCCTCCGCCAATGCCCTGGTGGGAGATGACGGAGCGACACATTCCGCGCTGCGGGCGGATTCCGCTTCCGCCGGCCAGGGCCGGGCGAATGTCTCGGACGCTTCCGGCGCGGGGAAGCATTCCGGCAGCCGGTCCGGGGACACCGAAGCGGGCAATACCGGCAGCGGTTCCACGACCACCCGGCCGGGCGGCGGGCCCGCCGCGGACGGCGGGGCGCACCACTACCTCGCGGACACCGGCAGCCCCGACACCACGCCCTACGTGGTCGGCGGCGCGGGTTTCCTCGTACTCGGTGCCGCGCTGGTCAGTTACTCGGTACACCGCACCCGCGACGAGACGGTCTGAGCGGGAGCACCGCGTCACCCCGGGCGGCACCCCCGCCACCGCGCCGCGTCACGCCACAGCACAGGGCGCGTCACAACCGGTGTCGATCCCGGTCATGACGCGCCCCGGCGCGTACCGCAGCCCGCTCCCCCGCGCCGGTCAAGCGCGTCAGTCAAGCGGAGTAACGGCATAGGACAGCCACGTGACGGCACAGGACAGTCACATGACGCCGAGCAGCACAGTCATATGACCCAGCGTCAGGCCAGCTCCCCCGTGACCGTCTCGGCCGCCGCCACCAGCTTGCCGTCGCGCACGAAGGCGTAGGCCGCCTCCAGGTCGGGGGCCAGGAAGCGGTCCTCGCCCGGGCCCTGCACGCCCGCGGCGCGTATGGCGTCCAGGACGGCGCGGGTCGCCGGCGCGGGGGTCAGGCCCTCGCGCAGTTCGATGGCGCGGGTCGCGGCGTAGAGCTCGACGGCGATGACGCGGGTGAGGTTGTCGACCGCGGTGCGCAGCTTGCGCGCCGCCGACCAGCCCATCGAGACGTGGTCCTCCTGCATGGCGGACGACGGGATGGAGTCCACCGACGCCGGCGCGGCCAGCCGCTTCAACTCGCTGACCAGGGCGGCCTGGGTGTACTGGGCGATCATCAGGCCCGAGTCGACGCCCGGGTCGCCGGCCAGGAAGGCGGGCAGGCCGTGCGAGCGGTTCTTGTCCAGGAGGCGGTCGGTGCGGCGCTCGGCGATCGAGGCCAGGTCGGCCGCGGCGATGGCCAGGAAGTCCAGGACGTAGGCGACCGGCGCGCCGTGGAAGTTGCCGTTGGACTCCACCCGGCCGTCCGGCAGGACGACGGGGTTGTCGACGGCGGCGGCCAGCTCGCGCTCGGCGACCAGCCGGGCGTGCGCGAGGGTGTCCCGGCCGGCGCCGGCGACCTGCGGGGCGCAGCGGACGGAGTACGCGTCCTGGACGCGCGGGGCGTCGTCCTGGTGGTGGCCGGTGAAACCGGAACCGGCCAGGAACGCCAGCATGTTGGCGGCCGAGGCGGCCTGGCCCGGGTGCGGGCGGATGGCGTGCAGCTCGGGCGCGAGGACCTTGTCCGTACCGAGCAGCGCCTCCAGGGAGAGCGCGGCGGTGATGTCCGCGGAGGTGAACAGCCGGGCCAGGTCGGCGCAGGCCATCACCAGCATGCCGAGCATGCCGTCGGTGCCGTTGAGGAGCGCCAGTCCCTCCTTCTCGCGCAGCTCGACGGGCGCGATGCCGTGCTCGGCGAGCAGCTCGCCGGACGGCCGGACGGTGCCGTCGGGGCCCTCCGCCTCGCCCTCGCCCATCAGCGTCAGCGCGCAGTGCGACAGCGGGGCGAGGTCGCCGGAGCAGCCGAGCGAGCCGTACTCGTGGACGACCGGGGTGATACCGGCGTTGAGCAGGGCGGCCATGGTCTCGACGACCACCGGGCGGACGCCGGTGTGCCCGGAGGCCAGCGTCTTCAGCCGCAGGAACATCAGGGCGCGGACCACCTCGCGCTCGACCCGGGGGCCCATACCGGCCGCGTGCGAGCGGACGATGTTGCGCTGGAGCTGGGCCCGCAGCTCGGGGCTGATGTGCCGGACGGCGAGCGCGCCGAAGCCGGTGGAGACGCCGTAGACCGGGTCGGGCTTGGCGGCGAGCTCGTCGATGAAGGCGCGCGAGGCGGCGACGGCGGCGCGGGCCTCCTCGGAGAGCTCGATCCGGGCCGCGCCCCGGGCCACCGCGATGACGTCCTGTGCGGTGGTGCCGGACGTCCCCAGCACCACAGTGTGCATACTCATATTCAGGCACCCTAGAGACTGAATCGCCGAATGTCACCACCGGATTTCGGGATCACCCCTTACCGATCGCATACGGCCACCCTGTCCATCATGCGCGCCCGCCGTACGGACCACCGTCCGCCGGCCGGGCCGCACCGGCCGCACGCACCGGCCCCACCAGGCGCACCCAGCGCCCCGGCCCCATCCCCGTCACCTCCGGAACTTCCGCCGCTCCGGCCCCGGCGCCGGCTCCGGCGAGTCCGCGAGCCGTACGACCGGATCGGCCGCGCCGCCGTGCCGCCCGGCCACCACCGGCTCCGCCGACCGGGCCGCCTTGGCGCGGTACTGGGCGGCGTCCGCGAGCCGGAAGAGGCGGCGGGCGCTGCGCACCGGGCCGATCGGGTCGCCGGTCGAGGCGACGCCCACCGCGACGCCCTCGCCCAGGTCCAGTTCCGCGGCGCGTCCGCACAGCTCACCGGCGATCTTCACCACCTCGTCGGACGCCGGGCCGACCGCCAGCAGGCAGAACTCGTCGCCGCCCAGCCGCGCCGCGAGCGTCCCCGGCAGCATCGCGCCGCACAGCGACAGCACCGATCCGAAGCGCTCCAGCAGCCGGTCGCCGACCGCGTGCCCGCGCGAGTCGTTCACCCGCTTGAGCCCGTTCAGATCGCACACCACCAGGCTGACCACCACACCGTCGGCGCGGTGCTGCTCCAGCGCCTGGTCCAGCCGCATATCGACCGCGCGGCGGTTGGCCAGCCCGGTCAGCGCGTCGGTGAACGCCAGCCGCCGGACCTCGGCCAGCCGCTCGCTCTGCGCGATCCCGGCGGCGGCCACGGCGGCCAGTACGGTCGCGAAGTCGGCGTCCGCCGGGCCGAAGACCGGCTCCCCCGGCCGCCGCGCCACATACAGCTCGCCCCACGCCCGGCCGTGCAGCACGATCGGGGCGACCACGCAGCAGCCCCGGCCGCGGCGGCGCAGCGCGGCCACTCTCTGGTGGTTGTAGCGGGCCCCGTCCGGGGCGCCGGCCGGCTCCTCCCCGGCGGTCTCCACCCAGGCGCTCGGCTCCCCGCCCCCGGACCACCGCTCGCCCAGGAACCCGACGATCTCCGGGAACTCGTGCACCGGATACGCCTCGTCGTCGGGGAACTCCCGCTCGCCCGGCGCCAGTTCGCCGACGTTCACCAGCACCCGCAGCCGCCCCCGCTCGCGTTCCCACTTGGAGACCGCCGCGAAGGAGCCGCCCAGCGCCCGGCACGCGCCGCGCGCCGCGGCCCGGGCCGATTCGCGCGGTGTGTGCACGGCCGCCATGGCCTGCGCCAGCTCCACCACGGCCCGCAGCCTGGCGTCACCCTCGTCCGTCACCGGATCCTCACATTCCGTTACTGTGAGCACGCTCTGTACTACAGCGTAGGAACGATTGACCCGATTCGCCCCTTCCTCCCGCGGATCGGCCCCGGAAGGACCGGGCGAAGGCGGCCCGGCAACGCACCCCGGCCCGCCCCGGCGCTCACTCCCCCGGCCAGTCCGGCTCCCGCTTCTCGTTGAACGCCGCGACGCCCTCGGCCCGGTCGCCGGAGAACGCCACACTCCGCCACGCGCCGTCCTCCACCTCCAGCCCGGCCCGCAGGTCCAGCCCGTGGCCCAGCCGCAGCGCGCGCTTGGCGGCGCGCAGCCCCACCGGCGAGTTGCGGGCGATCGCCGCGGCCAGCGCCAGCGCCTCCGCCCGGTCCTCGCCGTCCGCCACCAGCCGGTCCACCATGCCCAGCTCCGCCGCCTCCGCCGCGGCCACCCGGCGCCCGGTGAAGACCAGCTCGGCCGCGCGCGCCGCGCCCACCCGGCGCGGCAGCAGCTGCGTCCCGCCGCCGCCGGGGACCACGCCCACCGACACCTCCGGCAGCCCGACCACCGCGGTGCCGTCCGCGACGATCAGATCGCAGGCCAGCGCCAGCTCGTAGCCGCCGCCGAGCGCGAAGCCGTGGACCGCGGCGATGGCCGGCACCGGCAGCTCCAGGACGCCGGTGTACGCGGCGCGGGTGCGCGGGCGCTGCCGCATCAGATCGGCGTCCGTGAAGGAATTGCGCTCCTTGAGGTCGGCGCCCACGCAGAACGCCCGCTCATGCGTGGAGGTGAGCACCACCGCCCGTACCGAGCGGTCGGCGGCCAGCGCGGCGCACGCCTCGGCCAGCGCGTCGGCCAGCGCCGTGGACACCGCGTTCATCGCCTTGGGCCGGTCCAGGACCAGCTCCGCCACGAAACCGTGGCGCTCGATCCCGATCCACTCCTCCGCACCGAACCGCTGCATACCGCCCTCCGAATGCCGGTTAACGCTCGTTGACCTGTCCTCGGGATCATGTCAGGTCGGCGGCGATCGCGGCAGGGGCCCGCGGGCGGTCAGCCGCGCCGGGTCAGCATCCAGGGCTCGACGACGCCCAGGCCGCGCACCGGGCGCTGCCACATCGGCTGGAGCGCGAAGCGGTACGGGGGCGGCGGGCTGCCGGTGCCCTCCTGGGCGGCCTTCTCGGCGGCCGCCGCGTCCGCCTCCGACACCGGCGCCTCACCCGTACGCCCCAGCTCCTCCGCGAACGCCTCGTCCACCAGCACGGTGTCCTTCGGCGCTATCGACGTCAGCCGGCTGGCCAGATTCACGGTCGTGCCGAAGACATCGCCCATCCGGGTCGTGACCGTGCCGAACGCGATGCCCACCCGCAGCTCGGGCATCGTCTCGTCGTGGCCCATGGTCTCGATCAGCCGCAGCCCGATCTCGGCGGCGACCCCGGCGTCGTCCGCCGCGAACAGCACCTCGTCGCCGAGCGTCTTGATCAGCCGACCGCCGTGCGCGGCGACCAGATCGGCGGCGGTGGTCTCGAACGCCTCGACCAGCTCGCCCAGTTCCTCCTCCTCCAGCCGCCGGGTCAGCCGGGTGAAGCCCACCAGGTCCGCGAAGCCGACGGCCAGCCGGCGGTCCACCATCTCCGCGTCGTCCTGCGCCTGGACGACCCGCCCGGTGGCCGCGGCCAGCTGCCGCCGCCACACGTAGACCAGGAACTCCTCCAGCTCCGGCAGCAACAGCTCGACCAGCGGATACGTGATCTCCGTACGCGTCAGGCCGGAGTCCTGCGGCTCGGTCAGCCCCTCCAGGAACGAGTCGATCTGCCAGTCGGCGAGCCGGGCCGTGGTCTGGCCGGTGGAACGGGCGACCTGCACCGCCATCGCCTCGCTGAGCAGCCCCGCCTCGACGAGGCCGGCGAGCCGGCGCAGCGCGAGGACGTCGGCCTCGGTGAGCGCCTTGACCTGGCCGATGTCGGCGAAGCCCATGGCCCGCCAGAAGCGGGCCGCGAGGTCCATGGAGACGCCGGCGCTGCGGGCCGCCTGGAACGGCGTGTAGCGGCGCTCGGCGCCGAGGATGAGTTGTTCGAGCTTGACGGCGATGTTGTTCTCGCCGTTGCCGTCGCCCCTCCCGGGGTCGCCAGCGGGCTCGTCCGCGGGGGCCTCGCCCGCCGCGTCGCCCCCGGCGGCCGCGTCGCGCGGGGTGGCCCCGGCGTCGTCGGCGCTCACCGGCCGCTCCCTGTCCGCTCCCTGCGCACTGCCCTTCCGATCTCGCTGCTCGCCCCGTGGTGGCACGGCCTCAACGATACGGGGTTGCGTCCCACGTTGTGGTTTCTCGCGGCGGGTTGTTCCGCCGGGCCCTGTCTGTTCGTGGTTGCTCGCCGTACCGGCGGTTGGGGTTGTTTGTGGCCACCCCACGTTGTTGTGTGCCGCGCCGTTGTCGGTTGCGGTGGCCTCGCCTACGCGGCGGTGGGTGGGGGGCGGAGGGGTTTGTTTGTGGCCGCCCCACGTTGTTTGGTGCCGCGCCGTGGTGGCTGGGGCGGCCTCGCCTACGCGGGGTGGGTGGGGGGCGGAGGGGATGTCCCGGGGTGCGCCCGCAGGATCTGGAGCGAACCGCGGGGCATTCCTCATCACACGCACCAGATGCGCCCGCACCGAGGACGTACCCCGGGACAGCCCCTCCGGCCCCCACCAACGGCGGAACGCCGAGGCCACCCCAGCGCCCACGGCGGGAAAGCCAACAACGTGGGGCGGCCACAAACTACGCCACCGGCCGAAGGTGCACGATGTCACCGGCGCCGACCGCCTCACGGCCCCCACCCGGCAGCCCCAGCACCAGCCGCCCGTCCGAGTCGAGCGCGAGCGCCTCGCCCTCGACGAACCGCTCCCCGGGCAGCGAGGCCCGAACCTGGCGGCCCAAAGTCGAGCACCCCGCCACGTACGCCTCCTGGAGGCGGCTCGCCCCAGGGTCGCCGCCCGCCGCCCGCCACTCCCCGTACCACCGCTCCAGCGACCGCAGGACGGCCCGCAGCAGCGGGTCCCGGTCGGTGGAGTGCGCGCCGGCGAGGGCGAGGGAGCCGGCCGTCGGGACGGGCAGCTCGGCGGCGGTCAGCGAGACGTTGAGGCCGATGCCGAGGACGACGCCGTCGCCGGCGCGTTCGGCGAGGATGCCGCCGGCCTTGCGTTCCGCGCCGTCCACGGTGACCAGCAGGTCGTTGGGCCACTTCAGGGCGGTGTCGACGCCGGCGGTGCGGGCGACCGCGGTGGCGGTGGCGACGCCGGCCAGCAGCGGCAGCCAGCCCCAGCGGTCGGCGGGGACGCCGGGCTCCAGGTAGACGGAGAAGAAGAGGCCCGAGCGGGGCGGCGCGGACCAGCGGCGGTCCAGGCGGCCGCGGGCGGCGGACTGCTCCTCGGCGACGAGCACCGCGCCCTCCCGGAGGGTGCCGGCCGCGGCGCGCCCCACGAGGTCGGTGTTGGTCGATCCGGTGGCGGGGACGACGTCCAGGGAGGACCACAGCGAGCCGGGCCGGACGAGGGCCCGGCGCAGCGCGGCGGCGTTCAGCGGCGGGCGGTCCAGATCGGACCAGCGGCCGGCGTCTTTGTCCCGGTTTTCCGGAGGTTGAGGCGTCATGGCCCCAGCCTAGGTGTGGTCAACGACGCAGTGCCGGAGAGCAGTCCCGCCGATACGCTACGAGGCGGTAGCCACACCCGTACACCTCCCTTTCGTACGAGTGCCAGTCCAGGACGAGCAGGAGCCGCATCCCGATGTCCGAACCGGAAGCAAACATCCACACCACCGCGGGGAAATTGGCGGATCTTCAGCGGCGGGTCGAGGAGGCCACGCATGCCGGCTCCGCCCGCGCGGTGGAAAAGCAGCATGCCAAGGGGAAGTTGACGGCGCGTGAGCGCATCGACCTCCTGCTGGACGAGGGCTCGTTCGTCGAGCTGGACGAGTTCGCGCGGCATCGGTCGACGAATTTCGGGATCGAGCAGAACCGCCCGTACGGGGACGGCGTCGTCACTGGTTACGGCACGGTCGACGGGCGGCCGGTGTGCGTCTATTCGCAGGACTTCACCATTTTCGGCGGATCGCTCGGCGAGGTCTACGGCGAGAAGATCGTCAAGGTGATGGATTTCGCGCTGAAAAACGGCTGCCCGGTCATCGGGATCAATGACGGCGGCGGCGCCCGGATTCAGGAGGGGGTGGCCGCGCTCGGGCTGTTCGCGGAGATTTTCCGGCGGAATGTGCACGCGTCGGGCGTGGTGCCGCAGATTTCCCTGATCGTGGGGCCGTGTGCGGGCGGCGCGGTGTATTCGCCGGCCATCACGGACTTCACGGTGATGGTGGACCAGACCTCGCACATGTTCATCACCGGCCCGGACGTCATCAAGACCGTCACCGGTGAGGACGTCGGTTTCGAGGAGCTGGGCGGGGCCCGTACGCACAACACCACCTCGGGCGTGGCGCACCACATGGCGGGTGACGAGAAGGACGCCATCGAGTATGTGAAGGGCCTGCTGTCCTACCTTCCGTCGAACAACCTCTCCGACCCGCCGGCGTTCCCGGAGGAGGCGGATCTGGCGGTCTCGGACGCGGACCGCGAGCTGGACACGCTGATCCCGGATTCGGCGAACCAGCCGTACGACATGCACACCGCGATCGAGCATGTGCTGGACGACGGCGAATTCCTGGAGACGCAGGCGCTGTTCGCGCCGAACATCCTCACCGGTTTCGGGCGGGTCGAGGGCCATTCGGTGGGCGTGGTGGCGAATCAGCCGCTGCAGTTCGCCGGCTGCCTGGACATCAAGGCGAGCGAGAAGGCCGCGCGGTTCGTGCGGACCTGCGACGCGTTCAACATCCCGGTGCTGACGTTCGTCGACGTGCCGGGATTCCTGCCGGGCACGGACCAGGAGTACGACGGCATCATCCGGCGCGGCGCCAAGCTGATCTACGCGTACGCGGAGGCGACGGTTCCGCTGATCACCGTGATCACCCGGAAGGCGTTCGGCGGCGCGTACGACGTCATGGGGTCCAAGCACCTGGGCGCGGATCTGAACCTCGCCTGGCCGACCGCGCAGATCGCGGTGATGGGCGCGCAGGGCGCGGTGAACATCCTGCACCGGCGGACGCTGGCCGCCATCGAGGACCCCGCCGCCCAGGAGGCGCGCCGGCAGGAGCTGATCCAGGAGTACGAGGACGCGCTGCTGAATCCGTACGTCGCGGCCGAGCGCGGCTATGTCGACGCGGTGATCATGCCGTCGGAGACCCGCCGCCACATCGTCCGGGGCCTGCGCACGCTGCGCAACAAGCGCGAGGCGCTGCCCCCGAAGAAGCACGGCAACATCCCGCTCTGACGGGACGCCGGATCGCTGGTCGTGTTGCGCGTTGCAGTCCCCGCCACAGGAGGTCGTTGACGATGATCAAGGTCGTACGGGGCAATCCCACGCCCGAGGAGCTGGCCGCCGCGCTGGCGGTGGTCAAGGCCCGGGCGGCGGCGGTGGCCGCGGGTCCCGGCCAGGAGGCCGCCGGGCGCGGCAGCGAGTGGTCCGATCCGGCGGCGACGGTGCCGGCCCGCGCGCGGCTGCCGCACCCGGGGCCGCGGGCCTGGCGGACCAGCTTCTGGCCGCGATGACCTGGCCGGATCCGGTCGGTGCACACTGCACTGACTAGTCCTTGACGCCGTGGCGCCTGAGTACGCGTACTCAGGCGCCGCCGTCGTCCGGGGCGGGAGGATCGAGGTCATGCTGTGGTCAGATCCGCCCGATGAGCCGCCCGAGGAGCTGCGCGAGGCGCAGGCGAAGCTCCGCCGGATGGGCTTTGTGCTCGCCACAGCGATCATGGTGGGGACGCTGGTCCTCCTGGTGCGATGACGCTCCTACGGGGCGCGCGGTTCCCCCCGGGGCCCCGGTTCCCGCCGGTGCGGCGGGCCGCCGCCGTAAAACGCGTCACCCGCCGCAACCGCCGCGCGCGGAAGCGCATCTTTCTCTCCTGACAGCGCAATTCGGACAGGCGGCCGCCGGGTGACCGGGCGGCCGCCGCCCGGTGGAGGGGAGACCATGAACAGGCCGCTCAGACACATAGCCGTCTTCTGCGGGGCCCTGGTGCTGGCCCTGCTGGTCCGGGTGACCTGGGTGCAGTTCGTGCAGGCCGACGAGCTGGCGAACGACGACCACAACCGGCGGGTCAAGATCGAGGCGTACTCGTACCCGCTCGGCAACATCATCGTGGACGGCAAGCCGGTCACCGGGTCGGTGGAGACCAGCGGCGACTTCAAGTACAAGCGCACGTACACCGACGGCGCGATGTACGCCCCGGTGACCGGGTACGCCCGGCAGGCGGCCGGCGAGACCATGCTGGAGGGCGTCTACAAGAAGGTGCTCAACGGCAAGGACGACCGGCTGTTCTTCAACCGGGCGCGCGGGATGCTGACGGGCGAGAAGCCGCGCGGCGGCGATGTCGTCACCACCATCAGCGAGAAGGCCCAGAAGGCGGCCTACAAGGGCCTCACGGACCTGCACGCGACCGGCGCGGTGGTCGCCCTCGACCCGCGCAGCGGCCGGATCCTGGCGCTGGCCAGCACGCCGTCGTACGACCCCTCGGTCTTCGCCGGGCTGTCCACCGCGGAGGGCGAGAAGTACCTCGCGCTCGACCGGGACGAGGCCAAGCCGATGAACAACCGGGCGCTGCGGGAGATCTACCCGCCCGGTTCGACGTTCAAGGTCCTGACCGCGGCGGCGGCGCTGGAGCACGGCCTGGTCACCGACATCAACGCCTCCTCCGGCGCGCCCGCCCCGTACACCCTGCCGCAGACCCGCACCCAGGTGGGCAACGACGTGGCCGGGGCGCCGTGCGACAAGGCGTCGCTGAAGACCGGTATGCAGTGGTCGTGCAACAACGTCTTCCTGGACGTCGCGCACAAGCTGGGCACCGGCAAAATGCGGGAGACCGCGGAGAAATTCGGTTTCAACGAGGAGCATTTCGTCCCGGTCCGTTCGGCGGTGAGCGGTTATCCGAGCAAGCTGGACCAGCCGCAGACCGCGCTGACCGGTATGGGCCAGGGCAGCCTGACCAGTACGCCGCTGCAGATGGCGATGGTGGCGGCCGGTATCGCCAACAACGGCAAGGTGATGAAGCCGTTCATGGTGGAGGAGTTGCGCGGCCCGGATCTGTCCACGATCGAGAAGTTCGAGCCGCAGCCGCTGCACCCGAAGGAGCCGCAGGCGGTTTCCGAGAGCACCGCGAAGAAGGTGCAGGAAATGATGGAGTACACCGTTTCGGACGGCACCGCCTCGAAGGCGAAGATCGCCGGGGTGACCGTCGGCGGCAAGACCGGTACGGCCCAGCACGGTGCGAATGTGAACGATGAGCGGCCGTACGCGTGGTTCGTCTCGTACGCGAAGCTGCCGGACGGCAGTTCGCCGGTGGCGGTCGCGGTGTTCGTCGATCCGAAGGACATGGACATCCCGCGGTCGGAGATCGCCGGTGGAAAGCTGGGCGGGCCGATCGCGAAGTCGGTGATGCAGGCGGTGCTGAACAAGTCCTGATCATGGACTGGTGCTGATCATGGCCTGGCGCTGATCACGGCCTGATGAGGGGCCGGTTGCCACGGGGGGCGGGCCGGAAAAGAGGAACGGGTCGGACGGCCGGGAAAAAGGGGAAATTCTCTCCCCTGAGGACCGGTATCCGGCCCGTTTTCCGTGTTGACCATGGGGGCGACTGTGCGGTTCCTGTGTATTCCGCCGGCCGCTTACGGAGGATTTACGGCCGGCACGCCTACCTTCGCCTAATGCTCACCATTAAAAAGTTCCCGGTGCGGCGGCCGGCGACCCGGCTCGTGGCGGTGGCCGCCGGTCTCGGCGTCCTGGCCGCCGGTGCCGCCGGCTGTGCGTCCGGGCCCGCGCGGGAGACCGCGAGCGGCCGGTCGGGCAGCGCCGCGCGGGCCACCGCCGCCTCCGCCCCCGCCCCCCGCTCCCTGGGCCTGCGGGACGCCCCCAACGCCCGCGACCTCGGCGGTTACCGCACCGCCGACGGCCACCGGGTCCGCCGCGGCGTGGTCTACCGCGCGGACGCCCTGAACAACCTCACCCCCGCCGAACAGCGCACCCTCACCAAGGACCGCATCGCCCTGGACCTGGACTTCCGCTCCCTGGCGGAGGCCGCGCCCGCCGCGGACAAGCTCCCGGCCGGCGTCCGGCACACCGCCCTGCCCGTCTACAACCCGCACGCCGATCTGTCCCGGACCATGAACACGCTGGTGGCGGGCGGTCCGGCGGCCCAGCAGCGGGCGCTCGGCGGCGGCCGGGCGGTGCGGATGATGGACGCGTACTACGCCTGGATGGTCAGCGACCCGGCCGCGAGCCGGCAATTCGGCACGGCCCTCCGGGACATCGCCGACAGCACCGCGCCGGTCCTCTACCACTGCACCCAGGGCAAGGACCGCACCGGCTGGCTGAGCGCGGTGCTGCTGACCGCCGCGGGCGTACCGCGGGCCACCGTGGACCAGGACTACCTGGCGTCCAACCACTACCTCGACGCCGGCAACGACCGGCAGTTGGACGCGCTGAAGGCGGCCGGCAAGGTCAAGGACCCGGCGTTGCTGGAACCGGTGCTCGGGGTGCGGCAGAGCTATCTCGACGCGGCGTTCCACGAAGTCGCGGCCAGTTACGGGTCGTTCGACGGCTACCTGACCAAGGGGCTCGGGCTGGACCAGGCCACCCAGCGCAAGCTCCGGCAGCGGCTCGTCACCGGGTGAGCGAGGAGGCACCGATGTCCCCGGAGGCGCACGCCCTGGTGATGGCCGCCTGGTGCGCGGTCATGCTCCTGGCCGCCCTGGCGCTGTGGCGGCCGCTGACCCGCCGCCTGGGCCGGCGGTCCGCGCCGGCCCTCCTCTTCCTGCTCACCCTCGCCCTCTGCGCCGGGATCACGCTGCCCGACCAGATCCAGCCGGGCGCCCTGACGCGGCTGCACCAGTGCGTCGTCGAGGGCGGCGCGGGCCCCCGGACGCTGGGCGCGGGCCCCGGCCACCAGCTCGTCAACGTCGTGCTGTGGATCCCGCTCGCGCTCTGCGGGGTCCTGGCGACCCGGCGGGCGCTGCTCGTCCCGCTGGGCATCTCCGCGACCTGGGCCGGGATCGAACTGCTCCAGACCCTCGACCCGGTGCGGGACTGCCAGCCGGCCGACTGGGCGCACAACACCCTGGGCGCGGCGCTCGGCGCGCTGCTCGGCTGGGCGCTGCTGCGGGCGGCCCGGGCCCGCTCCCGGACCGCGCTCCGCTGACCGCCGCACCTCCGTACGATGGCGGGCATGACCGAAGCGCCGCGCCCCCGCCGTCTCGTCCTCGCCTCCCAGTCCCCGGCCCGGCTCGGCCTGCTCCGGCAGGCCGGGCTGGCACCCGAGGTGGTGGTCAGCGGGGTGGACGAGGACGCGCTGACCGCCGCCACCCCCGAGGAGCTGGCCCGCGTCCTGGCCGAGGCGAAGGCCGCCGCGGTCGCCGCCCGCCCGGAGACCGCGGGCGCGCTGGTGATCGGCTGCGATTCGGTGCTGGAGCTGGACGGGCGGGCGCTGGGCAAGCCGGCCGACGCCGAGGACGCCACGGCCCGCTGGAAGTCGATGCGCGGCCGCTCCGGCGTCCTGCGCACCGGCCACTGCGTGATCGACACCGCGAACGGCCGCCGGGTCTCGGCCACCGCGTCCACCACGGTCCGCTTCGGCGAGCCCTCCGACGCCGAGATCGCCGCCTACGTGGCCAGCGGCGAGCCGCTGCACGTCGCGGGCGCCTTCACCCTGGACGGCCGCTCGGCCCCGTTCATCGACGGCATCGACGGCGACCCGGGCAACGTCATCGGCCTCTCCCTGCCGCTGCTCCGCCGCCTGCTGGCCGACCTGGACGTGGCGATCACGGAGCTTTGGGCGTAAGGGGGCGGACGGGGCGGGCTGCGGCGGCTGAGCGCCGCTACGAGGCCAACGGGGCGTTCCCGGGCCGGAGTTCGACGAAACGACCGGCCGCACCGCCAGGCCCGCCGGGCCGGCCTGAGCGCGCGGCTCAGGCCGGCGCGCCCCCGGGCGCCGTACCCTCGCCCGGCGCGGCGCCGTCCACCGAGGCCGCCCCCGCGCCCTCATCCCCGTAAGCCACCAGGTTCAGCACGAGCAGCGCCAGCACCACCATGGCGGCGCCGAACGCCGGCCAGCCGAGCAGGCCGACCGCCACCGCGCCGAGCACGCCGTGCAGCACCGCGCAGCAGATCAGCCCGATGCGCCCCAGGCGGCCGGGCGCCCGGTCCCGTGCGGCGGCGCGCAGCAGCACCGCCGCGCACAGCAGGAGGAACAGGGCGCAGACCGCGCCGCCGGCCCAGGAGCCGGCGGCCATCGCGCCCGGCCGGAGCCCGGCCAGGGACATCTGCTGCCGGTCGACCACGATGCTCAGGATCCAGTTCAGCAGCAGGAATCCGGCCGCCTCCAGGACCAGGACCAGCGCCGTCGCCGCCGCCACCGGTCTGCGTACCGCCACCACCCCGTCCACCCCACTTCCGCCGTCGTGACTTCCACCGTCGTCGCCGCGCGCGCCGGGGCCGAGCGCCTCGGCCCGTCCTGCGCCCTTCCCCCGCCCGCCTCACGCCGAACCGCTGACCGCCCCAAGCCGTTCCACTGACCCGTGACCCGTCTTACGCCGTCCCGCCCGCCGCGCCCGTTCCATCCCGCCCTGTGCCGCCTTGCCCCACCCCGTCCCACCCGGACGCCGCCCCGCGCAACCCTCACGGGACTGTTACCAGGAGTACGGAAGGTATCCCGCACGCTACTGCTGGGTAACACTCACGGCAAGGGGTCCGCATCACCGCATCCGACCCCCCTCCGCCATGCCCCCGCGCCCCCGCCCCCCGCCGCGCCCACCCGAAAACTTTCACTCGCCCATTCGTAGGGACTCCACAAAGAATTGACGGTGCGCCGGGAGGCCGCGGGCCGAGACCTAGACCACACCGCGCCGTGCGCCGGAGCCGCGAAATCCGGGCCTACCCTGGGATTCCAACGGACTTCACTCCCTCACTCGCGCCGCGTGCACGCTCCGTGTGGGCAAGCTCACCCCCGGGAACGGGTCGGCACGCGGTGTCGCCAGTCCCTAAACTCGCTGCGTTCAGTGTGTTGCGGCGTAGCGCCAAGGAAGGACCCATCGTGCGCAAGGTGCTCATCGCCAACCGTGGCGAAATCGCTGTCCGCGTTGCCCGTGCATGCCGGGACGCCGGGATCGGGAGCGTGGCGGTCTACGCCGACCCCGACCGGGACGCTCTGCACGTCCGTGCCGCGGACGAGGCATACGCCCTGGGCGGTGACACCCCTGCCACCAGCTACCTCGACATCGCCAAGGTCCTCCAGGCCGCCGCCGACTCCGGCGCGGACGCCATCCACCCCGGCTACGGCTTCCTCTCGGAGAACGCCGAGTTCGCCCAGGCCGTCCTGGACGCGGGCCTGACCTGGATCGGCCCGCCCCCGCAGGCCATCCGCGATCTGGGTGACAAGGTCGCCGCCCGCCACATCGCCCAGCGCGCCGGCGCCCCCCTGGTCGCCGGCACCTCCGACCCGGTCTCCGGCGCGGACGAGGTCGTCGCCTTCGCCCGCGAGCACGGCCTGCCGATCGCCATCAAGGCGGCCTTCGGTGGCGGCGGCCGCGGCCTGAAGGTCGCCCGGACGCTGGAAGAGGTCCCCGAGCTCTACGACTCCGCGGTCCGCGAGGCGGTCGCCGCGTTCGGCCGCGGTGAGTGCTTCGTCGAGCGCTACCTCGACCGCCCCCGCCACGTCGAGACCCAGTGCCTGGCCGACAAGCACGGCAACGTCGTGGTGGTCTCCACCCGCGACTGCTCCCTGCAGCGCCGCCACCAAAAGCTCGTCGAGGAAGCCCCCGCCCCCTTCCTTACCCCCGAGCAGAACGCCGAGCTCTACCGCGCCTCCAAGGCCATCCTCAAGGAGGCCGGCTACGAGGGCGCCGGCACCTGCGAATTCCTCGTCGGCCAGGACGGCACCATCTCCTTCCTGGAGGTCAACACCCGCCTCCAGGTGGAGCACCCGGTCACCGAGGAGGTCACCGGCCTGGACCTGGTCCGGGAGATGTTCCGCATCGCTGATGGCGAGGAGCTGGGCTACGACGACCCGGTCCTGCGCGGGCACTCCTTCGAGTTCCGCATCAACGGCGAGGACCCCGGCCGCAACTTCCTGCCCGCCCCCGGCACCGTCACCCGCTTCGACGCGCCCAGCGGCCCCGGCGTCCGTCTGGACGCGGGCGTGGAGGCCGGCAGTGTCATCGGCCCGGCCTGGGACTCCCTGCTGGCCAAGCTGATCGTCACCGGCGCCACCCGCGAGCAGGCCCTCCAGCGCGCCGCGCGGGCGCTGAACGAGTTCCAGGTCGAGGGCATGGCCACCGCCCTGCCCTTCCACCGCACGGTGGTCAAGGACCCCGCCTTCGCCCCTGAACTGACCGGCTCCACCGAGCCGTTCACCGTCCACACCCGGTGGATCGAGACCGAGTTCGTCAACGACATCCCGCCGTTCACCGCCCCCGCCGGCGAGGCGGACGCCGAGACCGACTCCCGCGAGACGGTCGTGGTCGAGGTCGGCGGCAAGCGCCTGGAGGTCTCGCTGCCGGCGTCGCTGGGCATGCCGCTGGCCCGCGCCGCGGTCGCCGGCGGCGCCAAGCCCAAGCGCAAGGCCGCCAAGAAGTCCGGCAGCGCCGTCTCCGGCGACACCCTGGCCTCCCCCATGCAGGGCACCATCGTCAAGGTCGCCGTCGAGGAAGGCCAGCAGGTCGCCGAAGGCGAACTCGTCGTCGTCCTCGAAGCGATGAAGATGGAACAGCCCATCAACGCCCACCGCGCCGGCACCATCAAGGGCCTGACCGCCGAGGTCGGCGCCGCCCTCACCTCCGGCGCCGCCATCTGCGAGATCAAGGACTGAACGGCCTCCGGCCCGTAAGGGGCGGGCTCCCGGTACCGCGTGTACCGGGAGCCCGCCCCTTTGCCGTGGTCCTTCTGCCGCGCCCAGGGGGTCAGGACTTCGCCGCGACCTCCTCCGGGAAGACCAGCGTCCGGCTCATCCACTGGAGCGCGGCGGGCAGTTCGCGCCGCCAGGTGGCGAAGTTGTGGCTGCCGTGGTCGAGCACGATCGAGTCCGCGGTCATCGGCGGCCGGACCGCGGCCAGGAACGCCTTCGCCGCCGGGTAGTTCTTCTCGCCGCTGCGGCTGGTGCCGATCAGCACGCTGACGTCGGGGGCGGGCAGGTGCGCGAGCCGCCACATCAGGTCGTGCTCGGCGCGGCGCCGCCCGCGGTCCTTGCCGTCGCCGAAGAGGTTCCCGGTGGTCGGGTCGTTGGCGACCTTGTAATCGGGCGAGAGGGCGGCCGCCGCGGTGTACGTACGGGGGTGGCGCATGGCCAGCTGGAGGGCGCAGCTGCCGCCGGAGGAGTAGCCGAGCACGCCCCAGGCGCCCGGGTCGTGGCCCACCCGGTAGTGCGACTTCAGCGCCTCCGGGACGTCCTGCGCGAAGAAGGTCTCGGCCTGCGGCCCGCCGGGCACGTCGACGCACTGGGTGTCGCGCGGCGGGGCGATGGTGGGCCGCAGCATCACGATGACGGTCGGCTGGAGGGTGCCGCCGCGGATCAGCCGGCCGGCCGTCTCCGGCAGCCGCAGGTGCTGCCCGAGCAGGAAGATCCCGCCCGGGTAGCCGCTGAGCGCGACGATCACCGGGAAGCGCTGGCGGGCGTACTGCGGCTGGAAGTACTGCGGCGGCAGGTAGACGTAGGCCGGGTCCACCACCTTCGTCCGCTTGCCGACGATCCGCACGGTCTCGACCCGGCCGTTCACCTCCGGCGGCCCCTTGGGCACCCCGTGGACCTTGTCCAGTCCCTCGGGGCCGGAGGGCTGCACCAGGCCCTTGGACGGGTCGCCGGCGGGCCCGGCGCTGCCCTCGCCGCCCCATTTGCCGACCGCGGCCGGCGCCCCGTCGTAGAGGCCGAGCAGCTCGTGCCAGGAGGCGTAGAACTGGAAGCTGCGGTTCACCACGAGGCCGAGCAGCGCGACGACGGCCAGCTGGGTCCCGGCGATCACACCGAGCCGCCCGAGCACCGCCCGCGTCCCGCGCCCGGCGAACCGCGGCCAGAGCCGGACCGTCAGCCCCACACAGACCACAACGACGACGATCATGGCGCAGAGCAGTGGCCGGCCGGTCAGTCCCATGCGTTCTTCCCCAGACATCCGACGGCTCCCGGACGCTCCCGGAAGACCTCTTATCGCCTGGTTTGATGACCCCCGGCAGCCCCCCGTTGCGGCCCCGCCCCGGAGTTCGCCACCCCGCCGCCCCCGGTACGGCGTCCCGTTACCGGGTGGCGGCCGGGTGTCCACCGGGGGCCGGGGGTGGACGGGCGGCCCGCGGGCCGGTGGTGCGATGGCATCCTGGACGCATCCGGTCCGGGTCCTGCCGGCGTGTCGTTCGCCGGGAGCGCGGCGGCCGGGCGTGCGCTGCGGGGCCCAGGACCGGAGCGGACCGAGGAAGGACGGGCGATGGCGACCGAGACGGCAGGGCAGCGGGCGGAGCGGGCCGCTGCGGGGCACGCACCGGCGGGGGCGGCCGCGGCGCGCCCCATGCGGGCCGACGCGCGCCGGAACTACGAGCGGCTGCTCGCCGAGGCCCGTACGGCGTTCACCGAACACGGCACGGACACCTCGCTGGAGGACATCGCGCGCCGCGCCGGTGTCGGCATCGGCACCCTCTACCGGCACTTCCCCAACCGCACCGCGCTGATGGGCGCGGTCTTCCAGGGCGAGGTGGAGGCGCTGATCGGCTACGCCCGGGAGCTGGCCGACGCCCCGCAGCCGTGCACCGCGCTGGTCGACTGGCTGCGCACGCTGATCACGCACGCGAGTACGTACCGGGGCCTGTCGCGGGCGCTGATGACCGCGTCGGCGGACGAGACGTCGGGGATGGCGCGGTGCAGTGTGCCGCTGGGCGAGGCCGGCGCGGCGCTGCTGGCCCGCGCGCAGCGGGCCGGGGCGGTGCGCCGGGACGTCTCGATCGGCGATCTGATGCAGCTGATCAACGGCATCGCGCTGGCCGCCGAGGAGTCCCCGGACGATCCGGAGCTCGCCGACCGGCTGCTGACGCTGACGCTGCGGGGGCTGAAGGCGGAGGCGGGATCCGGGGACGGGTGCGCGGAGGCGGCCACAGGGGCGGGAGCCTCCGGCACCGGGGCCTGAGGCCGTCCCGATGGGCCGTGGCCCAGTGGGCCATGCCCCGGTGCGCCGCGCCCCGGCGGGCCGTTACGCACCCGGCCCGCCCGGACCGCCCACCCCGGGGACCTCACCGCCGCCCCGGCGGCCTCACCGTCTCCGCGGCGCCAGGTCCGCCACCCGCCCGTCCCCCAGCGACCCCGCCGGGCGGAGCTGCGGCGCGCCGGGCGCGCCCGGGTGGCTGCGGCGCTGGCCCGGCAGCGGCACGTCCCGCCGCGGGCCCCGGCGCTCCTGGGGGGCGGCGTCCAGGCCCGGACGGTCCGGTGCCTGGCCGCCGGGCGAACCGCCGGCCACGGCGATCTGGACGCCCTGGTCGGCCAGCGCCTGGAGCTCGGTCGCGGCCCGTTCGTCGTGGGCGGGCGGCTCGTCGGTCACGAGCCGGGTGATCACGTCCGTCGGCACGGTCTGGAACATCGTGTCGGAGCCGAGTTTGGTGTGGTCGGCGAGCACCACCACCTCCCCCGCCGCCTGCACCAGCGCCCGGTCGACGCTGGCCGAGAGCATGTTGGACGTGGACAGGCCCCGCTCGGCGGTCAGACCGCTGCCCGAGAGGAAGGCGCGCGAGACCCGCAGCCCCTGGAGCGACTGCTCGGCCCCGCTGCCGACCAGCGCGTAGTTGGACCCGCGCAGGGTCCCGCCGGTCATCACCACCTCGACGCGGTTGGCGTGCGCGAGGGCCTGGGCGACCAGGAGGGAGTTGGTGACGACGGTCAGGCCGGGCACCCGGGCGAGCCGGCGGGCCAGCTCCTGGGTGGTGGTCCCGGCGCCGACGACGATGGCCTCGCCCTCCTCGACGAATCCGGCCGCGAGGTCGGCGATGGCCGTCTTCTCGGCCGTGGCGAGATGCGACTTCTGCGGGAAGCCGGACTCCCGGGTGAAGCCTCCGGGCAGCACCGCACCGCCGTGCCGGCGGTCCAGCAGCCCCTCGGCCTCCAGCGCCCGCACATCGCGCCGTACGGTCACTTCGGAGGTCTGGACGACGCGGGCGAGCTCACGGAGCGAAACCGCTCCATTGGCCCGCACCATTTCTAGGATCAATTGGCGACGTTCTGCAGCGAACACGAAACTGACAGTAACGCCAACGACCGTCTGTTTTCAGCAGGTTGCACCAATTAACGGAAGTTGTTCACACGGCAACGCATTACGTGGTATGCGGCGTGCACATGCCTCGATCCCCGTTACGGAGCGTGCCCAAACCCGCCCGGGACCTGGTCAGTTGCGCCCGCCCCGGGCCGACCGCGGCCTCCCGGGGCGAGATGTCCCGACCCGACCGTGCAGGACCGTTTCACCCCAAGTGCCCACCGTGGGCACAAATATTCCATGGGCCCGTGCGGGGCTTCCTTGGGCCCGTGCGGGGCCCGGCGTCACTCCCCTGCGGCCTTGCGGGTGTGCAGCTGGCGGGCGACCTCGGCGATCGAGCCGGACAGCGACGGGTAGACGGTGAAGGCGCTGGCGATCTGCTCGACCGTGAGGTTGTTGTCCACCGCGAGCGAGATCGGGTGGATCAGCTCGCTGGCCCGCGGCGAGACCACCACACCGCCCACGACGATGCCCGTACCGGGGCGGCAGAAGAGCTTCACGAAGCCGTCGCGGATGCCCTGCATCTTGGCGCGCGGGTTGCGCAGCAGCGGGAGCTTGACCGCCCGGGCGTCGATCACGCCGTTGTCGATATCGGCCTGGGAGTAGCCGACGGTGGCGATCTCGGGGTCGGTGAAGACGTTCGCGGAGACGGTCTTGAGGTTCAGCGGGGTGACCGCGTCGCCGAGGAAGTGGTACATCGCGATCCGGCCCTGCATCGCGGCGACCGACGCCAGCGCGAACACGCCGGTGCAGTCGCCGGCCGCGTAGACGCCGGGGGCGGTCGTCCGGGAGACCTTGTCCGTCCAGATGTGACCGGATTCCTTCAGCCTGACGCCGGCGCCCTCCAGGCCGATGCCGGCCGTGTTCGGGATCGAGCCGACCGCCATCAGGCAGTGCGACCCGGAGATCGTCCGGCCGTCGGCGAGGGTGACCTCGACGCGGTCGCCGACCCGCTTGACGGACTGCGCCCGGGAGCGCGCCATGACGTTCATCCCCCGGCGGCGGAAGACGTCCTCCAGGACGGCGGCGGCGTCCGGGTCCTCACCGGGCAGCACGCGGTCGCGCGAGGAGACCAGGGTGACGCGGGAGCCGAGCGCCTGGTAGGCACCGGCGAACTCGGCGCCGGTGACACCGGAGCCGACGACGATCAGTTCCTCGGGCAGCTCGGTGAGGTCGTAGACCTGCGTCCAGTTCAGGATCCGCTCGCCGTCCGGCTGGGCGTCGGGGATCTCGCGCGGGTGGGCACCGGTGGCGATCAGCACGGCGTCGGCGATCAGGCCCTCGGTGGTGCCGTCCGCGGCGGTGACCGTGACCTTGCGCGAACCGTCCGGGGCCTGGCCCGGCTCCAGCCGGCCGCGGCCGCGCATCACCCGGCCGCCGGCCCGGGTGACCGACGCGGTGATGTCGTGCGACTGGGCCAGCGCCAGGCGCTTGACCCGGCGGTTGACCTTGCCCAGATCGACGCCGACCACCCGCGCCGGGCGGTCCTTGTACGGCGTGTCGTCCTCGACGATGATGCCCAGCTCCTCGTAGGAGGAGTCGAACGTCGTCATCACCTCGGCCGTGGCGATAAGAGTCTTCGAGGGCACGCAGTCGGTCAGTACCGACGCCCCGCCCAGACCGTCGCAGTCGACGACGGTCACCTCCGCGCCGAGCGAGGCCGCCACCAGGGCCGCTTCGTATCCGCCGGGTCCACCACCGATGATCACGATCCGAGTCACGTACTCCATTGTCCCGCACGCCCACCGGTGCCTCTCCCCCGGGGGCGCGGGCCCCGCCCGGCGGGCGCCGGTCACGTGCTCTCGCCAGCCGGTTGTACGAACCTCCGGTACCACGAGCCCAACGGGGAACCTCCCGTACCCTCAGAAGCATGTCGCTCTACGCCGCGTACGCCGGCAACCTCGACGCGCGGCTGATGTCCCGCCGCGCACCGCACTCCCCGCTGCGCGGCACCGGCTGGCTGAACGGCTGGCGGCTCACGTTCGGCGGCGAGCAGATGGGCTGGGAGGGCGCGCTGGCGACGGTGGTCGAGGACCCCGCCTCCCAGCTCTTCGTCGCGCTCTACGACATCGCCCCGATGGACGAGGAGTCCATGGACCGCTGGGAAGGCGTCGGCCTGGGCATATACCGCCGGATGCGGGTCCGCGCGCACACCCTCGACGGCGACGAGGCGGCGTGGATCTACGTCCTCAACGGCTACGAGGGCGGTCTGCCCTCGGCGCGCTATCTGGGCGAGATCGCCGACGCCGCGGAGTCCGCGGGCGCCCCGCACGACTACGTCATGGAGATCCGCAAGCGCCCCTGCTGACCGGCCGCCGCCCGGGCGCCCCGGGGGCCGCGCCGCAGCCGTTTGGCAGAAGCCACAAAGGCACCTCCGCAGGCCCGTGGGCAGCGACATCTACGCGCGTAGGGGATTACCGGCTACCCTCGTCCGCGTGAACGCAACCATTACCCCCGACATCGACCCGAAGGGCGCCGCCGACGCCGCGGCCGCCCGCCTCCGCGAGCTCACCGGCGCCGAGACCCACGACGTCGCCCTGGTCATGGGCTCGGGCTGGGCCCCCGCCGCCGAGGCGCTGGGCGCCCCCGAGCACGAGTTCCCCGTCACCGAGCTGCCCGGCTTCCCGCCGCCGGCCGTCGCCGGCCACGGCGGCAAGATCCGGTCGTACGCGATCGGCGAGAAGCGCGCCCTGGTCTTCCTGGGCCGCACCCACTACTACGAGGGCCGCGGGGTCGCCGCCGTCGCGCACGGCGTCCGCACCGCCGTCGCCGCGGGCTGCAAGACCGTCGTGCTCACCAACGGCTGCGGCGGTCTGCGCGAGGGCATGCGCCCCGGCCAGCCGGTGCTGATCAGCGACCACCTGAACCTCACCGCCACCTCCCCGATCGCCGGCGCGAACTTCGTCGACCTGACCGACCTGTACTCGCCGCGGCTGCGCGCGCTGTGCAAGGAGGTCGACCCGAGCCTGGAGGAGGGCGTCTACGTCCAGTTCCCCGGCCCGCACTACGAGACCCCGGCCGAGATCCGCATGATCCGCACCCTGGGCGCGGACCTGGTCGGCATGTCCACCGTCCTGGAGGCGATCGCCGCCCGTGAGGCGGGCGCCGAGGTGCTGGGCCTCTCCCTGGTCACCAACCTCGCCGCCGGCATGACGGGCGAGCCGCTGAACCACGAGGAGGTGCTCCAGGCGGGCCGCGACTCGGCGACCCGGATGGGCGCGCTGCTCGGCGAGGTCCTCGGCAAGATCTGATCCGTCACCCCGGACGCCGGCGGATCCGCTACGCCGCCAGGGTCCGGAACCCCCGTACGGCCGGACCCGGCCCTGGCCGGAACCGGCCGCCGTACGGACCGGCGGACCGTCCCGGGCGGCAGGATCCCGCTGCCGGCGCGGGCCGGCGACGGATCCGGCGGGCGCGCCCCCACCGGGCGGCCGGGCCCGCAGGCATCCCCCCAACGCACCCACAGGCAGGAGCATCACGTGGCTACCGTTCCCGCGGAGCTGATCGGCCGGGCCCAGGCGTGGCTGGCCGAGGACCCCGACCCGGAGACCCGGGACGAGCTGGCCGGGCTCATCGACGCCGGCCGGCACGACGAGCTGGCGGCCCGGTTCGCCGGCACCCTGCAGTTCGGCACCGCCGGACTGCGCGGTGAGCTGGGCGCCGGGCCGATGCGGATGAACCGCGCGGTGGTCATCCGGGCCGCGGCCGGGCTCGCCGCGTACCTCAAGGACACCGGCCAGGGCGACGGCCTGGTGGTCATCGGCTACGACGCCCGCTACAAGAGCGCCGACTTCGCGCGGGACACCGCGGCCGTCATGGTCGGCGCGGGCCTGCGCGCCGCGCTCCTGCCGCGCCCGCTGCCCACGCCCGTCCTGGCGTTCGCCATCCGCCACCTGGGCGCGGTGGCCGGTGTCGAGGTGACCGCCAGCCACAACCCGCCGCGGGACAACGGCTACAAGGTCTACCTGGGCGACGGCTCGCAGATCGTGCCGCCCGCGGACGCCGGTATCGCCGAGCGGATCGCCGCCGTCCGCTCGCTGGCCGACGTACCGCGCCCGGAGTCCGGCTGGGACATTCTGGACGACGCGGTCCTGACCGCCTACCTGGAGCGCACCGACGCGGTGCTGACCCCCGGCTCCCCGCGCGACCTCTCCGTCGTCTACACCCCGATGCACGGCGTCGGCCGGGACACCCTCACCGCCGCCTTCGCGCGGGCCGGCTTCCCGGCGCCCACGGTCGTCGCCGAACAGGCCGACCCGGACCCGGCGTTCCCCACGGTCGCGTTCCCCAACCCCGAGGAACCGGGCGCGATGGACCTCGCCTTCGCCACCGCGCGCGCGGCCGGTCCGGACAGCGTCGACATCATCATCGCCAACGACCCGGACGCGGACCGCTGCGCCGTCGCCGTCCCCGCCCCCGGTACGCCCGAGGGCTGGCGGATGCTGCGCGGTGACGAGGTCGGCGCGCTGCTCGCCGCCCACCTGGTCCGCAAGGGCGCCGCCGGCACGTTCGCCACCACGATCGTCTCGTCGCAGCTGATGTCCCGCATCGCCGCCGGCGCGGACCTCCCGTACACCGAGACCCTCACCGGCTTCAAGTGGCTGGCCCGGGTCGACGGCCTGCGCTACGCCTACGAGGAGGCGCTGGGCTACTGCGTCGACCCCGAGGGCGTCCGCGACAAGGACGGCATCACCGCCGCGCTGCTGATCGCCGAACTGGCCGCCGAGCTGAAGCGGGACGGCCGCGGCCTGTCCGACCTCCTCGACGAGCTGGCCGTGGAGTTCGGCCTGCACGCCACCGACCAGCTCTCGGTCCGGGTCGACGACCTGTCGCTGATCGCGGACGCGATGGCTCGCCTGCGCGCCCAGCCCCCGGCGGCGCTGGCGGGCCTGTCCGTCACCCGCGCCGACGACCTCAACGAGGGCAGCCCCGCCCTCCCGCCCACCGACGGCCTGCGCTACTACCTGGCGGGCTCCCCGGCCGACGGCATCGAGGCCGCCCGCGTCGTCGTCCGCCCCAGCGGCACCGAGCCCAAGCTCAAGTGCTACCTGGAGGTCGTCGTCCCGGTCCCCGACGCCAAGTCCCTGCCGTCCGCCCGCGAAAAGGCGACGACCACCTTGACCGCGATCAAGCGCGACCTGTCGACCGCGGCAGGCATCTGACGCCACGTCACCTCGCGTCGCGCCGAGGGCCGGACTCGTACGGGTCCGGCCCTCGCCGTTTCACGAAACCGGCACATGCCGCCCCCGCACTCCTCCCAGTACGGAGTTCCGTTCACCCCTGAGTGTCAGTGGAGCGCCCTACCATCGGGATACAGCCACTGAGCCCGAGCCGACCCACCGAGGTGATCGTGAGCAACTGGGCAGACCTGTCAACAGGCAAGCGCATCAAGCATCTGCGGGGCTCCGATCTGACGCAGCAGGGGCTCGCCGAGGCCGCGGGCGTCTCACTCGCCCTCGTACAGAAGGCCGAACAGGACCGCGGCGAGCTGTCCGTCGGCTCCCTGCTCAAGTTCGCCGCCGCGCTCAAGACGGATGTCGCGGTGATCCTGGGACAGCAGGCGCCGCGCCGGGGAATGAACCGCGACGACCGCGCCGCACTGCACCACTTGTCCGAGGCCGTGCACGACAGCGCGCTCGGGGAATGGGAAGGCGTCGGCGATCCCAGCACGCTCGGCGAGCTGTCCAAGGCGCGCGATCTGGCCTGGGCCGCCTACTGGGCCAGCGACAGCGCGAAGGTGAGCAGCCTGGCATCAAAGGTGCTCATGGAAGGCCAGGTCCGCTTCAACAGCGCCACGGGGTTCGAGCGCGAGCAACTGGCACTCGTCCTGGCGAGCACGTACCGAGTCGCCGCCTCCTGCGCGAACGGCTTCGGCAAGCGCGATCTGGCGCTGAGCGCCCTCACCTCGGCCAAGCACCTGGCCAAGGAGGCCGGTGATCCCGTGGTCTCGGCGCTGTTGGAGTCCACGCTGTCGTGGATCTATCTGCGCAGCGCCAAGACGCCCCGGGCGGTCGCGGTGGCCGAGCGGGCCGCACTGGCGATCGAACCATCGTTCAGCAAGCCCGCACGCCCCGAACTCCTCGCCTATGGCCGCCTCATGATCTCCGCAGCCGTCGCCGCGTCGAGGCGGGAGGACGAGCACGCGGCGGACGACTACCTGTCGCAGGCGCTCGCCGCCGCGGCACGGCTCGGCCGCGACGAGAAGCTCTACGGGACCCACTTCGGCCCAACGGCCGCGAAGACCGAAGCGGTTGGCATCCAGGTCGCGGTGAAGAACTACGGGCGCGCCCTCAAGCTGGCCGACGAGCCCGAGATGCAGAAGCTCCCCCGGACCATGTCGAAGGTCGCGCGCAACAGGTACAAACTCGACGTCGCTCTCGCGCAGTGCATGGCCGGCCTCTACGACCGGTCCGCCGACACCCTGACCGAGGTGGCCCTCGACGCCCCGCAGTGGGTCAGGCACCAGGCGCTCCCCGGCGTCATCGGAAAGCGCCTCGCCAAGGTGTCCGTGGCGCGTGTGCGCAGCATCAGCGAACTCATCGGCGTGCCACTGATCGCGTAAGTCCTATGCGGCGTACGACAACTGACCCGGCGTCCTCAGCTCGCCCTACGCCGCATCACTTCACCTTGCGTGACCACGCGGACACGATGAGGGCATGGTCAATACTGAGCGCGGGCCGCGGTGGCGGCCCCCGGTGGCCCGCCGGTCCGAGGGCGACGCACGGCGGCGGCGGGCCCTCGCGGACGCGGCGGCGGGCGTCGCTCCGGGAGAGGCCGCAACCCCTCCCGGGAGCACGCCGTTCGGCCGCTTCCGCTGCGTGATCTACCTCTGTCGCCTCCCCGCCGTATCGCTCGACCGCTTACGCACGGAATGCGCCGAGTACGCCGACGCGTTCTGCTGGGAGATCGCGGCGGTGATCGTGGACGAGGCGGGGCCGCTGCCGCCGGAGGACCGGCCCGGGTTCCGGCAGGCGGTCGGTCACATCAGCTCCGGCGCGGCCGGGGCGGTGGTCACGGCACAGCGTTCGATGGTCTCCGCCACGACGGAGGAGTACGACCGGGTCGCCCGCGAGATCGAGCAGGCCGGCGGCTTCCTGCACGTCATGCGAGCGGCGCCGCGCGAGGAGTTGTCGACATGACCCGCGCCCTCACAAACGACCGCCCCACGGACCCCGTGAACCCCATGGACACCGCCCGCCTCCTCCCGTGGACCAGTCCGGACGGGAACCCGTGCTACCTCCTCGGCGGCACCGGGACCGGCTACGTCTCACGCCTCGCCGACCTCTCACGCCTCGCCGACCGGGTGGAGGCCGAGCAGATGGACGCGGCCGCCGACCTCATCGAGGAAGCCCGCCGCATCCTCGCCGACCGGATCTGGACACCCGGCGAACTGCACTGGCTGGCCGTCGAGTTGAACACCCACCTGATCAACGTCCACCGCGTCTCGGCGAGCCGGGGAGCGCGCCTGCTCCTATGGGAGAGCGATCCGGACCCGAACGAGGACGAGGACGTAGACGGGGACGGCGATCGGGGCGGGCCTTTCGCCGAAGGCACGCATCGAGAGCCGGGCCCAGGGGACTCCGGCCCTCGCCGATTCACGGCTGGTACTCGTACCCGATCGTGAACCGGGGCGGCAGGCACCACTCGCCGTACTCGATGACGCCCTCGCCATCGGACCAGCGGTGCGCGCCCGCGAGGATCGGGGCGCCCACGGGGAGGCCCAGGGCGCTCGCCTCGCGCGCGTCGGCGGTCCGGGCGTGCATGTCGTCCCTGGCGTGCGTGATGGTGCGCCCGGTGGCCTCCAGCACCCGCGCGGACAGACCGTGGTTGCGCCCCGGCGCGATGTTCAGCAGATCCGGGACGAGGGCGGCGAACGGCGCCGGGTACCACGTCACCGCGAAGACCGTACGGGTCTTGCCCCGCCCCGCCAGCCACTCCCGGCGCACCACCTGGTCCCCCGTGTCCAGATCGAAGATCTCGGCCACGTACAGGGGCGGCGTCACCAGCTCGGCCGCCGTAACCCGGCTCGTCTCGCCGTCCGCGAGGAACGATTTCACCCGCTGGACCCGGGCGAGCCGGTCGCGCGCCGACAGCGTCCACACCGGGTCGTCGGCGACGTACGTACCCCGTGGAGTGGTCCGGATGTAGCCCTCGACCTGGAGCGCCTGAAGAGCCCGGGACACCGTGGCGGCGGCCACCTGCCACTGCCCCGAGATCTCCCGGTTCGTCGGCAGCTTCGCCCCCGGCTCCAGATCACCCGACAGGATCCGTTCCCGGAAGTGATCGGAGATCTTCGTGAATGTTTTCGTACCGGCCATCTCCCGCGCCCCTCACGCCAGTTGGGAATCGATGACGCTCAGCACACTAGGGCACTCGGATCCGTAGCGCGAGTGCTTCGGCCACTCCGATACTGAACTAGTTCACTCAGCCGGAGCAGCCCACCCGGCGGCCACGCACAGCCTTGCCCCCGCGCGACCGTACGACCGGCCCGGGGCCGGCCATCCACGCACAGGGAGTCGACGACATGCCCCATGCTGCCGCGCGAGATCACGCCACGAACCCGCTGGACACCGCCCGCCTCCTCCCGTGGACCAGTCCGGACGGGAACCCGTGCTACCTCCTCGGCGGCACCGGGACCGGCTACGTCTCACGCCTCGCCGACCCGCCTCGCCGACCGGGTGGAGGCCGAGCAGATGGACGCGGCCGCCGACCTCATCGAGGAAGCCCGCCGCATCCTCGCCGACCGGACCTGGACACCCGGCGAACTGCACTGGCTGGCCGTCGAGTTGAACACCCATCTGATCAACGTCCACCGCGTCTCGGCGAGCCGGGGAGCGCGCCTGCTCCTGCTGGAGGGCGCGGCCGAGGCGGACGACGACGACCCGGCGGGCGAGGAGGACGAGGAACTCCCGCCCGCCCAGGACTCCCCCGACCGGCCGAGCCCCGAGCAGCGGCAGCGCGCTGCCCCTACGGGCCCACGGGCCCAGCTCGCGGCGCCGGTCCGCCCTGCGGGAAGCGTCCCGGGCGCTTCCCTGAAGGGTGCCGCGCAGGGGCCACCCGCGCGGTGAGGGAAGGCGGCCCGCCCTCTCCGGATGGGTGGAGGGCGGGCCGTTCGTCTTCTGCGCGGGGATCAGAGGAGCAGCATCACCGCCAGGCCCACAGCGCCGATGGCGGCCGGGGCCAGGATGGCGTAGGACCAGCGGACTTCCGGGGTGCCCTGGGCGGATGCGCGGTGGGTGGCGCGGTCCTTGAGGTCGCGGAGGTCGGCGAGGGTCTGGTCGGCCATGGCCTTGGGGACCGGGCCGGTGTCGGCGGTGAGGCCGAAGCGGGGGCGGTTGGCGCCGCGGGCCGCCTGGCGGGTCGCCTTCTTGCGCTGGCGGAGGGAGACCGGGACGGCCCAGAGCTGGTACTTGCCCTCGCTGGTGAAGACCTCGGCGGTGAAGGTCGCGCGCAGGTCCTCGACGGCGGACCAGGGCAGGGTGATCGTACGGAACGGGTTGCGCACCAGGAGGCGGTCGTCGTTCGCGCGGACCTGGGGGCGCAGCGAGAAGGCGGCGACCAGGGGGACGACGAGGAGCAGGGCGAAGACCGCGGTGATCTTGGCGGTGGGGGTGCCGCGCAGCACCGCGTCGACCCCGAGCCAGAGGGCGAGCAGGATGAGCAGGGCGCCGCCGACCAGGGCCGCCGGTGAGCGGTAGCTGCGTTCCGCGTACTGCGGCGCGGGCGAGGTGGACCGTTCCGGGCTCGTCATGCCGCCGATTCTGCCTGACTGTCCGGATGGCGGACATTGCGTTACGGCATCGATGCGGGCGACGGCCGGCGGTGCGGGCCCCGGTTACGCGCCCTGGCCGGGCGGCTCCCGGTTACGCGCCCTGCGGCAGGAGGTCGGCGTAGAGGATGACGTTGTCGGGGCGGTGGCCGGCGCGGAGGTCGCCGCCGCAGGTGATCAGGCGGAGTTCGGGGCGCGGGGTGTCGCCGTAGACCTGGCGGGTGGGGAAGTGGGACTTGTCGACCTGCTGGATGGCGCGGATGGCGAAGGCGGCCGTGGTGCCGTCCGCGCGGTCGACGTAGACGCGGTCGCCGGGCCGGACGCGGGCGACGTTCTTCATGACGGCGGGGCCCTGGACGGTGTCGTAGTGGCCGATGAGGACGGCGGGGCCGGTCTCGCCGGGGGTGACGCCCTTGTCGTACCAGCCGATGCGGTCGGCGTCCCGGACCGGCGGCACCTCGACCGTGCCGTCGGCGGCCAGGCCGAGGTCCAGGACCGGCCCGGTGTCGACACCGGCGGCGGGGATGCGTACGCGGACGGGCCGGGCGGCGGGCAAGGGGCGTACCGGGGCCGTCCCGGGCGGGGTGGCGGCGGTGGTGGTGGTCAGGTGCACCGGTGGGGCGGCGTTCGCGGGGCGGCCCTCTCGTGTGAGGCCGGTGACGAGCAGGGTGGTGCCGAGGGCCAGGGCGAGGAGGCAGGCCGCCAGTGTGCGGCGGCCTGCCCGGCGCCCCTGGGGAGCGCGGCTCACACCTGCCGGCCCGCGTCCCGGCGGCGGCGCAGCACGGCGAACGCGACGCCCGCGGCGCCGGCCGAGGCGAGCGCGCCGCCCGCGACGACGAGGGTGTGGTCCGAGTCGCCGACGCCCTCCGCGCCGGCCGCGACCGCACCCTTGGGGACGAGGGTGGTCTGGTGACCGGTGGCGGCGGTCCGGGCGGCGGTCCCGGTGGCGGTCCCGGTGGCGGCCTTCGCACCGTGCGCCGGGACCTTGCCGACCGGGAGGGAGCAGCCCTGCGGCGCCTGCGGGAAGGAGGTGGTCATGGCCGGGTGGCCGCCGCCCTCCATGTTGGTGATGAGCTTGGGCCGGGGGCCGTAGGCGTCCACGATCTTCGCCACGAAGCCCGCCTTCTCGGGGATCACGGGGTGCTCGCGGTCCAGGACGTAGGGCAGCCGCTCGGAGGGGTCGCCCGCCGCCTCGAAGGTGACGCGCGGCCCCTTCGGCCCGTTGGTCAGCACCGCCATCGTCCCGGCGCCGATGTCCTGCCGCTTGGTCGCGGTGCAGTCCTTCGGCCGGCCGGCGGGCTCGGCGCCCGGCTTGGCGGACCGGGGCAGGGCGTACGTGCGGGTGCCCTGCGGGCCGGTGACCTGGAGCGTGGGGGCGGCGCCGGTGGCGTCGAGCAGGCGCAGGGTCAGGCCGCCGAGGTGGGCGGTGCGGTGCGTGCGGTTGAGGACGTCCATCACCCGGACCATGTAGGTGTCGCCGGGCTTCCAGTGGGGGCCGACGTAGCGGATCCACGCCTCGGGGCCGCCGGCGGACGGGTCGTTCCGGAGGACGGCGAGGTAGCCGTTGCCCAGGTAGACGGGCCGGCCGGCGTAACGGGACGGGACCGGCTTGGCGGCGGAGGGGCGGTCGGCGGCCTTGGCGGCGGAGGGATGGTCGGCGGCCTTGGCGGTGGCCTGGTCAGCGGCCTTGCCGGTGGACGTACCGCTCCCGGCGGCACCGGCGTCACGCCCGGCAGCCTCGTGCCCGGCCACCGACGAGGCCCCGCCGGTCGGCCCGGCCACCGAAGCGGCCCCGCCGCCCGGACCGGCCGCCGGAGCGGCGAAGGCCCCCGCGGCCGGCCCGAGGACGGCGGCCGCGACCGCGGCGGAGGTCGCGGCGGCGCGGAGGGCCCGGCGGCGGCGCGAGAGGAAGGAGGACATGGGCGACTCCCCGTAAGAAAGACATGGCGTATCGGTCGGAAGCCGGCCGGACGAGCCGACCGAGAGACGGAGCGGCGGAAGAACGGGCCGGAGGAAGCGCGGGCCGCCGCCCCTGGGGGCCGGGCCGTCGAGCGGCCGGGGCGGTGTGGCGGAAGAGACATTACGGAGCGCGCTTGATGGCGTTCTCACGGGTTCGTAACAGATGGCCCACAGAAGCCCACCCGTCCGCTTTTTCCGGCATCGGCCACCCGCGTTCCCGGCGCGCGTCCGTCCGCTCTCCCTCGGCATCCCTGCGCTTCTTCCCAGCTCCTGCCGCCCTATCCGCCCCAGGCGATCCCCCGGCGATCACCAGGCGATCACCGACCGGTCCGCAGTCGGCCCCACCGGCGCTCCCCCGCCACCACCCCTAGGGGCCCGCCCCCACCCCAACCCTGTCCGGATCCAGGGGGTGACAGGACGCTACGCGCGTAGATATGCTCCCCTCGTGACCATGCCCACCACTGTTCCCGCATACGGCAAAGAGGCCGCGGGGCGCCTGGCGACGATGGCGGACGTGACCGCCTCGGACGGGGCGCTGCGCCGCTTCCTGCACGGACTCCCCGGCGTCGACGCGGTAGGGCTGCAGGCCCGCGCCGCCACGCTCGGTACCCGCTCGATCAAGACCTCGGCCAAGGCGTACGCCATCGACCTGGCCATCTCGATGATCGACCTGACGACGCTCGAAGGCGCGGACACCCCCGGCAAGGTCCGGGCGCTGTGCGCCAAGGGCGTCCACCCCGACCCCACCGACCGCACCACCCCCAAGGTCGCCGCGATCTGCGTCTACCCGGACATGGTGGCCACCGCCAAGGACGCGCTCGGCGACTCCGGTGTCCACGTGGCCTCGGTCGCCACCGCCTTCCCGGCGGGCCGGGCCGCGCTGCCGGTGAAGCTGGCCGACACCCGGGACGCGGTGGCGGCCGGCGCCGACGAGATCGACATGGTGATCGACCGCGGCGCCTTCCTCTCCGGCCGCTATCTGGAGGTCTTCGAGGAGATCAAGGCCGTGAAGGAGGCGTGCGCCCGCCCGGACGGCAGCGCCGCCCACCTGAAGGTGATCTTCGAGACCGGTGAGCTCCAGACGTACGACAACGTGCGCCGGGTGTCCTGGCTGGCGATGCTGGCCGGCGCCGACTTCATCAAGACCTCGACCGGCAAGGTGGCGGTGAACGCCACTCCCCCGGTGACGCTGCTGATGCTGGAGGCGGTCCGGGACTTCCGCGCGGCCACCGGCGTCCAGGTCGGCGTGAAGCCGGCCGGCGGCATCCGGACGACCAAGGACGCGATCAAGTACCTGGTGATGGTCAACGAGACGCTGGGCGAGGAGTGGCTGACCGCCGACTGGTTCCGGTTCGGCGCGTCCAGCCTCCTCAACGACCTGCTGATGCAGCGTCAGAAGCTCAGCACCGGCCGCTACTCCGGCCCCGACTACGTCACGGTGGACTGACCATGACCTTTGACTACGCACCGGCGCCCGAGTCGCGCTCCGTCGTGGACCTCGCGCCGTCCTACGGGCTGTTCATCGACGGCGAGTTCACCGAGGGCGCGGGCGGCGGCCTCCGCAAGACCGTCTCGCCGGCCACCGAGGAGGTGCTCGCCGAGTACACCCAGGGCACCGCGGACGATGTGGACCGCGCCGTCAAGGCGGCCCGGAAGGCGTTCGCCGGCTGGTCGGCGCTGCCCGGCGCCGAGCGCGCCAAGTACCTCTTCCGGATCGCCCGGATCATCCAGGAGCGCTCGCGCGAGCTGGCCGTCCTGGAGACGCTGGACAACGGCAAGCCGATCCGCGAGTCGCGGGACGCCGATCTGCCGCTGGTGGCCGCGCACTTCTTCTACTACGCGGGCTGGGCCGACAAGCTGGCGTACGCGGGCTACGGCCCGAACCCCAAGCCGCTGGGCGTGGCCGGCCAGGTCATCCCGTGGAACTTCCCGCTGCTGATGCTGGCGTGGAAGATCGCCCCGGCGCTGGCCTGCGGCAACACGGTCGTGCTCAAGCCGGCCGAGACCACCCCGCTCTCCGCGCTGTTCTTCGCGGACATCTGCCGCCAGGCCGGGCTGCCCAAGGGCGTCGTCAACATCGTCACCGGTGACGGCGCCACGGGCGCGGCGCTGGTGGGGCACCCGGGCATCGACAAGATCGCGTTCACCGGCTCGACCGAGGTGGGCAAGGCGATCGCCCGTACGGTCGCCGGTACGGACAAGAAGCTCACCCTCGAACTGGGCGGCAAGGCGGCCAACATCGTCTTCGACGACGCGCCGATCGACCAGGCCGTCGAGGGCATCGTCAACGGCATCTTCTTCAACCAGGGCCACGTGTGCTGCGCGGGCTCCCGGCTGCTGGTGCAGGAGTCGGTGCAGGACGAGCTGCTGGACGCGCTCAAGCGCCGGATGGCCACCCTCCGGGTCGGCGACCCGCTGGACAAGAACACCGACATCGGCGCGATCAACTCCGCCGAGCAGCTGGCCCGGATCACCGAGCTGGCCGACGCGGGCGCGGCCGAGGGCGCCGAGCGCTGGTCCCCGGCGTGCGAACTCCCCTCGTCCGGCTACTGGTTCGCGCCGACGCTGTTCACCGGCGTCACCCAGGCGCACCGGATCGCCCGCGAGGAGATCTTCGGCCCGGTGCTGTCCGTGCTGACCTTCCGCACGCCGGAGGAGGCGGTGGCCAAGGCCAACAACACGCCGTACGGCCTGTCGGCGGGCATCTGGACGGAGAAGGGCTCCCGGATGCTGTGGATGGCGAACAAGCTGCGGGCCGGGGTCATCTGGTCCAACACGTTCAACAAGTTCGACCCCGCCTCGCCGTTCGGCGGCTACAAGGAGTCGGGCTTCGGCCGCGAGGGCGGCCGGCACGGTCTGGAGGCGTACCTCGCCCCGTCGAACCCGGAGGGTGAGCGCTGATGAACGCCGTTGACCGCTTGAGCGTGCTCAAGACCTACAAGCTGTACGTCGGGGGCAAGTTCCCCCGGTCCGAGAGCGGGCGGGTGTACGAGGTGACCGACACTGAGGGCGGCTGGCTGGCCAACGCGCCGCTGGCCTCGCGCAAGGACGCCCGGGACGCGGTGGTGGCGGCCCGCAAGGCGTTCGGCGGCTGGTCGGGCGCCACGGCGTACAACCGCGGGCAGATCCTCTACCGCGTCGCGGAGATGCTCCAGGGCCGCCGCGAGCAGTTCGCCGCGGAGGTCGCGGCCGCCGAGGGCCTCTCGGCCGCCGAGGCGGCGGCGCAGGTGGACGCGGCGGTGGACCGCTGGGTGTGGTACGCGGGCTGGTCCGACAAGGTCGCCCAGATCGCCGGGTCGGCGAACCCGGTCGCGGGCCCGTACTTCAACCTCTCGTCGCCGGAGCCGACCGGTGTGGTGGCGGTGCTGGCCCCGCAGGAGTCGTCGTTCCTGGGCCTGGTGTCGGTGCTCGCCCCGGTGATCGTCACCGGCAACACCGCGGTGGTGGCGGCCTCCGAGCGGGCGCCGCTGCCGGCGCTGTCGCTGGCCGAGGTGCTGGCCACCTCCGACCTGCCGGGCGGGGTGGTCAACCTCCTCTCCGGCCGGACCGCGGAACTGGCCGCTCCGCTCGCCGCCCACCAGGACGTCAACGCCCTGGACCTGGCCGGCGCCGACGCGGCCCTGGCCAAGGAGCTGGAGACCGCGGCGGCCGACAACCTCAAGCGGGTGCTGCGCCCGCGGGCCGCGGACTGGACCGCCGACCCCGGTACGGAGCGGCTGCTGGCCTTCCTGGAGACGAAGACGGTGTGGCACCCGATGGGTGTCTGATCCGGGCCCGTCCCGTACACACGACCGCCCCGGGTGCCTCGGCACCTGGGGCGGTGGTGCGTCCGGGGAAGGGCTCCGCAGCCTAGCCGGGCAGGATGCGGGTCACGGAGCCGACCAGCGGGAGGGTGCGCAGCGCGCCGCCCTTGGCCACCGGGTCGGTCAGCAGGGCGGTGCTCACCGGCTTGAAGTCGGCGATCTGCGTGCCGATCGCGTTGGCCAGCGGGTCGACGCTGGTGTTGGCCAGCGGGTCGAGCTTGAGGTCCTTGACCGGGGCGAGCGCGCCGCCCGCGGAGTCCGTCACCGCGTGGGTCAGCGCGTGCGCCACCGCGCCGGTGTCCTGGGCGGAGGTCTGCGTTCCGGTGCCGGACGCCGGAGCGGCCGCGTTCGCCGCCGCCGCACCGCCCGTCAGCGCGGCGCCGGCCGCGGAGATCACCAGCCCGGCGCGCAGCAGTCCGCGCGGGACGCGGCTGGGCTTGGGACGTGCGTGGGAGGGCATTTGTGCCACCTGCCTGTGGATCGGGAGCGGAGCGGGTCGCGTGGTGCGCCGCCGGTCGGCGGGCGGCGTCCCCCCGCTCGCGTAAGCGGATGACTGCGTAGCGTAGTTGAGCGGTGGCGGGCGTTCCACCTCGCGCGCCAGGGGTACCCCCCACGGCGCAATGCCCGACAATGAGTACCCGTGACCTCCCACGCATCCGCCCGGCCGCCCGCCCGTGTCGTCCTGCTGACCGGGCCCTCCGGCTCCGGGAAGACCTCCCTGGCCGCGCTGACCGGCCTGCCCGTCCTCAATCTGGACGACTTCTACAAGGAGGGCACCGACCCCTCCCTGCCCCAACTGCCGGACGGCGGCGGCGCCGACTGGGACTCCCCGCTCTCCTGGGACGCGGCCGCCGCGGTCGCGGCCATCGAGGAGCTGTGCCGTACGGGCCGGACCGAGGTGCCGGTGTACGACATCGCGGCCAGCGCCCGGACGGGTGCGGCGGCGCTGGCGCTCGACGGGGCGCCGCTGTTCATCGCCGAGGGCATCTTCGCCGCCGATATCGTCGCGCGCTGCCGGGCGGCGGGGGTGCTGGCCGACGCGCTGTGCCTGCGCGGGCGGCCGACCACGACGTTCCGCCGCCGGCTGGTCCGGGACCTGCGCGAGGGCCGGAAGCCGGCGGGGTATCTGGTGCGCCGGGGGCTGCGGCTGCTGCGCGGTGAGCGGACGCTCGTGGCCCGGCACACCGCGCTCGGCGCCCACCCGTGCGCCAAGCCGGAGGCGCTGGCCCGGATAGCGGCGGCGCGCGCGGCGGGGCCGGTGGCGGCGGGGCGGAGCTGACGGCTTACGGGCGGGCGGGCACCGGCCCGTTGGAGCCGGCCCAGTAACGCGGCGTACGGAATCCGGGCGTACGGCCCGGCCATACGGAAGAGCGGGCTCGGGCAGACCCCCCGGCCGCCCGAACCCGCTCGCTCCCCCGCATCCCCCGTGCTTCCCCCGTTGCCACCGGGTCGCCCCGGTGCCCCCGTTTCCCCCGTTCCCCCCTCGGGCTCTCCCCCCGGATCCCCCTCGGGCCTTTCCCCCGTTGCCCCGACGGTCTCCCGTCGTCCCCCCGTCCTCAGGCGACCAGCGCGCCGAAGGACTCCTCCTCGTCACGGCCGAAGCTGAGGACCTCGTCCTCGCGCAGCCGGCGCAGCGAGCGCCAGATGCTGGACTTCACCGTGCCGACACTGATGTTGAGGATGTCCGCGATCTCCGGGTCCGTGCGGCCCTCGTAGTAGCGCAGCACCAGCATGGTGCGCTGCGCCTCGGGCAGCCGGGCCAGCGCCTGCCACAGGACGGCGCGCAGCTCGGTGCCGCGCATGGCGTCCGCGTCGGCGGCGGTCTCGGGCAGTTCCTCGGTCGGGTACTCGTTCAGCCGGCGCCGGCGCCAGGCGCTGATGTGCAGGTTCGTCATGGTGCGGCGCAGGTAGCCGCCGAGCGCGGCCTTGTCGCTGATCCGGTCCCAGGCCCGGTAGGTCGAGAACAGCGCGCTCTGCAGCAGGTCCTCGGCCTCGTAGCGGTCACCGGTCAGGTGGTACGCGGTGGCGTACAGGGAGGCGCGGCGCTCCTGGACGTAGGCGGTGAAGGCCGCTTCGGCCTCGGCCGCCTCCGCCGCGGTGCGCCGGTCCCCCGTCTCCCCGTACGCCGCTCCCCCGTTGACGCTCTCCTGGCCCCCGTCGCCCCCGTCGGACCCCTTGGGCACCACCGTCGCGTCGATGGCCACCATGTACGGCGGCCGCTGGCGCCCGGTGCCGCGTACGCACCCCCGCATTCCCGCGGCACCGGACTTCTCGCGCCCGATGTCGTGGAGGCGCGTGACGACTGCGCCGGTGGTCGTGCCGTGCAGTGTGTTCATCGCGCTGCCCCCGTTCGTCGAGCTGGTCTTTCGGTGCGTCCGGTGGAGATCCCGCCTTCGCGGTGTTGATCTCTCCCGGCTGACCAAAAGCCTGCCAACCCAGTTTCATCGCGTTGTCCGCCGTCTGTCACAGCCGTGTCACAGGGCCCGTCACGGTGCGGCGCGCCGCCGGACACGGGGGCGTACGGCACCGGGCCGGGCGCCGGTCGATGTCCTGGCCGCCCATGCGCCAGAATGGCGGGCGTGCCTTTCCTGTTGCTGATCGAGGACGACGACGCCATCCGCACGGCTCTCGAACTCTCCCTGTCCCGCCAGGGTCACCGTGTGATGACCGCGGCGACGGGCGAGGACGGTCTGAAGCTGCTGCGCGAGCAGCGGCCGGACCTCATCGTGCTGGATGTGATGCTGCCGGGCATCGACGGTTTCGAGGTCTGCCGCCGGATCCGGCGCACGGACCAGCTGCCGATCATCCTGCTCACCGCGCGCAGCGACGACATCGACGTGGTGGTGGGCCTGGAGTCCGGCGCCGATGACTACGTCGTCAAGCCGGTGCAGGGCCGGGTGCTGGACGCCCGGATCCGGGCGGTGCTGCGGCGCGGCGAGCGGGAGTCCAGCGATTCGGCGACGTTCGGCTCGCTGGTGATCGACCGGTCCGCCATGACGGTCACCAAGAACGGCCAGGATCTGCAACTGACCCCGACCGAGCTGCGGTTGCTGCTGGAGCTGAGCCGGCGGCCCGGCCAGGCGCTGTCCCGGCAGCAGCTGCTCCGCCTGGTCTGGGAGCACGACTACCTCGGCGACTCCCGGCTGGTGGACGCCTGTGTGCAGCGGCTGCGCGCGAAGGTGGAGGACGTACCGTCCTCGCCGACGCTGATCCGCACCGTCCGCGGCGTCGGCTACCGCCTGGACGCGCCGCAGTGACGGCGGGGGCCGCGCGCGGCGCCGGAGCCGGGGAGGGGAAGCGGAAGCGGGGCGGCGGGGCGGGGCGGCTGCTGCGCCGGGCCTCGGGAGTGCTGCGGCTGACGAGCCTGCGGCTGCGGCTGGTCGTGGTGTTCGCGCTGGTGGCGCTGACCGCCGCGGTCTCGGCGTCCGGGATCGCGTACTGGCTCAACCGCAACACCGTCCTGGACCGCACCCAGAACGCCGCGCTGAAGGACTTCCGCAAATCGCTGGAGGACACCGCCCACACGCTGCCGCTGCGGCCGCGCTGCTCGGAACTCCAGGACGCCGCCCGGCAGATGGCGGCCGGACCGCAGAACTACACCGTGCTGCTGATCGGCACCGACCGCGACGGCAAGGAGTGCGCGGCCACCACCGACAAGGCCCTGCTGACGCTGCAGAGCGTCCCGCGGTCGCTGCGCAGCGCCGTCGACCAGGTGCGGCCGGTGGACGAGAACAACCTCGCCGCGCACCACCTGTACTGGCAGCGCAAGGAGGTCGGCGACGTCCCGTACCTCGTCGCCGGGGCGCAGGTGATCGGCGGCGGGCCGACCGGCTACATGATGAAGTCGCTGGCCACCGAGCGGCAGGACCTGACCTCGCTGGGCTGGTCGCTGGGGATCGCCACGGCGCTGGCGCTGGTCGGCTCGGCGCTGCTGGCGCAGGCCGCCGCGACGACCGTGCTGCGCCCGGTGCAGCGGCTGGGGTACGCGGCGCGGCAGCTGGGCGAGGGGCGGCTGGACACCCGGCTGCGGGTGACCGGTACGGACGAGCTGGCGGAGCTGTCGCGGACGTTCAACCGCACCGCGGAGCGGCTCCAGCAGCGGGTCGAGGAGCTGAGCGCGCGGGAGGCGTCGTCCCGGCGGTTCGTCGCGGACATGTCGCACGAGCTGCGGACGCCGCTGACCGCGATCACCGCCGTCACCGAGGTGCTGGAGGAGGAGGCGGACTCCCTCGACCCGATGATCGCGCCGGCCGTGCAGCTGGTGGTCAGCGAGACCCGGCGGCTGAACGACCTGGTGGAGAACTTGATGGAGGTCACCCGCTTCGACGCGGGGACCGCCCGGCTGGTGCTGGACGATGTCGACGTCGCCGACCAGGTGACCGCCTGCATCGACGCGCGGGCCTGGCTGGACGCGGTGGAGCTGGACGCCGACCGCGGCATCGTGGCCCGGCTGGACCCGCGCCGGCTGGACGTCATCCTGGCCAACCTCATCGGGAACGCCCTGAAGCACGGCGGCTCGCCGGTCCGGGTCTCGGTCCTTACGGAACCGGGCGAGGGGCCGGAGGCGCGGGAAGCCGGGGAGGCCAGGGAAGCCGGGGAACGGGCAGAGCGGGCAGAGCGCATCGAGGCCGCGGAGAGCGCGGGGCCGGCGGCGGGCGCCGGGGCGGACGCGCCGGAGGCCGCGGACCGGGCGGACCGTTCCGGCGGGGCGGACGGCCACGGCGGCGGGCAGCTGGTGATCCGCGTACGGGACCACGGTCCGGGCATCCCGGAGGAGGTGCTGCCGCACGTCTTCGACCGCTTCTACAAGGCGAGCGCGTCCCGGCCGCGCTCCGAGGGCAGCGGCCTGGGCCTGTCCATCGCCCAGGAGAACGCGCAGATCCACGGCGGCCGGATCAGCGCCGCCAACCACCCCGAGGGCGGCGCGGTGTTCACCCTGCGGCTGCCCCGGGACGCCTCCCTGCTGGCCGGCGGCGAGGAGCCGGGGGACGACCGGCGGCGGGACGCGGACACCGGCGCGGGGCGGGAGGACGAGCGGTGAGGGGGCGTTCCGGGGGCTCCGGCCCCGGTTTCCTGACTGCCGGGCGGGCGCGTACCGGGCGCTCCGGCTCCGTGGGGGCTCGTAGCGGCGGCCTGCCGGCCCTGGGGCGGGTCGGCGGCCTACGGGCCATGCGGCGGATCGGCGGCCTACGGGCCACGGGGCGGGCCGCCGGGCGGAGCGCCCTGGTGGCCGTGCTGGCGCTGGCCGCCGGGGCCTGCGGGATCCGGGGGACGTCGGTGCCGGTGGACGCGGGCGGCGCGCCGTCGCGGGTGAGCTGCCGGGCCCCGTCGTCCGAGGCGTCGCCGGGCGCGGCGGACGGCGGGCGGGTGCCGGTCTATCTGGTGTGCGGTTCGGCGCTGGTCCCGGTGGAACGGGCGGTGCCGGGGCCGCAGGGCGGTCCGGGGGCCGCGTTCCGGCTGCGGGCGGCCCGGGACCTGCTGACGGAGTTGCAGCGCCCGCCGTCGCCCGACGAGACCCGGGCCGGGTTCAGCACCGCGGTGCCCCGGTCGCTGCGGGTGGACGGGCCGCGCGCCGGGGACGCGCCGGAGGCGTTGCGGCTGTCCGTCGCGCCGGACGACCTGCCGTCGTCCGCACTGGCCCAGGTGGTGTGCACGTACGGGCGGTCCACCGCGCTGGGCCGTACGGGTGCGGCGCTGCTGGGCGGCCCGGACGGCGCGGCACCGCACCGCTACGACTGCTCGCCGGACGTCCTGGCCAACCCCGACATCGCCCAGCACGCGGGCTGGGGCGACCCCGGGTCCGAGGAGAGCTGACCGACCGGCTCCGGCCGGGAGGGCCCCGCAGGCCGCGCGCACAACGGGCCCACGAGGGGCGCCCCTCGGCACGGCGCACAAGACGGGCGCAAGGGGCGGAACCGCGGCCCCCGCTCGCCGCGTCCTGGCCTGTGTGCAGCGTCATGGCCCCGGCACCACCGTCGCCCCCCGTTTGCGCGCCACCGGGTTCCTCTTCCTTGTGGCGCATCTGCTCCTCGTCGGGTGGCTGATGCTGCGTCCCCGTACGGTGCCGTGGGTGCCGGCGGCGAATCTGCGGCCGCTGGCGACGATCGGCGCGGAGCTGGCGCGGGGCGGCTGGCCGGCGGTCTGGCATCTGGGCGGGCCGCTGCTGCTGCTGGCGCCGCTGGGGGTGCTGCTGCCACTGGCGGGTGGGCGCCTGAACGTTTCCTCGCTGGGCTCGGCGGCCCGGACGGTCTTCTGCGGGGCGATGATCTCGCTGACCGTCGAGCTGGTGCAGACCGCGGTGCCGGGCCAGGTCCCGGACGTCGACGCGGTGCTGCTGAACACTCTCGGGGTGGCGCTGGCGCACCTCGCGGTCGTCCCCGCGGCCCGGTCCCGGCTCCGCCGCCGGAACGACCGTCTCAGGGCCGCGACCCCGAGAATCCCCAGGGTCGGTCTCACACCGCAGGCTGACGTCTTCCCCGCCGGCCGGACCTACTTTTGAAGCGTCGGGGCAGCCCGCCCCGCAGCGTCGAGAAGGAGGAGGCCGAAATGGCCGCCGCACTGGTCCGCCCCGTCAAGCCCCGCATGATCGCCGGAGTCTGCGCCGGCCTGGCCCGCCGCTTCGGGACGACCCCGACCACGATGCGGGTGATCTTCCTGCTCTCGTGCCTGCTGCCCGGCCCGCAGTTCCTGGTCTATCTGGCGCTGTGGATACTCCTGCCCTCCGAGGACCGCGCCGGCACCACCGCCGCCTGGTAGCCCCGGTCGGTCCCGGACACAGCGAAGCCCCGGCCCGTACTGGATACCGGTGCACGGGCCGGGGCGGTCGCGGGACGTCCCCCGAGGGGACGGAGTGGGGCCGATCAGCCGCCGAGGGGGAGGTTCTTGGTGACCATGCCGGCGGGCAGGCCGCCGAGCAGCTTGTTGCCCTTGGAGGTCAGCTTCGTCTTGACGTCGTTGCCGTCGCCGCCCTTGGTGTTGGTCGCCCCGGCGAGCGTCTTGGTCGCGTCCTTCACGGGCAGGCTGTGCAGCACACCGCTGGTGTCGATCTGGTTGCCCGCCGGAGCGGCGGAGGCGGTGCCCGCGGCGGTGGCGGCGATGGCGGCGCCGAGCGCGACGGCACCAAGAGTCTTGGCAGTTCCCTGCTTCATGGAATGTACGTCCTCGTGATGGGGGCTGGGCCGGCTAGGAAACCTAGTGATTCCGCCACCGCCGCCGCAAACACTCCGGGCGCGCGGAAAAGCGGCCGGTGGACAACCCACCGGCCGTTGCGCTAGCAGCCCCGCAGGCCGCTCACTCAGCGTCAGATGACCTGCTGGGAGCGGGAGTCGCGGCGCTCTCCCGGAAAAGCCATTCGGAGCGCAATTCCGCGTATCCGGGCTTGATGACGTCGTTGATCATGGCCAGACGTTCATCGAAAGGAAGGAAAGCTGACTTCATACCATTGACCGTGAACCACTGCATGTCGTCGAGCGTGTAGCGAAATGTCTTGACCAGGTGCTCGAATTCCCGCGACATGTTCGTACCGCTCATGAGGCGGTTGTCGGTGTTGACCGTGCAGCGGAACCGCAGCCGGCGCAGCAGCCCGATGGGGTGCTCGGCGTAGGAGGCGGCGGCGCCGGTCTGGAGATTGGAGGTGGGGCACAGCTCCAGGGGGATGCGCTTGTCGCGGACGTACGAGGCGAGCCGGCCGAGGGTGACGGAACCGTCGTCGGCGACCTCGATGTCGTCGATGATCCGTACGCCGTGGCCGAGCCGGTCGGCGCCGCACCACTGGAGCGCCTGCCAGATGGACGGCAGCCCGAAGGCTTCACCGGCGTGGATGGTGAAGTGGTTGTTCTCCCGCTTGAGGTACTCGAACGCGTCGAGGTGGCGGGTGGGCGGGTAGCCGGCCTCGGCGCCGGCGATGTCGAAGCCGACCACCCCGGAGTCCCGGTAGCGGTTGGCGAGTTCGGCGATCTCCAGGGCGCGGGCGGCGTGCCGCATCGCGGTCAGCAGCGCGCCGACGCGGATGCGGTGGCCGGCCTCGCGGGCCCGGCGCTCGCCCTCCCGGAAGCCCTCGTTGACGGCCTCGACGACCTCTTCGAGGCTGAGCCCGGCCTCCAGGTGCTGTTCGGGGGCGTAGCGCACCTCGGCGTAGACGACACCGTCGGCGGCCAGGTCCTCGGCGCACTCGGCGGCGACCCGGAAGAGCGCGTCCCGGGTCTGCATGACGGCGCAGGTGTGCGCGAAGGTCTCCAGATAGCGTTCCAGGGAGCCGGAGTCGGCGGCCTCGCGGAACCACACCCCGAGCTTCTCGGGGTCGGTCTCCGGGAGGGAGGCGTAGCCGTTCTCGCGGGCCAGGTCGACGACGGTGCCGGGGCGCAGCCCGCCGTCGAGGTGGTCGTGGAGCAGCACCTTGGGGGCGCGGCGGATCTGTTCTGCGGTCGGCAGGGTACTGGTCTCGCTCGTCATTGCCGCACTCTAGCCCCTACGCGCGTAGAGCTCATCGAACGATACGCAACAGTGACCCGTACGCGGGGTGGACAGCGCGCCGCGTTCTGCCATCGTTCTCGCATGGCTCAGCAAGCACTGCCGGTGCGCGAGGCCCGGCTGGGAAAGCCCCTGGGAGCGAGCGGCACGGACCGGACGGTGAACGCCGTCGCCGTCCTCCTCCCCGGCTGCGGACCGACCGGCCTGCGGCGCCCGTCGCCGGTGCCGGCGCTGGCGGTCCGCCCGCTGGCCGCCCGGCTGGCCCGGGCCGGCCGCGCCGAGGGACTGGCCGCGCACGTCGTCCACTACCGCTGCCGCGGCTGGAACGGCGCCGCCGCGCACCCCGCGCAGGACGCCGCCTGGGCGGTGGACGAGGTCGTCCGGCGCTACGGCGACGTGCCGGTGGCCCTGGTCGGCACCGGCCGCGGCGCCCGCGCCGCCCTGCACGCCGCCGGCCACCCGGCCGTCCACGCCGTCCTGGCCCTCGCCCCCTGGCTCCCCGACCCCCGCCAGCCCGGCATCGCCCCCGACCCCGTAAAGCAACTGATCGGCCGTCAGGTCCTGATCGTCCACGGCACCAACGACGAACGCGTCGACCCCGACTTCTCCTACCGCTACGCCCAGCGCGCCAAGAAGATCAACCGCGACACCTGCCGCTTCGAGGTCCACTCCGACGGCCACTCCCTGCACCAGCACCGCGCCGAGGTCCACGCCCTGGCCACCGACTTCCTCCTCGGCGCCCTCTTCACCCACTCCTACGCCCGCCCCCTCACGGACGCCCTGGCCGCACCCCCGCCGTTGGGCCTCCGCATGCCGCTGGCATCGGGGTTCGGGGCGTCGCTGCGGCATTGAGGGGGACGGCGGGGGTCAACCCAAGCAGCCCGCAAGCCTGTTGGAGGACGGCACCCCCCTCACGACAACAACTCCCCCCGCCGGCTCAGCAGGAACTTCTTGAAGGCGGCCACCGGTGGGGTGTCCACCCGGCCGCCGAGCCAGGCGACGCCGATCTCGCGGACGGCGCGGGGCGCGGTGACGGTGAGTTCGGTGACGCCCGGGCGGGGAAAAATGGGCGGCGGCAGCAGGGCCACGCCCAGCCCCGCGGCGACCAGTCCGCGCAGCGTCTCGGCCTCCTCCCCCTCGAACGCCACCCGCGGCGTGAACCCGGCCTCGGCGCACAGCGCGTCGGTGATCCGGCGCAGGCCGTAGCCCGGTTCGAGGGTGACGAAGAGTTCCCCGGCCGCCTCCGCGAGCCGGATCCGCTTGCGGCCGGCCAGCCGGTGGTCGTCCGGGACGACCAGCCGCAGCTTCTGCTCGTCGAGGCGGCGGGCGACCAGGTCCGGGTAGTCCGGCACCGGCGAGGTCAGGCAGAGGTCGAGGTCGCCGGCCCGGAGGCGTTCGATCATCGCCTCGCCGTAGTTCTGGACGAGCTGGAAGCGGACGCCGGGGTGGTCGGCGCGGAAGGTGCGGAGCAGGCCGGGGACGGTCTCCGGGCCGAGGGTGTGCAGAAAGCCGAAGGCGACCTTGCCGGCGGCCGGGTCGGCGTCCGCGCGGACCGCGTCGGTGGCGCGTTCCAGGTCGGCCAGGGCGCGTTCGGCGGCGGTGCGGAAGGCGCGCCCGGCGGGGGTGAGGGAGAGCGTACGGCCGTGCCGGGCGAACAGCGCCACCCCGAGGTCGTCCTCCAGCCGCACCAGGGCGCGGCTCAGGGTCGGCTGCGGCATCCCCAGCTCGTGCGCGGCCCGGGTGACGTGCTCGTGCCGGGCGACCGCGGCGAACTGGGCCAGGCGCGGGGCGAGGGTCAGCGCCCAGGACCCGGGCCCCAGCTCCGCGCACTCCGGCCCGGCGGGGGGCGGGGCCGCGGCGGACGGACCGGCGGCGACAGACGGGACCGCGGCGGACGAGGCCCCGGGGGCAGCCCGGCCGCCGGACATGTCTTTCCTCTTACCACCGTGCAACAGCGACTCCCCTGACCTGCGCTCATTCACCACAGCATCCATTATCGCGTTTTGATGCATTGGACGCATGAGCCGGGTCGCCCTACCGTCGAACCATGCCTCCCGCTGATACCGGGGCGTCCGTCACCGACCGTGCGGCCGCCTCCACCCAGTCCTCCACCGACCCCTCTCCCGCCGCTCCCGCCGATGCCCCCGCCGCCGGGCGGCACGCCCCGGAGCACGACCCCGAGGCGGACAAGCTGCGGCCGGGCGGCCCCGGTTACCGCCGGATGAGCTTCGCCCTCTTCGCCGCCGGAGTGGCCACCTTCGCCCTCCTCTACTCCACCCAGGCCCTGCTGCCCGCGCTCTCCGCCGACCTCAACGTCGCGCCGGACCAGGCGAGTTGGACGGTCTCCGCGGCGACCTTCGGACTGGCCCTCGGCGTCATCCCGCTGAGCGCGCTCTCCGAACGCTTCGGCCGCCGCACCCTGATGACCGCGTCCCTCACCGTCGCCGCGGTGATCGCGCTGCTGGTGCCGTTCGCGCCGTCCCTGGGGACGCTGATCGCGCTGCGCGCCGTCCAGGGCGTGGCGCTGGCCGGGCTGCCGGCGTCGGCGATGGCGTTCCTGGCCGAGGAGGTCCGCGCCAAGGCGCTGGTGGCGGCGATCGGCCTGTTCGTGGCCGGCAACAGCATCGGCGGGATGTCCGGCCGGATCGTCACCGGCTGGGTGTCCCAGGCGTGGGGCTGGCGGGCGGCGCTCGGCGCGGTGGGTGTCATGGCCGTGGTGTGCGCGGTGGTGTTCCGGCTGCTGGTGCCCCGGCCCCGGCACTTCTCCCCCCGGCCGGCCGGTCCGCGGGCACTGGCCCGTACGCTCGGCGGCCACCTCGCCGACCCGCTGCTGCGCCGGCTGTACGCGATCGGCGCGCTGTTCATGACGGTCTTCGGCGCGGTGTACACGGTGATCGGCTACCGCCTGGTGGCCGCGCCGTTCAACCTCCCGCAGGGCATCGTCGGCTCGATCTTCGTCATCTACCTGGTCGGTACGGTCTCCTCGGCCGCCGCCGGGAAGCTGGTGGCCCGCACCGGCCGGCGCGGCGCGCTCTACCTGGCCGTGGGCACCACCGCCGCCGGCCTCCTGCTCACCCTGGCCGATTCGGTGGCCGCGGTGCTGGCGGGCCTGGTCCTGATCACCGCGGGCTTCTTCGCGGGCCACGCGGTCGCCTCGTCCTCGGTCAGCCGCACCGCGAAGACGGCCCGCGCCCAGGCGTCCGCGCTGTACCAGTGCGCGTACTACATCGGCAGCAGCCTGGGCGGCGCGCTCGGCGCGGCCGCCTTCCACGCGGCCGGCTGGCCCGGCACCGTCCTGCTGGGCCTCGCCGCCATGACCGGCGCCGCCGCCATCACCCTCTACGCGACCCGCAAGGCCGCCGCCGCACGCCGCCTGCCGCGCCTGAGCAAGGCGGCGTAACGGACCGACCCGCCGGGCACTCCGCCCGGCCCCTCGGCCGGCCCGGCCCGGCCGGCCCCTGAGCCGAAGGCCCCGCCGCACC